>NZ_JBNJMF010000003.1:0-914793 GCF_050936775.1 Streptomyces sp. CA-243310 | reverse complement strand
CTACCAGGCCACGCGCCTCAACGACGGCTCCTGGACCGGTTTCCAGGACGTGCAGGGCAAGGCCTCCTCCCTCGGTGGGATTCGCGCCTCGGGGGCCACGGGCATGAACGGTGACACCCACGTCGTCGCGATGAGCAACAACGCACGGCTGTTCCACACCGTCCGCAAGCAGGACGGCACCTGGACCCCCTTCGGGGACGTGTTCACCGTCGCCGGTGAACTCGGCAACCTGACCGGTGTCACCACCGCCAACATCGGCTGGGACCTCCACGTCATGGCCATCGCCGACGGGAAGGCACTGCACACCGTCCGCAAGCAGGACGGCAACTGGACGCCCTTCCGTGACGTCTCAGGCGGCCGCACCAACATCACCGCCGCCGCCATCACCGGCGTCCGCGGCGAACTCGAAGCCGTCATCGTCAGCAACGGCAAGCCCTTCCACAGTGTCCGCAAGGCCAACGACACCTGGGCACCTGGGGCGACGTCACCGGTCAGGCTGGCCCCGTGGGACCCATCACCTCCATCAGCGCCGCCACCGGCAACGACGACGCCCACTTCGTCATCGCCACAGACAACGGCACCCGCCAGTACCACACCATCCGCAGCGCCAACGGCCAATGGGCACCCTTCGGTGACCTCAAGTCCGTCCTGGGCACCGTGACCGCCAAGTCCGTCGCGGCCACCCACGTCAACGGCGAGGTACAGCTGGCCGTCACCACCAACGACAACAAGCTCCTCCACACCATCCGCCACACCGACCGCACCTGGGACAACCCCGTCACCGTCGCTCTCCAGGGCCTGCCCGGCGGCCCCAGCCAGCTCGCCATCACCGCCACCTGGAACGGCTGATCCAGCCACAACCAAACACCCCGGCCCAGCGGCTGGCCCCCGCATCCCCTGAGCAACCCAGACGCTGCCAGCTCCGCACGGCCTTCGTGCGGAGCTGGCAGCCGACGGACGCAGCACGGCAGCTGCGATTGCGACGTCCGCAGATCGCAAACCGGA
This sequence comes from Streptomyces sp. CA-243310, assembly GCF_050936775.1. NCBI lineage: Bacteria > Bacillati > Actinomycetota > Actinomycetes > Kitasatosporales > Streptomycetaceae > Streptomyces > Streptomyces sp. CA-243310. The sequence goes on along the minus strand of NZ_JBNJMF010000003.1, from coordinate 913,788 downwards.
TCGGTCGAGGTCAAGGACGGTTGGCGTAACCCGCAGTCTCGATCGAAACCCACCCGTTCCCCCGCGCCGACGCATCAAAGTCAACGGGGAGGCGAAGGACACCGCATGATGCGACCCGGCCCGCCCCAGTACAGAGGGCGGGCCGGGTCGCATCCCTTTCCCCCCTTCACCAGTCGCCCGCTTCAAGGAGTACGTGTGATCCACCGCGCCCGCAAAACCCTCGCCGCGCTCGCCGCGCTCGCCGCGCTCGCCTTCATGGGTGTCGGCGCGAGCGCCTACGCCACCCAGTCCGCAGAAACGGCCGACGGTGAGAACACCATGCCCTACGCGGTCGAGGACTTCCCCCCGAGCCTTCAAGTCCTGTCGTGGAACATGTGCGGCCCCCAGAGGGCGACGTGGAACTGTTCGGGGACCGGGACGCCCGAGGACAAGGTCGGCGTGATCACCCGCCAGGTCGCGGTCAATCGCGTGGAGGCCGCTCTTCTCCAAGAGGTCTGCGAAGACGACCTCACCCTCCTCATGAGCCGCCTCGGTACAGGCTGGAACAAGACGTTCGCGCCCTACCAGTGGTCACAGGAGGGGAAGAAGTCGAACAGCCGCTGCGGAGAGGACACCGGACGCGCCGACCGCATCGGCACGGCCATCGTCGTCAAGGGCCAGATCAGTGACGCCAACACCTACCCCCTCACCCAGCCGACCACCGGACTCCAGTCACCCTTCCAATGCGCGACGGCGACGGCGTCGAACACACGCCTGTGCAGCGTCCACGCCTCCAGGCGGGGTGTGAACCCCGACCATCCCGACTGGGACTACCGCGACGACCAACTCGCCGAGATCAAAGCCGTCGTCAACGGCCACCCCCGCGTCGTCTTCGGCGGCGACTTCAACGCGCTGCCCCCACACGACCCCGACAACACCACCGCCTGGGTATGGCCCGCCGGCCTCTACCCGAACGCCGCGGGGCCCCCGGATACGAGGAATGCGACCAGAACAACGCCACCGGCACGACCCGCCCCACCCACGCATCCGGCGCGAAGATCGACTACATCTTCACCAGCCTCCCCAAGAACTGGTGCACCGTCACCACAACCCCCCACTCCGACCACCGCGTTCTCATCGAGAGCATCAAGACAAGCTGACCCCGGCCACCACGGCACCGCCAGTCGTCGTCAAGCGTGCTGCCACCAAGCACCGGACCCGGCGCGGACGGACCTACGGCGCGGCCACCCTCCTGAGTACCAGAGAGGGCGGCCCGTCCGGATCGGCCTGGAAGAAGGCCACATCCCGGCTCTTCGTATAGAGCTGAATACCGGCAAGCATGCCGAGTCCACCGTCCTTGACCGTCAACCGTATCCGCTCGGCAGGTGGCTGTCCGACCAGCGCCGCACCCTGCGCGCCGGCTCGATGCTCGCCGAGCGGGCCGCCGACCTCGACGCCCTCGGGATCGTCTGGGACCCCGCCGACGCCGCGTGGGAAGAGAACCTCGGCGCGGCCCGCGCCTACCACGCCCTGACCGGCACCCTCGCAGCTCCCGTCACCGCGACCATGCTGGAGAAGCCCGTCGGTCAGTGGCTCGCCAACGCCCGAAAGGCCGGCTACGACAAGGAGTCCGACCGCGCCAAGGCGCTCGCCGCGATCGACCCGGATTGGCGGCCGGCGTGGCCGATCGACTGGCAGCGCCGCCACGCCGCCCTGCGCGGCCTCGTGGAGGCCGGGACGGCGCTGGACGCCGTGATGCCCGGCGTGACGGTCCACGGTGACGACGTCGGCCAATGGCTGGCCACCCAACGCCGGGACTGGGAACGGCTGAGCGTCGAGCAGCGCGAGCGCCTGGCCGCCCTCGGCGTCACCGCCGCCCCCCGACCCGTCGAGCCGGCCCGACCGCGCCGGTCCACGGGCAACGCGTTCGACCGGGGCGTCGAGGCCCCCGCCCAGTACGCCGCCCGAGAGGGACGCGTCGTCGTCCCCCGGGCCCACACCGAGGTACTGCCGGACGGGACGGCGGTCCGACTGGGGGGGTGGCTGTCCAATACCCGCAGCCGGCGCGACGGGCTGAGTGCCGAGCAGCGCGAGCGCTTGGCCGTGCTGGGGGTGGACTGGGCCTGTCCGCTTCTTGAAGGGGCGCCGGGCTGGGTCGGTCCGCCTCACGACGTACCGCCCGACCCGGCAGGGCAGTACCCATTTCCACAAGCTCACAAGTCCCGGCCGTGGAACGCGGCCTGTCGCCCCGTCCGCGTCTTCGAGGTGGGCGGGGCGACGTACGGGATCGACCTCTTGCCGGGGGCCGCAGCGCTCCGGCCAGCGGTGTTCCGTACACGGCATTGACGTTTCACTCAAAGCGGGACTCCGCGACACCCACCGGCGGGTGTCGATGTGTCAGCTTATGGGCGTTTCCGGTAAGTGAGACATGCGTCTCTTCCGCTCAACTGGTGCGCCGCAAACCTCGTGTCGCACGGACAGGTTCCTGACCTGCGGCTACTCGTCTCGGCAACGCGCAAGTAGCCGTGCTTTTAACCGAGGCGCTGGAGGTCCAATCAGGCACTACGGCGGCCCCAATGTTCAGTACCGGTGCGGGTGCCCGGCCCGTCGGTGGGCCGAGGACCCAAACTCTCGACCCGACACGTGGCCGACAACAGCCCACGACGAGGCCGGTTACCCACCCCGGACATTTCCGTCACACACGCCTGCGCACTACACGTACACCATGTGATCGTGGCCCTGACATTCACTGACCGCTACACCCACCCGGCCCGCGCACGGCACAGTCGATCACCGCGCACCGGCGCACCACCAGGCGCACTTGATCACCCCATCACCTAACCGGAGCAGCACAGTCCGTAACAGCCGTTCTGCACGATTCTTCGCACAGAATCAAGAAAACCGAAGAGCAGTCCGAATCCGCGCACCCGGCCAATCCCTGCTGCTCTTCGACGCGTACAAAGGCCCCCTGTCGAGGCGTCAGGGCGCGTTGTCAGGTGGTGGGGAATCCTCGACGGGCGGGGGTGATGAGGGGGGTGTAGCGGCGGGGGCGCGTATCGGAAGTCCGGACCCGGTGCGGCCGGCGGGTGGCAGGGGTGGGAGGGGGCCGCGCATGAATCGGGGGAGGCGGTTCAGGGGGTGTGGGGGGTGCTGTGGTAGACGGGCACGATGTCGCTCTTCTCCGTCGTGGCGACGACGTAGAAGTTGATGAAGTCGGTGAAGGCCTGGTGCTGTGTGCGCGGGTGTCCGCGGCCGGTGGGGGTCGGTCCGATGACACCTGGCAGGTCCGAGCCCGTGCCCAGGTGTCGGTCGGTGCGTTGTCGCGGCAAGGCGGGGGCTTCGGCCCCCGCCTCCCCGATGATGCGGTCCCAGGCCTTGCCCCACTCCTCTGTCTTGCGGCGGGACATCCCCAGGGCGTGTGCGAAGGCGACGACGTGGCCGCGGGTGGGAACGGCGTCGCCGCGCAGGACGGCGCCGAGGCTGCTCTTGGGCAGCCGGTGTCTGCCGTCCTGGTTCTGGCCGGCTCGCTGTTGCAGTTGGGCGAGGGAGGGCTGGCCGTCGCGTGCCCTGAGGTGGACCATCGCGCGGCGTAGTTCTCCCACGGTCTCGATGACCTTGGGGTGGGAGTAGACCTGGACGACTTTGTCGGCCAGGTCCTCGAACTCTCCCGCTCGCCTGCGGCGGGTGTGTTCGGCGGCGCGGGCGGCCTTCCACAGGCGTCGCCCCTCGGCCGCATCCCCCTGGCAGGCGCGGGCGAAGGCCTCGACAACCTGCCACGTGGGCACGGTCTTTCCGCCGGCCGCGCGGGAGAGCATCGAGGCGGTGAAGTCGTAGTTGATGTGCTGGGCCATTGCCGCGTAGGTGAGCGCCGCGCGCCGGCGCTGGGCACGAAGCCACAGCGCCAGCGCTTCCATCTGGCGGGTGTCGGCGGCAACGGCGTTCTCACGCCGTCCCATGACGATGCGCCACCCCTACCGGCTTGTCGAGCTGCATCCGCCCTCGGTGGGGCGCAGCAGGTGCAGGATGACGGCTGCGGTTCCGCCGAGCAGTTCGATGATGCCGAACACGGGCAGGCCGGCGACGGTGAGGACGGTCGCGAGGATCATGATGATGACGACGATGAGGATTTCTCCGCCGGTGAGCGGGCGGCTGCCGGGTTGCGGGTATCCAGCCGGGGGGATGTTGCGCATGAGGACTTCCCTTGGTTGTCGATCAGCACCAGTCGCGCCTCTGCGGAGGGATGCGCGACTGATGGGCTGCACCAAACAGGTCCGGCAGGGCTTCCAGACCCTGACCTCCAGACCGGTCGGATCTTCTCACCAGTAATCCCGCGATCACAATCCGTTCCCCTTCTGCGGGGAGAGTTGATTCGTGATCGAACTGGCGAGGAGACCCCCAGGGGGGCGAACTCATGGCCGGACGAAACGGAAGCGGAACCAAACACGCTGCTCAGGCTCTGTAAAGCCGAAGTGTTGATTCAATTTCGGCCAGGTCGGCGTTGCATAGGCGGTAGTCGCGATGCCACCCTCTGAGGGCGCCGGTTCCGGACACACTCCGGGGCCTCCCTGGCGTTGTGGCTGCACCACGAAACAGGGACCGGGCATCCCGCGTCTTCCAGCGCGGAGCCCACCACGAGGGTGGCGCATCCCCCACGGGATGCGGCCACCCTCCGCCACGCGATGCCCGGTTGCGGCGAAATGCCTGCCCGGCTTGAGATCCGGCCCTGGGAAGGACACCGCGAAGGGCGAATGCGCGACGGCCACCGACCACACCCCGGGGAATGACGTTCTGTCACGAGACGGCAGTAGCGGGCACAGCACGAGGGCGTCGACCTGGTCCTCGCCGACGACGGCGACGACATGGTCCCCGGACAGCTTGCCGTCCCGATAGAGGACTGACCCGCCCCGGAGGTGAGGAGCAGCACCTCGCCGGCGCGCGTGCTGCCGGTCACCTGCGCCGTGTCCGCTCCGCCCGCATGCCGTCGGTGCGGCCGGGCCTACCCGCTTCCCGGCCGCCAACGCCACCCTCGGGTGGAGCCGCTCAGATGTTGGCGTCGATGAACTCCGTCATCTGGTCCTTGGAGAGGCTGCCGACCTTGGTCTCCTCGACCATCCCGTTCTTCTCGGCGCGGAGAGCCCGCTGTCGATATTGACCTGGCTCTACACCCGCAAAGGGCAACCAGGCTCACCCGAGGACCTGATGCGGCAGCTCGGCCGAGGGCAGATCGAGCTGACACACGAGGCGTTCCACGCCCTGGAGCCCTGGCGGGCCGCCTCCCACCTGCGCGAACTGCTTATGTCCTGCGGGGTCCTGCCTGCAATCGACAAGCAGATCTGCCTCTTCGAGCGGTGGCTCGTGGGCCACCTCGCCGCGATCAGCGACCCCGAGCATGCCCAGATCGTGCGCCGCTTCACCACCTGGGAGGTCCTGCCCAAGCTCCGCAGGAACGCGGACTCCGGCCCGCTCACCACCTCCAGCCGCAAGTACGCAGGCGACCAGGTCAAGCACGCCACATCCTTCCTCCAGTGGCTCACCGAGCATGGCCTGGACCTGGGCACCTGCCGCCAGAGCGACATCGACCTCTGGCACGTCGAGCACACCAGCCACAACCGGAACACCATCCGGCCCTTCCTGCTGTGGTGCGCGACCACCAAGCTCACCCGGCGCTTCGCGCCCCCCGCGGCCAAGATCAGCCAAAGCCGCGCCGATCTCCCAGGACCAGCGCCTGGAACTGCTCGGTCGCCTCCTCACCGGCCACGACCTGCCGCTACGAACCCGAGTGGCCGCGGGCATCGTCCTGCTCTACGCCCAGCCGCTCACCCGAGTCGTGCGACTCACCATCGACGACGTCATCCACGGCGACCACGTGCTCCTCCAACTCGGCGACCCACCCTCCCCGGTCCCCGGGCCCTTCGCGGACCTGCTGCTGGAATGGGTCAGCAGCCGCGACAACATGAACACAGCCACGAACCGCGGCTCCCGCTGGCTCTTCCCCGGCCGCCGGGCCGCACAGCCGATGAACCCCTACTCGCTCGCCGCCTCGATCAACGATCTCGGCATCCCGACAACCGCCGGCCGTGCAGCGGCCATCCGCCAGCACGTCTTGGAGATGCCCGCACCTGTCGTTGCCGACGCCCTCGGCTACCACCAGGTCACCACCGCCAAGCTCGCCTCGCAGACCGGTGCCACCTGGAGCCGGTGCGCCGCCGGTGACCACCTACGGTCACCATCCGGCTGGACACCACAGCGAACTGACGACCGTTGAATGCGCGAGCTCACCAGTAGAAGGCCATGCTCTAGCGGAGGCGGGCCAGCAAGTGGGCGTCGAGGAAGCCCCGCTCAGAGGCCGGGTCGTGGAGCAGCCGGGCGAACGTGACGAGCCCGGCCCGGGCCAGCAACTCGGCGAACCGGTCCGCCGGCCAGCTATAGGCAGGCGTCACCTTGTGGTCGAAGCGGACCGGCTCGGGCCCGTCGGTCGCGAAGAACGAGGCCAGGAGCAGGCCCCTGGTGCCAAGACACGCGCCTGCTCGGCGAGCAGCGCGGGTAGTTCCCCAGGAGGGGTGTGGATCATCGAGTAGTGGGCCAGCACGCCGCCGAGCGCGCCGTCCTCGACTGGCAGGGCCTCCATCCGCGCCTCGTCGAACTGCAGCGCCGGATGGGCCCGTCGGGCGTGGTCGACCATGGCTGGGGAGAGGTCGAGCCCGAAGGCGTCCAGCCCCAGGTCATGCAGCATGGCCGTCAGATGTCCGGGCCCGCAGCCGACATCGGCTGCCCGCAGGTTCCCCGTCCCGCGCACCAGCTCGGCAAAGGTGCCGATCATGTTCCGCGAGAACGGCTGCGTCTTCCAGCCGATCAGCGAACATCGACGCATACAGCTCGACGACCCCGTCGTAGGCCGCCCTGGTCTCGTCCTGGTGCTCCACCACGGGAAGGAAGCTAACACCCGCCGTTCGCAGCTGTTCTCCCGCCCCGTGCCGAATCCCGCGCCCATCGCCGCGGACGCTCTCGGCTACCACTACATGGCCGCCACCCAGCTCCGCAACGAGGCCGGTGGGAACTTGAGCCGATTCGCAGCTGGCGACCACAGGCGGTCACCAGCTGGCTGGGTTCCTCGGGGAACCGGCGACAGTTGATTAGGCGATCACACCAGTACCGAGGCCGTTACTGCAGACCCCCACCCCGGGGTGAACCTGATCGACGGGAACGTCGGGGCGACCGAGGACGTCACGGAATTGGACACGCTTTAAAGGGCACTGAGCGTGTACCGGTCGGGCGAGCTCGTCTGAAATCTTCCGCATCGGGCGTCGTGACGGGCCCTCAGCGCGGGGCAGCGACCGAGTCGGTCCCGGGCCTGCGGCTCGTATCTCTTCTGGTTGGGCCGGATATAGCGCCCTGTTTCCGGATAGCCTGCCGCTTGTCTCAAAAGCCCTCACTGGTCGCATGAACCGATCCCTACAGTGGAGTAATGGATCAACCACGCAATGTAGGGAGTTACATGCTCAAGCACTGCCGTGTCCTGGGTGCGTTGGCTATTCCGGCAGCCCTCACCCTGGCGATGACGTCTCCGGCCGCGCACGCGGATGCGAAGGCGGAGACGACCACGACGGTCACCTTCGACACTGCCGGGAAGCAGGAATGGACGGTTCCTGAGGGGGTCACCAGCGTCACCCTGGAGATGTGGGGCGGTGGTGGTGCGGCGTCGGGCGGCACCGGCGGCGCGGGCGGCGGGGGCGGTGGCGGCGCGTCCGGCCCGAAGGGGCTCGTGGGTGCGGGCGGCATGGGCGGTGGCGGGGCCGGCGGCAACGGCGGCGGTGGCGGCTCCACCGGCTGGCACTCGGTGTGCACGGTGCCGGTCTATCCCGGCTATCCGCTCAAGGTGAAGGTCGGCGCCGGCGGGCGCGGCGCCCAGGGCACCGCGGGATCGGCGGCGGTCGGCAAGCGAGGCGCGTACGGCGCCATCAAGGCGAGCGGGGGCACCAACGCGCCCGCCGCCGCCCAGAGCGAGGCATCGCGCGGGAACAACATGGGCGACGACACCACCATCGAACAGTTCGACCGGGCGCTCGCGACCAGCTTCGGATCCGGCGCCATGATCAAGAAGGGCCCGGTGGGAGCTCCCGGCGGCGGCGGTGGCGGCTGGGGCGCCGCCAGCGCCGTCCCCGGCATCCAGGGCTACGGCGGTACCGCCAACGGAACCGGTGGCGCCGGTGCCTCCATGAGCGTCCCTAGCAACTACTGCAGCAGTAATCAGCGGGTGGACATCGACGGCAAGGAAGCCTTTCCAGTTTGCGGCGCCGGGCCAGGAAGGAATGGTTGGCGCGAACGGCGGGCCGCGGCAACAGCGACGGCGACCTGAACGGCGGCGCCGGAGGCGCGGGCGGCAAGGGCGGCAGCATCGACCCCGCGGCTACGGTGACGGGGGCACCGGCGGCAAGGGCGGCGACGGCGGCACCGGCGGCCTGGGCGGCGAAACCGCGGGCGCGGACGGCGCGGACGGCAGCGTGGGCCAGGACGGCGCGAGGGGCGGCGACGGCCACTCCGGCGCCGCGATCATCACCTACCGCACCACCTCCTGACCCACACACCACACAACGGTGCCCTCCCCGACAGCAAGCACGAGGAGGGCACCACCGACCTCCGGCCCGGGTGAGCCTCAAATCCGCCGCCGACGCCGAGAAAGCCCACTTCCGGCGAGATGCCAGACACCTTCTGACTGCCATTCGTACCGCACGGTCAGCACCGCCGCGTTCAACGACCCAGCGCCTCCAGCTCGACCGTCGCCAGCGGGCCGCGCTCATCGAACCGTGGAAAACTCATCGCCACTCCCCACCCCAGGTTCTGGATCAGTCCCCGGCGCGTCACCCGCCGCAGCGGCGGGTGACGACTGCAAGCGGAGACGCGTTGCCACCCGACTGGCTACTGGTGGATACGGTCGTGGCTACGATGCGCAACGCCCCGCGCACTCACAGTGCGCCAAGGGCGAGGGTCCAGGGGCCAGAACCTCGTTCTCGTGAACAAAGCCACCCCGCCCACGCCCGTGTTCCAGTGCCCTGAACGAGGAGCGCTGGTAGCCGGCCCGGCCGCCCGGCCCGAACCCACTCATGTCGGTGATGAGCAGCGCCCCGTCCGCGCGCTCTTGCGTGCTCCGGCTCGTGACGTCGAGCAACTGTCCGTCCAGGGGTCCGCCGACGAGTTCGACGTAGACGTGCCCGGTCCGGGGCGGGGTCGCCGCCGTGCACCCGCGGATCGTCACTGGCTCTCCCGGTGGGCGCGTACCGCGTCGGTGTACAGCCCCCGGGTCAGGTCCGCCTGATCGATGCCGAGGTCGGTGAGGACCTGGCGGACGTCCGCGAGGGCGTCGCCCAGGTGCGTCTCCTCGACCAGGGTCTCCACCTCGATGAAGGTGCCGTCGATCTCGGGGACCTGGACCACGGTGGCGAGTATCCGGCGACCCCGTTGTGAGAGCAGGCCCAACGCCACCGACTGTGCCGACGCACGCCCACAGCTACCAGCACACCCGTTCACACGGGTGGGGCTTCGCCCGAACGGCCCGCACACCGGGCCCAGACCTTCAGTTTCGGCCCGGGCCGCTCCGGGTCCGCTGCGCTTCTCCCGCCCTGAACACGCCTCACAACATCCAGGGGTTCAGCCCGTCGAGCAGGCCCCTCCCCCGCCGGCCGGGAAGGCCGTGGCTATCGCGCGGGCTGATTCGCCTTCCAGACAGCCAACTCCCTGTCGTACCTGGCCTTGTCCTCCTGGGCCTTGGCCTCGTACGGAGCCTTCTCCTCATCCGTCATCTTCAGCCACGCATCGGACACAGTCCTCGCCTCGTGGATGATGTCAGGGTGCGGATTCCCTTCCAACATCCGCAGCCGCTCCTTCTGCCCGAACAAGATGTACGCGGACGCCGGCGTCTTGGGGGCCGTCGGGTCCTTCTTCCTCTTCTTCGCCGTCAACCGTGCCTTACTCATTCCCGGCTCCCTCCAGCACATCCCACACAGGACGACACTCGCCCCCAAGAAGATCATTCCCAACCCCCGCCCCCACCGCAGCCCCATCATGGGCACCGGTCGGGGTCAGGTGGTGATGCGCTGGTAGGTGGTGGTGGCGGTGATGCCGTCCGTGCTGACGGTTTCGGTGAGGTCGTCGCCGTCGAACTTCCAGATGGCCGTGATCTCGCGGACGCCCCTCATCTGCTGGATCAGCCGGGCACCGTCCTGGCGGGCCATACCGATGCCCTGCGCGCCGTCGGGCATCTGGAACCGGAACTGCCGGCCGAGCTCGAACTCCTGGGTGTAGGTGCGGCTGGGGTAGACCTTGGCGAGAGTGACGGCCGGGTCCTGGAAGGTCACATCGAGGCGGAAATCACCGAGTTCCTCTTCCGCCTGGTCGAAGCCCACACCGATTGCCTTGAGGTAGACGTCCCAGTCCTTGCGGGACACGGCCTGGTAACTGCCACTGCTCAACGTCATGAATCCTGCTCCCGTTGTGTCGTATCCGGCCGGAGACGGTCACCGTGAGCGTAGGCATGGGCGCGGGCCGGCCGAGTGGGATCCGGACAGTCCCCGAGGTCCTCCGGAGCCGGCTCCAGGCCACCACGGTTCGGAGCCCGGCCCACGACGGACAACGCCCCGGAGGGGGCGTTGTACTGCCCGGTCGAACACTCTCCCCGGTTCGGATCGATTCTTCGCCCACCGCACCCTGACCAGCACCCCTCGGGAGGCACGTTCACGCGTCAGAGGAGGGAGCGGTCACCACCGGGATACGCGCGGACCGGGAGATTGGCCGGAAGTGGATCTTCGCCACACCCGTCCGGACGCCGCGGGTTACACAGTCATACCCCGGGTGCACAGACCCCCGCGATCTCCTCGAATTCCTGCGGCGTGCCGGCCTCGACCCCGATGACGTCGACATCGACGGGGTGGGGCTGATCGAGTGGCACGGCGGTGGCCCGGCGGCCAAGGAAAGGCGCACCGGCGCCCGGTAGGGTCGCCGTACCCGCGCCGACAGGGAGTGCGCAGGGCAGGGCCGTGCATGGACAGGCTCACCCCTCGAAGATGCGGTACAGCGGCCCGAAACGGCCCATGCAGTCCCTCACGGACCGCCGGGGCTTTCCGCCGCCCGCCCGTGCGCGGGAGCAGATGCCCGAAACGCGCCGCTCGCCGTCAGGTCGTCCCTACCCTGACCCCATGGACGACCTGACGGACACCGACGTGCGCGAGATCCTGCGGCCCCACCGGGACGGCGGCCCCATCAGCCGGCTGTACGCGACCGGAGAGATCACGGACGACACCGTTCCCGCCCTCGGAATGCTTTCGGTCGAGCTGGACGAGCAGGAACTGCACGAGAGCGGGGAACGGGTCGGGGACGTGATCGCCTACGCGCGCGGTGGCGGCGAGCGCCCACCCGTGAACGGCTGGACGAGCAAAATCTGACCCTGCCGGCCGCAATTCGAACGGACTATCGGTAAAAGATCGAACCACTACGCAAGGTGTGATCCCATGACTTTCTGAGCCGCCTGAACAAATCCGCGGTGATATTCACCCCACCTGTTGACCGCATCGCTCTCGTCGCGAAGTTGAGAAACTAACTGCGAATATTCTTCGCTCGGCTCTCCACCCCCACCCGATTCCATTCGGCGGAGCATGTGAAGCTGTGCTATTCGAACACCGAGGGCTGTGGCTATTTTGAACCGCACGGAACGAAACTTCCAGCGGTCCGAGGATATCAATGCGGGAACTGCAGCGCGCCAAGTCTCGGATCAGATCTGGCGTCGAGGAAATGTCTCCCTCTATTCGATGGACAAGTCGAGAGAGTTGAGAGTACGTGTCATCGAACCTTTCATACGCTTCCAACCGTTGTTGACGAAGCCAGTGTGCATGTTCGGCAGCAGCCTGATCTTTCACCTGTTGCTTGACGGCTTGGGCCGACCTCTCGGCTCCGGTCCTTGCGCCCCACACAGCCGCAGCTCCGCCAACCACTGTTCCCAACACCCCGAAGCCTGCCGCGATCAGCGCGGCCACACCCTGGTCCATGGGGTGGCATTCTGCCGGACACCCTCCTTCGGGGAGGGGAAGTTGAAAGATTCTTTGGATCTTTCCCCGCACCCGCCGCCTTCCGTGCGTGTGAGTGCGCGGGGGTTCGCCTGAGTTCGTGGGTACCGCTTCCTGACGGTGCGTAGCGGATATCGCTAATGCGTGATGAAAACCCGGTCACCAAACAGGTCTATTACCTATGCAGGAACCCTCCGGGGAACCTGCTGCACACTCCCGCACGCCGTGAAGGCGTTCGGGGCCGAGGGATGGTCACCTTCATGCGGTGCCGGGGCGAGTCTGGCGCGGCCACTCCAGCCGGGGGGCCGCGCCTTTTCTCATACCAGACTGTGAGGCGTGACCTTTCCTTCCGAAAGGAATCCACTTACTATCGAATTGACCTGCTGGCGATGCGCTGAAGTCTTCACCCGTGGCCTCGGGGTCCCTCGGGGATCGACCGGGGCTGTTCCGCTGCCCGCAGCACCCGTACCGGGTCGCTACGCGGCGTCGATCGCCGGTCGGCGTCAGAGGGCTTAGTAGTCATCTCATTTGGCCCTCGCGGGTAGGCTGTCGGTCATGGTGGGGATCGTTTGAGCGGCTGGTGCCGGATGAGTTGTGGGAGTTGTTTCAGCGGGTGGTTCCGGAGGCGCCGTCGCGGCCTCAAGGGTGGAGGGCGGCGCAGACACGGTGACCGGGAGGTGCTTGCCGCGATCGTGTTCGTGGCCACGTCGGGTTGTACCTGGCAGCAGCTGCCAGCGGCCTCCTTCGGACCGTCCGGGGCGACAGCCCACCGCCGCTTCTCGGAGTGGAGCAAGGCCCGGGTGTGGGCGAAGCTTCACCGCCTGGTCCTCGACGAACTCGGCGTCCGCGGCGAGCTGGACTGGTCCCGCTGCGCGATCGACTCGGTGAACATGAGGGCCTTGAAAAGGGGGGCCTGACAGGTCCGAATCCTGTCGACAGGGGCAAGTTCGGGTCGAAGATCCATTTGCTCACTGAGCGGACCGGTCTGCCCCTTTCCGTCGGAATCTCGGGCGCGAATCTGCACGACAGTCAGGCCCTCGAACCCCTCGTCCGCGGCCTACCGCCCATCCGATCCCGCCGCGGCCGCCGACGGCGCAAGCCCGCCGAGCTCCACGCGGACAAGGGCTACGACTACGCCCACCTGCGGAAATGGTTACGCGAACGCGGCATCAAGCACCGCATCGCCCGCCGAGGCTTCGAGTCCTCACAGCGGCTCGGTCGCCACAGATGGGTCGTCGAAAGGACCATGTCCTGGCTCGCCGGCTGCCGCCGCCTCCACCGCCGCTACGAACGCAAGGCCGAACACTTCCTCGCCTTCACCAGCATCGCCTGCACCCTCATCTGCTACCGCAGACTCGCCAAATGAGATGACTTCTTAGGGGCTGTCCGATGGGTCGTGTGACGCTCCTGCCGGGAACCCGTTCCGTGGGACATGGGGCGAGGAGATCTTTCGGATGAGGAGTGGGCTCGGCTGGAGCCGCCACTCACCGACGAATCATGGGCGGGGTGGACGCTGGAAGTGCCACCGTCGTGTGATCAACGGGATTCTGTTCCGGCAGCGGGACTGGCCTTCCCTGGCGGGACCTGCCTCCCTGCTTCGGTAGTTGGAAGACGGTTCACGACCGTCATCGCAGGTGGTCGGCGGACGGCCACGTGGGAGAGGATCCTGCGGGCCGTCCAGGCCGACGCCGATGCCGAGGGCCGGATCGACTGGAGCATGGTCAGCGTCGATTCCACGACCTGCCGCGCTCATCAGCACGCGGCCGGCGCCTCCACCCGTGCCCCGAAGATCCCGGGTCGGCGCAGGAGCCCGGCACGTCACCGTCCCGATGAGGCCCTGAGACGCTCGCGAGGCGGGCTCACAAGCAAGATCCACCTTGCCGGGGAAGGCGGGGTGCCGCCCGCTTGGGTTTGTCATCACGCCCGGTCAGTGGGGTGACGCACCGCAGATGATTCCCGTCCTGGAAAGAGATCCGCGTGCCCCGGCGGACTGGTGGACGACCGCGCACCCGGCCCGACCATGTCGGTGGCGATAAGGCGTACTCGTCACGCCGCAACCGGCGTCACCTGCGCAGACGCCAGATCAAGCACACGATCCCCGAGCCGAGAGACCAGCGGGCCAACCGCCAGCGCCGCGGCAGCCAAGGAGGCCGACCTACGGGGTTCGACAAGGCGATCTACCGCCGCCGCCGCAACGAAGTCGAGCGGACCATCAACCGGCTCAAGAACTTCCGCGCCGTCGCCACGCGCTTCGACAAACGGGCGTACGTCTTCCACGGAACGGTCACTGTGGCGGCGATCCGCCTATGGCTCCGTCCAGAGTGAAGTGCCCCGACTCAGAGGGCCTTGGCACCCGGGTAGTTGGTGGCGAAGTTCGCTGAGTACGCGCTCGTCGACAGCCTTGACGTCCCACACGGAGCTGTCGAATTCGGTCAGGACGAGCACCAGCTCGTCCCCGGCGAACCCACGTGCTTTGGCATCGATCAGTTGGAGGAAGGGGGTCGTCAGCGACAACAGTGTCAATGTGTCCATGCCGGCGGCGGCGGACCGTCGCTCCATCTCGACACAGCGAGGATCGACGATCTCGTCGAACTCGACGCGCCACGTCAGGTCCAGGCCGAAGCTGCCGAGGCGAACCAGTAGCTCAGCCAGGGTCACGTAGTGCTTTCCGTGCCAGGCAGGAAACGTGATCCCCTTCATCCCCGCCTCTGCTTCGGCTGTATCGCGCGCCATGCGCCCCCCTTCGTTCCAGCGAACAGTAGGCCACGTCCCTGATCAGCTCATACGACCCATCGGACAGGCCCTAGCGCCATGAGGGCGAAAATCAGCCGCCTGTCACACGAGAACTCCCCAACCGAAACGGGGGAAGTGGCCCGTTCCGGTTGGGGAGTCCGTAAGACGCTCAATCCGTAATTGAGACGTCAGACATCTCGATCAACAGCCCGGGGGCCTCGTTTCGTTTCGCTTCACGGACCGTCACCCGATCGGTGGCCACATCGTAGAAGCTCAGTGCACCGAGAGCAGCACCAACCCGTTCATCCAGACTGCACAGCCCCAGGTCAGGGCCTGACGACTGCTCAGATTCGCTGACCAGCGACAGGGCCCTCTGGCGTACTGGCGGCTCCGACACCAGGCTCAAGAATGCAGAATCTCTTGAGCCCAGATGACGGACGGGTAGGTGGCCGCGAATGCGAAGACGAAACTATTGAGCCCCATCAAGAAGGCCACGCACACATGAAACGACATCGCTACACCCAGAAAAGGCCATCGTAGATCCCGAGGGCAGAACGAAGATCAGCGGAAAGGTCACCTCGAACAGCAGGGTGCCATAAGTGGCAAGGATGAACGGTGCCGGTCGCCTCCGTGCGATCCGCGCGATCCATTGTGCACCGTAGGTTCGGGTGGAAATGATCTCGGCGACAGCGATCCCAGAGCGCCATGACGGGCCGAAGAGTTTGGCCACGCCAGCAGCGAAGTACGCCAACGTCAGCTGGCCGGCGATGAAGAACAGGCAAGCATGCTGCGCCAGCGAACCTGAGGGAGACAGGCGTGCCAGGAGCAGGGCGGCCGCGGCGATGAGTGTGATCTGGTCTGAGCCATCGTTCCCCTGCGGGGTCGCATGGTGGGAGAGAAGGATCAGCCCGACCAGTGCTCCGCAAACGAGCGCCGAGGTCGAAGGCCTGACTGTAAGCATCAAGCGCAGCCGAGCAAGGCCCTGGACAGGAACGTGATCCAGACCCTGTGTCCGCCGAAGAAGAGTCCAAGGACGCGCCCCGATACTCCGGTCGCAGTATCGACTCGGCGGAGCCTCGAGATATTCCAGGAAAGCAGGCCCTGTTGCGGCAGCAGAGATCGGGCAGCAGCAGCCTCCACGGCTGTGATGCAGGCGGTAAAACCGATGAGACGCTGCGTCAGATCAAGGGCGAGCTCGGCCGTCACCGCACGTCACCTTCTTCGTTGACCGTACGTGCAGATTCGACAAAAAGTGTGACAGTGGAAGGGACATCGGAATTATATCCGCCCACACCGACCACCATGAACTGCAGATGCGTGGAATCGACTTGGCTGTCGATCGAAGATACCAACGACAACAGTTGCAGGTATGAGTTGTGCAGAACGCACTGAACATCCGACTTCGGCGGCGCCGTCAACAGGTTGGTTGATAATGTCGGAGAAGGCTTTGCCTTGGCGCTTGGCAGGGGTTCCAGACGCAGTGGAACCATCGCCATGGCGAGTCCACCTGAATCTCACGCCACGGCCCTAGATCACCGTCACTCCACGTTCGGACAAGGAGGTAGTAGTCACGAGAAGCCGGGCGAGGAGCGAAGAACGTGAAGACAGGAAGGAGCGGGCTGGCCCAAGATTTATCCCACCACGACAGCAGCACGTTCCGTGCCTTCTTGTGCTGAGCGGCGGCGGAAGCCGCCAACCAGATCGCCAAGACGGCGCACACGGTGCATTCCCAGATCTCCGCCACGTCCAACGCCTTCCCCGCCGCAGCCCCGCCCCGGTGGGGCTCTTACTGAAGGAGGTCTACTTCTCATCCGGAGAGGGATTCGCCGAGTGAGCGGAAATAATCTTCTGCTTGATCTCGGCGAGAGTCTCGGCGCTCGCACCGCGACCCACCTCGTCGACCAGATGCGCCAGTGCCACCAGGTCGGGCGCATCGGATTCAGCTGGGACGGTCTTTCCCACTCCGAAGATGTCTCCGACGAAGTCAGCGACGTTCGTTCGCCGCTTCAGTAAGGAAGGTCACCGAATGCGGCGAGGTCAGCGGCGGAATCCGCGCTCGCCTCTCCTGGGCCTGCGGCGGGGTAGGCGAAAAGGCCTGCTGAACCTCCCAGACGCAGGTTTTCACCCATCGGCTGCAGATCACCGATGATCCTGTCCAGCTCGGTGCTCACGAGCCCGGCCCTGCGCCCTTGCATGCGCCCGAAGAGTATCCGCCATCTGAATGCGCGCTGCCGCCAGTGTGATGATCCGAGCGTAACTATTAGCATTAGGGCGGCTTGGGGTTTCTTGTCAGGCAAGGATTCTCCCTAGGAGTACGGAGGCTGCGCCGTCACAAATATATAGAGACCGGCAACTCAAATCAATTACCGCGCCGCGTTTGAACCCTGGAAATAGTGCCGCAGTGCCCGAGGGCCACCACGCAAGACGCAGTCGTCAATGCCGGGCGCCTCGGCACGCGTGAACGTCAGCTTCGCCGGGAAACTGGGTCCACGAGAGCTTTCCAACGGATCCCGGCACTGAGGGCCCCAGCGACGCCGAGTGGCGGGTACCAGGGAAGCCTGCCACAGCGCTACTCCTCGACGGCCTCCTGGCGACGGGACCACGGGCCGTGCCAAGCGCCAGGTGGGTGCTGAAAGCACCAGGGCCACCCACGAAGGTGCCCACAGGCGTATCCGTCGCAGTAAACCAATGAACGCTCGTAGCGACGACTCCGAACGCGCTGAGGAATCGAAGCTTCTGGCCGACAAGGGTCTCAATGGGGGCATCGAGCTCGACCATTCCCGAGCTGTTGAACAACGGTTCAAGGTCACCAACCCGCACCAAGCAATCCCCCCGGATCTCAAAGGCCACCCCTTCGTGCTCAATTCTCGTGTCAATGACAGTGACCGCCAGGGTCAACGGGTCACCTTCGACCCGTGAACGATGTCACTGCCGAATAGGAATGGGTCCCGGCCACACTCGGCAAAACGAACGCGCGCCCCGCCACCCGCCTCTTCTTCTGTCGCTCGAGATCCCACCGAGCCAGGTGGGCGTACACATCAGATGGTTCCATCTCCGTCCTCTCTCTCCAGCGACGCCCATGCCTACCCAGAACACGACGCGTCGTGGCTCCGCCGATCGGTTACTTCAGATGCCCTTTCAGTGCGTCCGCGCCCGCAGCCTCATTCGGGGTGGAGCGTGAACGACCTGATCGCGGGACGCAGGGGCGTTTCAAAGTCCTGGTGATCACGTGAGTCCGCAGGCCAGGGGCGCTTGACGGGGGCCGTCACTCACGCAACGAAGCTCCGGTTGAACGGGGTGACCTTCCCAAGTCGCCCTGAACCACCGGAGCTGCGATGTGCCGTGCCGAGAACGGCGAACGAACTCCAGACGAACAAGTCAACCGTCACGCACTGGGTTCGCTACGGTGTCAAGGCCGTGCGGCAGCGCCGGGAGGTACCTCGCCGAAGCACTGTCGCGACGCCTGGGACGCACCGTCACCCTGGGGGAGATCGGCCTCATCGAGCCCACCCGTGATCTGCTGGACTGGCGCACGGATACTCTGAGCGCCCTGGCCGATCTCGGGAGGATCGACACCGTGGACATGGACCGCAGACGGGCCCTGGGGACTGCGGCTTACTCGCTCGCTGGCCTGGCCCTGCCAGGCAGCTCCTGGTGGGACCGCATGGCCGAACAGGGCAACCGACGGCGCGCCGGCCGCGCCGTCGTAGGCCGCGGCGACCTCGACGCCGTCCGCGACATGGCAGCCCTGTTTTCCACGATGGACCAGCGCCACGGTGGCGGCCACGCCCGCACCGCCGTCGTGCAGTACCCTCGTTGGCGAAGTCTCCACCTACCTCAACGGCACCTTCACCGACGACCAGGTACGGCGGGGTATGTACTCCACCGCCAGCGAACTCGCCTACCTCTCCGGGTGGATGGCCTTCGACAACGGAGACCACCCGGCCGCACAAAAAGCAGTTCACTGTGGCGGTGAAGCTCGCCGCCGAGGCCGACGACGCCGCGATGGCCGCGCACGTCATCCGCGCCATGGCCCACCAGGCAAACGACCTCGGGCATTCCCGGCCCGCCCTGGCCCTCGCCGCCGCCTCGGTCGACGGCAAGCAGTACAGGCCAGCCCCCGCGAACGCGCCCTCCTCGGGGTCGTCCACGCCCGCACCCTCGCCGCGACCGGGCAGCCGAAGGCCGCCACCCACGCCCTCCTCCACGCCGAAAAACGACCTCGCCGCTCTGCCCGCGAAGGGGACGAAGAACCGAGCCGCGTGTCCTTCTTCCAGGAAGCCCTCGCCCACGAGACCGCCCTCGCCCTGCGCGACATAGGCGACCTCCCCGGTGCCGAGCAGCAGCTCCAGCGCAGCGTCCGCACCCGCAAGGCGACGTCCTTTCAAACGGACCCACGCTGTGACCCTCGGCTATCTCGGCGGCATCCAGGCCCGCCAGCACCGCATCGAAGAAGCCTGCGCAACGTGGGCCGCCGCCCTCAACGCCATGGACGGAGTCCGCTCTGGCCGCACCCGTCAGGCCGCCACCGACATGCGCACCGCCCTGTCCCCGCTCCGGCAGCGCGGCATCCCCCAGATTGCCGACATCGACCGCCGGGCCGCCGCGTACCTCGCCGCAACCGCCTGACCCTGACCCTGACCCGCAGGAAGGAACCCCTGTGCCAGACCGCGAAGCATTCGAAGTGGAAGTCCTCGGTCACGTTTATCGGAGGCCGGATAGAGCCCACCGATGACTACTGGGGCGGCGCCCAGGCCATCATCCGCCTCGACGGCAGCCGCTTCACCCCGGACGCGGACTCAGGGCATGGAGGAGTTCTCCCCACTTGGAGGTGGTCTTTCCGCTTCCACCTCAGCGATCCCAACGACATGCCCCTGCAGCCGCGCCGCCACCGCAACATGCGGCGACCGAACTGGCTCGGCCATTTCCCGCTGTCGTCTGGTCAAGGTCGACGGCCTGGACCTTCACGTCGAAGACCTCGACGCCGTGGACGGAACCCCCGTCTTGGAAGTAAAGCCCTGGTTCGAGGAGATGGGCCCGCGCGGCAAGGTCCGTCAGGCGCAGTGGGACCACCGACATGCTCGGCGAACTACTACGCCCCCACCAAGGACTGACCACCGGCTTCGGGGCCGCCCCCAGAAGCGCGGAGACAGTAGATCGCCTCCACCGGGACAGGTTGCCGGTGGAGGCGCTGCCTTTCATCGAGCTTTACGCAATCGCCCCCGTGACGTCAGGCCGGCGCCGCCGGGGGTCACCGTGGCCGGGGTGAACGCCATCCTGGCGTTCCGAGAATGTCGAACGCATGACGGCCCACACCTACCCACGCGCATCCCGATCCTGACTCTCCGCCAGCCCTGGGCCTCTGCCAACGTCGAGGACGGGAAGGACTGGAAGGACGTGGCGAACCGATCCCAGCCGACCTCGTACCAGGGGCCTCTCTACATTCACGCGGGCGTCGGCTGGGACGGCCAGGGAGTGGGAGCGTCGCCCGACCGGGGTGGCCCATCGGGGGATCCTCGGCCGCGTTACCGTGACCGGCTGCGCGCGCACCAGCAGCAGCACCCGGGCGGAGTCGGGAGCCTGGCACTGGGAGCTGTCCGATCCGGTCCGCTTCAAGACCCCGGTACCCGGCCCTCAGGGGGAAGCTCTTCGTTCTGGTACCCGGACCCTGATCTTTCCGCCCGGCTCACTGAGGCGGAATCAGCACACCGACCCTGACCTGGGAAAACAACCGTAAGTAGTTGGACAGGTTGCGCCTTGAACTCGGCGGGGTAATGCTTCATCCCCACGGGGACTCCCGTTCTCCTGGACACTCAAGATCCAAGTGTCTCCGGTGTCCAAAACCCGGGGTCAAGGCCCGCGCCCGCTTGGCCCCCGACCTATTCCCCCCAGGTCGGGGCCCAGACACGTTTCACCGTCGAGTTAACGGAAGCCCGTCCTCGAAGCCCACCGCCCCGACGCCCTCAACCAGAGCCACGGCTATGCCCGGAAGGCTGGCGGGCCCATCCGGCACACGGTCACCACGGCCCCGGCCGACGCCCGTTCACAGACGGCAGGCCGAGAGCCGGGTCAGCGGCGGCGGCCCCAGGGACTCGGCGTCGACGGTCCGGTTGCGGTCGTCGCGCAGGGTTGCGGTGTCGGAGCGGTCGTCCCAGAACGTGGTCTTGACGCCCGCATACACCTGGTCCGGCTCCGCCACGCGGCCGGCGACCTGGAAGGGGCACTGCGCCATGCCCGCCACCTCGCCGACTCCGGCCACGCCACCATCCCTCACAGAAACACCCGATCTCGGTCAACGAACTGTGGCCCGCACGGACTGGACCCCGACGGGACACCCACACCACCGTGGCAACCCTGCCAAGTGACCTTCGGACGGATGACACGAGCACCGGCCCACGAGCTGCCAC
Organism: Streptomyces sp. CA-243310; assembly: GCF_050936775.1. Lineage (NCBI taxonomy): Bacteria > Bacillati > Actinomycetota > Actinomycetes > Kitasatosporales > Streptomycetaceae > Streptomyces > Streptomyces sp. CA-243310. Next base: position 892,616 of record NZ_JBNJMF010000003.1, on the reverse strand, counting down.
TCCGGTCGGACGGAACAGTTCAGGAAGTCGGAGACCCGGAACGGCATCGCCGAACCCCGGCCCGACCAGGTCCCATCTCCAACAGCTTCAGAAAGGCGACCACGGCGGTCGCGGGAGAATCCACCCACACCGTGGTGTCCTGCCCTGTGAGGGTGGAGGCCGTAGCGGTCGATGCTCGGCCGGCCCAGCTGTTCCCACTGCTGGTGTGCCGTGGTGATCTCGTCCCACAGGTGACGGGGTCCTGTCTGGCTGACGGCGAACGCGGCCGAAGTGCGCCCGTCGTAGTCGACGGTCGCCCAGGAGCCGGTGGTGTCGGTGACCTGGAGGCGGGTAAGCGGCGTGTTCACCGCTGGTGTCCCCAGGCGAACGAAGCCCCGGGGACCGTGAGACCCACGTGGAACTCGGCGTCGAGATCACCGCCCGCGACCGTCCACGGCGACAACGTCGTCGACGACCGCACGACTCCGCCTTCAATGCGTGGCCGAGGCAGGCGACGCGTCGTCCCGGCGAGCCTCGGGGCGTGCCATCGGCAATGAAGGAGGCGAAGGAGTGGAACCTGCCCCTCGCCGTGGCCGTGCTGTGGGACCGTCAAGGCGAGAGTGCCGTAGGTGCACCAGGCCGAGGTCCACGGGGTCACGATCCGGCCCGCCCGGGTCGGATCTGGGTGAGCCAGGCGGGCGGGAACGTGGTCGACAGAGAACGTGGCGAGCACTCACGTCCCAGGGGCCGCCGGGTGGTCGGGAGTCGGCGGCGTCCCCGACGACGACTGTTGGCGGTGTACCCGGCCGCCTTCAGGTTCTCCTGGGCTTCGGCGGCGAGCACCGGTCGAGTTCGACGGTGGTCACCCGCCGGTCCCCGACGAGCGCACACAGCAAGACCCGCGTTGTAACCGGTCCCCGCACCCAGCTCCCAACACGCGTGCGCCTGGATGCTCGTGGGCCGGGGAGGGTTCGCCGAGGCCGGTCAGGAGCAGGATGCGCGCGACCATCGAGGGCATCGACGCCGAGGAGGACGGCAGACCGTCGGTGAAGCGGGTGACGAGCGGTTGAATCCGTGTAGGCCGCGGCCACTCCACCGGTCGGGGTCGGTGGCGCGGTCGACGGGTGCGTAGCCGGCCGGACCCGTTCCGCAGCCAGATGCGCTCCGGTAGGAAGCGGTGCCGATCTACAACAGCGAAACGCCTGTTCGAGGCTGGCGGGCAGGGCTTGGTCGAGCTGCTTTGTGATCGCGGTGAGCAGTGTGTCGATCGGCGTGTCGTGGGCAGCGGGATCCCGGCTCGGGAGGGTGGCCACGGGCCTACTTCTTCTTGTCGGGGTCGGTGGGCGGCGGCGGTGGAGGGGGTGGTGGCAGCGGCCGGTTCGGCTGATGCCCGTCGTCACCGATCGGCGACCGGTGCTTGCCCTCCACGATCCTCGCCACAGCAACCTCCCCGTGAGTCCGAAACCCCAACGGTAGGGACCGGTGGGGCGGATACGGCAGGGCGCACACAGGGCGCGTTGTCGACGCGATCAAGCCGAGACCCGTCGTGATCATCCACGCGCCCGACGGCCGCAGTAGCCGGTGCCGTTCAGGGAGTACCGCCCGCCGGGCCGGGCCCTCCGGTCCCTCGACATCAGCCGCGCCGGGAGCGTGGAACACCTGGCCGCCTTGAAGACCGGCGCTGGGCATGGGTGTGTGCCGGCGGCTGGCGGACTGCCCGGCACACAACCATCCACAGGTTCGGCTACCGCCCGTTCACGGGCGGCGGGCCATGGCCTGGGTTAGCGGCGGCGGGCCCCAGGTCTCGGTGTCGACGGTGCGGTTGCGGTCGTCGCGCAGGGTGGCGGTGTCGGCACGGTTGTCCCACACGTGATCGCGCTTGCCCTGGAAGAGGTCGGTGCGGGTGTCGCGGCCGGACCCGGTGTGGATGCGGATCGTGGCGCGGCCGCCGATGCGGGTGTCGTTGAAGCGGTAGCGGTTGCCGTCCGCGTCCCGCAGCGTCCAGCCGCGCAGGTTCACGGGCTGGCGGGTGGTGTTGCGGATCTCCACCCACTCGCCGTTCAGGGAACGGTTGGAGCGGTCGTCACGACCAGGAGGCGTCGGCCTGGACCCGGGAGGTCTCCACCCGCGGGTGCCGGTCGTGACCCCGGTCCGCCGCGGTGGCGGGGAGCGCGGCGGCCGAGACGATGGCGCCGGCGGCCGAGGACGGTCGCGGCGACACGACGGGCGGTCGACGAAGCAGACATGTGTTGGCCCCTCAAGAACTGTGCTGCACCCGCCGATACGAAGCACGTAGCGGTGCGGGTGCCCGGCCCGTGGTGGGCCGAGGACCCAAACTCTCGACCCGACACACGGCCGACCGCAGCCCCTGACGAGGCCGGTTACCCACCCGGACATTCCCGTCACCACACGCTTGGGTACTACACCGCGGTCCGGGTGAGCGTGGCCCTGACATTCACTGACCGCTAACACCCACCCAAAGCACACACCGCCCGGTCGATCAACGCGCCCGGAGCGCACCACCAGGCGCACCCAACCGCCCGTCACCCAACCGGAGCAGCAAGTTCCGTAACAGCCGTTCCGCACGATTCTTCGCACGGACGCCACGGAAACCGTGCCTCAGAACGAATCCGTCCGCCCGCCACGGTGACCGCCCCGCCGAATCGACGGCGAGCCGGCCCGGTACACGCCGGGGTGCACGGCTCGACCGGTGAGCGACCTCCGAAGCCCGACAGGCCTGCGGAGCGACCGAGAGGGCGCCGGGGCGACATCGCGCCCGGGTGAGGGGCCACAGCGAGGACGTCGAGCAGCGCGAGCACCTGGCCGGCCTCGGCATCGACTGGGCGCGCCAATGGGAAATATCAGTCCCTAAAGTCCCTGACAAACCCGGGTAATTGATGACCAATCACCCGGATATTCGACCGGTCAGGGGTAGAACGTCACCGCTGGTGTCCGGCGCCCAGGCGAGGACCGGGCGCGGCCAGGGGCGAGCACCGGCCCTGGATCAGGGGTTGTCACCGCCCCCAGATCCACGGCCCGAACGGATCATCCTCGCTGGGGCCGTAGTCCCGCCCGGCCACCCGGCCCGTACATCCCCAGTGGCGTGATCAACAGAGGCGCCCGTGAAGAGCTCCTCGGGCATCCAGTCCGTGACGTCGAGCACCTGGCCGTCGAGGGGCCCCGCCGAGCAACTCCCGATAGGTGCGTCCCGGACGCGGGTAGGGGTGCGGGTCGTCGTGGTCCGTGCCGTACACACCGGCGCCCCGCCGTCTGATCGTGGGTCATGACCCCAGACTCCCCCACCGGCGCGCGCGCCCGTAGGGTCGATCGCGCGCCGGCTACCGGGGAAGGACGTCACGGCGCCCGATAGGCTCGCCGCACCCGCGCCGACATGGGTGCGCCGGGCAGGGCCGTGCACGGACAGGCTCACCCCTCGAAGATGCGGTACAGCGGCCCGAACAGCCCCGGCAGCCCTCACGGTCCGCCGGGGCTCTCCGACGCCCACCCGTGCGCCGTCCGTACCCGGTCGCTACGCAGCGTCGATCACCGGCCGGCGCCGGACGGCCAGGAGCGGCGGGCCGGAGTCGGAGGGCTTAGAAACGGGCCGGCGGGCGACCCTCAGACCCGGCGCGGCCAGCGCGTACAACCGCGACACGACCGACGTCGAGCCGTCCAGATCGATCGCCACCTGATAGACGGACCCAGGCGCCGAACAAGGAGCCCTGCGGGACGCGGTCCAGGTCGAGGCCGGGCCAGCGACCTAGTACGGCAACGGTGCTTGCCGTGACGGTTGGGCAGGTCGGTCGTTGTGCTGTTCATGGGTGGGAAACTTGCTGAGGCCCGGTCCTGGGCTGGTGAACTGAAAGCCTTGCATGAGCGGTTCGTGCATCGGTTCTCCAGGTCGGAGCCGCGGGAGTCGGCTCTTGCCTATACGCGGGGGCTGATAGCTCCTCTAGAGCGGAAAGAACGGATGGACACTTGCCGAGGAGGCCGGGCATGCAGGTCCGGACCGGATCCATCGGCTGCTGAACCGGATCGACTGGGACGCCGATGAGGTTCTGGACGACGCGTCCGGGACTACGTGGTTGAGCATCTCGGCGATCCGGATGCGGTGCTGATCGTGGACGACACCGGCTTCCTCAAGAAGGGTGTCCGCTCCGCCGGGGTCCAGCGCCAGTACCCGGAACCGCCGGCCGAACGGAAAACTCCCAGATCGGCGTGTTCCTCGCTTATGCCGGCGGCCCGGGGCCGCACGTTGATCGACCGCCGCCTGTATCTGCCCACCTCGTGGACGGAAGACCGGGAACGGTGCCAGGCCGCCGGCATTGAGGACACGATCGGCTTCGAGACGAAGGTGGTGATGGCCAAGGCCATGGTCCGCCGGGCGATCACGGACCGTATCCCGTTCCGGTGGGTGACCGCGGACGCCGCTTACGGCTTCTCCAAGGGCTGGCGGTCCCGAGCTCGAGCAGGCCGACGTCTTCCACGTCATGGCCACCACCCGGCACGACACCGTCGTCACCCGCTGGGCCATCGACCACCCCGTCCACGACCTGTTCCCCGGGCTGCCCCGGCAGAAGTGGAAGCGCCGTTCCTGCGGAAACGGCGCCCACGGGCCACCGCGTCTACGACTGGGCGAGGGTCGAGGCCCGGCCTTGGCACCGCGAGGACCGCCGGCACTGGGTGATCGCCCGCCGAAGTGTCCCGCAGGGCCCGACGAGATCTCCTACTACATCGCCTACTGCCCCGCCGAAACCACACTGGACGAGCTGATCCGCATGCGCGGGAAGCCGGTGGGCTGGTCGAGGAGTGCTTCCAGACCGCTAAACAGGAGTGCGGCCTGGACGACTACCAGGTCCGCCGTTTACGGACGCGCTGGCACCGTCCACATGACCCTGGCCATGGCCGCCCACGCCTGCCCTCAACGTCCTGCGGGCCCGCGAAATCAACACCGGGAAAGCAGAAACGGATCCTCCCAGCTCATCCCCCTCACCCTCCCCGAACTCCGACGCACTGATCAGCGGGCTCATCCGGCCCCGCTCGAGCATCGACCACGTCCTGCACTGGTCCCCACTGGCGCCGACGACGACAGTTCCAGGCACGGGTCAGCCACTACAAACGCCGTGGCCACACGCCCACCAGAAGCTGCCCAACCATCACAAGCAAGCACCGTTGCAGTACTAGGAGTTGGTCTTCAAATGTTCACGCCCACATCAGGAGCGAGGCGAGGGTGACGGCTGCCTGGTAGGACTCGGCGGTCTTGGTCGTAAGCGGGTCGCGATGCCGCGCCACTGCTTTGAGGCGGTTGAAGCACCGTTCTACGACGTTGCGCCGCTTGTAAGAGCTGTTTGTCGAACGTCGGCGGGCGCCCCGCCCCGGCTTGCCGCGCCGGAGCCGGTTGCGGACCTGGTCGGCTCGCTCGGGAAATCGTGTGCCGATGCCGCGGCGCCGCAGCCAGGTGCGGATGGCCCGGGAGCTGTAGGCCTTGTCGCCCAGCACGTGGAACGGGCCGCACTCGGGGGCGGCCCGGGCCGATGCGGGGCACCCGGATCGCCTCCATCACGGTGGTGAACTGGGTGCAGGTCGTTGATGTTGCCGCCCGTGACCACGGAGGCGAGCGGACGACCGTAGGCAATCGCAGGCCAGGTGAATCTTGCTGGTCAGACCCACCTCGGGAGCGTCCGAGGCCGGGACTGCGGAGCCCCCTTTTCGGGCCCCGGCGGCATGCTGGTGGGCTCGCACGACGGTCGAGTCGACCGACACCAGCCAGTCGATGTCGCCGGCCGCATCCGCCCGGGCCTGCGCGGCCCGGAGCATCCGCTCGAAGGTGCCCGTCCAGAGCCCCACCGGCGAAACCGGGTATGCAGCGTGGCCCACGGGCCATACCGCTCAGGCACATCCCGCCAGGCCGTGCCCGTCCGGAACTTCCACACGATCCCGTTCAGCACGGTCCGGTCGTCCAAACCGCTTCCGCCCGAGCAAGGACTCAGGCAGCAGCGGCCGGACGAACTCCCACTCCTCATCAGACAGTTTCATGGCGACGTATCACCCCAACCATGATCCACCACTCACAAGATCTTTTTGAAGGACACGGACCTAGTGCCGGCTGACCGCTCCGGGCGACGGGGCCGTTGGGGTACTGGGCCCAAGGTGCGGGTGATCGAGCGGTTCCGGTCGGGGGCGGGTTGGTCTGCGGGTGTTGCCGGCCTGGCCGGCCCGGTTGCGGGGGCAGCGTCCCCGGAGTGGGCGCAATGGCACTCAACAGGACTCGGACCAGCCGATGCGCACGGCTGTTAGGACATGAGCCAGGACCTGCGGTGGATCGGCCGGGTGTCCAGGCACCAAGACGGCTTCGGTGCCGGTGGCGGCCCATCGCAACTTCCAGCTGTACCCGTCCGGTAACGCGGGGCGTTGACGACAGAGAAGTTGCGTTGGGGATGGTCCAGTGGCTGGTACCCAGAAGGTAGGTTGCCCGTACAGTGCCCACCTTGGCTTGCGCCCGTGTTTCGGGGTTGATTGCCGTTGTAGACGCACACGTAGCCTGCGGGGGCATCGAGGACGCGGCGTGGACTGGTGTACGGGCTGAGCAACGCCAGCATCGTTCCGGCGGCCTGCGCATCCCCGAGACGGACATGCGGTTTGGGTGACCATGTGCCCTCCATCGAGGGAGTGCCCGGTGCGGGGAGAGAGCCACGCAACGGGCCGAACGGGTCTCCATAGCAGGCTAGGGACCGGGTTGCACGCAGCGTCGCACGGACAGGGGCTGAGGCGGGGGCCACCGCGCGTGCACCGCAGGTGTGATCGGCGGTGGGCGGCCCCCCAGGGCCAGGGACACCCTTCGGAGGGGGCAGGTCAGGCCCTGGGCCAAGCCGCGGCAGGCGGCGGCGACACCTACTTCTGCGACAGCCAGTAACGAGGTTTCCAGCACTGCCCGGAGGCCGACCGCGGCCGCCGCGGGGGGCCCGCACGCCTGGTCGCCGCCGCCCCGCACCCCGGGGATCCAACCTCCCCAGCCCAGGTCAACGGCCCCCTTGTCGCGCCGACAGCCCGGACCCGCGCGGACAGGCCCCACGACAGCCGGCAGCGACGTCTGGGCGTCAGGGGGTGGTCACCGGTGCCAAAGAACGCGCGTCCCGTCCGGGCCGGCGGCGTGGTCGACCGGCCACCGCGGGCCCCTCCGCACGTGGACGCTCGGCAGCGAACGCCAGTGAGGACCGCAGCGACGGGCCTGCTCACGATGGTCCGCCCCCTGCCCCGTCTGGAGGTGCCGATGCCATCCCTGTCCCTGGCCCTGCGGGCGACCGCGATCCCAGCTTGATCCGAGGTGGCTCGCCAGAAATGCAGGGCGACGCTGTTCTACCTAGCCTGCTATGGAGACCCGTTCGGCCCGTTGCGTGGCTCTCTTCCCCGCACCGGGCACTCCCTCGATGGAGGGCACATGGTCACCCAAACGCATGTCCGTCTCGGGGATGCGCAGCCGCCGGAACGATGCTGGCGTTGCTCAGCCCGTACACCAGTCCACGCCGCCTCCTCGATGCCCCCGCAGGCTTACGTGTGCGTCTACAACGGCAATCAACCCGAACACGGCGCAAGCCAAGGTGGGCACTTACGGGCAACCTACCTTCTGGTACCAGCCACTGGACCATCCCCAACGCAACTTCTCTGTCGTTCAACGCCCGCGTTACCGGACGGGTACAGCTGAAGTGCGATGGGCCGCCACCGGCACCGAAGCCGTCTGGTGCCTGACACCCGGCCGATCCACCGCAGGTCCTGGCTATGTCCTAACAGCCGTGCGCATCGGCTGGTCCGAGTCCTGTTGAGTGCCATGCGCCCACTCCGGGGACGCCGCCCCCGCAACCGGGCCGGCCAGGCCGGCAACACCCGCAGACCAACCCGCCCCCGACCGGAACCGCTCGATCACCCGCACCTTGGCCCAGTACCCCAACGGCCCCGTGCCCGGAGCGGTCAGCCGGCACTAGGTCGTGTCTTCAAAAGATCTTGGAGTGGTGGATCATGGTTGGGTGATACGTCGCCATGAACTGTCTGAATGAGGAGTGGGAGTTCGTCCGGCCGCTGCTGCCTGAGTCCCTTGCTCGGGCGGAAGCGGTTTGGACGACCGGACCGTGCTGAACGGGATCGTGTGGAAGTTCCGGACGGGCACGGCCTGGCGGGATGTGCCTGAGCGGTATGGCCCGTGGGCCACGCTGCATACCCGGTTTCGCCGGTGGGGCTCTGGACGGGCACCTTCGAGCGGATGCTCCGGGCCGCGCAGGCCCGGGCGGATGCGGCCGGCGACATCGACTGGCTGGTGTCGGTCGACTCGACCGTCGTGCGAGCCCACCAGCATGCCGCCGGGGCCCGAAAAGGGGGCTCCGCAGTCCCGGCCTCGGACGCTCCCGAGGTGGTCTGACCAGCAAGATTCACCTGGCCTGCGATGCCTACGGTCGTCCGCTCGCCTCCGTGGTCACGGGCGGCAACATCAACGACTGCAACCCAGTTCACCACCGTGATGGAGGCGATCCGGGTGCCCCGCATCGGCCCGGGCCGCCCCCGAGTGCGGCCCGTCCACGTGCTGGGCGACAAGGCCTACAGCTCCCGGGCCATCCGCACCTGGCTGCGGCGCCGCGGCATCGGCCACCACGATTTCCCGAGCGAGCCGACCAGGTCCGCAACCGGCTCCGGCGCGGCAAGCCGGGGCGGGCCGCCCGCCGACGTTTCGAACAAACAGCTCTACAAGCGGCGCAACGTCGTAGAACGGTGCTTCAACCGCCTCAAGGCAGTGGCGCGGCATCGCGACCCGCTTACGACAAGACCGCCGAGTCCTACCAGGCAGCCGTCACCCTCGCCTCGCTCCTGATGTGGGCGTGACATTTGAAGACAACTCCTAGTACTGGCAACGGTGCTTGCTGTGATGGTTGGGCAGCTTCTGGTGGCGTGTGGCCACGGCGTGTTGTAGTGGCTGACCCGTGCCTGGAACTGTCGTCGTCGGCGCCAGTGGGACCAGTGCAGGACGTGGTCGATGCTCGAGCGGGGCCGGATGAGCCCGCTGATCAGGCGTCGGAGTTCGGGGAGGGTGAGGGGGATGAGCTGGGAGGATCCGTTTCTGCTTTCCCGGTGTTGATTTCGCGGGCCCGCAGGACGTTGAGGCAGGCGTGGGCGGCCATGGCCAGGGTCATGTGACGGTGCCAGCCGTCGTAACGGCGGACCTGGTAGTCGTCCAGGCCGCACTCCTGTTTAGCGGTCTGGAAGCACTCCTCGACCGCCCACCGGCTTCCCGCGATGCGGATCAGCTCGTCCAGTGTGGTTTCGGCGGGGCAGTAGGCGATGTAGTAGGAGATCTCGTCGGGCCTGCGGGACACTTCGGCGGGCGATCACCCAGTGCCGGCGGTCCTCGCGGTGCCAAGGCCGGGCCTCGACCCTCGCCCAGTCGTAGACGCGTGGCCCGTGGGCGCCGTTTCCGCAGGAACGGCGCTTCCACTTCTGCCGGGGCAGCCCGGGGAACAGGTCGTGGACGGGGTGGTCGATGGCCCAGCGGGTGACGACGGTGTCGTGCCGGGTGGTGGCCATGACGTGGAAGACGTCGGCCTGCTCGAGCTCGGACCGCCAGCCCTTGGAGAAGCCGTAAGCGGCGTCCGCGGTCACCCACCGGAACGGGATACGGTCCGTGATCGCCCGGCGGACCATGGCCTTGGCCATCACCACCTTCGTCTCGAAGCCGGATCGTGTCCTCAATGCCGGCGGCCTGGCACCGTTCCCGGTCTTCCGTCCACGAGGTGGGCAGATACAGGCGGCGGTCGATCAACGTGCGGCCCCGGCCGCCGGCATAAGCGAGGAACACGCCGATCTGGGAGTTTTCCGTTCGGCCGGCGGTTCCGGAGTACTGGCGCTGGACCCCGGCGGAGCGGACACCCTTCTTGAGGAAGCCGGTGTCGTCCACGATCAGCACCGCATCCGGATCGCCGAGAATGCTCAACCACGTAGTCCCGGACGTCGTCCAGAACCTCATCGGCGTCCCAGTCGATCCGGTTCAGCAGCCGATGGATCCGGTCCGGACCTGCATGCCCGGCCTCCTCGGCAAGTGTCCATCCGTTCTTCCGCTCTAGAGGAGCTATCAGCCCCCGCGTATAGGCAAGAGCCGACTCCCGCGGCTCCGACCTGGAGAACCGATGCACGAACCGCTCATGCAAGGCTTTCAGTTCACCAGCCCAGGACCGGGCCTCAGCAAGTTTCCCACCCATGAACAGCACAACGACCGACCTGCCCAACCGTCACGGCAAGCACCGTTGCCGTACTAGGTCGCTGGCCCGGCCTCGACCTGGACCGCGTCCCGCAGGGCTCCTTGTTCGGCGCCTGGGTCCGTCTATCAGGTGGCGATCGATCTGGACGGCTCGACGTCGGTCGTGTCGCGGGTTGTACGCGTGGCCGCGCCGGGTCTGAGGGTCGCCCGCCGGCCCGTTTCTAAGCCCTCCGACTCCGGCCCGCCGCTCCTGGCCGTCCGGCGCCGGCCGGTGATCGACGCTGCGTAGCGACCGGGTACGGACGGCGCACGGGTGGGCGTCGGAGAGCCCCGGCGGACCGTGAGGGCTGCCGGGGCTGTTCGGGCCGCTGTACCGCATCTTCGAGGGGTGAGCCTGTCCGTGCACGGCCCTGCCCGGCGCACCCATGTCGGCGCGGGTGCGGCGAGCCTATCGGGCGCCGTGACGTCCTTCCCCGGTAGCCGGCGCGCGATCGACCCTACGGGCGCGCGCCGGTGGGGGAGTCTGGGGTCATGACCCACGATTCAGACGGCGGGGCGCCGGGTGTACGGCACGGACCACGACGACCCGCACCCCTACCCGCGTCCCGGGACGCACCTATCGGGAGTTGCTCGGCGGGCCCCTCGACGGCCAGGTGCTCGACGTCACGGACTGGATGCCCGAGGAGCTCTTCACGGGCGCTCTGTTGATCACGCCACTGGGGATGTACGGGCCGGGTGGCCGGGCGGACTACGGCCCCAGCGAGGATGATCCGTTCGGGCCGTGGATCTGGGGCGGTGACAACCCCTGATCCAGGGCCGGTGCTCGCCCCTGGCCGCGCCCGGTCCTCGCCTGGGCGCCGGACACCAGCGGTGACGTTCTACCCCTGACCGTCGAATATCCGGGTGATTGGTCATCAATTACCCGGGTTTGTCAGGGACTTTAGGGACTGATATTTCCCATTGGCGCGCCCAGTCGATGCCGAGGCCGGCCAGGTGCTCGCGCTGCTCGACGTCCTCGCTGTGGCCCCTCACCCGGGCGCGATGTCGCCCCGGCGCCCTCTCGGTCGCTCCGCAGGCCTGTCGGCTTCGGAGGTCGCTCACCGGTCGAGCCGTGCACCCCGGCGTGTACCGGGCCGGCTCGCCGTCGATTCGGCGGGGCGGTCACCGTGGCGGGCGGACGGATTCGTTCTGAGGCACGGTTTCCGTGCGTCCGTGCGAAGAATCGTGCGGAACGGCTGTTACGGAACTTGCTGCTCCGGTTGGGTGACGGGCGGTTGGGTGCGCCTGGTGGTGCGCTCCGGGCGCGTTGATCGACCGGGCGGTGTGTGCTTTGGGTGGGTGTAGCGGTCAGTGAATGTCAGGGCCACGCTCACCCGGACCGCGTGTAGTACCCAAGCGTGTGTGACGGGAATGTCCGGGTGGGTAACCGGCCTCGTCAGGGGCTGCGGTCGGCCGTGTGTCGGGTCGAGAGTTTGGGTCCTCGGCCCACCACGGGCCGGGCACCCGCACCGCTACGTGCTTCGTATCGGCGGGTGCAGCACAGTTCTTGAGGGGCCAACACATGTCTGCTTCGTCGACCGCCCGTCGTGTCGCCGCGACCGTCCTCGCCGCCGGCGCCATCGTCTCGGCCGCCGCGCTCCCCGCCACCGCGGCGGACCGGGGTCACGACCGGCACCCGCGGGTGGAGACCTCCCGGGTCCAGGCCGACGCTCCTGGTCGTGACGACCGCTCCAACCGTTCCCTGAACGGCGAGTGGGTGGAGATCCGCAACACCACCCGCCAGCCCGTGAACCTGCGCGGCTGGACGCTGCGGGACGCGGACGGCAACCGCTACCGCTTCAACGACACCCGCATCGGCGGCCGCGCCACGATCCGCATCCACACCGGGTCCGGCCGCGACACCCGCACCGACCTCTTCCAGGGCAAGCGCGATCACGTGTGGGACAACCGTGCCGACACCGCCACCCTGCGCGACGACCGCAACCGCACCGTCGACACCGAGACCTGGGGCCCGCCGCCGCTAACCCAGGCCATGGCCCGCCGCCCGTGAACGGGCGGTAGCCGAACCTGTGATGGTTGTGTGCCGGGCAGTCCGCCAGCCGCCCGGCACACACCCATGCCCAGCGCCGGTCTTCAAGGCGGCCAGGTGTTCCACGCTCCCGGCGCGGCTGATGTCGAGGGACCGGAGGGCCCGGCCCGGCGGGCGGTACTCCCTGAACGGCACCGGCTACTGCGGCCGTCGGGCGCGTGGATGATCACGACGGGTCTCGGCTTGATCGCGTCGACAACGCGCCCTGTGTGCGCCCTGCCGTATCCGCCCCACCGGTCCTACCGTTGGGGTTTCGGACTCACGGGGAGGTTGCTGTGGCGAGGATCGTGGAGGGCAAGCACCGGTCGCCGATCGGTGACGACGGGCATCAGCCGAACCGGCCGCTGCCACCACCCCCTCCACCGCCGCCGCCCACCGGACCCCGACAAGAAGAAGTAGGCCCGTGGCCACCCTCCCGAGCCGGGATCCCGCTGCCCACGACACGCCGATCGACACACTGCTCACCGCGATCACAAAGCAGCTCGACCAAGCCCTGCCCGCCAGCCTCGAACAGGCGTTTCGCTGTGTAGATCGGCACCGCTTCCTACCGGAGCGCATCTGGGCTGCGGAACGGGTCCGGCGGCTACGCACCCGTCGACCGCGCCACCGACCCCGACCGGTGGATGGCCGCGGCCTACACGGATCAACCGCTCGTCACCCGCTTCACCGACGGTCTGCCGTCCTCCTCGGCGTCGATGCCCTCGATGGTCGCGCGCATCCTGCTCCTGACCGGCCTCGGCGAACCCTCCCCGGCCCACGAGCATCCAGGCGCACGCGTGTTGGAGCTGGGTGCGGGGACCGGTTACAACGCGGGTCTGCTGTGTGCGCTCGTCGGGGACCGGCGGGTGACCACCGTCGAACTCGACCCGGTGCTCGCCGCCGAAGCCCAGGAGAACCTGAAGGCGGCCGGGTACACGCCAACAGTCGTCGTCGGGGACGCCGCCGACTCCCGACCACCCGGCGGCCCCTGGGACGTGGTGCTCGCCACGTTCTCTGTCGACCACGTCCCGCCCGCCTGGCTCACCCAGATCCGACCCGGCGGCCGGATCGTGACCCCGTGGACCTCGGCCTGGTGCACCTACGGCACTCTCGCCTTGACGGTCCCACAGCACGGCCACGGCGAGGGCAGGTTCCACTCCTTCGCCTCCTTCATGCCGATGGCACGCCCCGAGGCTCGCCGGGACGACGCGTCGCCTGCCTCGGCCACGCATGAAGGCGGAGTCGTGCGGTCGTCGACGACGTTGTCGCCGTGGACGGTCGCGGGCGGTGATCTCGACGCCGAGTTCCACGTGGGTCTCACGGTCCCCGGGGCTTCGTTCGCCTGGGACACCAGCGGTGAACACGCCGCTACCCGCCTCCAGGTCACCGACACCACCGGCTCCTGGGCGACCGTCGACTACGACGGGCGCACTTCGGCCGCGTTCGCCGTCAGCCAGACAGGACCCCGTCACCTGTGGGACGAGATCACCACGGCACACCAGCAGTGGGAACAGCTGGGCCGGCCGAGCATCGACCGCTACGGCCTCACCCTCACAGGGCAGGACACCACGGTGTGGGTGGATTCTCCCGCGACCGCCGTGGTCGCCTTCTGAAGCTGTTGGAGATGGGACCTGGTCGGGCCGGGGTTCGGCGATGCCGTTCCGGGTCTCCGACTCCTGAACTGTTCCGTCCGACCGGAGTGGCAGCTCGTGGGCCGGTGCTCGTGTCATCCGTCGAAGGTCACTTGGCAGGGTTGCCACGGTGGTGTGGGTGTCCCGTCGGGGTCCAGTCCGTGCGGCCACAGTTCGTTGACCGAGATCGGGTGTTCTGTGAGGGATGTGGCGTGGCCGGAGTCGGCGAGGTGGCGGGCATGGCGCAGTGCCCCTTCCAGGTCGCCGGCCGCGTGGCGGAGCCGGACCAGGTGTATGCGGGCGTCAAGACCACGTCTGGGACGACCGCTCCGACACCGCAACCCTGCGCGACGACCGCAACCGGACCGTCGACGCCGAGTCCTGGGGCCGCCGCCGCTGACCCGGCTCTCGGCCTGCCGTCTGTGAACGGGCGTCGGCCGGGGCCGTGGTGACCGTGTGCCGGATGGCCCGCCAGCCTTCCGGGCATAGCCGTGGCTCTGGTTGAGGGCGTCGGGGCGGTGGGCTTCGAGGACGGGCTTCGTACTCGACGGTGAAACGTGTCTGGGCCCCGACCTGGGGGAATAGGTCGGGGGCCAAGCGGGCGCGGGCCTTGACCCCGGGTTTTGGACACCGGAGACACTTGGATCTTGAGTGTCCAGGAGAACGGAGTCCCCGTGGGGATGAAGCATTACCCCGCCGAGTTCAAGGCGCAACCTGTCAACTACTTACGGTTGTTTTCCCAGGTCAGGGTCGGTGTGCTGATTCCGCCTCAGTGAGCCGGGCGGAAAGATCAGGGTCCGGGTACCAGAACGAAGAGCTTCCCCCTGAGGGCCGGGTACCGGGGTCTTGAAGCGGACCGGATCGGACAGCTCCCAGTGCCAGGCTCCCGACTCCGCCCGGGTGCTGCTGCTGGTGCGCGCGCAGCCGGTCACGGTAACGCGGCCGAGGATCCCCCGATGGGCCACCCCGGTCGGGCGACGCTCCCACTCCCTGCCGTCCCAGCCGACGCCCGCGTGAATGTAGAGAGGCCCCTGGTACGAGGTCGGCTGGGATCGGTTCGCCACGTCCTTCCAGTCCTTCCCGTCCTCGACGTTGGCAGAGGCCCAGGGCTGGCGGAGAGTCAGGATCGGGATGCGCGTGGGTAGGTGTGGGCCGTCATGCGTTCGACATTCTCGGAACGCCAGGATGGCGTTCACCCCGGCCACGGTGACCCCCGGCGGCGCCGGCCTGACGTCACGGGGGCGATTGCGTAAAGCTCGATGAAAGGCAGCGCCTCCACCGGCAACCTGTCCCGGTGGAGGCGATCTACTGTCTCCGCGCTCTGGGGGCGGCCCCGAAGCCGGTGGTCAGTCCTTGGTGGGGGCGTAGTAGTTCGCCGAGCATGTCGGTGGTCCACTGCGCCTGACGGACCTTGCCGCGCGGGCCCATCTCCTCGAACCAGGGCTTTACTTCCAAGACGGGGGTTCCGTCCACGGCGTCGAGGTCTTCGACGTGAAGGTCCAGGCCGTCGACCTTGACCAGACGACAGCGGGAAATGCCGAGCCAGTTCGGTCGCCGCATGTTGCGGTGGCGGCGCGGCTGCAGGGGCATGTCGTTGGGATCGCTGAGGTGGAAGCGGAAAGACCACCTCCAAGTGGGGAGAACTCCTCCATGCCCTGAGTCGCGTCCGGGGTGAAGCGGCTGCCGTCGAGGCGGATGATGGCCTGGGCGCCGCCCCAGTAGTCATCGGTGGGCTCTATCCGGCCTCCGATAACGTGACCGAGGACTTCCACTTCGAATGCTTCGCGGTCTGGCACAGGGGTTCCTTCCTGCGGGTCAGGGTCAGGGTCAGGCGGTTGCGGCGAGGTACGCGGCGGCCCGGCGGTCGATGTCGGCAATCTGGGGGATGCCGCGCTGCCGGAGCGGGGACAGGGCGGTGCGCATGTCGGTGGCGGCCTGACGGGTGCGGCCAGAGCGGACTCCGTCCATGGCGTTGAGGGCGGCGGCCCACGTTGCGCAGGCTTCTTCGATGCGGTGCTGGCGGGCCTGGATGCCGCCGAGATAGCCGAGGGTCACAGCGTGGGTCCGTTTTGAAGGACGTCGCCTTGCGGGTGCGGACGCTGCGCTGGAGCTGCTGCTCGGCACCGGGGAGGTCGCCTATGTCGCGCAGGGCGAGGGCGGTCTCGTGGGCGAGGGCTTCCTGGAAGAAGGACACGCGGCTCGGTTCTTCGTCCCCTTCGCGGGCAGAGCGGCGAGGTCGTTTTCGGCGTGGAGGAGGGCGTGGGTGGCGGCCTTCGGCTGCCCGGTCGCGGCGAGGGTGCGGGCGTGGACGACCCCGAGGAGGGCGCGTTCGCGGGGGCTGGCCTGTACTGCTTGCCGTCGACCGAGGCGGCGGCGAGGGCCAGGGCGGGCCGGGAATGCCCGAGGTCGTTTGCCTGGTGGGCCATGGCGCGGATGACGTGCGCGGCCATCGCGGCGTCGTCGGCCTCGGCGGCGAGCTTCACCGCCACAGTGAACTGCTTTTGTGCGGCCGGGTGGTCTCCGTTGTCGAAGGCCATCCACCCGGAGAGGTAGGCGAGTTCGCTGGCGGTGGAGTACATACCCCGCCGTACCTGGTCGTCGGTGAAGGTGCCGTTGAGGTAGGTGGAGACTTCGCCAACGAGGTACTGCACGACGGCGGTGCGGGCGTGGCCGCCACCGTGGCGCTGGTCCATCGTGGAAAACAGGGCTGCCATGTCGCGGACGGCGTCGAGGTCGCCGCGGCCTACGACGGCGCGGCCGGCGCGCCGTCGGTTGCCCTGTTCGGCCATGCGGTCCCACCAGGAGCTGCCTGGCAGGGCCAGGCCAGCGAGCGAGTAAGCCGCAGTCCCCAGGGCCCGTCTGCGGTCCATGTCCACGGTGTCGATCCTCCCGAGATCGGCCAGGGCGCTCAGAGTATCCGTGCGCCAGTCCAGCAGATCACGGGTGGGCTCGATGAGGCCGATCTCCCCCAGGGTGACGGTGCGTCCCAGGCGTCGCGACAGTGCTTCGGCGAGGTACCTCCCGGCGCTGCCGCACGGCTTGACACCGTAGCGAACCCAGTGCGTGACGGTTTGACTTGTTCGTCTGGAGTTCGTCGCCGTTCTCGGCACGGCACATCGCAGCTCCGGTGGTTCAGGGCGACTTGGGAAGGTCACCCCGTTCAACCGGAGCTTCGTTGCGTGAGTGACGGCCCCCGTCAAGCGCCCCTGGCCTGCGGACTCACGTGATCACCAGGACTTTGAAACGCCCCTGCGTCCCGCGATCAGGTCGTTCACCTCCACCCCGAATGAGGCTGCGGGCGCGGACGCACTGAAAGGGCATCTGAAGTAACCGATCGGCGGAGCCACGACGCGTCGTGTTCTGGGTAGGCATGGGCGTCGCTGGAGAGAGAGGACGGAGATGGAACCATCTGATGTGTACGCCCACCTGGCTCGGTGGGATCTCGAGCGACAGAAGAAGAGGCGGGTGGCGGGGCGCGCGTTCGTTTTGCCGAGTGTGGCCGGGACCCATTCCTATTCGGCAGTGACATCGTTCACGGTCGAAGGTGACCCGTTGACCCTGGCGGTCACTGTCATTGACACGAGAATTGAGCACGAAGGGGTGGCCTTTGAGATCCGGGGGGATTGCTTGGTGCGGGTTGGTGACCTTGAACCGTTGTTCAACAGCTCGGGAATGGTCGAGCTCGATGCCCCCATTGAGACCCTTGTCGGCCAGAAGCTTCGATTCCTCAGCGCGTTCGGAGTCGTCGCTACGAGCGTTCATTGGTTTACTGCGACGGATACGCCTGTGGGCACCTTCGTGGGTGGCCCTGGTGCTTTCAGCACCCACCTGGCGCTTGGCACGGCCGTGGTCCGTCGCCAGGAGGCCGTCGAGGAGTAGCGCTGTGGCAGGCTTCCTGGTACCCGCCACTCGGCGTCGCTGGGGCCCTCAGTGCCGGGATCCGTTGGAAAGCTCTCGTGGACCCAGTTTCCCGGCGAAGCTGACGTTCACGCGTGCCGAGGCGCCCGGCATTGACGACTGCGTCTTGCGTGGTGGCCCTCGGGCACTGCGGCACTATTCCAGGGTTCAAACGCGGCGCGGTAATTGATTTGAGTTGCCGGTCTCTATATATTTGTGACGGCGCAGCCTCCGTACTCCTAGGGAGAATCCTTGCCTGACAAGAACCCCAGCCGCCCTAATGCTAATAGTTACGCTCGGATCATCACACTGGCGGCAGCGCGCATTCAGATGGCGGATACTCTCGGGCGCATGCAAGGGCGCAGGGCCGGGCTCGTGAGCACCGAGCTGGACAGGATCATCGGTGATCTGCAGCCGATGGGTGAAAACCTGCGTCTGGGAGGTTCAGCAGGCCTTTTCGCCTACCCCGCCGCAGGCCCAGGAGAGGCGAGCGCGGATTCCGCCGCTGACCTCGCCGCATTCGGTGACTTCCTTACTGAAGCGGCGAACGACGTCGCTGACTTCGTCGGAGACATCTTCGGAGTGGGAAAGACCGTCCCAGCTGAATCCGATGCGCCCGACCTGGTGGCACTGGCGCATCTGGTCGACGAGGTGGGTCGCGGTGCGAGCGCCGAGACTCTCGCCGAGATCAAGCAGAAGATTATTTCCGCTCACTCGGCGAATCCCTCTCCGGATGAGAAGTAGACCTCCTTCAGTAAGAGCCCCACCGGGGCGGGGCTGCGGCGGGGAAGGCGTTGGACGTGGCGGAGATCTGGGAATGCACCGTGTGCGCCGTCTTGGCGATCTGGTTGGCGGCTTCCGCCGCCGCTCAGCACAAGAAGGCACGGAACGTGCTGCTGTCGTGGTGGGATAAATCTTGGGCCAGCCCGCTCCTTCCTGTCTTCACGTTCTTCGCTCCTCGCCCGGCTTCTCGTGACTACTACCTCCTTGTCCGAACGTGGAGTGACGGTGATCTAGGGCCGTGGCGTGAGATTCAGGTGGACTCGCCATGGCGATGGTTCCACTGCGTCTGGAACCCTGCCAAGCGCCAAGGCAAAGCCTTCTCCGACATTATCAACAACCTGTTGACGGCGCCGCCGAAGTCGGATGTTCAGTGCGTTCTGCACAACTCATACCTGCAACTGTTGTCGTTGGTATCTTCGATCGACAGCCAAGTCGATTCCACGCATCTGCAGTTCATGGTGGTCGGTGTGGGCGGATATAATTCCGATGTCCCTTCCACTGTCACACTTTTGTCGAATCTGCACGTACGGTCAACGAAGAAGGTGACGTGCGGTGACGGCCGAGCTCGCCCTTGATCTGACGCAGCGTCTCATCGGTTTTACCGCCTGCATCACAGCCGTGGAGGCTGCTGCTGCCCGATCTCTGCTGCCGCAACAGGGCCTGCTTTCCTGGAATATCTCGAGGCTCCGCCGAGTCGATACTGCGACCGGAGTATCGGGGCGCGTCCTTGGACTCTTCTTCGGCGGACACAGGGTCTGGATCACGTTCCTGTCCAGGGCCTTGCTCGGCTGCGCTTTGATGCTTACAGTCAGGCCTTCGACCTCGGCGCTCGTTTGCGGAGCACTGGTCGGGCTGATCCTTCTCTCCCACCATGCGACCCCGCAGGGGAACGATGGCTCAGACCAGATCACACTCATCGCCGCGGCCGCCCTGCTCCTGGCACGCCTGTCTCCCTCAGGTTCGCTGGCGCAGCATGCTTGCCTGTTCTTCATCGCCGGCCAGCTGACGTTGGCGTACTTCGCTGCTGGCGTGGCCAAACTCTTCGGCCCGTCATGGCGCTCTGGGATCGCTGTCGCCGAGATCATTTCCACCCGAACCTACGGTGCACAATGGATCGCGCGGATCGCACGGAGGCGACCGGCACCGTTCATCCTTGCCACTTATGGCACCCTGCTGTTCGAGGTGACCTTTCCGCTGATCTTCGTTCTGCCCTCGGGATCTACGATGGCCTTTCTGGGTGTAGCGATGTCGTTTCATGTGTGCGTGGCCTTCTTGATGGGGCTCAATAGTTTCGTCTTCGCATTCGCGGCCACCTACCCGTCCGTCATCTGGGCTCAAGAGATTCTGCATTCTTGAGCCTGGTGTCGGAGCCGCCAGTACGCCAGAGGGCCCTGTCGCTGGTCAGCGAATCTGAGCAGTCGTCAGGCCCTGACCTGGGGCTGTGCAGTCTGGATGAACGGGTTGGTGCTGCTCTCGGTGCACTGAGCTTCTACGATGTGGCCACCGATCGGGTGACGGTCCGTGAAGCGAAACGAACGAGGCCCCCGGGCTGTTGATCGAGATGTCTGACGTCTCAATTACGGATTGAGCGTCTTACGGACTCCCCAACCGGAACGGGCCACTTCCCCCGTTTCGGTTGGGGAGTTCTCGTGTGACAGGCGGCTGATTTCGCCCTCATGGCGCTAGGGCCTGTCCGATGGGTCGTATGAGCTGATCAGGGACGTGGCCTACTGTTCGCTGGAACGAAGGGGGGCGCATGGCGCGCGATACAGCCGAAGCAGAGGCGGGGATGAAGGGGATCACGTTTCCTGCCTGGCACGGAAAGCACTACGTGACCCTGGCTGAGCTACTGGTTCGCCTCGGCAGCTTCGGCCTGGACCTGACGTGGCGCGTCGAGTTCGACGAGATCGTCGATCCTCGCTGTGTCGAGATGGAGCGACGGTCCGCCGCCGCCGGCATGGACACATTGACACTGTTGTCGCTGACGACCCCCTTCCTCCAACTGATCGATGCCAAAGCACGTGGGTTCGCCGGGGACGAGCTGGTGCTCGTCCTGACCGAATTCGACAGCTCCGTGTGGGACGTCAAGGCTGTCGACGAGCGCGTACTCAGCGAACTTCGCCACCACTACCCGGGTGCCAAGGCCCTCTGAGTCGGGGCACTTCACTCTGGACGGAGCCATAGGCGGATCGCCGCCACAGTGACCGTTCCGTGGAAGACGTACGCCCGTTTGTCGAAGCGCGTGGCGACGGCGCGGAAGTTCTTGAGCCGGTTGATGGTCCGCTCGACTTCGTTGCGGCGGCGGCGGTAGATCGCCTTGTCGAACCCCGTAGGTCGGCCTCCTTGGCTGCCGCGGCGCTGGCGGTTGGCCCGCTGGTCTCTCGGCTCGGGGATCGTGTGCTTGATCTGGCGTCTGCGCAGGTGACGCCGGTTGCGGCGTGACGAGTACGCCTTATCGCCACCGACATGGTCGGGCCGGGTGCGCGGTCGTCCACCAGTCCGCCGGGGCACGCGGATCTCTTTCCAGGACGGGAATCATCTGCGGTGCGTCACCCCACTGACCGGGCGTGATGACAAACCCAAGCGGGCGGCACCCGCCTTCCCCGGCAAGGTGGATCTTGCTTGTGAGCCCGCCTCGCGAGCGTCTCAGGGCCTCATCGGGACGGTGACGTGCCGGGCTCCTGCGCCGACCCGGGATCTTCGGGGCACGGGTGGAGGCGCCGGCCGCGTGCTGATGAGCGCGGCAGGTCGTGGAATCGACGCTGACCATGCTCCAGTCGATCCGGCCCTCGGCATCGGCGTCGGCCTGGACGGCCCGCAGGATCCTCTCCCACGTGCCGTCCGCCGACCACCTGCGATGACGGTCGTGAACCGTCTTCCAACTACCGAAGCAGGGAGGCAGGTCCCGCCAGGGAAGGCCAGTCCGCTGCCGGAACAGAATCCCGTTGATCACACGACGGTGGCACTTCCAGCGTCCACCCCGCCCATGATTCGTCGGTGAGTGCGGCTCCAGCCGAGCCCACTCCTCATCCGAAAGATCTCCTCGCCCCATGTCCCACGGAACGGGTTCCCGGCAGGAGCGTCACACGACCCATCGGACAGCCCCTAAGAAGTCATCTCATTTGGCGAGTCTGCGGTAGCAGATGAGGGTGCAGGCGATGCTGGTGAAGGCGAGGAAGTGTTCGGCCTTGCGTTCGTAGCGGCGGTGGAGGCGGCGGCAGCCGGCGAGCCAGGACATGGTCCTTTCGACGACCCATCTGTGGCGACCGAGCCGCTGTGAGGACTCGAAGCCTCGGCGGGCGATGCGGTGCTTGATGCCGCGTTCGCGTAACCATTTCCGCAGGTGGGCGTAGTCGTAGCCCTTGTCCGCGGTGGAGCTCGGCGGGCTTGCGCCGTCGGCGGCCGCGGCGGGATCGGATGGGCGGTAGGCCGCGGACGAGGGGTTCGAGGGCCTGACTGTCGTGCAGATTCGCGCCCGAGATTCCGACGGAAAGGGGCAGACCGGTCCGCTCAGTGAGCAAATGGATCTTCGACCCGAACTTGCCCCTGTCGACAGGATTCGGACCTGTCAGGCCCCCCTTTTCAAGGCCCTCATGTTCACCGAGTCGATCGCGCAGCGGGACCAGTCCAGCTCGCCGCGGACGCCGAGTTCGTCGAGGACCAGGCGGTGAAGCTTCGCCCACACCCGGGCCTTGCTCCACTCCGAGAAGCGGCGGTGGGCTGTCGCCCCGGACGGTCCGAAGGAGGCCGCTGGCAGCTGCTGCCAGGTACAACCCGACGTGGCCACGAACACGATCGCGGCAAGCACCTCCCGGTCACCGTGTCTGCGCCGCCCTCCACCTTGAGGCCGCGACGGCGCCTCCGGAACCACCCGCTGAAACAACTCCCACAACTCATCCGGCACCAGCCGCTCAACGATCCCCACCATGACCGACAGCCTACCCGCGAGGGCCAAATGAGATGACTACTAAGCCCTCTGACGCCGACCGGCGATCGACGCCGCGTAGCGACCCGGTACGGGTGCTGCGGGCAGCGGAACAGCCCCGGTCGATCCCGAGGGACCCCGAGGCCACGGGTGAAGACTTCAGCGCATCGCCAGCAGGTCAATTCGATAGTAAGTGATTCCTTTCGGAAGGAAAGGTCACGCCTCACAGTCTGGTATGAGAAAGGCGCGGCCCCCGGCTGGAGTGGCCGCGCCAGACTCGCCCCGGCACCGCATGAAGGTGACCATCCCTCGGCCCCGAACGCCTTCACGGCGTGCGGGAGTGTGCAGCAGGTTCCCCGGAGGGTTCCTGCATAGGTAATAGACCTGTTGGTGACCGGGTTTCATCACGCATTAGCGATATCCGCTACGCACCGTCAGGAAGCGGTACCCACGAACTCAGGCGAACCCCCGCGCACTCACACGCACGGAAGGCGGCGGGTGCGGGGAAAGATCCAAAGAATCTTTCAACTTCCCCTCCCCGAAGGAGGGTGTCCGGCAGAATGCCACCCATGGACCAGGGTGTGGCCGCGCTGATCGCGGCAGGCTTCGGGGTGTTGGGAACAGTGGTTGGCGGAGCTGCGGCTGTGTGGGGCGCAAGGACCGGAGCCGAGAGGTCGGCCCAAGCCGTCAAGCAACAGGTGAAAGATCAGGCTGCTGCCGAACATGCACACTGGCTTCGTCAACAACGGTTGGAAGCGTATGAAAGGTTCGATGACACGTACTCTCAACTCTCTCGACTTGTCCATCGAATAGAGGGAGACATTTCCTCGACGCCAGATCTGATCCGAGACTTGGCGCGCTGCAGTTCCCGCATTGATATCCTCGGACCGCTGGAAGTTTCGTTCCGTGCGGTTCAAAATAGCCACAGCCCTCGGTGTTCGAATAGCACAGCTTCACATGCTCCGCCGAATGGAATCGGGTGGGGGTGGAGAGCCGAGCGAAGAATATTCGCAGTTAGTTTCTCAACTTCGCGACGAGAGCGATGCGGTCAACAGGTGGGGTGAATATCACCGCGGATTTGTTCAGGCGGCTCAGAAAGTCATGGGATCACACCTTGCGTAGTGGTTCGATCTTTTACCGATAGTCGTTCGAATTGCGGCCGGCAGGGTCAGATTTTGCTCGTCCAGCCGTTCACGGGTGGGCGCTCGCCCGCACCGCGCGCGTAGGCGATCACGTCCCCGACCCGTTCCCCGCTCTCGTGCAGTTCCTGCTCGTCCAGCTCGACCGAAAGCATTCCGAGGGCGGGAACGGTGTCGTCCGTGATCTCTCCGGTCGCGTACAGCCGGCTGATGGGGCCGCCGTCCCGGTGGGGCCGCAGGATCTCGCGCACGTCGGTGTCCGTCAGGTCGTCCATGGGGTCAGGGTAGGGACGACCTGACGGCGAGCGGCGCGTTTCGGGCATCTGCTCCCGCGCACGGGCGGGCGGCGGAAAGCCCCGGCGGTCCGTGAGGGACTGCATGGGCCGTTTCGGGCCGCTGTACCGCATCTTCGAGGGGTGAGCCTGTCCATGCACGGCCCTGCCCTGCGCACTCCCTGTCGGCGCGGGTACGGCGACCCTACCGGGCGCCGGTGCGCCTTTCCTTGGCCGCCGGGCCACCGCCGTGCCACTCGATCAGCCCCACCCCGTCGATGTCGACGTCATCGGGGTCGAGGCCGGCACGCCGCAGGAATTCGAGGAGATCGCGGGGGTCTGTGCACCCGGGGTATGACTGTGTACCCGCGGCGTCCGGACGGGTGTGGCGAAGATCCACTTCCGGCCAATCTCCCGGTCCGCGCGTATCCCGGTGGTGACCGCTCCCTCCTCTGACGCGTGAACGTGCCTCCCGAGGGGTGCTGGTCAGGGTGCGGTGGGCGAAGAATCGATCCGAACCGGGGAGAGTGTTCGACCGGGCAGTACACGCCCCCTCCGGGGCGTTGTCCGTCGTGGGCCGGGCTCCGAACCGTGGTGGCCTGGAGCCGGCTCCGGAGGACCTCGGGGACTGTCCGGATCCCACTCGGCCGGCCCGCGCCCATGCCTACGCTCACGGTGACCGTCTCCGGCCGGATACGACACAACGGGAGCAGGATTCATGACGTTGAGCAGTGGCAGTTACCAGGCCGTGTCCCGCAAGGACTGGGACGTCTACCTCAAGGCAATCGGTGTGGGCTTCGACCAGGCGGAAGAGGAACTCGGTGATTTCCGCCTCGATGTGACCTTCCAGGACCCGGCCGTCACTCTCGCCAAGGTCTACCCCAGCCGCACCTACACCCAGGAGTTCGAGCTCGGCCGGCAGTTCCGGTTCCAGATGCCCGACGGCGCGCAGGGCATCGGTATGGCCCGCCAGGACGGTGCCCGGCTGATCCAGCAGATGAGGGGCGTCCGCGAGATCACGGCCATCTGGAAGTTCGACGGCGACGACCTCACCGAAACCGTCAGCACGGACGGCATCACCGCCACCACCACCTACCAGCGCATCACCACCTGACCCCGACCGGTGCCCATGATGGGGCTGCGGTGGGGGCGGGGGTTGGGAATGATCTTCTTGGGGGCGAGTGTCGTCCTGTGTGGGATGTGCTGGAGGGAGCCGGGAATGAGTAAGGCACGGTTGACGGCGAAGAAGAGGAAGAAGGACCCGACGGCCCCCAAGACGCCGGCGTCCGCGTACATCTTGTTCGGGCAGAAGGAGCGGCTGCGGATGTTGGAAGGGAATCCGCACCCTGACATCATCCACGAGGCGAGGACTGTGTCCGATGCGTGGCTGAAGATGACGGATGAGGAGAAGGCTCCGTACGAGGCCAAGGCCCAGGAGGACAAGGCCAGGTACGACAGGGAGTTGGCTGTCTGGAAGGCGAATCAGCCCGCGCGATAGCCACGGCCTTCCCGGCCGGCGGGGGAGGGGCCTGCTCGACGGGCTGAACCCCTGGATGTTGTGAGGCGTGTTCAGGGCGGGAGAGCGCAGCGGACCCGGAGCGGCCCGGGCCGAAACTGAAGGTCTGGGCCCGGTGTGCGGGCCGTTCGGGCGAAGCCCCACCCGTGTGAACGGGTGTGCTGGTAGCTGTGGGCGTGCGTCGGCACAGTCGGTGGCGTTGGGCCTGCTCTCACAACGGGGTCGCCGGATACTCGCCACCGTGGTCCAGGTCCCCGAGATCGACGGCACCTTCATCGAGGTGGAGACCCTGGTCGAGGAGACGCACCTGGGCGACGCCCTCGCGGACGTCCGCCAGGTCCTCACCGACCTCGGCATCGATCAGGCGGACCTGACCCGGGGGCTGTACACCGACGCGGTACGCGCCCACCGGGAGAGCCAGTGACGATCCGCGGGTGCACGGCGGCGACCCCGCCCCGGACCGGGCACGTCTACGTCGAACTCGTCGGCGGACCCCTGGACGGACAGTTGCTCGACGTCACGAGCCGGAGCACGCAAGAGCGCGCGGACGGGGCGCTGCTCATCACCGACATGAGTGGGTTCGGGCCGGGCGGCCGGGCCGGCTACCAGCGCTCCTCGTTCAGGCACTGGAACACGGGCGTGGGCGGGGTGGCTTTGTTCACGAGAACGAGGTTCTGGCCCCTGGACCCTCGCCCTTGGCGCACTGTGAGTGCGCGGGGCGTTTGCGCATCGTAGCCACGACCGTATCCACCAGTAGCCAGTCGGGTGGCAACGCGTCTCCGCTTGCAGTCGTCACCCGCCGCTGCGGCGGGTGACGCGCCGGGGACTGATCCAGACCTGGGGTGGGGAGTGGCGATGAGTTTTCCACGGTTCGATGAGCGCGGCCCGCTGGCGACGGTCGAGCTGGAGGCGCTGGGTCGTTGAACGCGGCGGTGCTGACCGTGCGGTACGAATGGCAGTCAGAAGGTGTCTGGCATCTCGCCGGAAGTGGGCTTTCTCGGCGTCGGCGGCGGATTTGAGGCTCACCCGGGCCGGAGGTCGGTGGTGCCCTCCTCGTGCTTGCTGTCGGGGAGGGCACCGTTGTGTGGTGTGTGGGTCAGGAGGTGGTGCGGTAGGTGATGATCGCGGCGCCGGAGTGGCCGTCGCCGCCCCTCGCGCCGTCCTGGCCCACGCTGCCGTCCGCGCCGTCCGCGCCCGCGGTTTCGCCGCCCAGGCCGCCGGTGCCGCCGTCGCCGCCCTTGCCGCCGGTGCCCCCGTCACCGTAGCCGCGGGGGTCGATGCTGCCGCCCTTGCCGCCCGCGCCTCCGGCGCCGCCGTTCAGGTCGCCGTCGCTGTTGCCGCGGCCGCCGTTCGCGCCAACCATTCCTTCCTGGCCCGGCGCCGCAAACTGGAAGGCTTCCTTGCCGTCGATGTCCACCCGCTGATTACTGCTGCAGTAGTTGCTAGGGACGCTCATGGAGGCACCGGCGCCACCGGTTCCGTTGGCGGTACCGCCGTAGCCCTGGATGCCGGGGACGGCGCTGGCGGCGCCCCAGCCGCCACCGCCGCCGCCGGGAGCTCCCACCGGGCCCTTCTTGATCATGGCGCCGGATCCGAAGCTGGTCGCGAGCGCCCGGTCGAACTGTTCGATGGTGGTGTCGTCGCCCATGTTGTTCCCGCGCGATGCCTCGCTCTGGGCGGCGGCGGGCGCGTTGGTGCCCCCGCTCGCCTTGATGGCGCCGTACGCGCCTCGCTTGCCGACCGCCGCCGATCCCGCGGTGCCCTGGGCGCCGCGCCCGCCGGCGCCGACCTTCACCTTGAGCGGATAGCCGGGATAGACCGGCACCGTGCACACCGAGTGCCAGCCGGTGGAGCCGCCACCGCCGCCGTTGCCGCCGGCCCCGCCACCGCCCATGCCGCCCGCACCCACGAGCCCCTTCGGGCCGGACGCGCCGCCACCGCCCCCGCCGCCCGCGCCGCCGGTGCCGCCCGACGCCGCACCACCACCGCCCCACATCTCCAGGGTGACGCTGGTGACCCCCTCAGGAACCGTCCATTCCTGCTTCCCGGCAGTGTCGAAGGTGACCGTCGTGGTCGTCTCCGCCTTCGCATCCGCGTGCGCGGCCGGAGACGTCATCGCCAGGGTGAGGGCTGCCGGAATAGCCAACGCACCCAGGACACGGCAGTGCTTGAGCATGTAACTCCCTACATTGCGTGGTTGATCCATTACTCACTGTAGGGATCGGTTCATGCGACCAGTGAGGGCTTTTGAGACAAGCGGCAGGCTATCCGGAAACAGGGCGCTATATCCGGCCCAACCAGAAGAGATACGAGCCGCAGGCCCGGGACCGACTCGGTCGCTGCCCCGCGCTGAGGGCCCGTCACGACGCCCGATGCGGAAGATTTCAGACGAGCTCGCCCGACCGGTACACGCTCAGTGCCCTTTAAAGCGTGTCCAATTCCGTGACGTCCTCGGTCGCCCCGACGTTCCCCGTCGATCAGGTTCACCCCGGGGTGGGGGTCTGCAGTAACGGCCTCGGTACTGGTGTGATCGCCTAATCAACTGTCGCCGGTTCCCCGAGGAACCCAGCCAGCTGGTGACCGCCTGTGGTCGCCAGCTGCGAATCGGCTCAAGTTCCCACCGGCCTCGTTGCGGAGCTGGGTGGCGGCCATGTAGTGGTAGCCGAGAGCGTCCGCGGCGATGGGCGCGGGATTCGGCACGGGGCGGGAGAACAGCTGCGAACGGCGGGTGTTAGCTTCCTTCCCGTGGTGGAGCACCAGGACGAGACCAGGGCGGCCTACGACGGGGTCGTCGAGCTGTATGCGTCGATGTTCGCTGATCGGCTGGAGACGCAGCCGTTCTCGCGGAACATGATCGGCACCTTTGCCGAGCTGGTGCGCGGGACGGGGAACCTGCGGGCAGCCGATGTCGGCTGCGGGCCCGGACATCTGACGGCCATGCTGCATGACCTGGGGCTGGACGCCTTCGGGCTCGACCTCTCCCCAGCCATGGTCGACCACGCCCGACGGGCCCATCCGGCGCTGCAGTTCGACGAGGCGCGGATGGAGGCCCTGCCAGTCGAGGACGGCGCGCTCGGCGGCGTGCTGGCCCACTACTCGATGATCCACACCCCTCCTGGGGAACTACCCGCGCTGCTCGCCGAGCAGGCGCGTGTCTTGGCACCAGGGGGCCTGCTCCTGGCCTCGTTCTTCGCGACCGACGGGCCCGAGCCGGTCCGCTTCGACCACAAGGTGACGCCTGCCTATAGCTGGCCGGCGGACCGGTTCGCCGAGTTGCTGGCCCGGGCCGGGCTCGTCACGTTCGCCCGGCTGCTCCACGACCCGGCCTCTGAGCGGGGCTTCCTCGACGCCCACTTGCTGGCCCGCCTCCGCTAGAGCATGGCCTTCTACTGGTGAGCTCGCGCATTCAACGGTCGTCAGTTCGCTGTGGTGTCCAGCCGGATGGTGACCGTAGGTGGTCACCGGCGGCGCACCGGCTCCAGGTGGCACCGGTCTGCGAGGCGAGCTTGGCGGTGGTGACCTGGTGGTAGCCGAGGGCGTCGGCAACGACAGGTGCGGGCATCTCCAAGACGTGCTGGCGGATGGCCGCTGCACGGCCGGCGGTTGTCGGGATGCCGAGATCGTTGATCGAGGCGGCGAGCGAGTAGGGGTTCATCGGCTGTGCGGCCCGGCGGCCGGGGAAGAGCCAGCGGGAGCCGCGGTTCGTGGCTGTGTTCATGTTGTCGCGGCTGCTGACCCATTCCAGCAGCAGGTCCGCGAAGGGCCCGGGGACCGGGGAGGGTGGGTCGCCGAGTTGGAGGAGCACGTGGTCGCCGTGGATGACGTCGTCGATGGTGAGTCGCACGACTCGGGTGAGCGGCTGGGCGTAGAGCAGGACGATGCCCGCGGCCACTCGGGTTCGTAGCGGCAGGTCGTGGCCGGTGAGGAGGCGACCGAGCAGTTCCAGGCGCTGGTCCTGGGAGATCGGCGCGGCTTGGCTGATCTTGGCCGCGGGGGGCGCGAAGCGCCGGGTGAGCTTGGTGGTCGCGCACCACAGCAGGAAGGGCCGGATGGTGTTCCGGTTGTGGCTGGTGTGCTCGACGTGCCAGAGGTCGATGTCGCTCTGGCGGCAGGTGCCCAGGTCCAGGCCATGCTCGGTGAGCCACTGGAGGAAGGATGTGGCGTGCTTGACCTGGTCGCCTGCGTACTTGCGGCTGGAGGTGGTGAGCGGGCCGGAGTCCGCGTTCCTGCGGAGCTTGGGCAGGACCTCCCAGGTGGTGAAGCGGCGCACGATCTGGGCATGCTCGGGGTCGCTGATCGCGGCGAGGTGGCCCACGAGCCACCGCTCGAAGAGGCAGATCTGCTTGTCGATTGCAGGCAGGACCCCGCAGGACATAAGCAGTTCGCGCAGGTGGGAGGCGGCCCGCCAGGGCTCCAGGGCGTGGAACGCCTCGTGTGTCAGCTCGATCTGCCCTCGGCCGAGCTGCCGCATCAGGTCCTCGGGTGAGCCTGGTTGCCCTTTGCGGGTGTAGAGCCAGGTCAATATCGACAGCGGGCTCTCCGCGCCGAGAAGAACGGGATGGTCGAGGAGACCAAGGTCGGCAGCCTCTCCAAGGACCAGATGACGGAGTTCATCGACGCCAACATCTGAGCGGCTCCACCCGAGGGTGGCGTTGGCGGCCGGGAAGCGGGTAGGCCCGGCCGCACCGACGGCATGCGGGCGGAGCGGACACGGCGCAGGTGACCGGCAGCACGCGCGCCGGCGAGGTGCTGCTCCTCACCTCCGGGGCGGGTCAGTCCTCTATCGGGACGGCAAGCTGTCCGGGGACCATGTCGTCGCCGTCGTCGGCGAGGACCAGGTCGACGCCCTCGTGCTGTGCCCGCTACTGCCGTCTCGTGACAGAACGTCATTCCCCGGGGTGTGGTCGGTGGCCGTCGCGCATTCGCCCTTCGCGGTGTCCTTCCCAGGGCCGGATCTCAAGCCGGGCAGGCATTTCGCCGCAACCGGGCATCGCGTGGCGGAGGGTGGCCGCATCCCGTGGGGGATGCGCCACCCTCGTGGTGGGCTCCGCGCTGGAAGACGCGGGATGCCCGGTCCCTGTTTCGTGGTGCAGCCACAACGCCAGGGAGGCCCCGGAGTGTGTCCGGAACCGGCGCCCTCAGAGGGTGGCATCGCGACTACCGCCTATGCAACGCCGACCTGGCCGAAATTGAATCAACACTTCGGCTTTACAGAGCCTGAGCAGCGTGTTTGGTTCCGCTTCCGTTTCGTCCGGCCATGAGTTCGCCCCCCTGGGGGTCTCCTCGCCAGTTCGATCACGAATCAACTCTCCCCGCAGAAGGGGAACGGATTGTGATCGCGGGATTACTGGTGAGAAGATCCGACCGGTCTGGAGGTCAGGGTCTGGAAGCCCTGCCGGACCTGTTTGGTGCAGCCCATCAGTCGCGCATCCCTCCGCAGAGGCGCGACTGGTGCTGATCGACAACCAAGGGAAGTCCTCATGCGCAACATCCCCCCGGCTGGATACCCGCAACCCGGCAGCCGCCCGCTCACCGGCGGAGAAATCCTCATCGTCGTCATCATCATGATCCTCGCGACCGTCCTCACCGTCGCCGGCCTGCCCGTGTTCGGCATCATCGAACTGCTCGGCGGAACCGCAGCCGTCATCCTGCACCTGCTGCGCCCCACCGAGGGCGGATGCAGCTCGACAAGCCGGTAGGGGTGGCGCATCGTCATGGGACGGCGTGAGAACGCCGTTGCCGCCGACACCCGCCAGATGGAAGCGCTGGCGCTGTGGCTTCGTGCCCAGCGCCGGCGCGCGGCGCTCACCTACGCGGCAATGGCCCAGCACATCAACTACGACTTCACCGCCTCGATGCTCTCCCGCGCGGCCGGCGGAAAGACCGTGCCCACGTGGCAGGTTGTCGAGGCCTTCGCCCGCGCCTGCCAGGGGGATGCGGCCGAGGGGCGACGCCTGTGGAAGGCCGCCCGCGCCGCCGAACACACCCGCCGCAGGCGAGCGGGAGAGTTCGAGGACCTGGCCGACAAAGTCGTCCAGGTCTACTCCCACCCCAAGGTCATCGAGACCGTGGGAGAACTACGCCGCGCGATGGTCCACCTCAGGGCACGCGACGGCCAGCCCTCCCTCGCCCAACTGCAACAGCGAGCCGGCCAGAACCAGGACGGCAGACACCGGCTGCCCAAGAGCAGCCTCGGCGCCGTCCTGCGCGGCGACGCCGTTCCCACCCGCGGCCACGTCGTCGCCTTCGCACACGCCCTGGGGATGTCCCGCCGCAAGACAGAGGAGTGGGGCAAGGCCTGGGACCGCATCATCGGGGAGGCGGGGGCCGAAGCCCCCGCCTTGCCGCGACAACGCACCGACCGACACCTGGGCACGGGCTCGGACCTGCCAGGTGTCATCGGACCGACCCCCACCGGCCGCGGACACCCGCGCACACAGCACCAGGCCTTCACCGACTTCATCAACTTCTACGTCGTCGCCACGACGGAGAAGAGCGACATCGTGCCCGTCTACCACAGCACCCCCCCACACCCCCTGAACCGCCTCCCCGATTCATGCGCGGCCCCCTCCCACCCCTGCCACCCGCCGGCCGCACCGGGTCCGGACTTCCGATACGCGCCCCCCGCCGCTACACCCCCCTCATCACCCCCGCCCGTCGAGGATTCCCCACCACCTGACAACGCGCCCTGACGCCTCGACAGGGGGCCTTTGTACGCGTCGAAGAGCAGCAGGGATTGGCCGGGTGCGCGGATTCGGACTGCTCTTCGGTTTTCTTGATTCTGTGCGAAGAATCGTGCAGAACGGCTGTTACGGACTGTGCTGCTCCGGTTAGGTGATGGGGTGATCAAGTGCGCCTGGTGGTGCGCCGGTGCGCGGTGATCGACTGTGCCGTGCGCGGGCCGGGTGGGTGTAGCGGTCAGTGAATGTCAGGGCCACGATCACATGGTGTACGTGTAGTGCGCAGGCGTGTGTGACGGAAATGTCCGGGGTGGGTAACCGGCCTCGTCGTGGGCTGTTGTCGGCCACGTGTCGGGTCGAGAGTTTGGGTCCTCGGCCCACCGACGGGCCGGGCACCCGCACCGGTACTGAACATTGGGGCCGCCGTAGTGCCTGATTGGACCTCCAGCGCCTCGGTTAAAAGCACGGCTACTTGCGCGTTGCCGAGACGAGTAGCCGCAGGTCAGGAACCTGTCCGTGCGACACGAGGTTTGCGGCGCACCAGTTGAGCGGAAGAGACGCATGTCTCACTTACCGGAAACGCCCATAAGCTGACACATCGACACCCGCCGGTGGGTGTCGCGGAGTCCCGCTTTGAGTGAAACGTCAATGCCGTGTACGGAACACCGCTGGCCGGAGCGCTGCGGCCCCCGGCAAGAGGTCGATCCCGTACGTCGCCCCGCCCACCTCGAAGACGCGGACGGGGCGACAGGCCGCGTTCCACGGCCGGGACTTGTGAGCTTGTGGAAATGGGTACTGCCCTGCCGGGTCGGGCGGTACGTCGTGAGGCGGACCGACCCAGCCCGGCGCCCCTTCAAGAAGCGGACAGGCCCAGTCCACCCCCAGCACGGCCAAGCGCTCGCGCTGCTCGGCACTCAGCCCGTCGCGCCGGCTGCGGGTATTGGACAGCCACCCCCCCCAGTCGGACCGCCGTCCCGTCCGGCAGTACCTCGGTGTGGGCCCGGGGGACGACGACGCGTCCCTCTCGGGCGGCGTACTGGGCGGGGGCCTCGACGCCCCGGTCGAACGCGTTGCCCGTGGACCGGCGCGGTCGGGCCGGCTCGACGGGTCGGGGGGCGGCGGTGACGCCGAGGGCGGCCAGGCGCTCGCGCTGCTCGACGCTCAGCCGTTCCCAGTCCCGGCGTTGGGTGGCCAGCCATTGGCCGACGTCGTCACCGTGGACCGTCACGCCGGGCATCACGGCGTCCAGCGCCGTCCCGGCCTCCACGAGGCCGCGCAGGGCGGCGTGGCGGCGCTGCCAGTCGATCGGCCACGCCGGCCGCCAATCCGGGTCGATCGCGGCGAGCGCCTTGGCGCGGTCGGACTCCTTGTCGTAGCCGGCCTTTCGGGCGTTGGCGAGCCACTGACCGACGGGCTTCTCCAGCATGGTCGCGGTGACGGGAGCTGCGAGGGTGCCGGTCAGGGCGTGGTAGGCGCGGGCCGCGCCGAGGTTCTCTTCCCACGCGGCGTCGGCGGGGTCCCAGACGATCCCGAGGGCGTCGAGGTCGGCGGCCCGCTCGGCGAGCATCGAGCCGGCGCGCAGGGTGCGGCGCTGGTCGGACAGCCACCTGCCGAGCGGATACGGTTGACGGTCAAGGACGGTGGACTCGGCATGCTTGCCGGTATTCAGCTCTATACGAAGAGCCGGGATGTGGCCTTCTTCCAGGCCGATCCGGACGGGCCGCCCTCTCTGGTACTCAGGAGGGTGGCCGCGCCGTAGGTCCGTCCGCGCCGGGTCCGGTGCTTGGTGGCAGCACGCTTGACGACGACTGGCGGTGCCGTGGTGGCCGGGGTCAGCTTGTCTTGATGCTCTCGATGAGAACGCGGTGGTCGGAGTGGGGGGTTGTGGTGACGGTGCACCAGTTCTTGGGGAGGCTGGTGAAGATGTAGTCGATCTTCGCGCCGGATGCGTGGGTGGGGCGGGTCGTGCCGGTGGCGTTGTTCTGGTCGCATTCCTCGTATCCGGGGGCCCCCGCGGCGTTCGGGTAGAGGCCGGCGGGCCATACCCAGGCGGTGGTGTTGTCGGGGTCGTGTGGGGGCAGCGCGTTGAAGTCGCCGCCGAAGACGACGCGGGGGTGGCCGTTGACGACGGCTTTGATCTCGGCGAGTTGGTCGTCGCGGTAGTCCCAGTCGGGATGGTCGGGGTTCACACCCCGCCTGGAGGCGTGGACGCTGCACAGGCGTGTGTTCGACGCCGTCGCCGTCGCGCATTGGAAGGGTGACTGGAGTCCGGTGGTCGGCTGGGTGAGGGGGTAGGTGTTGGCGTCACTGATCTGGCCCTTGACGACGATGGCCGTGCCGATGCGGTCGGCGCGTCCGGTGTCCTCTCCGCAGCGGCTGTTCGACTTCTTCCCCTCCTGTGACCACTGGTAGGGCGCGAACGTCTTGTTCCAGCCTGTACCGAGGCGGCTCATGAGGAGGGTGAGGTCGTCTTCGCAGACCTCTTGGAGAAGAGCGGCCTCCACGCGATTGACCGCGACCTGGCGGGTGATCACGCCGACCTTGTCCTCGGGCGTCCCGGTCCCCGAACAGTTCCACGTCGCCCTCTGGGGGCCGCACATGTTCCACGACAGGACTTGAAGGCTCGGGGGGAAGTCCTCGACCGCGTAGGGCATGGTGTTCTCACCGTCGGCCGTTTCTGCGGACTGGGTGGCGTAGGCGCTCGCGCCGACACCCATGAAGGCGAGCGCGGCGAGCGCGGCGAGCGCGGCGAGGGTTTTGCGGGCGCGGTGGATCACACGTACTCCTTGAAGCGGGCGACTGGTGAAGGGGGGAAAGGGATGCGACCCGGCCCGCCCTCTGTACTGGGGCGGGCCGGGTCGCATCATGCGGTGTCTTCGCCTCCCCGTTGACTTTGATGCGTCGGCGCGGGGGAACGGGTGGGTTTCGATCGAGACTGCGGGTTACGCCAACCGTCCTTGACCTCGACCGATCCGGTTTGCGATCTGCGGACGTCGCAATCGCAGCTGCCGTGCTGCGTCCGTCGGCTGCCAGCTCCGCACGAAGGCCGTGCGGAGCTGGCAGCGTCTGGGTTGCTCAGGGGATGCGGGGGCCAGCCGCTGGGCCGGGGTGTTTGGTTGTGGCTGGATCAGCCGTTCCAGGTGGCGGTGATGGCGAGCTGGCTGGGGCCGCCGGGCAGGCCCTGGAGAGCGACGGTGACGGGGTTGTCCCAGGTGCGGTCGGTGTGGCGGATGGTGTGGAGGAGCTTGTTGTCGTTGGTGGTGACGGCCAGCTGTACCTCGCCGTTGACGTGGGTGGCCGCGACGGACTTGGCGGTCACGGTGCCCAGGACGGACTTGAGGTCACCGAAGGGTGCCCATTGGCCGTTGGCGCTGCGGATGGTGTGGTACTGGCGGGTGCCGTTGTCTGTGGCGATGACGAAGTGGGCGTCGTCGTTGCCGGTGGCGGCGCTGATGGAGGTGATGGGTCCCACGGGGCCAGCCTGACCGGTGACGTCGCCCCAGGTGCCCCAGGTGTCGTTGGCCTTGCGGACACTGTGGAAGGGCTTGCCGTTGCTGACGATGACGGCTTCGAGTTCGCCGCGGACGCCGGTGATGGCGGCGGCGGTGATGTTGGTGCGGCCGCCTGAGACGTCACGGAAGGGCGTCCAGTTGCCGTCCTGCTTGCGGACGGTGTGCAGTGCCTTCCCGTCGGCGATGGCCATGACGTGGAGGTCCCAGCCGATGTTGGCGGTGGTGACACCGGTCAGGTTGCCGAGTTCACCGGCGACGGTGAACACGTCCCCGAAGGGGGTCCAGGTGCCGTCCTGCTTGCGGACGGTGTGGAACAGCCGTGCGTTGTTGCTCATCGCGACGACGTGGGTGTCACCGTTCATGCCCGTGGCCCCCGAGGCGCGAATCCCACCGAGGGAGGAGGCCTTGCCCTGCACGTCCTGGAAACCGGTCCAGGAGCCGTCGTTGAGGCGCGTGGCCTGGTAGAGGCTGCTGCCGGACTGAACCAGAGCCTGGGTCTTCCAGCCGGGCGCCTTGGCGCGGATCTCGTCGATCCACCCCCCGAGGTTGTCGGTGCGGGCGGCGATGGCACCGGTGCGGGCTTCGGTGGGGTCGGTGCCGAGGCAGCCGCCTTGCCAGGAGCGGCTGCTGACGCCGACGAGTTCGCCGGCAGCGTTCAGGAGGGGGCCGCCGGTGTCGCCCTTGCACAGGGTGTCGGTGCCCTTGCCGGTGAGGGCCAAGGATGTGGCGTCGGTGGTGTCGAGGGTGAACTTGCCAGTGTGGAGCTTGTCAGGGACCCACGCGGTCTTGGTACGCCCGAACCCGGCCGCGGTCAGTTCCGCGCCGGTCGGAGTGACGGAACCGGCCCGCTTGACGCCCTGGATGCCGCTGGAGGGGCTCGCCAGGCGAGCGAGGACGACGTCACGGTCACCACGAGGTGTGAGCTCGGCCACGTCGACGGTCTTGCCGTCACTCAGGGTCGCGGTGCTCTTCAGTGCCGGCGGGCCCGCCGGGACCGTTACACCGGGGGTGGCGGCGAAGCAGCTCGCGGCGGTCAGGACCCAGGAGGCATCGACCAACGTGCCGCTACAGGCACGGCTGTTGGCTTCGTCGCCCACGTTCAGCCTCACGGTGTAGGCGTGCTGACCGTCAGCCCCGGGGGTACCGCTGACGGCCTGAGCCGACCCGGCAGACAGGAGACTGAGTCCGACGACGAGGCTGGTGGTTATCCACGCGGGGCGTGGTCGCTGAGCAGACATGGGTCTTCCTTGAGAATGATGAGGAACGGCTGATGCGGTGGTGCGTCGCGGCGTGGAGAGGTCCAGTCTGTGGCGTTACCCGGTGATGCGGAGCTCGACCAGGATGGACGGCTTGTTGCCGGTGGTGCCGTCACCCTCACCGACGGGCTTGACGCTGTTCTTGGGAACCTCGACGGTGGTCGTCTTACCCTCGGCAGTCAGCTTGGCCTGGACGGCGTTGCTCTCGGTCCAGATGCCGAAGGCGCTGGGGATCTCCACGGTGAGGTAGCCGTTCGCGCCCAAGGCGTCGAAGCA
This sequence comes from Streptomyces sp. CA-243310, assembly GCF_050936775.1. Lineage (NCBI taxonomy): Bacteria > Bacillati > Actinomycetota > Actinomycetes > Kitasatosporales > Streptomycetaceae > Streptomyces > Streptomyces sp. CA-243310. The sequence continues at coordinate 855,445 of NZ_JBNJMF010000003.1, read as the reverse complement.
GTAGTTGCGGCCGCCCGAGACGCGGGTCTCGACCATGACATCCCAAGGCTGTGCGCAGTCGACCAAGACCAGTTGGCCATTGCCTCGATCGACCTTGATGCCCTGCTGCTGCTCGATCTGGGCGGCGCCGGGGTAGGCGAAGTCCTCGACTGCATAGGGCATGGCCTGAGGATCGCTGGCAGCCGCAGTGGCGACGGTGATGGGCTGGGCCACGGCGAGCGCTGCGGCCCCGGCGCCAACGATGCCCAGTATCAAGGCAGTTCTGAGCAGGGCCCGACGGGCGCGGATTATCACAGGTGTTGTTCCTCGTGAGAGTGGACCCGACCGAAATCGGCTGGGTAAGGGGGAAGTAAAGTGCTGCGCGAATCTACCAGTACGATCTTGCTTCGCGGCCCAGGGGGCGTCGCTCCAGCGAAGCGGCGGCCTTGTCAACTGACTTAGACCATGCGGCAGTCCGCTCTGCAGACTTGCCGCCACCTGCAAAGACAGTCGATCTTCACTGTCGCTCTGGACCGTCATCGGGGCACTCCTGGCCGCTGTCGTAGACGGCCAACGTGAACGCGATCGTTTCACCGCACCGTAGTGCTGTTCGAAACAATGAATGTAAAGGGCATGTGTATGAGAATGGTTCTGCGCCAAACTGGCGCAAGGCGACCAAAACCCGGTGGAGCGTGGATGGGCCGGGCGCGCGCGGCGACAGCGTTGACACTGCCACTGGCCCTCCTGACGGGCCTGGTCACCGCGTCGTCTGCGGCGGCCGAGGACGACGGCGAACTGCCGGCGCTGACACCTCGGGCTCAGGTCGTGGAGTTGTGGAGCGTAGGCGGCCCCGGAGTCAAGGCCGCAGCCGAGGCCGCACTGACCGGCAACGATGAGGACATCAGCCGCCTTCTGGGCATGGAGGAGACGCTGAGGGCGCTAGACGACCGAGTCGATGCCTTCGGCATCCTCAGCGTCGGCGGCACGGGGGTTAGGGAAGCGGCCCGCACCGCCTTGGCGGCGAACAACCCCGAAACCGTCCGCACGTTCCTGCTTCAGGGTTGGCAGGCGCCGCTCGCGCAGGACCGGCGGGTCGAGGCGCTCTCCATCATGAGCACCAGCGGCCCCGGCGTGTACGAGGCTGGCAAGAAGGCGCTTGAGGGAACCCCGGACGAGGTCCGCACGTTCTTGGAGGACACGCAACACGCCGCCCGCCATACGGACAACCGTGTGACGGTGATGTCCGTGTTGAGCACCGGCGGTCCCAACGTCCAGGCCGCAGCCAAGATCGCGCTCAAGGGCACCCCAGAAGACGTCCAGGAATTCTTGGACTTCGGGCAGTACGTCGCCCGCAACCGCGACCAGGAACACTCGACCGTTACCCAACTTGCCCAGCAGGCCAAGGAGGCTGGCGCGCAGGCGGAGCGGTCCACGAAGCTGGCGGAGGAGAGCTCGAAGAGCGCGGTCGAGCACGCGAAGGAGGCCCGGGAAGCCGCGCAACGCGCGGCAAAGGAGACCGAGGCCGCGCGTAACGATTCCCTCAAGGCCGCGAGCGCGGCGGCGACGGCTGCCGAGGCCGCGCGCCAGGCAGCCAAGGCGGCCCAAACGGCCATCAGCTCAGCCAAGGCGGCGAACCTCGCGGCCCGAATCGCGGCCAGCGCGGCCTCGCAGGCTTCTGCGGCGGCGATCGGCGCGTCCAACGCCGCGACCCGTGCCTACGGTGCGGCCCAGGACGCCTGGGGCAACGAGGGCAAGGCCTCCGACGCGCGCAAGTTCGCCGACGAGGCGGATCGTGCCGCCGCCGCGGCCGAAATGTCAGCTGAGGCCCTCCGCCGCGCCACCGACGCTTCCAACGCATCGGAGAATGCCGCCAAAGCAGCCTACGGGGCTGCAGGGAACGCCCTGGAAGCGGCAGACGCCGCAGACGATGCGGATGACTTCGCCGCAGCCGCCGGCGTGAATTCCCACGAGGCACGACAGGCAGCCGATCAGGCCCGACGCCACGCCAACGAGGCCAAGCGCGCGGCCGATTCCGCCGCTTCCCTGGCCCGCAGGGCCAGGGAAGCGGCGCAGAAGGCGGGTAAGGCCGCCGAGTCCGCCGCGATCCATGCGCGGAATGCCGCCACGGAGGCACGCCGCGCCGCAGATCACGCTGGACAGGCCGCACAAGCGGCAGCCGAGTCGACGAAACACGCTGCCGACGCCAAGACGGCGGCCGACACGGCGACGAACGCAGTGAACCAGGCCACCGAGGCCCACCAGATCGTCCTGGCCACCGAAGTCGAGGACCGCGCCGGCCGCACCGCCGAGGCCATCGAGGTAGCCAAGGACTTCAAGCAGAAGACCGATGCGCTACAGATCACCGCCAACCAGATGATCGACAACCGGGGCAAGGTCGACGCGGAGGCCGCCCGTTTGAGTCTGGAAGCGGCCAAGGCGGACGTCGATGTCAAGGAGCTCGCTGGCGCGGGCCGCAAGCTCGCCCTGGCCACGGCACAGTCCCGCGGCCCCTGGGCCAAGCAGGCCGCGCTGGAAGTGCTGGGTGGCAGCGACGAGGAAGTCCGCGACTACCTGAGGACCAGATGGAAGCGCGCTTCGCAGGATGACGACCGCACTCTGGTCGAGGGTCTCACCGACTCCAATCAGCCCGAAGCCGTCCGCACCGCGGCCATCACGGCCCTCACCAAGAGCCCCGAGCAGATCCACGAGTTCCTGCGCGTCGGTCAGTTTGAGGCCGCCCGCACCGACAACCGTGTGAAGGTCCTGCAGGTTATGTCGCTCGGCGGGGCGACTGTCAAGGAGGCTGGCAAATCGGCGCTGGAGAAGGACACCGCAGAATCGCTCCTGGGCTTCCTTAACCGGGGACAGTACGAAGCCAGGGCCACCGACGACCGAGTCCTCGCCATGAGTCTGCTGAGCACCAGTGGACCCGAGGTCAAGGCCGAAGCTCAAATCGCCCTGTCCGGCACCCCTGCACTCGTCCACGACTTCGTGCAGGAGGGCCGCTTCACCGCCCAGTACAAGGACGACCTGGCTAACACCCACAACAAGGAGATCGAACGCCTGATCTCGGATGCAGCAGGCGTCGCGTCCATCGCTCAGAGCAACGCCTTCAAGGCTGCCCAGGCTGCGGCCGTGGCCAACTCCCAGGAACAGGCCGCGCGGGAAGCTGCGACAGCCGCCCAGAAGTCTGCCGATTCCGCCGCCGGTTTCGCGCAGTCAGCCAAGGCCTCGGCCCAGGCAGCTGCCAACTCTGCAATCAAGGCCGATGCCTCGGCCAAGGCGGCACGCGGCGCGGCAGACGCTGCGGCACGCGATGCCGTCAACGCCGAGATATCCGCCCAGCTCGCCGCGCAGTCCTTCTCCTGGGCACAGGGCTCGGCCGCGATGGCCAACAAATACGCTGACGACGCCTACAAGGCGGCCATATCGGCCGGAGAGCAGGCGACGGCGGCCGATGCCGCCAAGAAGCGAGCGTATGACTCCTACCTCACGCTCTACCGACGGGAGTACGAGGCCCGTCTCGGGGCTGAGGAGGAGCGTCTCCGAAAGGAGGCAGAGAAGGCCAAAAAAGCCAACACCATGCAGTGCGACCCCAAGTACGCCACTTCGTGCGCAATCTATGCAGGGATGCACGACAAGCAGGTCTCCTATGACGCCTACCGCGAGGGAGTACTCGTCGGCTTCGGTATCAGGGACGGCATCGACTGCTACAACACCCTGAACATAAAGACCTGCGCAATGGCGGTTGTGGCGTTTGCTCCGTTGCCGGTGGGGAAGGCTGCGAGCTTCTTCGGGAAGGCTCTCCGCACCGGCCTCTTGGCCAGCGACAGGGGCGCCGCCGCTCTTACCTGGGGCAGCAATTCGGTCGAGTGGCTGGCCGTCAGTGCGCGCAGCGCTCGCCCCAGGGCGGTTTGGATCAACCCCAAGAACGGCGACGATGCTATCAAGCATGTTAACAGCCGCCACCGTTCGGGAGGGGCGGAGAATAAGCTTGATCCCGATGCCGGGGTGTTCGAGGGGAAGTATGTCAAGGGCGACAACAAGCTCATGGCTGCGATCCAGAAGACGATCGACGAAGGTAAGGCATCGCCGAATACCGGCGGCCGCCCGGGGATTGTCTACGAACTCAATCACTTTAGGGATCTCGGAAAAATGGGTGCGAAGTATGGAAATCGCACAGCGACCGGGATTAGAGTGGTGCTGGACGAGGTGACCGGGTTCGTAGTGACGGCACACCCGATCTAGTTAGACCGTGCCGGGTGCGGCGATTTTCCGCACCCGGCCGTCAGAGCGAGGTGCAAATAAGTGGTCTCAATCGCCTTCATTCCCAACGATAAAAGCGAAATCCCGGACACTTGTCGCAACAGATTTGATCTGTCCAACGAAGAGGAAATTGACCTCAGATACAAGTATTTCAACTGCTGGGTGACCTTCTCGGCAGGTGACGTCACGCTCCTTGAACGATCTTATGTCCCTCTCCTAGATTTCATGCTAGCCCTGGCCTGGGCGATCCGTGAAGTCCGGACTGGAGGTTCGTCTTCCATCACCTTCACCGAGCACTCAGGCGAGATTAGAATCTCGTTGAGTGGCGACCATCTCAGACTCGAAGGCATGGGTGGCGCTGCGGCGCAGTGTCTGATTGGCGAGTTCGTTCGGTCTTCGCTCGATTTCGCGACCGACGGGATAGGATACCTCCTTTCCAAGTATCCTTCCCTTGAATTCAACCCGTCCGTGCAGCGCCTTCGTGGTGAGATGGATGAATGGCGGCAGCCGGGATGAGCGGCGACGGCACAGAGGGCCCTGCCGGAGCAATTGCGAGGCTATCGCTCATGAGGCATCCTTCTAATCGAACACAGGGAATGTAGGGCTCACAGTCAGGTCGATCTGAGTTAAGGTCGAGTATTCCTGTGAAGAACCGCAGACAGGTGAGAAGCGGCAGTGGTCCGCTTATTCGCGGAACTTATGCCGCTTCCACCCTCCACCCGACCGGCGGGTTACCCCGCCGGTCGAGCATGCCGTCCGCGCGCACTTCGCCCCGTTCCCTGAACAGTGAGTGGGTCGAGATCCGCAACACCACCCGCCAGGCCGTCAACCTGCGTGGTTGGACGCTGGGGAACTCCGATGGCAACCGGTACCGCTTCAACGACGTCCGCATCGGCGGCCGTGCCACCATCCGGATCCACACCGGGTCCGGCCGCGACTCCCGCACCGATCTGTTCCAGGGCAAGCGTGACCACGTCTGGGACAACCGCTCCGACACCGCCACCCTGCGCGACGACCGTAACCGGACGGCGGACACCGAGTCCTGGGGCCGCCGCCGCTGACCAGGCTCTCGGCTGGCCGCCTGTGAACGGGCGGCGGCCGGGGCCGTGACGACCGTGTGCCGGGTGGCCCGCCAGCCTCCCGGCACACACCTGCTTCCGCCTTCCGCGCGCGTTGAGCCGTGACTCCGGTTGAGGGCGTCGGGGCGGTGGGGTTCGAGGACGGGCTTCGTGGTCGACGGTGAACGTGGCTGGGCCCCGACCTGGGGGAGTAGGTCGGGGCCCAGCGGCGCAACGGGTATGCCGTGCGCGGGGGTTAGAAGTCATCTCATTTGGCCCTCGCGGGTAGGCTGTCGGTCATGGTGGGGATCGTTGAGCGGCTGGTGCCGGATGAGTTGTGGGAGTTGTTTCAGCGGGTGGTTCCGGAGGCGCCGTCGCGGCCTCAAGGTGGAGGGCGGCGCAGACACGGTGACCGGGAGGTGCTTGCCGCGATCGTGTTCGTGGCCACGTCGGGTTGTACCTGGCAGCAGCTGCCAGCGGCCTCCTTCGGACCGTCCGGGGCGACAGCCCACCGCCGCTTCTCGGAGTGGAGCAAGGCCCGGGTGTGGGCGAAGCTTCACCGCCTGGTCCTCGACGAACTCGGCGTCCGCGGCGAGCTGGACTGGTCCCGCTGCGCGATCGACTCGGTGAACATGAGGGCCTTGAAAAGGGGGGCCTGACAGGTCCGAATCCTGTCGACAGGGGCAAGTTCGGGTCGAAGATCCATTTGCTCACTGAGCGGACCGGTCTGCCCCTTTCCGTCGGAATCTCGGGCGCGAATCTGCACGACAGTCAGGCCCTCGAACCCCTCGTCCGCGGCCTACCGCCCATCCGATCCCGCCGCGGCCGCCGACGGCGCAAGCCCGCCGAGCTCCACGCGGACAAGGGCTACGACTACGCCCACCTGCGGAAATGGTTACGCGAACGCGGCATCAAGCACCGCATCGCCCGCCGAGGCTTCGAGTCCTCACAGCGGCTCGGTCGCCACAGATGGGTCGTCGCCAGTGTGACAAGCGGAGATGGTGTTGGGTGGTGAGGTGGTGTGGGTGGAGGAGGTAGCCGATGAGGCGGCGTATCTCTGCCACGGACAGTGGTATCAGGCCACCGCTTGTTCCCCTTTTGGCAGTTCGGCAGCGCGGACGGCGGTGAGGGCGGCCATGCCGAGGGTGATGTGTCGGTACCAGGCGTCGTAGCGACGGACTTGATAGTCGTCCAGGCCGCATTCCTGCTTGGCAGCCTGGAAGCACTCCTCCACGGCCCACCTCGCCCCGGCCACCCTGACCAGGTCCTTCAAACGGGTGCCGGTCGGGCCGAAGCAGACGTAGTGGGGGATCTCCTTGGGATCGCGCAGGCTGCGGCGGGCCAGGACCCAGTGACCGACGCCGTCCTCCCACCAGATACGGATCGAAACACGTGCCCAGTCATAGAGCCGCTGTCCGTGGGAGCCCGCGCTGGCCGAAAGCCGCTTCCACGCCTGGCGGGGCAGCCCCGCCACCAGGACGTCAACCCGTGACTCGCCGCCGGCGGTCGTGATGACGGTGTCACTGACCCGCGTGGCCAACACATGTGCCACACCGCGCTGTTCGAGCCAGTATCGAAGCCCCTTGGACTGCCCGTATGCCTCGTCCGCGGTCACCCACGCGAAGGGAACCTCAGCGTACAGAGCCCGTTGAAGCATCATCTTGAAGTGTTCGATCTTCGTCGCGAACAGAACCTCGTCCCCGATGCTGGCGGCCCGGCAGCGCTCACGGTCCTCCGTCCAGGAAGCGGGCAGATACAGTTCCCGGTCGATCAACGCCCGCCCCCGTTCGGATGCGTAGGCCAAAAGCGTTCCGACCTGGCAATTCTCCGTGCGGCCCGCGGTCCCGGAGTATTGACGTTGCACGCTGGCGGACTTGACGCCCTTCTTCAAGAAGCTGGTGTCGTCCCCGATCAGCACCGCGTCCCTGGCGCCGATCGTCTCGACCACGAAGTCCCGAACGTCATCCCGGACGCCGTCCGCGTCCCAGCTCGCCTCACCGCGCAGGCGTTGCATCCCGATCGGGCGCCCCTTACCGGCCCGCTCGGCCAGCGACCAACCGTTCTTCCGCTCCAACGGCGAGATCAACCCAAGCACATACGCCAACGCCCGCCCACGAGGCTCCGACCTGCCAAAACGCCCCGCGAAGCGCGCATGTAACCCAGACACGACACCACGCCAGGCCTCAACACGACCCACCCCAAAGTCCACCCAATCACACTCATAAGTGTGATTGCAGTACTAACCGCATACGCGCGCCTGTACGCGGCGCCGGAGGAGCAGTGCCTCAGGGCACTGGTGGACGCGGCCGTCGAGGAGAACATCCACTTCAACCAGTACTGGGCCCTCCACGCGGTCGGCGTGGCCATCGACACCTTCGGCGCGGACAGGGTCGAACTGGCGACAGCGCGTCGTCTCCGCTCGTGTATGCCACGGTTGCCAGAAGACAGCGACCGCGCCCGGACACTGCGCGCTGTCCTCGTGAGACTGGACGACGATGCGGCCTCCTGAAGGAGGTCATGCGTTTCGGGGGCTTCCTAGGTCGTGTCTTCAAAAGATCTTGAGTGGTGGATCATGGTTGGGTGATACGTCGCCATGAACTGTCTGATGAGGAGTGGGAGTTCGTCCGGCCGCTGCTGCCTGAGTCCTTGCTCGGGCGGAAGCGGTTGGACGACCGGACCGTGCTGAACGGGATCGTGTGGAAGTTCCGGACGGGCACGGCCTGGCGGGATGTGCCTGAGCGGTATGGCCCGTGGGCCACGCTGCATACCCGGTTTCGCCGGTGGGCTCTGGACGGCACCTTCGAGCGGATGCTCCGGGCCGCGCAGGCCCGGGCGGATGCGGCCGGCGACATCGACTGGCTGGTGTCGGTCGACTCGACCGTCGTGCGAGCCCACCAGCATGCCGCCGGGGCCCGAAAAGGGGGCTCCGCAGTCCCGGCCTCGGACGCTCCCGAGGTGGTCTGACCAGCAAGATTCACCTGGCCTGCGATGCCTACGGTCGTCCGCTCGCCTCCGTGGTCACGGGCGGCAACATCAACGACTGCACCCAGTTCACCACCGTGATGGAGGCGATCCGGGTGCCCCGCATCGGCCCGGGCCGCCCCCGAGTGCGGCCCGTCCACGTGCTGGGCGACAAGGGCTACAGCTCCCGGGCCATCCGCACCTGGCTGCGGCGCCGCGGCATCGGCCACACGATTCCCGAGCGAGCCGACCAGGTCCGCAACCGGCTCCGGCGCGGCAGCCGGGGCGGGCGCCCGCCGACGTTCGACAAACAGCTCTACAAGCGGCGCAACGTCGTAGAACGGTGCTTCAACCGCCTCAAGCAGTGGCGCGGCATCGCGACCCGCTACGACAAGACCGCCGAGTCCTACCAGGCAGCCGTCACCCTCGCCTCGCTCCTGATGTGGGCGTGACATTTGAAGACAACTCCTAGGCCGTGTGTCCAAAGTGGATCTTGAGCGTGGATGATCACGGTTCATGGGGCGGGGAGATCTCACGGACGAAGAATGGGCGGTGCTGGCGCCGTTGTTGCCGAAGGGGAAGAAGCCGGGGCGGCCGCCCGTCTGGACCCGGCGGCAGCTGATCGACGGCATACGGTTCCGGGTTCGGACCGGTGTTCCGTGGCGGGACGTGCCCATCGAGTACGGACCGTGGGGCCGGATCTATGACCTGTTCCGCCGGTGGCAGCGGGACGGCATCTGGCACAGGATCTTCACGCGGCTCCAGGCTCTGGCGGACGCGAAGGGTACGATCACGTGGGACCTGAGCGTCGACTCCACGGTCTGCCGCGCTCATCAGCACGCGGCTGGGGCCCGCAAACAGGGTGACCTGCAGAAGGAACCGCCGGGAGGTGTGTTCACCGAGCCCGGAGATCACGGACTGGGACGCTCGCGCGGCGGGTTCACCACCAAGCTGCACCTGGCCGTCGAGCAAGGTCAGCGGCCCATGTCGATCGTGATTACGGCCGGGCAGAGCGGGGACTCGCCGCAGTTCGAACCTGTACTGGAGAAGGTCCGGGTGCCCCGCATCGGGCCGGGACGGCCACGCGTCCGCCCCAACCGAGTCCGCGCGGACAAGGCGTACGCCTCCTACAGAAACCGCGCCTACCTGCGCCGCCGCGGAATCCGCTGCACCATCCCCGACAAGGCCGACCAGGCACGCAACCGCCAGAAGTTCGGCTCCCGCGGCGGCCGGCCACCGCACTTCGACCCGGCCGACTACCGCGAGCGCCACGCGGTCGAGTGCGGGATCAACCGACTCAAGAGGCACCGGGCCGTGGCCACCCGCTACGACAAGCTCGCGGTCCGCTATGAGGCCACCGTCCTCGTAGCGGCCATCAACGAGTGGTTGTGATCAGCACGTGTCCCTAGAGCTCGTAGTCCTGGGCCAGCTCTTCCCAGCGAATGCCGCGAAGAGCAAGATCAGCATTCTCGCCCGACGGGACATCCGGGGTGACCTGAAACCAGGCCACGATGAGAGCGGATCGGTGCAGCACTGCGTCGAGTTCAGGATCGACCGCTGTAGAGCCGAAAACACCGATGCAAGCCACAGACGGCAGCACCTCAACGGGGCCGAAGGCGCCAGCTGACTGGTCCGGGTACTCGCGGGAGGGCGGAACGAGATGAACCGGCGCGAAGGAGAACGCATGCTCGGCCCGTCGCAGGAGGCCGCTGACCTGCATGTCGTTGATGCGCTGACACGGATAGCCCTCCAGCATCCCCCCATAGGTCGTAGACATCCGCAGCTCGGTGAGCTCGATCGAACGACCGGATGAGAGGGCTATGTGGCTCAGCGACATGCCGACACCCTACGTGCATGATCCGCTTCCGATACACGCCCTAGTACTGCAACGGTGCTTGCTGTGATGGTTGGGCAGCTTCTGGTGGCGTGTGGCCACGGCGTTTGTAGTGGCTGACCCGTGCCTGGAACTGTCGTCGTCGGCGCCAGTGGGACCAGTGCAGGACGTGGTCGATGCTCGAGCGGGGCCGGATGAGCCCGCTGATCAGGCGTCGGAGTTCGGGGAGGGTGAGGGGGATGAGCTGGGAGGATCCGTTTCTGCTTTCCCGGTGTTGATTTCGCGGGCCCGCAGGACGCTGAGGCAGGCGTGGGCGGCCATGGCCAGGTGCGGTTGTCCCGTCCCGCTGGACGTTCTCCCTGTCACGCTTGCCTTGGCGCTTTGGCTGCCCTGGCCCTGCACTACCGGCGCGGCCCACTTGTTACTCTTTCCGATCATGCGAGCCCTCTTCCCAGGATCCTTCGACCCGATCACTCAAGGACACCAGGACATACTTCGGCGTGCTGCCCTCATGTTCGACGAGGTCGTCGTGTGCGTGATGTTCAATCCGAACAAGACCGGCCGCTTGCCCATCACGGAACGGCTGGACCGACTCCGCTCGGCAGCAACCGACTTGAGCAACGTCACAGTCGACTCCCACACCGGTGGCTTGCTGGTCGACTACTGCCGCCGAGTCGGAGTCGACGTCGTCATTCGCGGAGTCCGCGGTGTTACCGACCTGGAGTACGAGATGCCGATGGCCCACATGAACCACGAACTGGTCGGCATCGAAACTGTCTTCATCGCTGCGGACCCCGCCCTGGCCCACATCTCCTCCACCCTCGTCACCGCGATGGGTCAACAGCACCGGGTCCCCGAATGACGACTTGAGCGAGGCTCTCCAGCGGATGGCCCCGCGGCGCGTCGGACGGGCCTTGAGGTGCACAGGCGACGGTCCTTGGCCGCGGCGATGCTTACAGGAGCTCCAGCGGATGGATTCCCGGTTCCACTCCGGCAGCCAGTCCGTCGCGATCTCGCCGGAGAGCGTCAGTACCCTGCGGCGAAAGCTCGACGCGCCCTTTCGACGCACGGCGATCGAGACGGTGCACGGTGGCAGCTGACGGTGGGTAACATCCGTGCGGGCCAGACCCGCCTCGGCGTCGTGGCGGGACTGGGCACCCTTGTCGTGCTGGGCGCGGGCCTGGCGGCCCTCCTGATGGTCGGCTCCATGCTGCCACCGCCGACCGGTGCCGACTCCGGTCTCCTCGGCCGCGTTCTGGCGCTCATCGAAGAGGGCGCAGCACCCGAGGCACTGCTCACCGGCTCCCTCGTTGCCTCTGCCACCTGGAGGCTGGGTTGCACCGCGCGAACCCAGGGTGCGGTCACGGCTGCCGGCGCGACCGCTCTGCTGCACCGCTCTCTACGTGCTCGGCTACGAGCGCCCACCCAGTTGCGCGGCGAACGCGCCCGGCTGGTCGGATTGGTGCAGCCGGACCTCCAGAACCCCAGTTTCCCGGCCTTCGCCGAGGCCATCGGGGGTGCGCTGGCGCAACAGGGACTGACCCCGGTGCTGTGCACCCAGACCACCGGCGGCGTTTCCCAGGCCGACTACGTGGACTGGAACTCCTGCTCCAGCGACAGGTGTAGGTCGCCGCGCTGGCCGGCCCCTGGCGGCTCATCGGCCCAGGCATCACCTTCGTCGGGCGGTGGCACTCCCCGAGAGGACACCCCAGCCCCTGTCGACGCGGCCGGATACGGATACTGCGCCAGCCATTCCCGATTCTTCTGTGACCTGCGGCTATACCTGGTGTGCACCCCAACCGGTATGCCGATCTTGTGGTCCCTTGCGAACCCGAAGCTGGATGAGCGCGAGGCGCTTACCGCGATGTTGGATCGTGAGCCGGACACAGTTACTGACCTTGAAGTTGTCTTGTCGTAGGGGCTGACGATCGGTGATCGTCGCGGTATGCCGGGTGTATGAGGTATCCGCAGGGTGGGGGTCTGACCGCGGAGAGGCAGGCGTTCCGTGAGCGGGTCCGGATGGAAGCGGTCGCGATGTTCGCCGAGGGGCGAGGCAGTACGGAGATCGCGAGCGAGTTACGGGTCAGCGTCCGGTCCGTCCAGCGATGGCGGCAAGCCTGGCGGGCGGCCGGTCAAGGCGGGGTGCGTTCCCGTGGCCCGGCGTCCTGTCCGAAGTTGAATGACCGGCTGTTCGCCGTGCTCGAGGAGGAGTTGGCGAAGGGTCCGGTCGCGCATGGCTGGTCTGATCAGAGATGGACGCTGTCCCGGATCAAGACGTTGATCGGGCGGCGGTTCCACAAGTCCATGACACTGTCGGGCATCTCCCAGATGCCGCGTCGGCACGGCTGGAGTCATCAGGTTCCGGCCCGTCGTGCCGTCGAGCGCGACGAGGCGGCGGTGGCCGGCTGGGTGAAGGACGTGTGGCCGCACGTGGAACCACCGCGGCGGCGCTCGGGGCCTGGCTCGTCTTCGAGGACGAAGCAGGATTCTCGATGACGCCGCCGACCTCCCGCACCTGGGCCAGACGCGGAACCACACCGGTCATCCGGGTCCGCGGACGCTCCCAGCGCCGCTTCTCCATCGCCGCCCTGTGCTGCTACAAACCCGGCGAACGCTCCCGCCTGATCTACCGGCCCAAACGACATACCGATCACAAGAGCGGTGGCCGCAAGAGCTTCGCCTGGACCGAGTACCGCGACCTCCTCATCGCCGCCCACCAGCAACTCGACGGACCCATCGTCCTCATCTGGGACAACCTGAACGTCCACAAAGACCGCCGCATGCGGGCCTTCATCGACGCACAGGACTGGATCACCGCCTACCACCTGCCGCCCTACGCACCCGACCTCAACCCAGTGGAAGGCATCTGGTCGGTCCTCCGCCGGACCAGCCAGGCCAACACCGCCTTCACCGATCCGGACCACCTCATCCGCCAACTACGACACGGCCTCCGCCAGATCCAATTTACCGCAGCGACATCATCGATGGATGCCTCACCGGCACCGGCCTCATCCTTACGACACCACGACTACAAGGTCAGTAGCGGGCCGGCTGTTCTGTGGACCGGCGCCTATTTCACTGAGCCCTTTTCAACCTGACGGTGGGGCTGTGGTGTTGGTCGGTGTGAGCTGTACGGAACGACGAAGCTCCTGGTAGACGGGTTCTCGACCAAGATCACCCGTGCCGCCAGGAGCTTCGCGTGCTTGTCTACCCGTCGTCGATCGATCTTTCCAGCAGTACCCTGCGGCACCTGACCGAGCAGCTCGCAGTTCGGCAACGGGAGATCGGTACGCGGTGGCGGCGACTGCCCGTCGGCCGTCAGGCCCTGCTCGCCCTGGCCCACCTTCGGTGCGGCGACACCTATGCCCGGCTCGCCGCCGGGTTCGGAATCGGCGTCGCGACCGTCTACCGGTACATACGCGAGGCCATCGATGTCCTGGCCGCTCGCGCACCGACCTTGGCCACGGCGATGGAGACGGCCCGGACGAAAGCGTTCGTGATCCTGGACGGCACGTTGTTGCCGATCGACCGGATCGCCGCCGACACCCCTTACTACTCGGGAAACCACAAGCGGCACGGCATGAACGTCCAGGTCCTCACCGACCCGTTCGGCCGACTGCTCTGGGCGTCACCAGCCCTGCCCGGAGCCACTCACGACCTGACCGCGGCCCGAAGCCATGGCATCGTCGACGCGCTCGCCGCTGTGGGCCTGAAGTGCTGGGCGGACAAGGCCTACCAAGGCGCCGGTCGGCACATTCGAGTCCCCTTCCCGGGCCGCCGGCTGGGGCGCTGGAAGCGACGGCACAACAGCAGTCACGCCAAGATCCGGTGCGTCGGCGAGCAGGCCATGGCCGTGCTGAAGGGTTGGCGCCTCCTGCGGAAGCTCCGCTGCAGCACCAACCGGATCACCGACATCGTGAAGGCAGTCCTCGTCCTCCACCACGCCTCAACCTGAGGTTGGAAAAGGCTCAGTACCGCAGGACGTAACCATCCCCGCGAGATAGGGAGGGATTCCCGTTCCGCGCATGAATCCCAGAAATCTCAGACCGCAATCCTTCATTGCCTGCGCCAGGATCTCAGTATCCACGACCGCCGCCCCCTCACCCCTCAACACCTTGGAATATCCATGAGCTTACCCCGCAGTAATGACCTGCACCCTTCCCATTCCACTTCGGGCCCACCCATTGGAACTGGCCGCCCTTCTCAAGAATGCGATAGTCATTGTTATCGGGATCCGGCGCATAGATCTTGGCACCTATCCACCAGTTGTTCCTCTTGTTCTTCTCAAGATTCTCGAAGGAGGCGCCTGTGGCCTGGCCAGCTTCTTGCCACCACGGGTCAGGCGAAGACCAGCGGTGGGCTCCAGTAAATGGAGCCCACCACCATCACCCTGCCACGTCTGCCTCGAACTCGGTCAGCAGATGAAACAGAACTTCCACCGCGCGCGCATCGTCAGCGGCTTCCAGGTTATGCCAGTCATTGGACTGCAATTCCTTCGCGCTCGACTCTCTCAATACGAGAATCGGCCACAATAGCGTAGCTCCGCCCTTCTTTGATCGACCAGCGACCCATTCTCCGAACCCATCAAGTAGGGTTCCATTCACGCCCGCATTGAGGCCAATCAGGAATGCCACATACTCCGAGAATGAGCCATCCAGCCCCCACATTGAAGGCCTTAGTCGAGCAGCCTCGATTTCTTCACGCATTACGCTGCCTCAAATCTACTTCCGCGTCCACTTGTAACGACTACTACCGGGGATTGGCGTCAACGTACCCTTTTCCATTTCATAGAGCTCTTCGAAATCTTCCCACTCGGCCATGTAGTCTTTCTCGCTTTGCCCTCGACGGCCTGTCCAACCGTCAAAGATGTGCCCATCTTTGAACACCACATAATGATCTCCCCAGGACACGTCATGACCTCTATATCTCCACAGACCCGGAGCATTCTTGGGGACTATCCGCCGTACTTCACCCCCTCCGAGAAGCTCAATAATTTTCATAGCACAGTCTTCACAGCCGCCCTTGTCGCTGGGAAGATCCTTGGGCTTCTTGGCTGTCCAGGAGTCACCCAGGTCAGGCCCGCAGTCAGCGTTGTGGACGAGGATCGAGGTCTCGCCAGCCATTACGTAGTAGGTGTGGAGGTCATCGACTGTGAGGTTGTGGACGCGCAATCGTTGGTTCCATGCGCGAATGTTGATGAGTTCCTTGAGTTCGCCTTCGGGGGTGCGCAGTCGGTCGCCGGTCTTCAGGTCTGCGGCGTCCACCCAGGCGTGCCGGTTGTCGACCCAGAAGGGGTGGATGTCGGTGGCGGTGACGGTGCCTGTGGCTTGGCCGGCTGCGCCGTCGGTGTCGATGGTGAGTTCGCGCAGGTTCTTGTCGCCTTCGCCGACGATCAGGTGGGTGACGGTGCGGCCTGCGGTTGTGCCGGTTTCGGGGTCGGTGGCCAGGACTTGCTCTCCGACTTGGATGTCCTGGATCGGCTTATTGGTGCCGTCGGCCATGAGGACCGGAGTGCCGGGCGCGAAGCTGTGCTTCTTGCCGGGCACACACGGCGGATCCTTCTTGCGGAGCTTTTCGAGGACTTCCTCGCCCTTGGCCAACAGTTTCTTGGCTTCGGCGGATTTGTCGAGGAAGTCGTTGAGGCCGGTGACGATGCGCTTGAGGGCTTTGGCGATCGCCGGCATTTCTTTGATGATCTTGAGGGCCTTGCCCCAGGGAAGGGCGCCGACCGCGGCCCAGAAGCAGTCCTCGAAGTTGGGCTTCTCGAAGCAATTCTTGATGTCTTCGAAGAGGAGGTCGACGACGATCTGACCGCCGTTCTCGACGAGGAAGTCGAGGAAGCCCTTCTTGTCCAGCTGGCGGGCCGCCTCCCACTGTTCCGGCGTGATGCCGGCCGCCTTCAGCGCCGCGATCTCCGCTTCGGTCAGCTTCGGGTGCTGGTCGCCGCCCTCCTTGACCTCCTTGGCCGCCGCTTCGCGGGCCTTTCGTTGCTGTTCGAGTTCATACTCCTCGGCCTTCTTCGCCGCCTCGTCCGCCTCGTGGGCGTACGTGTTGGCGTTCTTGGCCGCGGCCTCGGCGGACTTGGCGTGGCCCTCGGCCGACTCCGCGAACTTGTTGGCGTCCGCGGCGTCCTTCTCCGCCTGGGCGGCGGCGCCCTGGGCGACGCTCGCCTCGTGCTCGGCCAGGTTGGCGGCGCTGTTCGCGGCGACCGCGTGGCTGTCGGCCTCGGCGGCGGCGCCCCGGGCGCGGGAGGCTTCCGCTTCCGCCTGGTTGGCGGCGTTGCGGGCCGCCGTCGCGTCCGCGAAGGCCCTGTTGGCGGCCTCGCGGGCGAGTTTCGCGTCGGCCTGGGCCTGGGCGTCGGCCTGGTTGGCGCGCGCGGCGGCCGTGCGGGCCTTGGCGCCGTCCTCGGCGGCCTGCGCCGCGGACCTCATGGCCGCGGCGGCGGAACGCGCGGCGTTCGCGGACGAACGCGCCGCGTCCGCCGCGGCCTTGAAGGCCGGAGCGACCTGGGCGTTGGCCCCCTTGGCCGCGGCCTCGGCAGCCTCGGCGGCCTTCACGGCTTCCGTGGCCTTCGCCTCGGCCGCGGTGACCTGCTCGGTGCCCATCTGCTGCGCGGCGGCGGCTACTTCGGCGGCGAAGTCGGCGTCGACGTCCTTCCCCGCGAACGGCGCGGTCAGCGCGATCGCGGTGTTGGCGGGGTCGGCGATGCCGGCGGCGGTGCTGCGTGCCGCGGCCGACGCCCTGACGGCGATGGTCGACTGAAGACGCGCCATGGCCGCCTCGCGGACGGCGCCCTCCGCCTCTTCCTTGGTGCGGTTCGCGGCCTGGTAGGAGTTGTTCGCCGCCATGGCTGCCAGGCCGGCGAGCCGGCCGGCCTCGTGCGCGGCGATGCCGGCGCGGGCCTCCTGGGCCGTGGCCTCCGCGGCCTTCTGGTTGGCGCGCTGGGCCGCGGCGTGCGTGGCCGCGGCTTGCGCTTCGGCCTTGTTGGCCGCCGCGTTCGCCGCGGATGCTGCGGCTTCGGCCTTGTTGGCAGCGGCGTTGGCCCGCGCGGCGTGTGCGGTGGCCTCGGCCGCCGCAGCCCGTGCCCGGGCGGCCGCACCGGCGGCCTCCGTCGCCGCGGAGCGCGACCGAATGGCCGCACCGCTCGCGGTGTCGGCGGCGCCACGGGCCTCACCGGCCGCCGTTCCGGCCGTGTCGGCGTCGGCGCGCGCCGCGTCTGCGGCGGCCCGGGCCTCGGCGGCGTGGATCGTGCCGCGGCCGGAGGCGGCCATCGACTCGGTCGCCCGGGCACGGGATTCCTGTGCCTGGTGTCGCTGCTCGGCCGCGCGCGCGGCGTCACGGGCGTTGCGGGCGTTGGTCTCCTCCGTCCGTGCCTGGCGGTCCGACTCGGCGGCGATGCCGTCCTGGCGGGCGGCGTCCGCCCGCGCGGACGCCGCCGTCGCGGCGGCGGCCTGTGCCTGCGCACGGGCGGCGGAGGCCGTACGGGCCTCGGCCTCGGCGCGGGCACGGGCCGCCGCGGCGATGTCCCGCTCGTGCTCGGCTCGGGCCCGGGCCGCCGCGGCGAGGTCGCGCTCGCGCTCGGCGATCTTGCGCTGCTCGGCCGCGATCACCGCCTGACGCTCCGCCTCGATGCGGTTCTCGCGGGTCTTGCGGGCGTGCTCCCACGCCTCGCGTTCCGCCTGCTCGGCCGCCACGCGCGCGTCCTTGGCGCGCGCCGCGGCGGTCGCGGCGATCTTCGCCTGCTTGTCTGCGGCCTCGGCCATCCGGGCCCCGGCCCGAGCGTGCTCCTCGGCGTTCGCCCGCCACAACTTGGCCTGCTGCTGGCGCAGTTCGGCCTGGTTCTTGGCGTTCAGGCCGGCGGCGGTGGCGGCGGTGGCGTCCACCGCGTGCTGAGCCGTCTGACCGGCCTTCCACGCGGCGTCCGCCGCGGCGGCGATGCCCGAGGCGACCTCGGACCACTGGACGCCGTGCTCCAGGCCGGTCTGCACCAGGACATCGGCCTGCACCTTGGCCCGCAGGGCCGCGACCTGCGCCGCCTTGGCGGCGTCCTGGGCGTACCCGACCTGACGCGCGACCTCGGCCTTGACCTTGTCGTAGTTCGACAGCCGCTTGCCCGCCCGGTCGGCCGCCAGCATCCGGTCCGCCTCGCGGGAGGCGGATGCCGCCGACGACATGGCGTTGGAAGCGTCTTCCAGCGCCCTGACGGCGTCGCCGTGCACGGCGATCAGCTTGGTACGGGCCTCGGCGGCGACAGCGGTTCTGCGGGCGAGATCCCGCAGCTTCTCCGCGGCCTCCGTGGCCTCCTTCAGCGCCTTCAGGTGCGCGGCCTGGTCGTCGGCGTCCTGCTGCGACGCGGCTTGGTAGCCCTTCTCCAGGAATTCCGTGATCGCCGCGTCGGTTTTGGCGTCCAGCGCGGCCTGCGCGGCCCGCTTCACCGCGGGGCCGCCCACCGACGCCAGCATCTGGACGCGCTTGCGCAACTCCTCCGCGCGCTTGGCGGCGTTCTGGTTCTGTGCCTCGTCACGCTGCTTGGCGATCTCCGCGCCGAAGGCCAGGAAGTCGGAGCGGTCCTGCGGCGTGCCCTTCAGCACCCGCTCGACCTCGGTGTTGAAGAACGAGCCACCGGTGCCGCGCAGCGCCTCGATCTGCCGGCGGGTCTCGACGTCGGCTCCGGCCTTCTTGTCCTTGGCGCGCTGGCGGGCCTCGGCCACACCATGTTGCAGGAAGTCCCGGATCGCGTTCGGGTCGGAACTGGCGAGGGCCTTCTTGGCGGCCTCGCGGACCTCTTCGTCCTCGTCGAACTCGACGAAGTCCTCGACGAGCTGGCGGTCCCGCTCGTCGCTCATCCGGTCGAGTTGCGACTTTCCGACGGCCGACGGCGCGGCGACGGTCTTCGGCTTCAGCCCCGCCACCAGCTGGTCCAACGACTGCACCGTCCGCGTCAGCGACGGCTTCTCGTCGCGTGCGGCGGTCGCGGCAGCGGCCTCGCCGGTGACGGTGCCCAGCACCGCCAAGGCGACCGCTATGGACACGCCTCTTCGTACGTTCGCGGCCACGCCGAGGCGTGGCCTTCCGGCCCTGGGCCGGAAACTTCCCCACACGGGAAAACCCCCTAGACGAATGAATCAGGAAATTGCCCACCCTGGTCAGGGGCGGAATGGTCGAATGCCGTGCAGCCCTTGCCCGCCCTGGTCAGGACGGGATGGGGATGGTCGGCTTGGTACAGGGCGGCGTGGCCGGCCCCAGGCCGGCCACGCGTTCTCGGGTCAGCCGCGGGTGCGGTTCTCGCCGTCCTGGGCCCGGTCGTGCATGGTCTGCCAGAACGCCGCCGCCTCCTGCGCCCGGCTCTGTTCGCTGGACCAGGCTTTCTCGTTGGTCTCCGCGGTGGCCGAGATCGACTTCCAGAGCTCCTGCGCCGACTCGCGTGACAGGGCCGCGACGGCCCGCCAGTTCTCCGCCTGGGCGGTCGCGGCGGCCTGCTCTGTGAGCCATGCGCGCCGTGCCGCATCGGAGTGCTCGGACAGTGCCTTCCAGGCGCGTTCCGCATCGGCGCGGGCCTTGGCCCCGTCCGCCGCGCCCCGCACGGCGGCCTCGGCGTCCGTGGCCTCCCTGACCAGGCGCGTCAGTGTGTTCTGTCGGACCGCTTCCGTATCGGCGACCCGCGTCCGGTAGGCCTCCAGGTCCAGCGCGGCGCCGGTCGCCCAGCCGTAGCCGAAGAACTCCGCGACGTCCGTGTCCGCGGCGCCCGGCCGCAGTGCCCACCGCGCTGCGACCCGTACCTGCTCGCCCGCATCCTGATCAGCGCGGTCGCGTACGAAGTCCTTTTCCTTGGAGGTGACTTCCAGCCGCTGCCGCTCCCCGGACTCGCGCGCCGCCCGGTCGAGCTGCTGTGCCTGCGCGTATCCCGTCGTCACGAACGCCGCCTGCTCGGCGGCGCTGCCCTTCAACGCCCGCGTCGCGGCTGCCCGCACCTCGGGGGAGAACCCCACCGTGTGCGTGGCGGCCACCCGCTCGCAGAACGCCTTGTTGCGGGCACGGGTCTCCCGCGCCCGCTGCTTCGCGTAGTCGAAGCCGGCACCGGGTGCGAACCACTCCAGGAGTGCCTCATCCCCGCGGGAGCTGCGGAGCGCGTTCCACGCCGATGTGCGTACCTCGGCGGCCGGGTGCGTCTTCGCCATCGACGTCACCTGTCGGCGCGCCTCCTCGATGGCGGCGGTCAGCTCGGGCGAGAGTGCCTGCCCGTCTGCGCCGGCCGGCACCGTGAAGACGGCGGACTTGCCTGCGACGACGGGCAACGGCGCGGTGACCGTTCCGGTGCGGGCATCGGCCCACGCGGGCCCCACGCCCGCGATCGCGATCCCGCCGGCCAACACAGCGACGCCCAGCGCCCGCGTGCCCCACCACTGACCACTCAACTCAGAACCCCCCTTGGGAAAACCAGAAACGTGTTCAACGTGTTCTCAGCAGTGGAGGGGCAGGGCGACACAGCCGGCCCCGCCCCCTCCACGAAGCTCGGTGGACGCGCTCACGCGCCCCGAGCCGAGACTCACGTGACCTGCTGGACCTGCCACAGCTGGGCGGCCGTTCGGTTGCACGTGTACAGCTGCGTGTCGACGCCGTCGTCTTCCTTGGCGCCGGGGACGTCCAGGCACATGCCGTCGGCGTGCGCCGGCTGCAGCTCGTACAGCTTGCGGACGGGGTCGACCAGCATCAGCTGCCAGCGCTGATGCTCCTTGCCCGCGCACGCCCACTGCTGGATGACGGAGCCGGGCTTGGTGCCGCCGTTCTCCACTTCGAGGCACTTGCCGCTGAGGACGGAGCGCAGTTCGAAGCTCCCGCCCGCCGTGGCGACGGCGGTCCACTGCTGGGCGGTGGTGCCGCCGCAGGTGTGCTGCTGGACGTGGATGCCGTTGGTGGTCTTGCCGGCTTCGATGTCCAGGCACTTGCCGCTGTGGGCGGCCGTGAGTTGGATGACCGTCTGCGGCATGCCGACGCGGGACTTGGCCTCCTGCGCCGCGGCGGCCGCGTTGAGGGCGGCCTCGCGCGCCGCCGCGGCGGCCTCGCCCGCGGCGGTGCGGCCGTCGGGGCTTCCTTCGGCATACACGTCGGTCGCGGTGCCGGCGAGCACGGCGACGGTGGCGCTCACGGCCAGGGCGGCCCTGATGGTCCGAATGATCCGAGACATGTTGGGATCTGTTTCCTTTCGCGTGTTCAGGGTGCTCAGGCGGCCGTGATCGGCTGGAGGCGCCACTTCTGGGAGGCCTTGCCGTTGCAGGCCGACAACTGCGCGCTCGCACCGTCCTCCTTGCCGGAGGCAGCGATGTCCAGGCAGCGGTTCACGTTCGGCGGGGTGTGGGCGGGTCGCAGCTCGTACAGCTCTTTGGCGATGTCGACCATGGCCAGGCGCCAGCGCTGCTGCGGCGCCTCCACGCACCACCACTGCTGGACGAGCGTGCCGGCGCTCGTGCCGGAGTTCTCGGCCTCCAGACACTTGCCGCTGTGCACGGCCCGCAGCTCAAAGGTGCCGGCGCCGGTGGGCACGAGGTCGAACCGCTGGTTGTCGGCGCCGTCGGCACACGCGGACTGGACGGCCTTGGCACCGTTGCGCAGGCTGACGGCGGGGATGGCGAGACATTGACCGGTGTGCTCGACCTTGAGCTGTACGGCCGGCGGGGCCGCGGCGATCGCGGCGACCGGGGTGGGCTGCTCGTCGGCGACGGCAGCGGTCACACCGCCGGCGAGCACGGCGACACTGGCCCCGACGGCCAGGACGGATCGGACGATCCGAGACATGGAGGGTTTCCGTTCTACTCAGGTCTGCAGGAAAGGAATCGGCCGACTGCGATCAGGGCGCGAGCGGGGTGGTGAGCTTCCAGGACGCGTCCTGGGTGAAGTCCTTCTCCGCGTCGTAGCGGTTCTTGCCGCCCGCCTTGTTGGCCGCGTACAGGTCGCCCCAGTACTGCCGCAGGAAGCGGCCCGGCCGGCTCGCCGACTCGAAGGACGTGCCGGAGCCGCTCAGACCCTTCTTGGCACACCAAGTGGCGTCCTTGCTGAACTGCACGCTGTCGTCGTTCGCGATCATCTTGACCCGCAGGTCCTGTTCGGCCAGGTAGTAACCGGGCTTGCGGGCCGACTCGAAGGAGTAGCAGCCCGGCTGGCCCCCCAGCGCGGACACCACGATCCAGGTGGCGTCCTCACGGTCGGCCTGCTGGGAACTCACCGACACCGGGGCGAGGAACGCCTCGCCGGCATCCACGCCGGACTGCCGGACGATGTAGCCGACCGGCTTGCCGCTCGCCGGCTGCAGAGACTGCCGCTTTGCCCGGTACAGGCTGTCTTCCTTGAGGAACCGCGCGACCTCCTCGTCGCTGCCAGCCAACGCCTTCTTCGCGACCGCGACCAGGTTGGGGTTCATCCCGGTCTTCTCGGCGGCGGTCTGGACCTGCAGCGCGAGCCGGCGGTTCGCGGCGGCGACGGTCTTGCGACGCGCCTCGGCGTCCTTCCTGTACGCCTCTTCGGCGCCAGTGTGGATGAACTGCCTCCACACGGCCGGATCCGGGCTGAGGACCGCGCGCTGCGCCGCCGCGAAGAGCTCGCTGTCCTTGAAGTCGGCCGGTGCGGTGCGCAGGAGTTCGCGGATGAAGTTGTCGTCGCCGAGGGCGAGCATGGCCTCGGACGGCGTGAGGCGGAACAGGGCGGCGCTGTCGATACGTGCGGCGAGCTCCCTGCGACGCTCGGCCTCGGCGCGGTTCTTCGCCTCCAGTTCCTTCAGCTCGTTGGCCACGTCGCGTCGGTGGGCCTCACGGGCGCCGTTGATGATGAACTCCTGCCAGGCGGCGGCGTCACCGGCCAGGGCCCGCGCGGCGGCGGCGCGGACCTCGGGCCCGGCGGCTTCGTGGCGCATGACGGCGCGGATGAAGTTGTCGTCGCTCAGTTCGAGCAGGTCGGGGCCGTTCGGGATGCCGACCGCGATCAGTGCCTGGGACTTGGCGAGGCGGGCCGCGCGGGCGGTGTCGGCCTTGTCCTTCTCGCGCTGCTTGTCGACGGCGTACGCGGCGTGGATGCCGGTGGAGATGAACCGGATGTGATCCTCGGCCACCTCGCTCATCATGGCGGCCTCGGCTGCCAGTCGTACGGACTCGAAGTTCTCCCCGCCGTCCCGGGCCTTCTGCCAGAGCGCGTGGATGAAGTCGTTGTCGCTGAGCAGCAGTACGTCCGGGCCGGGTTCGAGGCGCACCACGGAGGCGGCGTCCACCCGCTGCTTCTCGGTGGTGCCGATCCCGACGGCCGCGGACACGGTGCCCGACGGAGCCGCGACGGCGAGGGGCGCGGCCATGCCGGTGACGGAGGCCAGAGCTGTTGCGGTCACCAGTCCTCGGGTGACCGCCATCCGCACGCGGGCGGAGTTCGAGTGGTGCTTCTTCATACTGTTTTCGGATCCCCCTGTTAGCTCCCGCACACAGTTACTGAGGGCGCGGGGCGGCCGGAGGGGCAGTCTTGAAGATCGCAAAGAGACCGTCAAAACGGATTTGCTGATTCCTGTCCGATCAGGAAACACATTTGCACATCCATGCGTTACTTTCCGCCAAACTTCGACCACAAGTCGGCTTGCCTGGATTAGCGAGCGCTCCAACCGGACACCGGAAAGGTTGATTCCACGCGAAGGACTACACGGACCGAGTCGCCACGCGACACTCCCCCGGTCCCCGCGCCCTGATGGCACAAGGGCCGCGGCGCTCCCAACGCTTCCGGACCGCCTCAGCCGCACCACCGCAGGAGAGATGTAAGGGAAATGTGTGCAGTCACACACCGGATCATCGGGTATCACGGGCGGAGTACAATCCGCGCCTTTCAGCGACTCCCGCAACGCGACACACCGACCGCAACACGCCGACGAACTATCGTACTTGCTGCCGGGACAGAGCCCGATTGCCCGCGTGACCTTCTGGGCCTCGCCGGTACGGTCAGGTGCCACGGCGCTTGACCGCTCCCAACCTCCTGGCCGCGCGAGAACCAACTTCCCGCGCCTCCTGCTCGATTTCTTCGGCAAAGGAATACGGAGCGCTTCGGGAAGCTCAACACCCAGGCCATGGCCGAACGAGACGGGGCTCGCTAGTCCAGGACCCGTTCCCCGACCTCGTCGCGGCCGCCATCGAGCAGCTTCCCCACGGTCTGGTCCTGGACGGTGGGCTCCTCGTCTGGGATCCGGCGGAAGGCCGGCCGTCCTTCGAGGCGCTCCAGCGCCGCCCGCCCGCGCCCGCGGCGCCGCCGCCCTGGCGACTCGAACCCCCGCCTGCTCCGTTTTCGCTCTTCTCCAAGCCGACGGCACCGAGCTGTTGCACCTGCCCTATCGGGAGCGTCGCCGAAGGTTGGAGGGTGCTGTTCGCCGCGCGCGGCCTGACGTCGGCGCAGAGGTCGTACGGGCGGGAGTCGGGTCGTAGCCGACCGGCGGATGCCAGTCGGGGCCGGGCAGCGGGAGAATCGGGTCGCGGCGCAGGTGGATACGGACGGTCTCGGCCACCGTCTCCGGCAGGTCCAGCGGGCCGCCCCGAGCGGCTCGGCAGGGTTGTTGGAGCCGTCGGGGGCACTGCGGCGTACTGCCAGGCGCATTCGTCGTCCCACAGGATCAGCAGCTGCTCGCCGTGATGACGATCTGGCGTAGCTCGCCGCCGTCGGACCAGGAGTTTGGGGGCGGGCAGTCCGGCGTGTTCCACGGCGTAGGCAACAGCTGCGGCGTACGCGTCACGGATGGTGTGGTGGCCACGGCCAGCCCGGGCGTAGATCTCCTCGGTGAGGCGGCGCCGCACGGCCGGCCGCAGGCCAGGGATGGTACGACGCACCGAAGGGGGCAGGGCGGCGACGCCGGCTACATCGAGTACCCAAGCCAACCAGTACTGAGCGCGGAACCGGCCTGCCTACCCCTCATCGATCTCCCGGTCGTCTGCATCGTTGGCGCGGTCGATCTCGGCCATGTGCTCCTCCGCCCAGGTCCGAAGCCCCGCCAGCGCGGCTTCAAGGGACAGCCCGAGTCTGGTGAGTCGGTAGAAGACCCGGGGCGGTACGGTCGGTTCGACCCGGCGCGACACCAGCCCGTCGCGGGTCAGGCTTCGCAGCGTCACGGACAGCATCTTCTGCGAGACGCCGGGCATCCGGCGTCTCAGCTCCGCGAAGCGCACCTCGTCCGGTGCGGCATCAGCGAGCGTCTTGACGGCCATGGACGTCCACTTCGTACCGATGCGGTCCAGCAACTGCCGCGTCGGGCACCGGGGATCGAACAGATCACCGCGTACCCCACGACCGGCGGCCCGGGCTCCCGGCGTGGTCACCTGTGGCTCACCACCTTCCCTGAAGGTGCCGTCTAGCAAGCGATCGGACGGTTACCTATCGTTCTGTGGTCACCAATGGTAACCAGTCGCAGGAGCCGCCGCCATGCCCGTCCCCACCACACACCAACTGCGCCGCATCACGACGAACGGCGTCCAACTCAACGTCGCAATCGCAGGGGACGGACCCGCAGTTCTCCTGCTGCACGGCTTCCCGCACACCTGGCAACTCTGGAGCGGCATCATGGGCCGACTGGCCGGACGGTACCGGGTCATCGCCCCGGACCTGCGAGGCCTTGGTGCCAGTGCACGTGCCGTCGAGGGTTACGACGCAGGCACCCTCGCAGCCGACGCCGAAGGGCTGCTCGACGCACTCGGCGAGCCCTCCGCAGCAGTGGTCGGCATCGACGCGGGCACCGCCCCCGCCGTCCTGCTCGCGCTGCGCCGACCCGGCCTCGTCCGGCGCCTGGTCGTGATGGAAGCACTGCTCGGCCGCCTGCCCGGAGCAGAACACAGCGTCGCGGGCGCCGCCCCGTGGTGGTTCGGCTTCCACGCAGTCCCCGGCCTCGCCGAGACCGCCCTGGCCGGCAACGAGGCCCCGTACGTCGACTTCTTCCTCGACTCGGGGACGCTCGGGCGAGGAGTACCCGACGACATCCGCGCGGCCTTCGTCCACGCGTACACCGGGAGCGAGGCTCTTCGCTGCGCGTTCTCCTACTACCGGGCCCTGCCCACCAGCGCACAGCAACTCCAGGACACCGTCGCGACGGCTCGACTGACCATGCCCACCATGGCCGTCGGCTCTCACCCCGTCGGCACCGGGCTCGAACGCCAACTCCGCCCCATCGCCGATGACCTGGTCGGACACCATCTCCAGGACTGCGGCCACATCATCCCCCTCGACCGCCCCGACGCATTGTTCGCGCTCCTTGCCCCCTTCCTCTCCGCCGATCTGCCGAAGTGACTGAGCCTTCTCCATCCTCCTGCGGAGGCGTGCCGAAGAACGAGGATGGCCTGGACGACCGTGGTGATGCTGTACCCCCTTCATGGAAGTGCGGGCCGCCCTCAGCCGGGGGCGGCCCGCTTTCTGTATTCGCCGACTTCTGGGCGCGGCGGTCGCGCTGACCGGGGAACGTTTTCCCAGTGATCGGCTCGGAGGCCTTGCGTTGACGGAGTGTCTTCCACCACGCGGTCCGGGGCGACACCGACTCGGTCACCGCCACCATCGATCGCCTCCGAGTCCTGACTGTGGGTGGCGACTACCGGTTCTACGTCGACATCGCCCACCACATGGCAGACCTGCCTCCTGCCGGACGATCGACCGTTCGGTGGATCGGAGGCGAATACAAGGCCCGCGCCGGCCGGCAGACCCTTCGCCGGGCCCGACAGGAACAGCAGTACCCCGGCCGCTGACCGTGGACGTACAGCGGCCCCGAACCAGAGCGCAGGTTCGGAGCCGCAGAAGAGGCGGGGCTCGGCCGGTGATGGTCAGCCGCGGTTGGGGCGCTGTCCGACAAGCTGGGTGAGCAGCGCGATGAACTGGGCCTGGCTCCGGTCGAACTCCTCGTCCAGGTCCTCACCCTTCTGGTCGAGGTTGCGATCTGGAGGCGTGCCGCGGTGAGGTCGGACTTGATGATTCCGAACTCGCGGTGGCAGCCCACCGCCAGAAGACCGAAGCCGCCCTCAAAGGGTTGGCGGTTCAGCGAGCCAGTGGCTACCGGCGGCGGAGACGGCCATGTGCCTATGTCAGGGTGTTGTCCCGGGGGCCGCGATCTGGGCTGGGCCGGCTGGTGGTGAGGGCGAGCAGGCCGTGATCGATAAAGGTGACCATCCAGGTGAAACTGTCGTCGACGGACGCGTCGATCTGGAACCCGGCGGCGGCCTCCAGGGTCGCGAAGCCGTGCAGGACGCTGCGCAGCATCCGCATGGCGTGGATCTCCTGGCCGGGATCCAGCCGGTATCCGCGCAGCATGGCCGCCCAGGAGGCGAGCACTTGCTGGACGGCCGGGATGAGCGGGTCGTCGGGGCCGGTCGGGCGGGCGGCGTTGCCCGCCGCGTACCGGCCGGGATGTTCGCGCACGTAAGTCCGCATGGCCTGCGAGCCGGCGGCGAGGGCATCACTGGCCGCCCGGCCCTGGGTGGCGTCCCGGATGGCATCACTGAGCTCCGTCATGGCCAGAACGGCGATCCGATGAGCCACGTCGGCCTGGCTGGTGACGTGCTTGTAGAGCGAGGGAGTCTTGATCCCGAGCCGCTCGGCGAGCAGGCTCATGCTCAAATGATCGAAGCCGACCTCGTCGACCAGCGCGGCGGCGGCCTCGGTGACCAATACCGGGGTGAGGCGGGCCCTAGGCATTGGCCAGGGTCTTGGCGAGGAAGGGCAGGGCCAGGTCGAGGACCTTGTCGGGCGTCTGTGTGTGCGGGTAGTGGCCCGCGCCGTCGATGACAACCAGCTCACCGAGGCCCCGGGGCAGGTCGGCGATGATGCGCTCGCCCTCCGCTCGCGGGACGGCCCAGTCCGGGTCGGCGCTCCCTTCGATCACCAGCACCGGGCAGGTGACGTTGGGCAGCTGCGCACCTGCGTCGCTCGGGTTGGACTTGGACATGGCTTGCAGGACCTCCATCCGGCCGGGTTCGCTCATCTTGGCCACGATGCGCGCAAGCTCACTGTCCCAGTCGGCGGGCTTGGTGGGGAACGCCACGTCGAGGTACTTCTTCCAGTTCGCCAGACTTCCCCGCATGATGACCTGCGCCAGTTGGAGGTAACCGGCTCGGAAGCGCTTCACCTTGATCAGCCCGCCGAGGTCGAAAGACTGTGCGCGGGTGAACGGCGCCAGCTCGATGACGCCGGTGATCGCCTCGGGCGCGGTGGCGGCCGCTATGGTCGCGGCACCGCCGCTGATCGACTGGCCGATGATCACGGCCGGGCCGCCGAGGTGGCGCACGAGGGTGACGAGGTCGCCGGCGATGTCGGTGCGGCTGTAGCCGTCCCAGTCGAGGCTGGAGTCACCGCAGCCGCGGATGTCGACGTTGGCGACCCGGTATCCGGCGTCGGCCAGGGCCGGTACGAGGAACCGGTAGGAGTGCCGGCTGTCGCCCATGCCGTGCGCCAGGACAACCAGCGGGCCCTGCCCGGTCACGTCGTAGGCGAGCGTGTTGCCGGCGATATTCAGGTGCTCGGTCATGACATCCTCCATGGCTAATGTTGTTAGCTAACAGCTAACGGCATTAGCTGAAGCCCGTCAAGGCGCATGCGGCTCGGTTTCCGTAACGGTCCGGCGCATGCCTGCCCACGCGCCGCACGAGGCCGAGCGTCATGCCCGACGTGCAGACCTCCCGACGGGGGCTGATTACCTCTCCATCGGACGCGCGAAAACCTGCGCTGGCTGGGGTAGACATTGGGTGGTGGCTGTGGTTATGGTTTCTCTCGTAGCCCAGAGAGACCGCAAGGCCCGGCAGAGACGAACTGCCGGGCAGCAGTACCAGTAGTCGCAGTACGCAGGACGGTGCGGTGGCGGAGTTTCGAAGCCAGAGCGGTTGCAGGACGGCGACGGGACTGGCGACCGGACCGGGTGGCCCGCAGTCATCAGGGGCCGCCGACAGCAGTTGACGCGGTGGCAGTACCCGGCAGTGAAGTGAGTGGTACCTCGGTGAAGGCGTCGGCTGCGGGCGCGCACCGGGAGGTTCGGCAGTGGGGTTCCAAGCCAGAGCAGACGCACGATGGGCGACGGGGCTGGCTGCCGAAGAGTGGCGCTCGGTGAGGCCACATGCAGTACACGCAGTTCGCAGTACCAGCAGTATCGAGTGGAGCAGCACCAGCAGTTCCAGCAGTATGTAGTCCCCATTTGGTAAGCAGTTGATCCCGAGGGATGAACGGAGGAATTGGCGCCATCAGGATCGCCCGGACGGATTGTCGAGTCCGGGTACCGCAGGACATCGATAGTGAGGTGGTCTCCGGTCAAGCAACCGCGATCCCCGCACCCCCGACGAAGCTCAGGTCGGGCATGCGGAAACAGAAGGCCGACGCGGTATCAGGGTCGGCAGATGGTGTAACAGTTCCTTCGGGGCCCCGGTGCCATAGGCGCCGGGGCCCCTCAACGCGTTTCACAGAGAGGTGCAATGACGGCAGAGACCCCGACCGGCCCGCTGGGCGGTCACCTGGACGACGATGACTATCCCGCCTACACGATGGGTCGGGCGGCCGAGATGCTCGGCACCACCCAGGGCTTCCTTCGCGCCATCGGAGACGCCCGCCTGATCACACCGCTCCGCTCCGCGGGTGGACACCGCCGCTACTCCCGCTACCAGCTGCGGATCGCGGCCCGCGCCAGGGAACTCGTCGACCAGGGCACCCCCATCGAGGCCGCCTGCCGCATCGTCATCCTCGAGGATCAGCTCGAAGAAGCGCAGCGCCTCAACGCCGAATATCGCGCTGCCGCCGCGCCGGTGACGGACCCGCCGCCGGCGGACTGAGACGGTATGTGCCCGCCGGATACCGGCGGGTTCGCGTACCGATGTCGTGGTGCGGTCCGGGGGGCGTTTCCCGTGGTGACGGAGCGTGCCGGCCTGTAGCGTCTGCGTCAGCTGTCGTGGTTCGGGAGTTCCCTTTGCCCACGCCTTCGGCGTGGGCGTTCTGCTGTGCCGGGTCGCAGGAACCAGGGCGATCACTCCGCTTTCCCGTACATCGTGGGAGGCGTTCATCGACTGGAAGGCCTGTGTCGCAGCGACGCGTGTCGCCCTGACCCCGGTTGGGGGTACAGCATCACCACGGCCATCCTCGTTCTTCGGCTCGCCTCCTCGGGAGGATGGAAAAGGCTCACTGGTGACCTGTGACAGCAAACCTGGACCGATTGCCACTGACCCTGGACCACTGCGTCGTTTCTGACAGCGCAGTTGGACCGTCGCAGGTCAGCGCCGGACAGGGGTACATGCGTCGACGACCGCTGTTCAGCTGGCGGGCGGCTCGGGCGATATGCCGACCATCGCTTTCTCGTACCAAGCCCAGAAGTCGATCAGGCTCCCGTGGTCTGCTTCAAGTTGAGGCACGATCTTCGAGTCGTGGCCCGGCAAGAACTTTCCGCCAGCCGGCACGCCCCCGCACCGGCAGCCGCAGGGGCGACTCTGATTGTCCATCGTCATGGTCAGCATCCTCCCGCGCGACCGACCGATCCCGCCACTGTCTCGGTGTCAAAGACCAGCGTCGGCGACACCCATTCCCTTTGTGGCCCCTTTCGTGCCTGCCCGTACGGGTCCTTCGTACACGGAAGCCGGCAGATGCTGCAGCGACTTTCTGCTCGATCAGGCCGAGAGGGTCGTAGAGCGCGGCGGGGGTCTCATCGGGCGCCCGACGCGTCGTCAAAGTCGGCGGCTGCCCTCTCGCCTGGACTACGAAGGGCAGGGGTGTGTCCCGGGCGGCTGGTGCCCTCCGGGACACGGGTTGGTCATGGCCGCCCGCTCCGGGAACCGGTCAGGTAGCGCTGACTCATCCCCTTGATCACCAGGCCCTCGACGCCTGACAGCTCGGTCCAGGTCTCCAGCCATTCCCGGGCCTTGACCGCATCGGTGGTCATCGGGCACAGCGTCCATGGAGCGGTCAGAGCACAGGCCGCGAAGAGGACTTCCAGGCGCCGGCGGCGCTCCCGGTACGGCAGCGCGAGCAGTTCGACGCCATCGGCCTGGAGGATGTCGAACGCCACGAAGCAGGCCGGTGTCCGGGCGGCCAGGGTTGCGACGTTGCGGGCGCGGGCGGCGGCCCGGCGCTGCAACGCCTCGAAGCCGAGCCGGCCCGCCTCCGGCTCCCGGACGAGCAACTCGCCGTCCAGGGGGTGGCCGCGTAGTGGCACAGCAACTTGACCCTGCGCCAACTCGCGCCGCTCTTCGAAGTGTCCGAGTCCACCGCCGATCGCGTCATCGACCACCTCGGCCCCAGGCTCGCGCAGGCGCTTCGCCAAGGACGCGGTGCTGATCGTGGACGGGACGCTGGTACCCACCCGCGACCACCAGGCCGCCGAGCAGTCGAAGAACTATCGCTACTCGACGAACCACCAGGTGGTCATCGACGCCGACACCCGCTTGGTCGTGGTGGTCGGCCGGCCGCTGCCGGGGAACCGCAACGACTGCCTGGCCTGGGTCGAGTCCGATGCCAAGCGGGCGGTCGGCAACACTACGACGATCGCGGACGGCGGCTACCTGGGCACCGGGCTGATCATGCCGCACCGCCGACGCAAGGGCGAGGAACTGCCCGACTGGAAGGAGGCCCACAACAAGAGCCGCAAACGGATTCGCGCCCGCGTCGAGCACGCCTTCGCCCGTATGAAGACCTGGAAGATCCTGCGCGACTGCTGCTTGAGAGGCGACGGTGTACGCCACGCGATGCACGGTTGCCCGCCTGCACAACCTCGCCCTCACGGGATGACTCCCGCCGCATGCGGGACCTGAGAGGCCCGCGGGAGACCGGCCTTGGGGAACAGCGGGGCAGCCGATATCGGCTGCCCCGCTGTTCCCCAAGGCCGGAGACGGCTCCCCACCTCGCAGTCTCGGAGGAGAATCAGGCGAGGCAGAACTCGTTGCCCTCGATGTCCTGCATCGTGATGCACGACTCGTTGACGCCATCGGCGCGCTGCGTCAGCACGTGTTTCGCGCCGAGCGCCATCAGCCGCGCGCATTCGGCCTCGAGTGTGGCCAGGCGCTCCTCACCCACGAGCCCGGCGCCGGCCCGCACATCGAGATGCACCCGGTTCTTGACGACCTTGCCTTCGGGAACTCGCTGGAAGAGCAAGCGTGGGCTCACACCCGAGGGATCAGTGCACGCGAAGTAGATCTCATCCTCGGGCGGCAGCGAGCGGTGGTACTCCTCCCACGTGGCAAAGCCCTCCGGGACCGTCGGTACGACGTACCCCAGCACCTCGCACCAGAAGGCGGCGAGGCGCGCAGGCTCCGCGCAGTCGAAGGTCACTTGGAACTGTTTGATCGTTGACATCGGCGCACGATAACAGGGGCCCGGCTCATCTCCCCAGGTCGGGAGGTCCGCACGTTGTCGGGAGGAGGTGTCTGCCACCCGCTGCCGTGTCGTGCGGTCGCAGGGGTGAACCGAGGTCAGTGCCTCCCCAAAGGGAACCTGGGATGCGATCCCGGCCAGCCACTCTCGCGCTGCCAAAGATCGGTTACGGGACAACCCTCTGCCGCCGCGCGCCAGACGCGGACCGTCGCGATGGCCTCGGCCAGGTCGGCGATGGGGGCTTCCAGGACCGCGTCGAAGCGGTTGAGGCGTACGTGCGCCTCGACCTCGGCCTCCCATCGCAGGACGTCGGGACGTGCCCGGACACCGGACGTGAGGTCGTTCTCGCGCATGAGGGCGTCGTACTGGGGGTGGGCCTCCTTGTAGAGGTCGCGGCCGACCAGTACCGCTCCGCCCCGTCGGCTAAGGACCGCGAGCAGAAGGTCCCAGTGTCGGCGGCTCGTACGACGCGAAGGCGGGTCTTACGACTTCGGTCCTGGTGTGATCGCGTAATCGACTGTCACCTATTCCTGAGCAAGCATCGGTTCGCCATCACCATCTGTGATCGTTGGGGGTATCACGCAAGGGCCTCCCTAACGACACAGGTCCTCTCAACCCAGCCCGCCGGACGAGTGACTGGGTCACGCCGCCCTCTCCCGAGATTTTTGCCGATCGGCACACTCCCTGGAGCCCCGTATCACCGCAGCCCCGCGCGCCTCACATCCTCGGGGTTGCGGGGCTGCGGTGATGGAAAAGCGTGCCCTTGCTGCTCTCATGGGTGCCTTCCCGGTCCTTCCCCTGGGACGGCGTCCATCGGTAGTGATGTGGTGTCGACCATCACGGGAGTGCTCTTGCACGTGCGAAAAGAAGAGAGAGACAGGGCCGACGGCCCTGAGCACCTGCAGCGTCCCCGACTGCCGGGGCCCGCTGCCGGAATCCTGGCGCTGCAGCGCGCGGCGGGTAACACCGCTGTGGCGCGCATGGTCGGTCAGGCCCGGGACAAGCCCTTTCCGAAAGAGTCGGAGGTGCGACAGGAGGAGTTCCACCGGCTGGCCACCGGGGATCGGAACAATCTGTCCCCTGCTCAGGCACACGACCTCCATGTCACCGCGGTCGGCGGCTTGCAGAGCGACTTCGAGAAGCCCTCCGACTACGACGCGACCATGCGACGCGCCGCCGAGCAGGTGCGAGCGGCGGAGGCTTTGCGGGTGCGCGGGACGTCCGAGCGCACGGCCGGCGCGTTCACGGTGAGTGTGTCGGTGCGCAACCTCGGCGGCCTGAACGCGCTGATGGGACACAACGGCGCCGACAGCGTGCTCGACACCTTCACGCGCTGTGTTTCGTCGGCCATGGACGAGGTCGGCGGAAGCGTCTCGAAATTCCGATTCGGTCCCAACCTGGAGTTCGTCGTTGTCGGCGACGAGGTGCGGCGCAGCCACATCGAGGCACGGTTGATGGCCGCTCAGGCAGAGATCCAGAGGCAGGCCACGGTCGGCGGTCTCGACGAGGTCGCACACCCGAAGTACCAGCGCGACCTCGCCGAGAAGGGGAGCGGAATCCGCTACGACATCCGTCCGATCAAGTCCGCCGACGTTCCTGCCGACGAGGAACGAGAGGCACCTGCCACGCCGAGCCACGGCCGGGGAACCGCCTTCAAGAGTTCCGCCCAGGAACGCAAGGAGAACTTCCTCAGGACGGCTGTGGACACCTACGGGCTCTCTCCGGACGGCGCCGCCGAGCTGCTGGCCGGCAGCGGCGCGGACGAGGTCGACGAGCTCACCGGGTTCGACAAGGCGGCCGATCGGCGCCTCACGCTGAGCAATGCCGTCCGACACCTGGCCAAGACCGGTGCCAGGGGCGTCTATGTCGAGGTCGACCTGCGCAATCTGGGCGGACTGACGAAGGAGCGGGGCAGGCAGCGGGCCGACGAGGTGTACGCGGCGATGTCGACGATGGCCGAGCAGGCGGTGCTGGGCCTGGACGCCGACGTCTCCCGCTTCCGCCACGGCGGCGATGAGTTCAGCTTCGTCCTCGTGGGACGCGATGCGACACCGAGTGCGGTGGGCGCGGCACTGACCGGGGCGCAGCAAGCCATCCGGCGATACGTCGAAGCTCGGGGTCTCCACGAGATCGAACACCCGAAGCATCCGAACGACCCCGGCAAGCGCGGTACCGGCATCATCTTCGGTGTCGCGCCCATCACTCCTGCCATGGAGAACGTGGACAGCGTCGTCAACGGCATCCTGTCCGCCGCCGACCGGCAGGTGGAGGCCAAGAAATAGCCTCCACGCGGCTTCCACTCCCTGGGCTCGGCGTAGTGCGGGGAGCGGGCCTCGCCAGCGTCGGTCGTCCAGTGACCGGCAGTGCGGCTGATCAGACGTTTCCGGGCAA
Organism: Streptomyces sp. CA-243310; assembly: GCF_050936775.1. Classification (NCBI taxonomy): domain Bacteria; kingdom Bacillati; phylum Actinomycetota; class Actinomycetes; order Kitasatosporales; family Streptomycetaceae; genus Streptomyces; species Streptomyces sp. CA-243310. Next base: position 820,636 of record NZ_JBNJMF010000003.1, on the reverse strand, counting down.
CCGACGTCTGGCGCAACCCACACGACGCGCACCACCGGCCGCTCCGGCACGACGTGCTCAGCGATGAGGACGCGGCTGTGCTGTTCGAGGCGTCCTACGAGGGGTCCGTCTCCGCCGACCCCGAGGAGCCGACCGCGGGCACCGTCGCGGGCCTGCTCGGCGTCGGGCTCTTGGTCCGCGCCGACGACGGCACCGCCGTCCTGGCCGACGACGTCCGCTATAGCCTCCGCCTCGCTGACGCCAACGAGGCAGCGTGGTTGTCACCGACGAGGCACGCGGCTTGTCACAACTGTTCATTCAGCAATCTGCCTGTCACCGGTCCCGCGGGCGGCGGCTGGAGGGGTGCGTAGCCGTGGACGTTCTCCTTGGGGCCCGAACATGATCAGATACTCGACCGGTCCGGTGGATCCGGCGTTTGCGACTCCGTGGGGGGTACGGGTGTCGAACTCGACGACGTCTCCGGCAGTCAGGACGAGGTCCTGGTTGCCGAGGGCGAGCCGCAGCCGCCCGTACAGGACGCACAGCCACTCGTAGCCCTCGTGGGACACCTGTCGGGGCCGTCCGGGTGACTCTGCGGCGGCAGGCAGGACGTGCTTGTGGGCGTGCAGGCCGCCGACGTACGGGGTCAGCGGCAGCACCGTTTTGTCGTCGCCTAGCCTGTGCGGCGACGTGCTGCGGGGCTCGGCCGCGGGGGCGGGGGCGGGGGCGCGGGCGGGTGCGGTGCCGGTCAGCTCGTCCAGGGCGACTGCGTATTCCTTCGCCAGATGCAGCACCACCTCCAGGGTGGGCTTGCGCCGGCCGGTCTCGATCCGCGACAGCGTGCTGGGCGAGATGCCGGTCGCGCGGCTGACATCGGCGAGTGTGACGCCACGGCGCTCGCGCACGACCCGCAGCCGCGGACCCATCGCCGCCAACATGCGGGTCACGTCGTCACCTGCCACCGTCCCCGTTCCTTCCCGTCGTACCGCTTCACCGCCCTGTCCTGCCATCTTGCCAGAATGGCAACACCGATCGCGTCGACTGGCCGCGGCGCCGCATGATCGATGGGTTCCGCCGACCGCCCGCGAACCGAGGAGAAGTCCCCATGCGATCCGAGCAGACCGCTGCACTCCGCCACCGCACCGTCGAGTCCCCAGCCGGGCGCCTGCACCTGGTAGAGCAGGGCACCGGCCCGTTGGTCCTGCTCGTACACGGATTCCCCGAGTCCTGGTACTCCTGGCGCCGCCAACTCCCGGCCCTCGCCGCGGCCGGGTACCGGGCAGTGGCGATCGACGTGCGCGGCTACGGTCGCTCCTCCCAGCCCGCCGCGACCGACGCGTACCGCATGCTCGACCTGGTGGAGGACAACGTCGCCGTCGTGCACGCCCTCGGCGAGGAGAACGCGGTGGTCGTCGGCCACGACTGGGGCTCCAACATCGCCGCCACCTCCGCACTGCTCCACCCCGGAATCTTCCGCGCCGTCGGCCTGCTGAGCGTCCCCTACGCGCCGCCCGGCGGCCCCCGCCCCACCGACGTCTTCGGCCAGATCGGCGGCCCCGAGCAGGAGTTCTACGTCTCCTACTTCCAGGAGCCCGGCCGCGCCGAGGCGGAGATCGAGCCCGACGTCCGGAACTGGCTCGCGGGCTTCTACACGGCCCTGTCCGCCGACACCATGCCCGCCGAGGACGACCCGGACCCGCACTTCGTCGCCCGCGGAGGCCGGCTGCACGACCGGTTCCCCACCGGCCCGCTCCCGGCATGGTTGAGCAAGGACGACCTTGACATCTACGCCGGGGAGTTCGAGCGCACCGGCCTGACCGGCGCCCTCAACCGCTACCGCAACATGGACCGCGACTGGGAAGACCTCGCCCCGCACCGCGGAGCCCCGCTCACGCAGCCGTCCCTGTTCATCGGTGGTGCCTTGGACGCCTCCACCACCTGGATGTCCGACGCCATCGACGCCTACCCCACCACCCTCCCCCGTCTGTCGGCCTCCCACATCCTGAAAGGCTGCGGCCACTGGATCCAGCAGGAGCGCCCCGACGAGGTCAACAGCCTGCTGACCGACTGGCTCGCCACAATTCACAACTGAAACAGGGGGGCGACCAGAGCGGCCCGGCAGTGCGTCTCGGGCGGGCTACGCCGAGGGACACACGCCGGTCTGCTTGGTAAGCCGAACAGTCGCACCGCACGTACTCCCTACGCCGGTAACAACAAGCGCGCCTGTGTGACGAATACCGTGCGTCGGCACAATATCGGTGATGGCCTCGACGAGCGGATGCAGGCCCTCGTCCGTCGCTCCGGCCGCCTGGAGCTCCAGGATCTGCTTGGCGTAGGTGGGTGAGATGTCCGTGGTGATGGAGCGCTCGCGCTCGTCGTCCGAGCTGCCCTTGCCGACGAATCCGAAGTGCGCCGTGACGTCCACCATCATGCCGCTGGCGGTGGATGCCTGTTCGCGTAACTGGGCCCTGACCTGCGGTTGCCGCTCGGATTCGGTCTCCTCCACCAGGGCGGCCTGGAGACGCTTCTGCGGGGTCGTCAGGGTCCCGGCGCGGTAGCGCTCCACCGTGGACGCGAGACGCCCAGACGCTCGGCCAGGGCCTTGGTCGAGCCCTTCGCGCGCATGAGGAGGAACTCCATCTGAGCCTTTGCGGATTTCGGTGCGGGCCGAGTAGAGACCTCGCGTTCCGCCCGTGCGAGGGCCGCCGGGACCTTGCCGCGGTCCGGGGCCGGCTGCTGTGTGTCGTTGCTCGTCACGACAGCACTCTCTGAGCCCCGACTTGTGGACAGAGTCCGCGTACGTGCAGGTCTGCGCGGGCCCTGTCGATGGTCTGTGTCTACGATCCACGAGTTGACCAGCGGCTGCGAGAAGCTCGCAGGTCAGCGGCGTGTGTGATTCCCAATTGGCCCCGAAGCCGGGGAACCGTCGGGCTGGCTTCGGAACCGCGGCGCGCGACCGGAGCCTGGGTTTTTGATCCGGTTTGATAACACCGGCCTCGGGCAGAGCACTCATCCGGTAGTTCCGAAGGAGGCCAGCAAGGGGGATCCTGCGACAACTGCGATCATCCCCGTGCTGGGCGCCCTGCTCGGTGCCTGGCGGCTGGCGCTGTGCAGCACCTCATCACGCTTTCTGCCCGCCGTGACCGTGATCGGCAAGCGCTGCCGCTGCTGTAGCCGGCCTGCTTGGTGTCGCCACCGACCATCGCCGCGCCGCGTATCTCACCGCCCACAGCACCAGCCCCGCCCGCTGGAGCCTGGTCATCGACACGCTCGCCGACCGACCGTGGCCCAGCCGACGAGTCGAGAGCAGGAGGCTCATCGGGCCAGCAGGCCCCGGATCGCCGCCGCGATCTCGTCGGGTGCCTCTTCGGCCATGAAGTGCCCGGCGCGGGTCAGCCGGTGGTCCAGGTCCGGCGCCCACGCCTTCCACACACCGGCAGCGTCGTAGCCGAGCTGCGCGCCCCAGTCCTGCTGGACGACCGTCACGGGCATGGCCAGCTGCGACCCGGCGTCCAGGTCCGCCTGGTCGTGCGTGACGTCGATGTCCGCCGAGGCCCGGTAGTCCGCGACGATCGACGCCACTGCCGCGGCGCTCGCGCTCAGGTATTCGGCACGCACCTCTTCGGGCATGGCCGTCGGGTCGTTGGCCCAGGCGTCGAGGAAGGAGCCGAAGAACGCGTCCGCACTGCCTGCGATCATCGCCTCCGGCAGGCCCGGCGGCTGCGCCATCAAGAAGAGGTGGTATCCGACCGCCGCCGAGGTGCCATGCAGGACGTTCCACATGTCGAGCGTCGGCACGATGTCGAGGATGCCCAGGTGCGTGATGGTCTCCGGGTGGTCCAACCCTGCCCGGAAGGCGACCAGGGCGCCCCGGTCGTGGCCGACGAGGGCGAAGCGCTCGTGGCCGAGCGCCGCCGCCAGGGTCACGACGTCGGCGGCCATGGTGCGCTTGGCGTACACATCGGGGTCGGTGGCCGCGGGCTTGTCGCTGGCGCCGTAGCCCCGCAGGTCAGGACAGATCACCGTGTGCTCGTCGGCGAGCCGCTCGGCGACGTGTCGCCACATCAGGTGGGTCTGGGGAAATCCGTGCAACAGCACGACCGGGCTGCCGCTGCCGCCGACAGCTGCAGCCAGCTCCACACCGTCCGCGCCGGGCAGGCGGATGTGATCGAAGCCGGGAATGGTGAGCGTCATGAGGGACCATCCTTGCGGGTCGGGGACTTGACCGGATCAGCTTGGGCGACGGCGATCAGCAACCGATCAGTACGGTTGGGCGCAGCCGGCCCCTGGCACTGAGGATGGGGTCATGCGAATCGATGTGCTCGGTGTGGTGCGGGCCCTCCGCGAAGACGGCAGCCCGGTTGACCTGGGCGGACCCCGCCATCGTGAGGTACTCGCCCGGCTCGTCGCGGCCGAGGGACGGATGGTCCCCACCGACACCCTCGTCAATGACCTGTGGACCGATCCGCCTGCCCGCGCCGTTGGCGCTTTGCGTACCTTCGTCGCCGCGCTGCGCCGCGCCCTCGAACCCGACCGACCGCCCCGCAATCCGCCGCGCGTCATCGTCACCGAAGGTCCCGGCTACGCGCTGCGTCTGCCGCGCGAGGACGTGGACGTCCACCGGTTCCAGGACACCCTGGCCCGAGCCCGCCGCAACCCCGCCGCGGTGACCGACCTCGGCGCGGCACTCGCGGCCTGGCGCGGACCCGCCTACGCCGATGTGACCGGGTCCGCATGGGCGCAGCGCGAGCGGACCAGGCTGGAGGAATTGAGGTTGGAGGGGGTGGAACTGGGCGCCCGCATCCTCCTCGACTCCGGGGAAGGGGCGGATCTCGTCGCCGAACTGGGTGCCCATGTCGCCGAACACCCGTGGCGCGAGCCGGCCTGGGGGCTCCTTGCCCGCGCGCTGTACCGCGCGGGCCGCCAGGCCGGCGCGCTTGCCACCCTCCGCCGCGCCCGCACGATGCTCGTCGACCAACTCGGACTCGACCCCAGTGCCGACCTCCAGCGCCTGGAGACGGACATCCTCAACGGGACCGCGCCTCCCGAAGACGCACGGACCTCGTGGACCGGCCCTGGTGTCCGGCTCGGCCCGCGCACCACCGTGGATCTGGCCCGCACCCTCGCACTGGCGGGCGGCGACGCCCTCGTCCACTCGCGGCGCGACCGCCTCGTCGCCATCCAGGCTGCGGAACGCACGGGAGACCTCTGCCTGACCGCCCGGATCATCGGCGCCTACGACGTCCCCGCCATCTGGAGCCGGGCCGACGACCCCGAACAGTCCCGCGCCGTCGTCGCGGCTGCCGAGCGCACCCTCACCGGGCTCGGCGCAGAGGGCCCCGCCGAACTGCGTTCCCGCCTCCTGGCCACGGTCGCCGTCGAGAGCCGCAGCGCCGATCTGTCCGGGACCGAGCTGGAGCACGCGCAGCAGGCGGCGCGTCAGGCCGAGGAGCTGGCACGGGATCTGGCCGATCCGGCCCTGCTGGCCTTCGCCCTCAACGGGATGTTCCTTCAGTCCTTCACCCGCCCCGGGCTCGCCGCGGCACGGGACCGGATCGGCGCCGAGATCCTCGACCTGGCGACCCGGCACGAGCTGCCGAACTTCGCCGTACTCGGCCGACTCGTCCGCCTACAATCCGCCTCGGCCCTCGGCAACCTCGACGCCGCGACCTCGCACGCCAATGCAGCCGACCAGCTCGCCGCCACCACCGAAGCGCCCCTCGTCCCCGTCCTCACCGCTTGGTTCAGAGCCCGGGCCACGGCCGCCCGCAGCACCGAACCCGGCGGGCCGACCGCCGCCACGGCAGCAGCGCACTACCGCACTGCCGAGGACACCCTCCGGACGGCCGGAATGCCGGGGCTGCACCGCGGCCTTTTCCCGCTCGCCCTATTGGGACTGCGCCTGCTGCACGACCGGCCCGCGCCCACCGACCCGCACCTCGACTGGGGCCCGTACAGGCCCTGGACGCGACCCCTCGTGCTGCTCGCCCAGAACCGGGGCGAGCAGGCCCGTACCGCCCTCACCGCGGCGCCCGAACCACCGCGTGACCACATGCAGGAAGCCATGTGGTGCCTGACCGCCCGCGCCGCCGTACGCCTCGGAGAACGCGGAATCGCCGCCCACGCTGCGGCTGCCCTGCGTGATGCCTCCGCAGAACACGCCGGCGCCGCCAGCGGAATGCTGACCCTGGGCCCGGTGGCGCGGTACCTGGCAGAGGCGGAGGCATGCGCCGGAGCGGGGTAAGCGACCGCAATCCGCGAGCCCCGGACCCGTCCGCGCTCACCCCACGGCCCCAGCGGAATCAGGTCGCCATGACGTTCAGGGGCATCCATCGCCGACACCAAGCAGTCGCGACGGCCTCGACGCCACGCGTGGTGATCCACTGCCCGCGCAACTGCTTGGTGACAAGCGTGACGCTCGGCGATTCGCATAAACCACCAGGTCAACCACACTCAGGTCGAACGCGGCCAGCAGGGCCGCGAGCACTTCGAGCAGACCATTCCCCTCGCGCCGGCGATCCGCCAGATCGACCGGTCGGTGGAGCAGTACCTCCAGGATCATGTCGCGGGTGGCGGAGCGGCCGCGGCTGGTGACATTGCAGGCGCCGGTGTGGACGCGGTCGGACCGTCGGTCGGCGCCGATGCCGTATTCGATCCACCAGCGGGGCGGTTCCGGTGGCGGTAGGCGGTGGGCGCGCTGTTCGTCGACGGTGCGAACCGCGGTGATCCGTTCGTCGACGCGGGCAAGGGTGAGCTCCAGCCAGCGGCGTATGACCAGGAGCTGGTCCAGGGCCGGGGGCACGGGCAGCAGGGGGTCCTGCATGTCGTTTACGCCGCCTCGGCCAGCCGAGGTTGTCGGGGACGTCGCCGCGGTGGGAGAACCTTTCGCCGCGCGTCCAACCCGCGATGGGTTCCAAGCTCCAGGGCAGGTCGGCGAGGTGGGCGCGGTGTTCGGCGTGGGCGCTCCTGGAGCTGGAGGAGGTCGTCGGGGAAAGTGCTCTCGCCGGTCACCCCTGCATCGTAAAACTGCTCGATTTGATGAGAGGGGTCGGCGCTCCGGTTCTCACGCCGGGTGATTGCCCGGCACCTGGGCTGGGGCCTCAACACCGTACTCAGGTGTGCGAAGGCCGCATGCTGGCAGGACACCATCCGTGAGAACCGGCCCCGTCACAACAGGCTGGACCCCTACAAGCCCTACCTGGAGCGCCGATTCGCCGAAGGATGCACCAGCGTCACCCACCTCCACGGCAAACTCGTTGCCGAACAATCACGTCCAACGCGAGCGGGACGGCCAGACGCTGCCGCTAGCTTGATCCTGGTGACGTTGCCCTCGACTGCTCCCGACGTGTAGGTCGTGGCGAGGGCGGCCTTGATGGCTGCGCGGTCGCGTCGCATGTCGTTGGCCAGGGTTCGGAGTTCGCGTTGGCCGTCGAGGCGGACATCGGCGATCCGGACGTCGAGGGCGAGGTGTTCGCTGCGGCGGGTGCGGATCATCCGCGCCAGGCGGCGTGCGTACTCGACGGTCGTCGCCAGCGCGCGGTTGCGCTCGCACAGCTCGTCGAGACTCTTTTGCTCAAGATCGGTGAGGTGCTCGGGGCGGCGCATGATCCAGTCGGTGATCCTGCGGACGGTCAGGTGTGGCGAGGGAGCGGTCGCCGGGATCGCGCCGTTGCGGTAAGGATTCAGGCGCCGGCGGACGGTGGTGACGTCGCTGCGGGCCCAGCCGCTGGATTTCCCGTGTGAGCGCGGAGGCGTTGGTGCAGCCCTCCAACCAGCGATGGTGCGGGTAGAGGCGGTAATCGTCGATCAGGGTGGGCCGGTGGATGGCTGCGATGAGGAGTTCATCGACGTCCGCGGCGATTGCGAAGCGGTTGACCGTTCCGCGGCTGAGCTTAAGGTCACGTGCGATGGCGCGAAGACTGTTGTCGGCGTACGACCTAAGCTCCCCAGTCGCGTACGGATGAACGTTTCCAGTTGTGTCGCGGGCAGGAGCACGGCTGAGGAACCTGGTTGAGATCGGCAGGCCGGCCGGAGACACTCGCACGATGAGTCACAGCGCATCACCTGGTTCGGTCAGACGAGGTTGGGACGGTCCGTGGTACCGGGTTCGCGCGGAGGTCTTCGAGGCCTCGTTCCTGCCCAGCACAGGTGAGAACTTGGACTTGGTGTGCAACGTCGATGTCTTCGTGGACCTCGAGGACGGCTCCCGGTGGAGTGCGACCGTCTTCACGGTGGCTGAGGTCGAACGCTTGATGCAGACCTGGGCAGGAACCGACGAGGCTCTCGGCGGCCGCTACTTCTGGGTGTCGGACGGCCTGATCGTCCGGGATCCCGGCATCGACAGCATGACCCAGGTGATTGCTGGACTGATCGAGAACGACGAGTTCTCCACGGTCTTCCAGCGACTCGAAGACGACTGATCGTGCCCCGGCCGCCGAGTCGACGCGGCCTGTCCAGGCCACGTCGGTGTCCTGTTCGATGGCCTTGAGCCGGTTCCTGAGCCGGTAGCTGGGTCCGTTGATGGAGATCACGTCGCAGTGGTGGAGGAGGCGGTCGAGAATGCCGGTGGCGAGGACCTCATCGCGGACACCTGTCCCCACTCGCTGAGCAGAAGGCGGGGGTCTTCGACCAGTTGCACCGGGTCCTGCTCGCGGAGCTGAACGCGGCCGGGGAGCTCGACTGGTCACGCGTGCGTGGACGGTTCTCATGTCCGCGCGAAGAAGGGGGCGCCGACACCGGTCCGTCGCCGGTCGACCGGCGGAAACCGGGCAGCAAACACCACCTGATCTGCGACGGACGCGGCACCCCGCTCAAGGTCATCACGACTGCGGCGAACGTCAACGACGTCACCCAAACCCTCGCCCTGATCGACGGCATCCCACCCGTCGCAGGCCGCCCCGGCCGGCCCCGCAGACGGCCCGAAGCCCTGCTCGGCGACAAGGGCTACAACTCCAACCCGAACCGCGACGCACTGCGCAAGCGCAGGATCCTACCCGTCATCTCGCGGAGGGGCTGCCCGAACATCAAGGGCCTGGGCAAACTCCGCTACGTCGTCGAGCAGACCTTCGCCCTCCCCCCACCACTTCAAACGCCTCGCCGTCCGCTGGGAACGCCGCACCGAACTCCACGACGCCTTCATCCCCCTCGCCTGCAGCCTCATCCGCTTCAGACACCTCAAGAGCGCGCGATCATGATCGTGTTACGAGTTCTTGGGGACCCCAGCTCGCTGGTCGACCGGGTCAGGGGCAGGTCGATGAGCCCGGCGTTCTCCCTCGCCCGCAGTGCGGGGGCCGGGCAGCGCGGTCTGCGAGAGGTTGAGGCGGGCAGCCATGTCGAGGTTGACCTCGCTCAGCTGCCTGCGGAGAGGTCCCCGTAAAGGAGTCGTGCCGTGAGTTCCATGCACCGCGTCCGGGCCGGGGAGAAGCCGTAGGGCATCTTGGTCACCGCTTCGAAGGCACTCATCTCGACGTCGTCCTCCCCGCTCGCCTCGGCGTCGTAGATATCGAAGAGCTTCTCCTCGGCCACCTCCAGTCCGGCCGCTTCAATGGCCTGGTGCAGGGCCTCGTGGTGGGCGCAGTGCTGCGCGGCGAGTTCATCGACCCGCGGGTCGTGGGGGTCGACGGTGTCGTCGAGGGCGGCGTCGGCCGCGTCGAGGCGGTCTGCCTCGGCCCGTAGGTCGGGATGGGTGGCCAGGGTGATGAACACGCTGGCCTGGATTGCGGCTCCCAGCGGCCCGAAGATCCGTTCCGTGACCAGCAGGGTGTCCAGGTCGGAGGGGCGCAGTGCGCCGGCAGGCAGGTGGCTGAGCCGGTCCGTGACCAACGGGGAGAGCAGGCCCAGTGGGCTGCCCACGGCGCGCAGGCGCTGGACTGCCGCGCGCTGACGCTTGATGTCGGCCTCCTGGGCGGCCAGGGTCTCCTCCAGCCGGCCCAGGACATCCTCGACGTCCCGGGCTTCGTCGAAGGCGGCGCGCATGTCGTCCAGGCTGATGCCGGCTTCGGACATCTTGCGGATCCACAGCAGGCGGATCATGTCGTCGTAGCCGTAGCGGCGGCGTCCGTCTCCGCCTCGCTCGGGCTCCGGCAGCAGACCGATCTGGTGGTAGTGGCGAATGGCGCGCGGGGTGGTTCCGGCGAAGGCGGCGGCATCGCCGATCTTGACCTCGCGGGGAGGCGTGGCGGAGGGGTACATCGCAGACAGGGCCTTTCGTGCTGTGGTGCCCTCGACGACACCACATGCCGCTACGGCATGTGCAACTACACCACCCGGACCCTGACGGGCCATCGGGCGGTCCCTTGCCCTGGGTGCCCCGTCCCAAGACAGGCTCGGAATGGCCGGGGAGATCCGTCGATCAGGTCTGATGGCACGCCGAGCAGGGGTTGAAGATTCTCAAGGATCCCCATCAAGGCGGAAGCCAACGCCGATGGACGTCACGCCGGTGCCAGGACTACAGCGGTCGCATCGTCGTGGTACCCCTCTTCGTCGGGCGCGGCCGCGGCCACCAGCGAGACGACCAGGGCCCGTGGATCATGCTGGTGTTCCCGTACCAGGCTTTCTCTTGCGTCTGCGGCGACCTGGTCGTGTACGCCGTCGGACGTGAGGATCACGAGGTGCCCGGCGGGAACGTACAGCTGGTCCATCGCCCTGGGGGTGGCATCGGCCGGCGAGGTGCGGATCCGGGACGCGAACGGCGCGGCGGCCTGAGGGTCGACCCGCTTGCTCACCAGGCAGGTGGCCGTGGTGCGGTCGCTCGTGCACGCGGTCGGCACCCCCGTCTGCGGATCAACTCCGTACGCCCGGCAGTCGCCCGCCCAGCAGATCCAGTTGGGCCGCCCGGGCCGGGTCCAGGCCACGATCCTCATCATCTGGTGGCCGAGCCGGCGGTGCCTCGGTGAGTGCTGCGCTGTAGAGCGCGGTCGCGGGCTTGAGGGTGTCGTGTGCGTGGAGTTCGAGGGCCTCGATGCGGGCTTCGGCCCACTCGAGTCGACCGGTGTGGGAGTCGGCAGCACGTGCGTGACGCCGCAGCCCGAGCAACGCGTACGGCGAGGCCGCAGAAACAGCCTCGCCCCCAGATCACCCCGTACTTCCCGGGCCCGGCCGTGCTCCTACGGCGCCAGGACCGCACCACAGACCGGACAAGCGAGCCGACCTCGCTGAAGCTGACGCTCCACCAGCAGCACGTCCCGAGAGCGTCGCGAACCCCCACGTACGTGCTCACGCAGAGAGTCGTCCAACACCACCTGGGCTCCCCCACCCGGCGAGGACGCGCGGCGGCCATCCGCCACCGCGTTCTCCAGGCCCGCGCACCCGTGATCGCCCGCATGCTCGGCCACCACGACGACACCCCGGCGCGCCCGGTTCCTCACCATGTATTCGTGATGCCCTTCGTATGCTGAAGCCGGCAGGCAGGTCGGCAGGCGGCCGCGCGGCCCCGCCCCTCTGGTGTCCTCCCGGGCTGGGCGGACAGCGGAAGCCACAGGCGGGTGAGCCCGGGAGGTACGGCTGTGGTGCTGCGCCGGATGAGGGCGGCGGTTGCTTCACCGATCGCGCTGCCGCTGGCGACCATGCTGGGCGTCGCTGTCGTGGACGCGGTCACGGGTCCGGAGTACAACCTGCTGCCGGTGTACGCCGCGGGGCCGGCGATCACGGCCGCGCGGGGAACCGTACGAAACGTCCTCGCCATGGGGGGCGTGGCCATCGCTCTGTGCCTCGCTTTCGCGGCGAAGGCGGACCGGTTCGGCGCCTTGCGGATGCATGTCGCACTGGTGGCCATCGCCTACGTCACACTGGCAGCTGCCTACGCGGCGCGGTCCAGGCTGCGGACCGAACGGCGCCTCGTGGACGTGCAGGAAGTGGCGAAGACGCTGGAGGACGTGCTCTTCGTCCCCGTCCCGCCGACGATGGGTCCCGTTCGTCTGGCCGCCTCGTACGTCTCGGCCAGTCACGCCACCCGTGTCGGAGGGGATTTGTACGAGGCGGTGCCCTCCCCGCACGGCGTCCGCCTCGTCATCGCCGACGTCCAGGGCAAGGGACTCGGCACCGTACGTTGCGCCGCCGTGGTTCTGGCCGCGTTCCGGGAGGCCGCGCCCGAGCTCGTCGACCTGTCGGACGTCGGCCGCCGCATCGAAGGGGCTCTGGAGCGCAGGACCGACGGCGAGCGTTTCGTTACCGGCCTCATCGCTCAGATCAGCCCCGTCGGAGACCTCGTCGTGTTGAACCACGGTCATCCCGCACCGCTGCTGCTCACTTCCGACGGCAGGATCACGCTCCTCGAATCGGCCGTCCCGCTGCCACCGTTCGGACTCTCCGCGCTGACGGAACCCGGCGATCAGCAGGACAGCGTCACACAGCTGACCCTGCACGCCGGGGACCGGATCCTCTTCTACACCGACGGCCTGAGCGAGGCACGGGACAGTGCGGGACACTTCTACCCGGTGAGTGAGCGAGCGGGGCCGGTACTCAAGGAAGCAGACCCCGAGGCGGCCCTGGGCCGGCTGCGGGCCGACGTGGCCGCCTTCACGGGTGCGCCGCACGACGACGACTCCGCCCTGCTCCTGATGGAGTTCACCCCCGAAGACAGGTCAGGACCGAGCCCGGAGCGCCAGGCGACAGGAGGCGGCCCGTGAACGACCCGGCGAGTCTTCTGTGTCATCGATTCTTGAACGTGTGACATCGAAGTTCGAGTGTGGTCCTCGACGGCAGTCTTCCCGCCTTCCCGCCGCGGGTGCGGCAGGCGGAGCCGGCGGGCGCGTCGCAGTTCGGGCATTCGTGACGTCATACCGCCAATGCGGCCCGATCGGGTGCGAGATCCATCCGGGAATCCTCTCAGCAGTGCCTCGCACAACATGCAGCTTCCGAGAGGCTTCAACGAACGACGACCTGCAGAAACGTGATCACTTCGGGGGCTCTCGCAGAACTCTCACGGATGAACATCTATGAGAGTGAGCGTCTTCAGCTTCGCCACCCCAGGGTGATGCCGTGACCCTCGTGTGAGTCCTGGGAGCTCCTCGGCTGGGCCCGCCGGGCACAGTGGGTTGTCTGTGAAAGGTTGCGGGCGGTCACTTCGCTGAGTGGCCGCCCCTGCGCTTCGGGGCGGAAGATGATCGTGGGGAGGGATGGAACACACGCTCGAAGTACCATCCCTGCAAGGTACTCCGGCCGATACTTCCAACCTCCGCAGTGGCGCGCGTAGTCGGACGGAGACATCCCTGTAGAGAGGACGGAGGGCAGAGGGCGATGAGTGTGGCTGAGAGTTGGTCGCGTGTGATGAGCCTTCTTCGGGAGCACGCGCCGGCCGATCACGCAGATCTGCCAGGGCCCGCTACGGAGCAGATGCTCGCGGCAGCCGAGGAACGGATGGGGATCTCCCTGCATGGGGACCTGCGGACGTGGCTGTTGCAGAACAATCTGGATCTGCCGGAGGAAGACGTCGACGACGAAGTGGCATGCTGCGGCTTCGACGGGTTCCCCGACGAGGGAAGCTTCTTTCTGGGCATCCGGGCGATGGAGAGGCTCTACGCGAACCGCTCCATGCCCGGTGGATTCGACCCTCCGGACCAGCCGGACAATCCGTTCTGGCGTAACGAGTGGATCCCGTTCCTGTCGGACCAGGACGGCTGGACGGGAAAGTTCATCGATGCGCGGGACGGGCGCGTCGGCCGTTGGTTCGTGGGTGAGATCACGGTCACGGGCGAGTACGAATCGATGGCCCACTACTTCGACTCCGTAGCGGAGACGCTGACGAGGATCGCCGATGGCAGCTACCCGGTCTGTCGGTTCACCGAAGGTCGACTTGTCTGGTCGTGAGACGGTTCCCAACCGGATGACGACCATTGCCGATCCGTCCTCACTCTGGAACGGCCATGAGATTCATGAGCGTTGACGTTCCAGGGTGAGGATGGCCGCGGCGATGGTTGTCATCCGGTTGGGGTAAACGCGGGCGGCGAGCACGGGGACGCCCTGGCGTTCGCAGATCCGGATGATGCGGTGGGTGCGGGCCGCGGTCAGGTCGTGGGTGCGACCGGGCAGCGCGGGTGAGATCCACAGCAGCTTGCCGGTGGGGTCGGCCACGACCTGAGACCAGGCCGACGAGGGCGCGCTGGTGGGGCGGGAGCTTGCAGCGTCGGTCACCCTCACGGGTGACGATGAGCATCGATACCCACTCGACCAGAGCATGAGGCAGGTCGAGTGCGGCAGGTCGGGCAACCAACGAGGCTTCTGAGCTGTTGAGTTGAGACGTCGAGCATCTCTCTCAACGGCACCGGAGCCTTGTTAGTTGCGGGACGCTGGCCCGTCACCCGATCATTGGCCACTCTGAAAGAGCTCGGTGACCGTCCGTGGCAGCCAAGATGCTGCGCAGGATTCTGCACTTCTTGCCAGTGCCGACTTCGGGAACCGCCGGCGAGCTCGAATGCCGCAGCAAAGCGCCCGCAGAGGTTGGCTGGTGGCGGTGAGTGACGCCCGGTGGGGAGACTCGTTGGTCAATCCGTGATCACAAGAATCCTGGCACCGGCTCTTCTCGCCCTCGGCACCGTGTTGGTCGTGGCGCCCTGCGCTCAGGCAGCGGACGGCGGCACGCTGTTCACCGGCGAACTCACCAACACCTCCTGCGATGTCTCGCCGGGAGGCGGTTCGTGGGACAACATCCCGGTTGACCTGGGCAGGGTCTCCTTTGCAGACACTGGCAACCCGGCCGAATCCCGTTTGGGTACCGCCAAGGACATCGACTTTGCCGTCACCTGCTTCCAGCCCGCTGCGGAGAGCTCGGTCCCCATGTCGTTTCGACCGTCGCAGGTGGACGAATACGACCCGTTCCTCCTGACTACCGCAAGAGCCTCATAGAGCGTTGGGATCGGGCTGAGCGCGCGAGACACCCAGCCCGATCCTGACCGCAGGGCCGATCCGTTCTCGTGCCGGGCATCCGGTTCCACCGCCCAGTGCACTCCCCGGAAGCGGTGCGCGACGGGGCCCCGAAGCGGCTGACCTCTACGAGGGCCCGCGAGTTCATCACCGCCCTGGCCGGCCCCCTGCGCGTCCGGGCCCGGCCGTGCAGGAATGTCCGGAACTTCCGCCCCCACTCCGCGTCGTCGTACTCGTGGTATTCGTACGCGTCCCGGATCTCCCACGCGTGCTCGTGCTGACGGGGTTTGACGACAGACAGGCGGAGCTGCCGGTCACCCTCGACATGCCGGGCAAGGTCGCCGACCACCTCCCGCACCACCGACCTGGAGCCCGCCGAGCAGGCCGCGCTCGACCAAGGCATGACCGTACGGCGCGGCCAGGGCTACACCCTGCGCGTGACCACCGTCCCCGCAGTCCACCACCAGTTCCTCGCCCGCTGCCGATCGCTCGACGGCGCCCGGGGCATCCCCGCGGTACCGGCCGGCCCAGCGCAAGGCCCGCCGCGTGCAGCGGTGCGGACTCGCCTCGCCCATCAGGCGGAAATGGTGGCTCGCACACCCCCGGCGAAGGCGGCCCCGACGCCCCGGGACACTCCGGTCACGCCGCGGACGGCCACGGCGACGGCGGGAAGCCGCCGAGCGCCACCGGAGGTGCCGACGGCCCGTCCTCGGGTGACGGGGGCGGTACCGGCGACGGCCCGGGCAGCGGCCTTGACATACCGGAGCTGCAGCCCGGGGTCGTTCTGGAACGCGACCGGATAGGCCAGCAGCCCAGTGGACCCATGGACCCTGCGCACGAGGCCACCGTTGCTGCCGCTCTCACTGACCTCAAAGTTCCGCCAGTGGATCAGGGCCGTATGCTGACGCAGCTGAAGAAGTCCGAACACAGGGCGGCCGTTGCGGAGTACCGTTGCGGAGTACATTTCCAGCGGCTGATCTTCTGATATCCCGGGGTTCAAGAAACCTGAGGGTCTCCTTTTCCAGGTGAAGCAGAAAAACATGATCCCGGCTGTGCATCAGGCTTCGATGACGGGTCTGTCACCATCTATCCGACCAATGCAGTCAAACCTTGAGGAGTTTGCCGACCATGCTGATGCGCGCACCCAAAGAGAGCGGCTCGTGGTCCTGGAACCTGGAGGACGTCGAAGAGCCCGGTCTCGAGTTCGCGCTCATGACCGCGTCGCGCATGTGTGCGGTGCTGGAGAAGCACGCCTTGCTGGTGCCGGCTTCACTTGAGTGGGACTGGTTCCAGACCGGTAGGGGCGGCCTCGGCGTTCACAGCCGCCTGACCACGCGTTCACTCGACGCACCCGCACTGCCCGACGCAATCCGCGCCTGTCGACCGACCGGTCACCCGCAGGCAGAGATCGGTGGAATCCTCGTGCTTGGGCCGGGCGCTTGGTTCGACGCGGACGGAGAACGACACAGTGAGTACCGTCTCGTGGAACTCATCGTGGCCCCTCAAGAGACGGACCTCTGGATTGAATTGTCCGTACACCACGATATTTGGGGGCAGTGCGATTTCCGAGGCGAACCCCACCCTGCCATCCAGGCCAACAATGCACCGCGGCTCGCTTCGGCAATCCAGGAACTTGAACGGGTGCTCGGAATCCCGGCGGAACCTGGTGAGCCGACGTACTACGGGCTGGCGGAGGGCTACGGACTCCAGGCTCCCGACATCATTGACGGGCTTGGACCGGACCTCACTGATACGGCGTGGGGTTAGGCAACCGACAGCGTCAAGGTCGCTGTTGAAGGCCGCGGTTGGGGAAATCCAGCCGGCTGCGTCAGAGAGCCGGGCGTCGAAAATTCAAGCGACGTGGGCGTATGAGCAGGGGGATGTGGCATGACCAAGGACGTGATCGCGCTCACCGAGCGCATGCCGGACGCGCCGGCCGTCCTGGCGGGCTGCACGCGGGCGGGCCGGACCTGCGGGTCGAGACCGCCGGCGAGGGCGCCGTGGTCCAACTGTGCGACGCCGAGGGACGGCCGCTCGTCTCGATCGAGGTGCCGCTGATGCTCCAGGTGCCCGGCGAGGCGGCCCGGCTGCTGGGGCCCGGCGCCGAGCCATCGGGCGACGGCCCGGCATGGTGGGTCGAGGCCCGCGCCGCCGCGGGCGTTCCCAGGCGGAGCAGCTCGCGGGTGCGTTCGCCGCACGTATGACCATGCTCTTGGGCGGCAGGGTCTGGCCGCCGGACGCCCCCGGCACCGTCGGTTCGGCCCGCCCGGTCGACGTCTCGGGCATCACCGCCGTACCTGCCCCCGCCGCCGCCCAGCCGTCCGTCGACATGCTCACCGACGCGGCCGCGGTCGTACTCCAGGACCGCCCGGTGGTCCCCATGACGAGCTGGCTCTCCGAGGTACTGCGGGCCACCGTGGAAAGTGACCGGTCCTTGCAGATCGTCACCCCGCCGCACTGCCGTCTCTCCCCGCCCACCCACATGCTGCTGCAATCCCTGCCCTCGCGCTGGGTGGTGCAGGACGAGCGGTGCGGCTACTACGACGGACTGACGGGCGCGGTACTGACCTGGCAGGACGACGCCTTCACCCCGGCCCGGGACGAGAGCGGCGAGAGTCCGGTGGCGGACACCTTCACGGAGAACGGGCCCACCGACGAGCGTCAGCTCATCCTCTCCTTCCGCACTCTGCACCGCCCCGTGGCGGACCTCGTTCTCGGCGGCGCGCTGGAAGCGGCGTGGCAGACACTGACCGGTGGGCCGCCGGCCGGCTGGGGAACCTCGGAGCCGGCCGGGCTGACCTGGTCGCGACGGCAGCTGACCGAGCTGGCCTACGAGCGCGCCCCCCGATCCACCTGGACAGTGGTCGTCGGCAACCCGGACCGGCCCGCCGGCGCCACCCTGCGCGTGATCCGCACCCCGGAGGGTGTGGAGGAGGACGTCACCCTCGCCCTGGGCTACGGCCCCGATGAGGAGCTCCCCCTGGAAGCGCTGCCGGAACTGGCCGACGAGCTGGTGACCCGGCACGGACTCACGACCATGCTGTGTCAGTTGCGCGAGGCGCGCCGGGACCTGAGCGCTCCGCCGCACTTCGAACGCCCTCCGCTGCCCTACGCCTTCGTGCTGGGCCCCGCGGAGGTCCAGGAGGCGGGGCGTGACACCGCGAGCAGGACGCCGCTCAAGGACCGTCCGATGCCACTGGGGTCGAGCGCCCGTCCGGGCTTCTACTACGCTCTCGGCGATGGCGAGACCGCTGAGAGCTGGTCCGCCTTGGAGCAGCTCCTGCGTCACCTCCGCGGGGCGCCGCCGGCCTAGCTAGCTCAGGTCGTGCTTGCGTCCCGGCTCGGAGTGCCTACGGCGGTTGTTCCGGCGGTCGCGTACGTCGCGAAGGTAGGCGTAGCCGTACTTCATTCCGGCGCCGACGGCCATCACGTAGATGTGGGGCTGGGCAAGGACATCGAGCGCGCCGTTGGCGACCGTGTCGAGAGGGATCTGTTCAAGGGCCTTGAACAGTCCGTAGACGCCGGCGGGCGGGAGGAGGATGAAGGCGCCCTTGGCGGCGGCTTCTCGAAGGAGTTCCAGACCGCGTTTCGCCTGGGACTTGACGGTGGTCGCAGGTCGGTCGAGTGCCCGGGCCGCCTCGGCCGCGGGAAGGTCGAAGGCCTTGTGCGCGATGAGGGACTCCTGCGGCCCGATGGGCAGCCCGGCGAGGGCCGAGTACAGCACCACCCTGTCGATGACGGCCTCGGTCGGATCTGATGTCACGGTGGCGGCGAGATCGTCCTCGATCGGGTTCGCGCTGTACCGGACGGTGACGGGGAAGCCGTCCTTCGTGAAGAAGCGGTAGGTCGCGCACTTCTTGTAGATCTTGCGTCGCGCCGTCCGCCACAGGGCCCGCTCGGGCTTGTCCCAGTCCTGAAAGTGCGCGTAAGCAATGATCATCGTTTCCTGCGCGATGTCGTCCGCGGCCTGCGTGTAGTCCTCGTTGTCCGGCAGGATCCCCTTGAGCAGAGCCAGGCAGAACCGGTGCACACGCGGCTGGTAGAGCAGGTAGAACCGCTCCCAGTCGTCCATGTAGCGCATGCAGGGACCGCACCAACGGGTCGCGTCCCTGTACACCGGGACGTCCTCGGTCTCGACGGCGACCGGCACGTCCAGGAGGTCCACCGGCGTCGCGCAGTTGAGGCAGGGCGTGGCCCGCAGGGTGAAGCTCGTCATGTTGGTTCTCCTTACGACCGCCCCCCATGGGCCGGTCGCAGCAAGTGAGGCCAAGAGAACTCGCTTTGGACGAAGTCGGAGAGGAGTTTCTCAAAGAATCCCTCGTCGCTTCCGGCACGCACGACCTCCACCCGCACATCGCCGTCTCGGACGTCGACGGCGCGTACGCCTTCGTCATCGACCACCTCACCGAACGCCGCCAACCAGGCGGAAGCGGAAGCCTCCCGCGCCCGGGGCGCCGCCCCCGAGGCCGACAGCCACGCGGTCGCCGCGAACAGCGCCGCCAACCTGCCGAGCACGAGGCCGGCGTCGCCCAGGGCGCCGCCGCCCAGGCGGAGAAGGCCGCCGCGGACGCCAACAAGTTCGCGGAGTCGGCCGAGGGCCACGCCAAGTCCCCGGAAGCCGCGGCCAAGAACGCCAACACGTACGCCCACGAGGCGGACGAAGCGGACGAAGCGGCGAAGAAGGCCGAGGAGTACGAGCTCGAACAGCAAGGCAAACCCGCGAAGCGGCAGCGAAAGAGGTCAAGGAGGGCGGCGACCAGCACCCGAAGCTGACCGAAGCGGAGATCGCGGCGCTGAAGGCGGCCGGCATCACGCCGGAACAGTGGGAGGCGGCCCGCCAGCTGGACAAGAAGGGCTTCCTCGACCTCCTCGTCGAGAACGGCGGTCAGATCATCGTCGACCTCCTCTTCGAAGACATCAAGAATTGCTTCAAAGAAGGCGACTTCGAGAGCTGCTTCTGGGCCGCGGTCGGCGCCCTTCCCTGGGGCAAGGCCGTCAAGATCATCAAGGAAATACCGGCGATCGACAAAACCCTCAAGCGCATCGTCACCGGCCTCAACGACTTCCTCGACGAATCCGCCGAAGCCAAGAAACTGTTGGCCAAGGGTGAGGAGGTCCTCGAGAAGCTCCGCAAGAAGAACCCGCCGTGCCTGACCGGCAAGAAGCACAGCTTCGTACCCGGCACTCCGATCCTCATTGGCGACCGTACGAACAAACCCATCCAGGACATCCGGGTCGGCGAGCAAGTCCTGGCCACCGATCCCGAAACCGGCAAAACCGCAGGCCGCGCCGTCACCCACCTGATCGTCGGCGAAGGCGACAAGAACCTGCGCGAACTCACCGTCGACACCGACGGCGCGACCGGCCAGGCCAGGCCAGGCCACATGCACCATCACCGCCACGGACATCCACCCCTTCTGGGTCGATGGGAGACCGGAGACCCGTGCCTCTCGGCAGTGCCCGCTGAGGGCGGCGACCTGTTGGCGTGACGGATCGTCATCACCCGGACGCCCCCGCCCCGAGAAATGGATTGGCCGGCCGTCGCCGACCTGCGATGTTGCCTCCGTTTCCCAGACGGAGGATGCTTGTTCGTTTTCGTGTGTGCGGGGTGCGGCGCTGAGCTGACCACCGCGTTGTCCCAGGTGGCCCTGCCGGTTCATGCCCATCAGAAGTACGGGAACGGGATTCAGCTCCCGGTACTCATGGAGCCGGGCACGTTCGCCGTGGAACCGGAGCCCTGGGGGCCGCCGTGGCGGATGTGGGAGGACATCGATCCCGACGAAGCGGCGGCCCGAGGCATCCACGCTCCGGTCTACGCCTTGTCCGACGCCGCACCCGGCACCGTTGTCGTCGCACCTGGAGATACCCGCGGCACCGTGCTCATCCCGGAGGAAGGCGGCGGCTACTGCTACTGCTGCCGCCTCGACTGGGGTGACGGCCCCAACATGGCCTGTGAGGCGTGCGGCCTGCCCGTGGCGATCCGGATCGACGACTGCTCGCTCTGGCAGGCGGTCTGGCTCGCGCCGGACGCCGTACACCGCCTCCCCGCCGACACCGTAATGGTCTCCTGGGCGGCACAGTTGGTGGGGGAAAGGCACACCCCCGATCGATCCGATCAGCAGATGGGGCTCGCTGCGCGGGCTGGACCACTGGTGGTCCAGCCCGCAGTCGGTTGCGGTGCCGACGGGATTTGAACCCGCGGACAGATGGAGGCAGGCCCGCCCCGTCTCCGTCAGTCGACGTGAGTGGGGACCTCGCCCACGTCGATCGCAATGGGCCGCTCTGCCACGGCACCGCAGCCTGCGGGAATGCGCGCCATCCCGCTCCGGCTCAAGGTAGAGGATCGTCCTGTGTCCAGCGAGCCGTTCTCCAGCACCGAAAATCGCTACACCAGGACCACAGAGGTGAGCCGGGACTCGTTCTCGTGGACAAAGTCAGTCTCCCCGTGGGCGGACCCGAGCCTCTCCGCTTTCCTGGGCGGAGCTGATGATCGAAGGGAAGGCCACTCCCCCCTTCGAGCCGATCGCCCGGTGGGGGTCGCGCCTGGAGTCGGGCAGTTGGGAGAACCACTGGTGGTCGTTGAGCCCAAAGTGGGAGGCGGCGGCCGGCCAGGCCCTGGCCCACTCATGGCAGCCTCGGAAGGTCATCCGGTCGCCGTCCCGGACGGCTTGGCCCGGGAAGTGTTCCGACACGCGCTCGACACCATGCTGCCGGCGGGTCCGCAGGCGCGGCGCGCGGTTTTGGCCGGACCAGGACGACCGGTTCCCATCGAAGGCTCCGACGTCCTCCTCGTGCCGACCCATCCAAAGACGGGAGCGGTGTGGGCCCCGGGCCAGGCCGGCTGCGTACCGCGTGCCGGTGCCACTCGGCATGTGGTTGCGGCCGGCCTTCCCCGAGCCCGAGCCGCCCGTCCCCGCGTCGGGCCGTCTGCCCGACGGCGTACCGCGCGACGACGTCGACCCACCCGCGCCACACCCTCGTCGCCTCTTCCGGGCCGGCCCGGGAACCTTCCAGCACACCCTGGTTCGCCTGCCGGCCGTCCGTGGCCCGTTGCTCCGGGCGACCCTCGACAACCTCGCGCAGCACATGCACGCCGGCATCCTCTGACCTTCGGCTCGCCAGGGGCCGTCCCACGGCCCGATTGACGTCATGACGGAGGTGCGGAATGACGGACGTGCGGACGCCATGGGCGGGCCTCCTCCACCCGAAACCGAACGAGAAGACTTCGATGAACCGCGACGAAGCCCGCCAACAGCTCCGCGCCATCGCGCGCCTGAGAGCATTCGGCGGGTTTGCCGGGTTCGACCTGACCACCCAGGCGGGATGGGACGCACTGCCCGAAAGGGCGTTCCTTCCCGTGTCAACCGGCCTTCCTCGGAACGAAGAACCCGAGACGACGATCGAACGGTCCGGCGGCGAGTTCCACCGCGATGGCTGATATCGGGTCAGCACACTGGATCTTTTCTCCACTTCGTTATGGGAGTGAGACGGTGGAGGTCAGGGGCATGGAGGGAGCCCTCATAGTCTTTCGTGATGAAACTTGTGTTCGGGCGCGTGCGGCGCCTGTTTGGCCTGTCTTTGGGGATGGCGATAGCCGCCACCCTGCTCATACCGATGCAACAAGCAGCCGCGGCCACTCCACTGGCCGAGGTCGACGGGTCGTTCACCCTCACCCGCGTAGGCGGCAACAAACAGAGCCTCATCGATTCGGCGGTGGCGGCCGGCGTGCAGCAGGCCTCGGTGTCCGAGGTGCTGAGCGAACATGACGGTGTTCCCGGCCTGTGCCACGGCACGGGCCTGAACGGAACCATGCGCTACGACGGGTACTGCTGGGATTCCGAGCTCGACAACAGCAACTACGCGAATGCGGCGGGCGGCTGGATGCCGCAGGGCTTCGCCGGGGCTCACGCCGCCACCGACGACGGTCTCTACCAGGGACTCTCCTCCCTCAACGTCTCGTCCTGGTACTTCGGGACGTGGGTCAAGGGCAGAACGCCGACCACCGTCGAGGAGTACAGCCGGGTCACCCTCACGCAGGCGTTCAACAACTCGGTCTCCTTCGGCCACATCGCGCTCGTCGAGCCGATCAACGGCGGCTTCAAGCCGCTGACGTACTTCTCCCACGCGGATGGCATCGCCTGGTACCAGGACAAACTGTTCGTCGCCAACGGCATGGAGCTTCAGGTCTACGACCTGCGCAACCTCTGGCGCATGAGCGATACGAGCAGCACCGCCACCGGTCTGTCCGGCGGTAAGAGTTCGGCACGCAGGCACCGGTGGGCACTTCCCCTCGTCGCCCGATACACGACGAAGAAGAACGCCGATATCGACACCGACCCGCAACCGTTCGGTTCGGGCGGGCATCGGGCCTGCAATCCCGCCCTCGGACCGCTGTGCCTCAGCAACCTGAGCGTCGACCGCTACACGCACAAGATGATCTCGGTGGAAGCCCTCGACAAGGGCGGTGCGCGGATCGTCAACTGGGACCTCCCCTCTCTCGCGGCAAGCCCGGAGTCGCCCCTGGTGGTGTCGTCGGGGAAGATTCTGACGAGCCCCGTCTGGGGCATCAACGGCATAGCCCGGGACGGGGCGACCGGCAACTACTTCATGACGGGCGCCTGTCCCGCCACCGGATACCCGATGGGCGACACCAACGACAAGTACGGTTGTCTTCACACGGCCAAGCCCGGTGAGGCGCCGCGCGTCATCTCCCAGACGCCGAAGCTGCCCCAGGGCCTCTCCTGGGACTGGCGGGCTCAACGTCTGTGGGGTCTCAATGAAGCCCTGGGCGGGCAACGAGTGGTGTACTCGCTCGAACCGTACGCGGGGCGGGTCGACTCCTCCGGCTTCGGTTGGCTCGTGGATCCCTACCGGCCCGGCTTCATCTGCGCCACGCCTCAGGGCGACAAGACCGACAACGGCACCCCGGTGACGATCTGGCCGTGCACGGGTTCGGAATCCCAGAGGTGGAAGCTCGACAACGGCCTCCTCGTCCACAAGGCCAGCGGAAAGTGCCTCACCCCGCAGGGGAACGGTGCGAACGTCAACGGCGCGCTGCTGACCCTGTGGACCTGCGATCCGGCGAGTGACGTCCAGAAGTTCTCCCAGAGCGACGGCAGGATCCTCAACGCCTACGGGAAGGCCATCACGCCGAAGGGCAACACCCTCGACAGCGGAGTGTGGCTCACCCTCTGGAGCAAGGACGCGGCTCAAGCCGAGAACGTGTACCAGAAGTGGCACGTGCGCAACTTCTAGTCGGAATCGGAGATCGCGCCCGTTGGCAGCTCGCATGGTGACGCGGCGGTGAGCCGCGCGGCATCGACATGAACCGCGGGGGCGACGCGCCCCCGCCAACCGGGGCCGGACCTTCCTGGGGGTCCGGCCCCGTGACGTGTCCGCACCGAGTCGGGGGCCTGCGGGGCATGGGCAACCGGAGGCCCAGTTCCCCGGGGCGAGGCGGCCGTCGAGGCCGGGGTGTCGGCCGCGCACGGAGAGCGGATGCGCCGCGGAGTCAAGCGCCTCGGGAAGCCGGTCACCGGCGGATGCGGCGGCGGATGCCGCGCGACGAACAC
Organism: Streptomyces sp. CA-243310; assembly: GCF_050936775.1. Classification (NCBI taxonomy): domain Bacteria; kingdom Bacillati; phylum Actinomycetota; class Actinomycetes; order Kitasatosporales; family Streptomycetaceae; genus Streptomyces; species Streptomyces sp. CA-243310. The sequence goes on along the minus strand of NZ_JBNJMF010000003.1, from coordinate 796,226 downwards.
CGTGACCGCCGACCCCGAACCGCACCTCAGAGCGCGGCAGCCCGCGGGACCCGGCCGGCCACGCCCTCCCCCGTCAGCCCGCCATGCTGTGCACGCCGGTGCCGGCCATGCCATGCCCGCCCCACGGGAACATCCAACGTGGCTGCGCTCACCCTCCTGCCAGCAAAGCGACGACGGTCACGAGTGCGGTGGTGAGCAGAACGACGGCGACGGTCACGGCAATCTCTCGAATATTGGTGGGTGTTGACGTGTTCCAAGGTCTCGGAAACGGTGCGCGCCGGGGTTTGCCCGGTCGAAGATGAACACCGGCGAACACCAGTCCTCGCGACTGGGCGGAACAGGCCTACGCCGAACTCGTCCTCGCCGAACTCGCCTCCGCGCTGCACGGCGCCGACCACCAGAGCATCGCCGGACTCCCCACGAACACCGCAGTGTCGGTGAAGGACGGGAAGCTGTCCCTGGACCGGCTGGGCCCGGCCGGCGCGCCGCCGCTGATGCCCGCATTGAGGCAGCTTGCGAACGGGATGCTGCCGTCTGGGCCGCTACGCCTTCTTCCGGCCCCAGGAACCGGGCCGTCGGTCCCTGCGGGACCCTGGCGACGGCGAGCAGTCCGTGTGAACGCCGGGCCCTGGTCACGGGCGCCGGCGCGAGCCGGGATGCGGATTCGGCGATGCCCGGGCGCACGGCAGGGGCGGATCAGGGCGGGTCAGTGGGCCGGCTTCGCGGTCCAGGCGCGGAACAGGATTTCGGCGTGGTCCGCGAGGAGGGCGGGTGACAGTGGGCTGCCGGTCTCCAGGATGACGGTGACGGGGGGCCCGGTGAGCTGGGCCGCGGCCAGCGGCGCGGGGGGCATGTGGGCGGCGTGCGGGCCGATGCGGGCGAGCACGGCCTGGGCTGCGGTGGAGAGGAGGTCGGCGGTGCGGACGAGGTCGCGTACGGCGCTGTCGTGCTGTGCTTCGCCCAGCAGGGCCCGGTAGGCGAGGCCTGCGGGCGAGGTGGTGAGGAAGGACGTCAGCGCTTCGAGGAATGCGGTGAGGTCGTCCGTGGGACGGGCCCGGGGTTCCGTGGCCAGTTCGTGCGCGGCGTCGCAGGCGCTGGCTTCGAGCAGGATCTCGGCCTTGGTGGACCACCACCGGTAGACGGTCTGGCGTCCCACGCCGGCCCGCTCGGCGATTCCCTTCATGGTCATCGCCGCGTATCCCTGCTCGACGAGCAGGTCGTCGACGGCGTGGAGGACGGCGACCCGCGCCGCTTCACTGCGGGGGCGCCCGGGTGAAGCGTGCTCTTGGGGGGTGCTCTGCATGGGATCAGCTTATCAAGACACCGTGCCTCGGAATGGTGCTAGCCTTTTTCGAGACACCATGTCACGTAATTGGATGGGCGGTTGCGTCATGCCCGACTGCCCTCGATGGCGGAAGAAGCTCTCATGCACTCCACACAGCACCACACGAGGCCGCTGCAGGCCCTGAACCCGGCCGGACCCGCACAGGCCCGCCCGACCTCCGACAGTCGACCGGCCGCCGTTCAGGGGGACCTCACGTGAGCGCCGCGGCGCCCGGGGTCGGCGGCGGACCGACTCCACGTCAGGTGACCTTCGCGTTTCGGGGACTTCTCACAGTGCGGCTGCTCGGCGCGCTCGCCAACGGCATCATGCTGCCGTTCGTCATCCTGTGGGCGCACCGCGTCGGCGGGCTCAGCGGAGCGGCGGCCGGGGCCCTCTTCCTCGTCCAGGCCGTCGGCGAGTTCACCGGCGGCCTGGCCGGGGGCGCCCTGGCCGACCGGATCGGGCACCGTCGCATGCTGCTGCTCTCCACGACGGGGATGGCTCTGGGCTACGGCAGTCTCTTCCTGGTCCACCACGCGGTGTTCGCCGTCCTGCTGTTCCTGGCGGCAGGGCTCTTCGAGTCGGCCTTCCACCCGACGATCGCGGCACTCATCGGCGACCTGCACGCGGAGGAGGACCTCCACCACGCCTACGGACTGACCCGCGTGGTCTCCAGCATCGGCGGCGTGATCGGCCCGATCCTGGGAGCGGTCGCCGTCACCTTCTCGTTGTCGAGCGTGTTCGCGGCAGCGGGCGTGTTGCTCGTCGGCGCCGCAGTCGCCGTGTTCGTGGCCGTCCCCGCGGATCGCGTCCTGGGCCCCGAAACCCCGGCGGAGGGAATCGGCGGGGAGGCCAAGGAGGTGTACAACTCGTTCACCCACATCCTGCGCGACCGCAGGCTGGCTCTGCTGATACTCGGCGGCAGCCTGCTGACCATCACCTTCACCTGGTGGGAAGCCGACGGTCTGGTCCTCCTGAACCGCGTGGACTCCATCAGCCCCACCGCCTACGCAGCCCTGTTCGCCGTCGACGCCCTCGCCATCATCCTGTTCCAGCTACCGGTCAGCCGCTGGGCCCGTCGCCGTGACACCGGCCGGCTGCTGTTCCTGGGCGCAGCCCTCCAAGGCGTGGGCCTTGCGGGATTCGCCGCCGCCGGCCTCGGCTACCCCGTCCTCGTCGCGGCGGCTCTCATCACCTCCTTCGGGATGATGATCTACGGCCCCACCACCTCGGCGTTCATCAGCCGCCACGCCCCCACGGGGCACAGCGCCACCTACCAGGCCGCCCTGTCCACCACACAGGACATCGGCTCCGCGATCGGCCCGATGTCCGGACTTGCCCTCGGCCGCATCGGACCTCCGGCCCTGATATGGCTCTCCGCCCTCCCCCTGGGCCTCCTGGCCGGTCTCGCGACCGCCCGCGCCACCCGAATACCACAGAAGGCCACCCAGATCACGCCGACTCGGAACGCACAGCCGCAGCAGCCTGACGTTCCCCGAATCCCGCACCAGCCGGAGAGCTGACGACGACCCCGCAGGGCGGTGCGCTGCCGCCCACGACAGGTTCCGGTGTACCGCCCGGTGGTCGATGGACAGGTTCGCTTCACTCGGGTCGGGGCGACCGGGGGTTGAGTACGCCGGTCAGGCCAGTGCGGTCACGTGGTCAGGGTGGTGGGCGGCGACGTCATGGGCGGCTTGGACGAAGGTGGCGACGGCTGGGGATCGCGAGGTCTCCGGCCAAGCGACCATGACCGCGCTGGGGCTGAGGCCGGTGACCGGCCGGTATGCGATGTCCGGGCGCTGGTGCCGTTCGGTGGTGGAGCGTGACAGGAACGCCACCGCCTGTCCCAGCGCGACCACCTCCAGGAGTTGCTCGACGCTGGCCACGAGCGGCCCCTCGGGAGCGTCGGCCGGCGCCAAGCCTGTGTGGCCCTCGCCTGCTCCTGCGCCGTCATATCCGGTGTAGTAGGCGGTGGTGGAGGGCGCGGCCCCCTTCCAGCGCGGGACCGGTTCGCCCTCGAGGTCGGTCAGTCGCAGTCGCCGGCGTCCGGCCAGGCGGTGCGCGGCGGGGAGGACGGCCAGTCGCGGTTCGACCACGAGTGTCTGGGAATCAAGCCCTTGACCGTCGAACGGGCTGCGCAGCAGCGCCACGTCGGCACGGCCGTCCCGCAGCATGGCGATCGGCTCTCCGCTGCCGCCGACGACGACTTCAGGCGGCGGCAGATGCGAACCCGTTCCCCGGTAGGCGTCGAGGATCTCGCGCAGCAACCCGGCATCGCCTCCCGGTTTGACCGCCACGACGAGCCGGGGTGTCGGCTGACCGGCCCGGCGTGCTCGCCGGGCCGCCGCGTGCACCGCGTCGACCGCGATCCGGGCCTGTTCGAGCAGCACCTGACCGGCGTTGGTCAGCCTCACCTGCCGGGTGGTGCGCTCCAGCAGGCGTACCCCGAGCCGGGACTCCATCTGAGCGATCGTCTTCGACAGCGGGGGCTGTGCCATCCCCAGGCGTTGCGCGGCCCGGCTGAAGTTCAGTTCCTCGGCGACCGCGATGAAGTACCTCAGCTCCCGCACCTCCAGCTCACTCATATCCGTGGACTATAGATCCAGAGTCTTCTGGTCTTTCCCTGCCGCCCGTGGGTGAGGGGAGGCTGGGTGCCATGACGACTTCGCAGAAGACTGCTCTGATCACCGGTGCGAACAAGGGCATCGGCAAGGAAACGGCGCGCAGGCTGGCAGCCCTCGGCATCACCGTGCTGATCGGCGCCCGCAATGCCGAGCGTGGCGAGGCGGCGGCCGAGGAGCTTCGCGCGGGCGGCGCGGACGTACGGTTCGTTCCGCTGGACGTCACCGACGAGGCCTCGGTCCAGGCCGCCGCCCGGCACATCGACGCCACGTTCGGTCGCCTCGACATCCTCGTCAACAACGCCGCGGTCGCCGCCGGACCGCAAAAGCCGAGTGAAACCCCAGCCGCGACCGTCCGGCAGGTCTACGAGACCAACGTGTTCGGCGTCATCGCGGTGACCCACGCCATGCTCCCCCTGCTCCGCCGCTCCGCCGCCGCACGCATCGTCAACATGTCCAGCGAACTCGGCTCCCTCGCCCACCTGGCCGACCCGGGCAGCCCGTGGTCCCCCTACTCCTCGATCCTCCTCCCTTACTGCACCTCGAAGAGCGCGCTCAACGCGATCACCGTGCTCTACGCCAATGAACTGCGCGCCGAAGGGATCCTGGTCAACGCGGTGAGTCCCGGCTACTGCGCGACCGACCTCAACCGCCACTCCGGGATACGCACGGCGGAGGAGGGCGCGGCCGTGGCGGTTGACCTGGCGACGGCGGGCGAGGACGGGCCGACGGGCGCCTTCTCGGCCGAGGACGGTCCGATTCCCTGGTGAGACCGTGCCGCGCCGTCTCCGCCCGAAGCCTGCCGGGATGTTTTTCAACCCCCGCCGTGACGATCACCGACCTCGTGCGCGGCGCCCGTCCCCACGGGCCTTACTGGTGGTTGGTGGGCGCACAAGCCAAGACGGGCGCCGTCGCAGCCTCGGGCCCGGCACGATCCATCGGTGAAACTGCTGCGGCTCTGCGCGCTGTAGCGCCCGGAGCCGTTCTCAGTACCTCGCCCGGGGCCCGCGCTGCTGCGATGACGTCACCACGGCAGCCGGCGGCGGCGCTTGCCGCCGCCGCTGCTGTGGCTGTGGCTGTGGCTGTGGCTGTGGCTGTGGCTGTGGCTGTGGCTGGGCTTCGACCAGGCGTGCGTGGAAGATGCGGGCCGCAGCTTCGGCCTTGTGGAGCTCGGGGTGCGTCTCGGCGAGGATCCGGCGCTGCTGCTGCTCTGCCTGCGCCAGAGCCGCGTGGCCACGCCAGTTCCTGATCTCCCGCATCGCGGCCTGGGCGACACCGTGGCGCTCGCCCAGTTCTCGCTCGTCCCGCGCGTCCCTTGCCTGGGCCTGCTCGGGCACCAGCTGCCGCATGTCGGCCCGCCACCGAGCATCGCGGGGTGTAGGGCCCCCGGAGGGGCGGGGGCCCCGGGAGGCGCGCAACGCTTGGGAGCCTGTTGGGGCCCGGGGCCGCCGACGCGCTCCATCGGCCCTGTTGGCGGGCGGTGAGGGATCAGATGTGCCGGGTCACGGGCGCTTCTTCCTGCCCTTCTTCGGGCGCCTCTTGACCATGATCGGCTCCATGCCCACGCCGATCGCCGGGTCGTAGTCGTGCCGTGAGGGCCCGGCTTCCGGAGCGGCGTCCGGCACGGCGGTCTCCGGTTCCACGAGGTGGAGCATGACCTGGGCGCGCAGGGCGAGGATCCCGTCGTGCAGGCGGCCGAGTTCGTGGGTCATCGAGGGATACTCGCGGAGCTGAGTGAGCAGCGTGCTGCGGGCATCCGGTCCCGACCCCTCGTCCAGTGCGCGGACCTCTCCCAGGAACCCGCGTACCCGGACGTGCATCGCCTGGATGTCGCGGTGGTACTGCCGGATCGGTTCCAGGACCTGAGCGATGGCGGTGGCGGCCTCCGGGCCCTGGTCGGCGCTGGTCTTCAACTGGGCGATCAGGTCCGCCACGTCCTGCTCGGCGGCCGTCAGCTCGCGGTCGAGGGCGCCCATGCCGGCGATCAGGTCCCGCTTGGTGTTGCCCTTCCGGTGGCGGTCGAGGTCCTTCTCCGGGTCGAGCATGTTGTACGGGACCCCGTAGTTCTGCGCGATGTCCATCACCTCCTGCAAGGGGTGGTAGGCGAGGTTCGAGGTGTGGTCGTAGTCCAGGCGCCAGAAGGCGAACGTGCCCCAGGCCACCGCGCTGAGTTCCGCGATGGTGCCACCGACGGCCTTGGTCAGGCCGAGCATCCGCATGGCGGTGAACGAGGACCCGGCCCACACCGGCAGGTGGTGCCGCCGGGCCAGTTTGGTGCTGTCGGCGTACTCCGCGCGGGTCGAGGGAATGGGCCGGACCCGGTTGCCCGGGATCAGGAAGGCCATCTGCCCGCGGTCCTCGGTCGTACCGGTCCGCTTCCCGTCCGCGTCGATCTCCGTGGTGGTGAGGTTCATCCCGTCCTCGTCCGGGACCGTGCCGTTGCCGGCGGTCTCGGCGTTCCACGGCTTGCGCGGGCCGAAGAACTCCATGAGGTCGTGCAGGACGATGATCTTGTCGCGGAAGGTGAACCGCGTCGGCTGGTTCAGCACCTTCCCCATACCGCCGTTGATGGCGGTCCGCAGCCGCTGCCGGACGGGCTCGGGGATGTCCATCTTCGCCTGGATCACCCGGTCGTAGTACTTCTGGTAGTGCCCGAACTCGTGCAGTCCGTCGTGCCCCTGTCCCGGGGTCAGCCCCGTGTCCAGTTGCTGCTGCACGTCGTCCCACCGCCCGCTCTCGTCGGCGGGCGCGTTCCTCTGCTGCTCGTCGACCCACTTCCGGACGCGCAACAACAGCGATTCCAGGTGCAGTTCGACATCGCTGTTGTTCTTCACCTCCTCGGCCAGCTCCTTCTCCCGGTGGCGGTTGTCCTTCGCCTCCACCCAGCCCACGAGCGCCCGCGCCAGGTCGCTGTACCCCGAGTAGGTACGGTCCTGCTGCTTCGACCCGAAGTCCGGGTGGGACTTGGGGCCACGGGTACCGGGGACGCCGGAGACCCACTTGTGCAACTGCTCCTTGACGGTGTCCTGATGGCGTCGCAGCGCGGCCGTCTCGTCGGAGGAGAGCGTGCCCTCTCCGGCGACCTGTTGGAGGAGGAAGGCCAGCAGCCCGTCGGCATCGGTCTGGGCGCCGTCCTTCTGCGCACGGGTGCGCATGTCGGTGGCGTTGCCGTCGGCCAGGACGATCTTGACGGTCCGTTGCACGGCCCCGGTCGGAGCCGCGGCGCCGTGCCCGCCTCCCACCGGCCCCTCGGCCGCGATGCCGTCGGCCTGCCCGGCCGCGGACGAGGACGGTACGACCGGCCTGCTCATCACCTCGTCCGCCTTGGCCTCGGCCGAGCGCTCCCCGGCGTCACCGGGAGCGGACATCCGCGTTCCGTCACCCTGGGGCGTCCCGGGCACGGAACCGTTCTCCTGGTCGATGGTGTGCGCGATCTCGTGCGCGACGGTGCGCTTGTTGCGCAGCGCGGCCGGGGTGAAGACCATGTGCGAGCCCGAGGTGTACGCCTCGGCGCCGATCTCCGCCGCCGAGTCCTGCGCCCGGGTGTCGGTGTGCAGCCGCAGATGGGAGAAGTTCCGCTGGAAGCGGCCCTCCATCTCGGTCTTCAGCGGGCCGTCGAGGGGCACGCCGGGAGTGTCCAGCACGTCCAGGACCGCCGACTTGCGCTGGACGAGGGGCGCGTGGCCGCAGCCGTCGCCGTGCCGATGGGCCTCCGCGCCCGGGTCCTCCCGGTCCCGCGCGAGCCGCTGCACCAGGGCCGCGTTGCCCGCAGCGCCCTGCAGGGCGGCCGCCTGCTGCGGCGTCAGCGCCCCGCCCGCCGCCACCCGCTGCGCCGCGGCCTGCGCGAAGGAGGGCGCGGACAGCCACCCCGGACGTTCCGTCCGGCCGGCAGCCGGCCCTTCGACGTTCGACTCACGTTGACTGCGCATCTGTCCTCCCGCCTACGGCGGCGACGGCCGCCGGTTCCTGTTTAGACCGGGTGCCCCGCACGGAGGAAGGACCGCGAGGGCAGGAAGTCCTGACCGTCGGGGCAGTGGCTGTCTCGGTGAGAGCGTGCGCGAGGACGAGGCCGGAACGGCTGTAGCAGGCATTGCGGCGAACCAGCACGGCACATCCGGCTCGGACGGCAGTGATGGAAGCTGCTGAACCCTGTGGATCTGACCGCCAGAACGGGAAGGGCGTCCCTACCCGCCTCAGGAACCCACGGGCGGCCGTGAAGCCTGCGAACACGACACGTACGCGGGCAGATACCTCGAAGTCGGCCAGGTTGTAGGCGTGGAGCCTGAAGTGGTCAGAGGACCATCGCCAGGCCTCCCAAGGCAAGAACGGTCCCACTCAGGCCCACCGCCGTACCGAGATAGCGGAAGATGGTGGCCGAAGCGCTCCGGGTCTCGGGGCCGAGATTCCCCTGGGCGTGCCGGCGCAGTTCCGCGTTGGCCTGGGCCCAGTGATTCAGAGCGGTGGCCGAGTCACGCACGTTGAGTGCGACCCAGCCGCCGGATATGGCGCTGACCAGACCGAATGCCAGCAGGAAGAGACCGATGTCCATGTGTTGCCCCCCAGGTGATGATGATCGGCGGAACCATAGCAGCCGTCGGGGCCGTTCAAGGGGGCGGATGGTGTTCGCCGGCAAGTGCGCGGGAGGCGCTCCGTGTTGAGCTCCCGGATGGCGGTTCCGCCGTTTGAGCGCCTCTTCGATCTCCAAGCACGCGTGCCCGTGACGTCAGGGCGCGAGACCCATGTCGAGGACATCCGCACCGCCGGTTGCTAGACCGATTCCGCCGCGGATCACGGGCTCGCCGCCCGGCCGACAACCACGGGACGGGACCCACGGCATGACCCGGGGCGTGGGCCGGTGGCCGCCGGTCAGCCGTGGGAGTGTCAACCCCCGAAGCGGGCCAACAGGCTGCGGGTCGCGTCCACCGACAAGCCCAGATCGGCGGGCCACCCTCTGCGGGTCCTGGTCGCGGGCGTCCTGGGCCGACCAATGCGCGGGGCGTGGGACGATGAGTTCCAGGGTGCGGGCGGCTTTGACAGCTGCGGTCGGTGAGTCCTGGGCGAGTCTCGATCGCGGCGGTCCCGGTCTGGCAGAGGGCTTCCAGCTCTGCGGGGAGGGGGATCGTGGTGTTGGCGACGTCGCGGATGTGGGTGTCCCAGTCGTCCTCGCACCGCTTCGCGGTGGGTAGTCCGCTCTCGTGGAACGGGGCCTCCCCTGCTGTCGTCCAGTCGACGGTGTGCCGGGTTCCGGTCCAGCCGCAGGAGCACTCCGCGCGCGGTACATCTGCTTTCGGGCGGGTGAGGTAGGTGCCGGCGCCGTCGTAGACGCTCCAATGGCTCACCTCCCAGCCTGAGCTGCCCGACATCGAGTCGAGGCGCCGGTACACCCTGTATCGGTACCGATGTCCGGCCCACCGGGGCCGAGAGCACAGACTCTCGACCCGCAATCGGGCGCGTCACAGCCCCGACGAGGCCGATTACCGACCCTGAACATTCCGTCACCCTCGCCTGCGCCCTACACACACTGCACGTCATCGTGGCCCGCCACCCCACCGGAGCAGAGAATTCCGCAACAGCCGTTCCGCACGATTCTTCGCATAGGCATTCAAAGACCGCGTCTCGGAACGAATCTGTCCACCTGTTTCGGCACCCACCTCGCCGACTCGGCGGTCAGCCAGCCCGATACACGTCGGGGGCGCGGTTCGGTCAGTGAGCGAACTCCGAAGCCGACAGGCCCTGTGCCGCGACCGGGAGGGCACTGGGCGACGTCGCGCACGGGGTGACGGACCTTCTTGTCCGGCCGACTTCGACTCAGAGGCTATCGGTGCGCTTTTCGAGGCGAGTGCCGTTGCGAAGGGTGATCGACATGAGGTCGCTGGGGGCCTCCAGCTCCAGGCGGTGCCAGCGGCCGCGCGGGACGATCACGGCGGTGCCTGCCTGCAACTGCACCATGTCCTCGGCTCCTCCGGGCCTGTCGGGACGGAAGTAGAGCCGAACGCCGCCGGTCAGGCAGCACACGGCTTCCTCGGCCTCCGGGTGCACCTCCCAGTGGTCGGCGTGCACGTCAGCATCGGTCTCGACGTGAAACGTGGCGATCTGCCAGGCGCCGGAGCCGCTGCGTGTCATCTGCCGTTCGGCGGCCAGGACTTCGCCGTCGGGATGGAAATGCAGCGCCGAGGCGAAGAGGTCGACGGCGGTGGTCGTCATCATGAAGGTGTTCCTTCCAACTGGTTCTCGGTGGGGGCGGTGGGTCGCGGAGGGGGTGTGACGGTACGGCGGCGTGGCAGCACGCCGATCGCCACGACCGCCGCGAGCACGAAGATGGCGGCGGCGATGGCCAGGCCCAAGGCGTAGCCGTCATTGAGTGCGGTGGGGCCGGTGGTCGCGCCGGTGCGGCGCGCGGCGACGGTGGCCAGGACAGCCAGACCGACGGAGCCGCCGAGTTGGCGGGAGCTGTTCATGAGGCCGGAGGCCATGCCGGCCTCGCGCGGAGCAACGCCGGTGGTCGCGGCGGCGGCGACCGGGGCCAGGACCAGTCCGGCACCGACGCTGGTGACGAGGGACGGGCCGAGCACATCGGTGAGGAAGCTGCCGTCGGGGCTGATGAGGGCGAACCAGGCCAGGCCCACGGCGGCCAGCAGGGCGCCGGGCACCAGGGACACACGGGGGGTGCGTGCCGCGGTGAAGCGTGTCGCGGCGATGGTTCCCGCGACCAGGCCCAGGGAGAAGGGCAGAAATGCGATGCCGGTTGCTGCGGCACCCAGGCCCAGAACCTGCTGCATGTACAGGGACACGAAGTAGAACGCCGTGAACTGCCCGGCCGCGGCCAGGAACACCAGTACGTTCGCTCCGGCGACCCAACGGCTGCGCAGCAGGCCGAGGCGCAGCAGCGGTGCGGCGACCCTTGACTCGGCGAAGACGAAGGCGGCCAGCAGCACGGCCGCGGCGAGCAGGGACGCCCACGTGACCGGGGAGCCCCAGCCAAGGACGTCGGTGCGGACGACACCGAGCACCAGCAGCCCGACTCCGCCTGTCGCCAGGACGGCGCCCAGCGCGTCCAGCCTCTCGCGCCGGGCAGGTGATGCTCCGGCGGGCACCCCTGCGGGGATGAGCGCGAGAGCCGCCACGACGATGGGCAGGTTGATCAGCATGACCCAGCGCCAACCCGCGTACTCGGTCAGCAGTCCCCCTGCCAGCACGCCCAGCGCGCCGCCTGCGGCGTTCACCGCACTCCACACCCCGAGCGCGCGCACGCGCTGGGGGCCTTCGGTGAACGTGGTGGTGAGCATCGCCAGCGCGGCCGGCGCAGCTGCGGCGGCGCCCAGGCCCTGCCCGGCACGGGCGGCGATCAGTTGCCAAGGCACCTGAGCCAGTCCGCCCGCCAGCGAACACAGCCCGAAGACGGTCAGCCCCAAGGCGAACATCCTGCGCCGGCCGTACAGGTCGCAGGCCCGTCCCCCCAGCAGCAGGAACCCGCCGAACGTGAGTGCGTACACGTGCACGACCCACGACAGGTCGAGCGGCGCGAACCGCAGGGCGGTGCGGATCGCGGGTAACGCGACGTTGACCACGGACATGTCCAAGGCGAAGACGAACTGGGCGACAGCGGCTGCCGCCAGCACCACGCCAGGCCTTTCTCCGGAGTTTTTATACATGTAAGGAAAGTTAGCGTCAGAGGGTGGCCGTTGTCGACACCTGGGGGATGATGGGGTCATGCCGCAACCGTCCACACCGCGCAAAACCATGGGCCGACCTCCCCGTATCTCTCGCGAGGAAATCATCGAGACAGCCGGCCGGATCGTGGCTGAGGGAGGAGTGGACCGGCTGACCATGCGGCGGCTGGCCGCGGAGATCGGCAGTACGCCCATGGCCCTCTACCACCACGTGCGCGACAAGGAAGAACTGCTCGTCCTGCTGCTGGACGACTACGCCTCACACACACTGCGCCGATCCGAACTGCCCGCCCACCCTCGCGAGCGGATCGTCGCTGCCGCCACCGCAATCCACGAGGCGCTCGCCGCCTGTCCCTGGATCGTCGAGGTATTGACCGCCGACGACCTGATGTCCACATCCGCGCTGTGGTTTGTCGAGCAGATCGTCGACGGTCTGCTCGAATGCGGCCTCTCACTCGACCGGTCCGTGCACGGCTACCGTGCGATCTGGTACTACACCGCGGGAGAGATCGTGGTCAGGACAACAGCGGCCCGACGGCGCGCAGACGATGGACGTGCGACCTACCGGGAGCAAGTCTTCGCCGATCTCGACCCGAGCGAGCTACCCCGGTTGGCACAGGCCGCGGACCGCTGGGCGCCGCTGACCGCTGAGGACACCTACCAGGAAGGACTCCGCGCCCTGGTGGACGGACTTCTCGTCAGCCGCTGACGGACTCGCCGCTGCCCGGCGGACCTGCCCGCTGACACCGCGACCGGCAAGTGTCGGCCCATCAGATCCGATGGTGGATGACGACAGGGTTTGCTGACAGCCAGGGTTGAATGCGACCAGGTCAGCCGCGGCGCGATCCGCACGGCGGTCGCCGGCTTCATGCCCGGCCGGATCGCCATCGCGGAAGACGCCCCGGCTCTGGAGCTGCCCGTTGTCCTCGACATGCCCGGCGAAGTAGCCGCCTTCCTCAGCACCACCGAACTGGAGACCGCAGAGCGCGCGGCGCTCGACCACGGGGTGACCGTACGACGCGGCCAGGGCTACCTGCTCCGCATTCAAGCCCCGGCCCCCGTCATCGCGAAAGCACTCGACCACCACGACAAGACCGCCCCCCGCCTGGCCATCGCGGCCCGCAGAACCTGGAGCCGGTACGCCCCCGGTGACCACACACGGCGAGTTGTCGCTCCGCTCCCGCCGGCATGCCTCGTCACTCGGGAGAGTTGAAGCCCAGTTCACGCAGGCGAGGCAGGCAGGCTTCGAGGCACAGCACGGTTGCGCCTTGGTCAGCCGGCGCCTCCATGATCGCGACAACGTCCACCCGGCGTAGTCCGAGTGAGGGCCATCAGGCGGGCCGCGACCGACCACAAGCGGGGATTGTGGAGCTGCTGCTGGACGGTGACCAGCTCGGCGCTGATCAGCGGCTGGTCGCCCTGCCGGGAGCGGGGTCTTCGGGCCGGCGGATGCGGGTGGGCTTGGGCCGCAGCGGCAGGCCGTCGTCCACCCCGGCGGCCCCGGCTTCCGGGAGTACCCGGTACATCGAGGAGACCGAGGGGAGCCGAGCTCGTCGGGCAGGTCCCGCCAGGACGAGTTGGTCGACACCCTGATCATCTGCTCGGCCGTCACCTGTGCAAGAATCTTGAACACATTCAACTTGAACGCATTCAAATCGATCAGGGGGCAGCCGGCACGTGGTGGACTTCAGCAATTACGTGGGGGCGCCGAAACTGCGACCGTGGCGGCCGCCGCCACCGGCCCCGCCGTGGCCGCTATGGCGGAAGTTCCTGACGACGCTGATCGCTGTCGCGGCGATCGGATTGCCGCTGTGGGTGCTCTACGTGCTCGGACAGCCCGAGGTGATCGAAAGACGTCCGGCCGCATGCGCGAAGGCCCTGAAGAGCATCGGCTGGAAGCCTCCGGCACACCTGGACGAGGAGGCCTGCACGGAAATCGACAGCAGCATCTACGCGACCGCCTGGACCGGAACGTTCCACATGCCTCGCGCCGATGTCCGCGACTGGCTCACCGGCCTGCCGTCCCGCCAGGACGGACCGCCCGTCCTGAGCGAGGCAGCCGCCCCCCAGACCTTCTTCTTCGTGCCGCCCTCGGCCGGACGGATCGACACCGTGGAGGTCTCGGTCACATGGCAGGGTGAAGCGAACGCCGTCATCAGCTTCAAGACATACAACGGCTAGGCGGCGAGGGTCCCGAGGACGAGTGCCCCGGCGGCCAGGATGCCCTGGTGCCCGCCGGGCACCGAGTACGGGAATCCCCCTGCGGGCAGGAGGACCGCGCCCATGACGAACAGCGGTGAAACCCGGCAGCCGGTCGCACGGCGGGTCACCGGCGGGACCCGATCGGGTCGGGCAGGGCAGTGGCAGAACTCATCGGGGGCTCCTGGCAGGGAGGGCGCGCCATGCACCCGGCCTCCCACGGTGTGGCCACCACGTCGGCTTCCTGTGCCCCGGGGGTCTCATCGTCACTCCACTGGAGCGAAGTGCCGTAATACTTCCGTCTCATAGATTTTCGTCACGAATGAGCGTGTGTGGGCCATTGTGGAGGTATGGACTCTGGCCTGTACGACCTCGCAATGGACCGGACCCTGACGAACATCGCCTGGTTCCTGATCGTCGGTCTTCTCGTCGTCGGCTTCCTGATCGGCTCGTTTGTGCTGGGCCGGCGGATCCGGGCACACGAACCCCAGCCGCCCGGTCTCGACAGCCAGCCTCACCTGCCCGTCGGAGGGGCCGTGTACGAAGTGCGCGAGGAGCACGAGTCGCCGGGATTCCCCGAGGGCGGTCTGCGCCCGCACCAGATGGGCGGGTACGGCAACGGCGGCTCCACCACCCACAGCCACCCCGAATAGGCCCGCGCCGCCAGGGAGTCCACCTTCGAACACCCCAACCCGCGCACGAGCTGGGCGGGTTCAGGATTCGCGGACTTCGGTGCGCGCCACCAGTCGCCGTCGGATACGCCAAGCGCCACCGGTGGGCGCCGCCCGCGCCATCGACACACGGGGGATGAAGGAGGCCCGATCGTCATGGCCACTGTCACGCAGAACCAGGCCCGCCGCGGGCGGGGGGTCGTCCTCGACGACCATCTTCCGGTCGATCACCGGTTGCGCCGTGTCTACCGTAGTGGCGCGGGGCTCATGGGCGCGTTCCTCATCATGTTCGGAATTCTGGGTCTGATCGACCGGATCGGATTCTTCAGCACCAGCGGGGGGATGGTGATGGGCCTGGGCGGCAACGGCGCGCTGAGCGTGGCCTCCCTCCTCGTGGGCGGACTGCTGCTGGCCGGCGCGGTGATCGGCGGCAACACCGCGTCCACCGTCAACATCACCCTGGGCGTCGCCTTCCTCGCGGCCGGCTTCGCCGGCCTCGCCGTCCTGGACACCCGCTTCAACGTCTTCGCGTTCCACCTGCAGAACGTCTTCTTCAGCTTCGTGACCGGACTGCTGCTGATGACCTTCGGCATGTACGGGCGCGTCAGCGGGTCCCTGCCGCACGACAACCCGTACTGGCGTTCCCGCCACCCCCGCGGTTGAGGGTTCGGCGATCCGCGCTCAGGCGAGGCCCGCGCCGGCTTGCTGTTCGAGGGCGGCTTCGGCATCGCGGATCGCGTGGGCCGCGTTGATGAGGCCGATGTGGCTGAAGGCCTGGGGGAAGTTTCCGAGGGCTTCGCCGGTGCGGGTGTCGACTTCCTCGGGCAGGAGGCCGAGGTCGTTGGCGTAGGTGAGGGCGTTGTCGAAGATCTGGCGGGCGCGTGTGTTCTGGCCGGCCAGGGCGAGGGCTTGGGCAAGCCAGAACGTGCAGAGCAGGAAGGTGCCCTCGTCGTGGTCGATGTCGTCCTTCAGGTAGCGGCGCACCAGACCGCGGGAGTCCGTGAGCCCGCCGGCAATCGCCTCGATCGTGGAGCGCACGCGGGGATCGTCGCCGGGGAGGAAGCCGGTGAGGGACAGCATCAGTGCGGAGGCGTCGAGGCGGTGGCTGCCGAAGGCCTGGGTGAACGCGCCGGCCTGCGCGTTGTAGCCCTGTTCCTCGATGGTGTCGCGGATCTGTTGGCGGATGTGCCGCCAGTCGGTGACGCGGGCTTGGGCGCCGAGGGCGGGGGCGAGGTCGATGGCTCGGTCCAGGGCGACCCAGCACATGAGTTTGGAGTGCAGGAAGTGACGGGCTGGGCCGCGTCCCTCCCAGATGCCCTGGTCGGGATCGGCCCAGCGCCGGGCGGCGGCTTCGGCGCACTGACGCAGGAAGGTGCGGACCGGCGGGTCCAGGAGTTCGGCGTGGGGCAGGGTCTGGTGAGCGGCGTCGAGGAGTTCTCCGTAGACGTCGAGCTGTCGCTGGCGCCAGGCGTCGTTGCCGACGCGTACCGGGCTGCTGTCCCGCCAGCCCGACAGGTGCGGCAGGGTGCGTTCGCTCAGGTCGCGCTCCCCGCCGATGCCGTACATGACCTGGAGGTCGACGCCGCGCTCCAACTGTGTGGCGGCGGCCTGGGCGAGGAAGGCGAAGAAGTCGGCCTTCTCCTGCTTGCAGGCGGCGGTGGCCAGGGCTTGGAGGGTGAGGCTGGCATCACGCACCCAGGTGTAGCGGTAGTCCCAGTTGCGGCTGCCGCCGACGCTCTCCGGGAGCGAGGTCGTCGCCGCGGCGACGATCGCCCCGGTCGGGGTGTAGGTCAGGGCGCGCAGCACCCGCCCGCTGTGGCGGACCTCTTCTTCCCAGGGGCCCGTGTAGGCGGAGTGAAGCGTGGACCAGGAACGCCAGCCCGCTTCGGTGTCGGCCAGCCGGCGGCGGATGCTGCGTCGGGACCACGGTTTGCGATCGGGTCCCCAGGCCGACTCGGCGCTGAGCGCGAAGCCGAGCCGGTCCCCGGCCCTGAGGGTGGCCTCGGCGTGAGCTGTCGATCCCTCCAGCCGGAAGGCGAGGTCCGTGGCGAGCATCAGGACCTGGGCGCCTCCGCGGGCCAGCAGTCCTCCGCGGTCTCGGGTGAAGACCGGCTTGATCAATCCGAACTCCGGTCGCGGGGCGTACTCCACGGCGATGTCGACCCGGCCGCTCGCGCAGGTGACCTGGCGCAGCAGGGTTCCCGGCGAGGACTCCCCCATGGCATGTCCGCGTTCACGCCTGCCCAGGGCCAGCGCGTCGCGGAGCACCACGATGCCGGTGGGGGTGCGGAAGGTGGTCTCCACGACCAGGGTGTGAGGCAGGTAGCGGCGGCTCACCTCGGCCGGCAGGCCCGTCGGGTGGATCGACCAGTGGCCCGCGTCCTGATCGAGGAGCCGGGCGAAGACCGCGGGGCCGTCGAACCGCGGGAAGCACAGCCAGTCCACCGACCCGCCCGAACTCACCAGCGCCGCGGACCGGCAGTCCGAAAGGACCGCGTAGTCGCCGATGGGCCGGTCACTCACGTTGACACTCCCCTGTTCGACGGTCCCCGGAACCCCGGCCAACGCCGACGACCATCCGGAGCCCCGGCCGGTGTTTGCGCGCCCGGGCACTGCCCGCTCCGAGGCCGGCGACGTGACGGCAGGCCCCGGGGCGGGCAGTGATGAGCCACAGCCACCCATCCCGGGGCAACCAGAGCTCCACCAGAAGACACGCTGCGCTTGCGTCCGAAGCGACACCGCACTGGCAACGCGCTGCCTGCCACCCGAACGCCCGCAGTCCCCACCCTCGGTCGCCCGTCCGGTTCTCCCGGCAGGCATTCGCGGGCAGGCGGACCTAACGTCGACCGGGACAGCACCTGGCAAGCCGAAGCCGGCGCCACAGCCTGCGATGGCTGCCGCACCGACATGACCGGTTCGCCCACCCGATCGTCATGGGGCCGGCAGTCGACGACTGACAGGAGTGTGTGTGAGCGCCGCCGCTTCGATGCCGATGGGCGGCCCAGAGCCCTGGCAGCGAGGCCCGTACGCCGAGGCTCTCTGTTCATCGGCGGGCGCCGTCACGCTGCGGGATGCCGAGGGCTGGTGTCTGCCCCTGGACATCCGCCGCTGGTGTGGGGAGGCTGATGCCGCTGACCGGGCGGTGGTGGACCGATGCGTGGGCAGTGTGCTGGACATCGGGTGCGGGGCCGGACGCCTGGTCGAGGAGCTTGCCCGGCGCGGGCAGCGTGTCCTGGGAATCGACGTGTGTCCGACGGCCATCATCTCCACGGTCTGTCGAGGCGGCACGGCGGTCAGTCGATCCGTGTTCGATTCGCTCCCCGGGGAAGGCGGCTGGGACACCGCACTTCTGGTCGACGGGAACATCGGTATCGGCGGGGATCCTCGTCGCCTGCTCGAACGCGTGCACGGTTTGGTCCGCTTCAGGGGGCTGCTGATCGCGGAAACCGCTCCCACCGACATCGACGAGCGGCGCCGCGTGCGGATCCATGCCGGGCAGATGACGCCCGGCCCCGTCTTCTCGTGGGCGGCCGTCGGATCCCGGGCCTTGATCGTGCACGGCAGGAAGTCGGGCTGGACACCGGTCGAGCAGTGGACCGACGGGTCACCGGCAGGGGAGCGTCACTTCGTGGCCTTGCGGGCCCGTGGCTGAAGTCGGGCTTCCTTGTGTGCGGCCCGCGGCCACGTGCGGACCGCGGCCACGTGCGGACCGCGGCCACGTGCGTAAGACCGGCCGAGTGATCAACGAACGCTTCCTCCACAAGGAGGGCTCCCTGTTCTGGGTCCCCTCGCCGTGTTCGGGACGCTCAAGTACTTCTACGAGGTGCCGTACCGGGGCCTGTACGTCGACGGCAACGACATCGTCTGGGACACGAAGGAGAACACCGCCGTCCCCGCGCGGCCCCGCCTGGAGTCCCGGCACAGCGGCAAGGCCATGGAGATCGGCAGCCAGAGCAGCCGGAGCGACGCACCCGTCCTCCCGCAGGAGTGGCACAACACCGCCAACCAGAAGTTCCGCCCGGCCCCCTCACCTGACGCCCGCCCGCCCCGGACGCCCGAGGGGATGCGTGCGGAGCCGGGCTGTCCGGCGGTGCCGGGGACCTGCGTGTTGTCGTCACCGCCCTTGGTGAAGGTGCACTTCGCGTTCTTGCCCCCGGCGGGCCTCCCGTGGAGGGGAAGGTGGCGGAGGAGCTTCCGCCTGCGGCCTTGAACTCGCGGGCCGGGCCGCCCCCGCCACCGCCGCCGTCCGTCTGCGAGGTGACGCCGGCCCCGTCGATCCGAGGGCGGCTGCCGCACTGGGCTCGCCTCGATCGCAGATGTCAGCACGCCGCGGACGGCGGGAGCCCGTCGGTGCCGGGACCGTGAGGTGTCGACCGGCCGGCACCGACGGCTCCCGCTGCGCCGCCGCGCGATGTCAGGAGCGGGATCCCCGACGGGGCCGCGGCGACCTCCGCGTCTTCTCGGACGGGCCCAGTTCGACGGTGAGGGGGGCCGCGATGAAAACGGAGGAGTACGTGCCGACGGCGAGGCCGATGAGCAGGGCGAGGGCGAAATCGGTGAGGGAGCCATCTGTGAGCAGGGCGAGGGACAGAAGGACCAGTGCCGCACCCGTCCCGGTGTTGACGGTGCGGGGCAGGGTCTGGAGGATCGCCCGGTTCGTGAGGCGGGACGGCGATCCGGTGCGGTCGCTTGCCAGGAGCTCGCGGACGCGGTCGAAGAGGACGACGGAGTCGTTGACCGAATAGCCGATGACGGTCAGGAGGGCGGCCAGGAAGACGCCGTCGACGGGTTTGCCGAGCCAGGCGAACACACCGATGAGGATGAGCACGTCGTGGGCGAGCGCGCCGACGGCTGCGGTGGCGAACATCCAGCGGAACCGCATCGCAAGGTAGACGAGTTGGGCGCCGAGTGCGAGGCAGAGAGCCACGATGGCGTTGCGGCGCAGCTCTTCGCCGAGGGTGGGCCCGATGAGCTCGTCGCGGATCACCTCGGTTTCGCCGCCGAGCCGGCCGATGGTCGAGGCGACCGTGGCCGCTTCGCCGTCCGTGAGGTTCTCGGACCGGACCGCCAACTCGGTGGCACCGGAGGACTGGACGAGCGCGCGGGGGAACCCGGCGTCGGCCAGTGCGGTGCGCGCCAGGTCGGGATCGACGGGACGGCTGGTGCCGTACGCGATGAGCCGGCCGCCGGTGAACTCGATACCGAAGTCGAGCCCGCGGACGAGGATGCCGGACGCGCTGAGGACGAGGAGCACGGCCGAGGCGGCCAGCCAGCGCCGCGGGCGCCGCATCAGGTGGGGACTGCGGCGCAGCAGGCGGTCGCGTACCCACCCGGTTCCCGCGATCCCCGTGATACGGGGACGACGGTGTACGCAACGGCGGTTCGTCGCATATTCGGCCAGTACTCGGGTGATCAGCAGGGCGCTGATCATGGAGGCCAGGACACCGATGCCGAGGGTGATGCCGAAGCCGCGCACGGGGCCGGAGGCGAACGTGAACAGCAGGCCGGCGGCGATCAGTGTGGTGATGTTGGAGTCGGCGACGGCGCTCATCGCCCCGCGGAATCCTGCGGTGAGGGCCGCGCGCGGACTGGGGCGGCTGCGGGCTGCGTAGTCCTCGCGGGCGCGTTCGAAGACAAGGATGTTGGCGTCCACAGCCATTCCGATGGTCAGGACGAATCCGGCGAGGCCGGGCAGGGTCAGGGTCGCGTCGAGGGCGGCGAGGGCGGCGTAGGAGATCAGGCCGTACCCGGCGAGGGCGATCGTGGCGAGCAGGCCCATGAGGCGGTACACGGCGATGACGAACAGCGCGGTCAGTGCGCTGCCGATGGCTGCGGCCAGAGCGGCGGCCCTGATCGCCGCATCGCCGAGGCCGGCGCCGATGGTGCGCTGTTCGATGGTCTCGACCGGCACGGGGAGGGCTCCGCCGGAGATGAGGAGGGCGAGGTCCCGGGCTTCGGATTCGCCGAAGGCACCGGTGATCCGGGTGGATCCGCCGGAGATGCCTGCTGCGCAGGAGACGGCCGGGCCGACCTGTGGCGAGGAGATGATCCGGTCGTCGAGGACGATGGCGATACGACGCCGGGGGTCGCCGTCCCCGTGGCAGGCGGCCGCGGCAGTGGCCTGCATCCACCCGTCGCCGCCCTGGTCGGTGAAGTCGATGGTGATGTGCCACCCGTCGCCGCCCTGCCGGTCGAACCGGGCAGCCGCGCCCTTGACGTCCGTTCCCGTCAGGCCGGCGGCCTTCAACCGCAGGAACTGCCCGGAGTCGTCGGGCAGAACGCTTTCCGCGCCCGGCCCGGCGCGTGGAGCGTCGGTGGTGGAGGGATCGGCTGCCGTGCCGAGTACCTCGTGGACGGTGAGTTGTGCGGTGCGGCCGAGTACGTCCGCGGCTCTCTTCGGGTCCTGGACGCCGGGCAGTTCCACGATGATGCGGTGGTCGCCGGAGCGGACGAGGGTGGGTTCGGCGAGGCCGAGCGCATCGATACGGCCGCGCAAGACCTCCAGGGTGCGGTCGGTCGCTTCGCGGCCGGCGGGAGCGGTGGGGGTGGAGCGGGTCTCCAACACGATCTGGGTGCCTCCGCGCAGATCGAGTCCCAGGCGGATCGGCGTGGTGAGGGCAAGGGCGAGCGAACCGGCGATGATCGCGAGGGCGAGCAGTGTGCGCAGGCGCGACGTACCGCCTCGACGTGTGCGACGTTTCACGAGAGGTCTGTCTCCAGGCAAGCAGGTCGCGGCGGCTGTTTCCGGTGCCGCGGCCGGGGGG
The DNA here is from genome assembly GCF_050936775.1 of Streptomyces sp. CA-243310. Lineage (NCBI taxonomy): Bacteria > Bacillati > Actinomycetota > Actinomycetes > Kitasatosporales > Streptomycetaceae > Streptomyces > Streptomyces sp. CA-243310. Next base: position 774,977 of record NZ_JBNJMF010000003.1, on the reverse strand, counting down.
AAGGGGGTGTCGTCACGTGCCTGGAGGCGCGGGAGGTGACCGTCCACTGTCCTGGGCGGGGCAGCAGTCCGAAAGAAGCGGGCGGGTGGGTACCGGCACGCGCGGGCCGGTGATCGCCGGAGCGGCGGCACCGCACATGTTCCCGGTTCGGGGGTCCGGCGGGGAGGGCCGCTCGTCGACGTGTGCGGGACGGGGCCGTGCCTGGGCCGGACGGACGACGGGCTCCCCGTAGCCGGGACGGGCCGCATCACGGGCACGTTCACGTTCACGGTCGTGGTCGTGGTCCGGGGGCGTCGTCGCCGTGGCCGCTGCCGTCGAACGGGCCACCGGCGTTGGGACGCCGGGCCCGCTCCCCGTGGCGGTCGCCGTCAGCAGGACGGCCAGGAGCAGCGCCGGCGCCGCCGCGAACCGGTGGGGAGCGGCCGGGGCGGCGCCGGGTGCCGGATCCATGTACCGCCCCTTTCCGGGTGTCGACGTGCGAAATGGCCAAGGGAAATGTGCGGTATCACCGAGCAGGTGCGGGCAGGCACGCGGGAGGGTGGGGAGGGCGGCAAGCGGCCGGAGGTCAGGCTTCGATGAGTCCGGAGCGAATGGCGTACCGGGCCAGTGCCAGCCGGTCTCGCAGACCGAGCTTGTGCATCAGGTTTTCCCGGTGGCGGTGCACGGTCTTGACGCTGATGAACAGGATCTGGGCGATGTCCTTCGACGAATGGCCCTCCGCGACCAGCTTCAGCACCTCCTCCTCGCGCGGCGTGAGGAGATCCCCGGGGCCGCCCGCATCGCTCGCCGCTCGGTCCAGACGGCTGCGCACCAGGGGGCCGGCCGCGGCGGGGTAGAGGAACGGCTCGTTGCGCATCGCGGCCCGGCACGCGCCCACCAGATCGCGGTCGGCGACGGATTTCAGTACGTACCCGCAGGCGCCGGCCCTGAGCGACTGGACGAGGTACTGCTCGTTGTCGTGCATGGTGAGCATCAGGATCCGCAGGTCCGGCTTGAGGACGACCAGTTCGCGGGCTGCCTGGAGTCCGGTGAGCCGGGGCATGGAGATGTCGAGGACGGCGAGGTCGAGGTCCTCGGTGCGGGCAGCGCGGACGGCTTCCGCGCCGTCCCCCGCTTCGGCGACGACCCGCAGGTCGGGCTCCTGGTCGAGGATCAGGCGTACGCCGCGGCGCACGAGCGCGTGGTCGTCGGCGAGCAGGATGCGGATCGGCCCGGTGCGGGGGGAGGGCGCTGCGGGGGCCGAGACGGGTTCGGGAGGAGGGGCGGGGTCGGGCATCGTCAAGGCTCCCTGGCGAGCGGGGTGGCAAGGCGGATCCGGGTACCCGTGCCCGGCGTGGAGATGACCTGGAGGGCGGCTCCGGCGAGCAGGGCCCGTTCGCGCATGCCGCGGATCCCGGCACCCTCGTGAGCGGCCGCGATCCCGCGGCCGTCGTCGGCGACCTCCAGGACCACCGTTTCGCCGTCGTGGAGCAGGCTCACTTCGATGCGCCGGGCGTCCGCGTGACGGACCGCGTTCGTCAGGCTTTCCTGGGCCACCCGGTACAGCACGAGCTCGATCTCCCGTTCCAGGCCGGGCAGGTCCTTGTCGAAACGCCGCACGACGCTCAGGCCGCTGTGGGTGGCGAAGTCCCGGGTGAGGGAGCTCAGCGCGCTGAGCAGCCCCAGGTCGTCCAGGACTCCGGGGCGCAGGCGGCGCACCAGGCGGCGGACTTCGTCCAGGCTGTCGCGGGTCACCTCCCGGGCCTGCTCCAGTTCCTCGCGCAGCGGCGCGTCCGCCGCACTCGCCGCGCGTCCCAGCACCAGGAGGACCGCGGTCAAGCTCTGCCCGACCTCGTCGTGCAGCTCTTGGGCCATGCGCCGGCGCTCCGCCTCCTGGGCGAGCAGCACCCGAGCGCTTGAGGTGGCGCGTTCGTGCTCCAGACGGTCCAGCATGGCGTTGAAGGTCCCGATCAGCTCGGTCATCTCGCCGCCGCCGCTCGTGCTTCCGTCACCGGACCCGGACCCGGACCCGGGTAGAGGCAGCCGCTGTCCCGGATGCAGCAGGTCGACGGTGCTCATCAGCCCGGCCAGCCTGCCGAGCGGAGCCAGGCCCCAGCGCAGCAGCGCGGCGTTGGCGACCAGCATGACGGCGAGACCGCCCACCAGCACGACCGCCTCGGTCAGCAGCACCGGCACAGAGACGGTCACCGGCGCCCAGAGGAGCAGCGCCGTCGCGATGCCCAGCACCATGGCGTTCAGCCCGAAGATTCGCCAGAACAGCGACACGAAACCCTCCCACTCTTCCGATCTTGGATTGCCACCCAATCCGGCTCACTGTGTCTTCGATATGACGGGTTGTCTATGGGTGTTGCACCCCATATCGAAGGCCGGAAGCCTGATCGACCGTGGCGGCCCGGCAAACGGGGAAATGGGGCATGCGACCCATGGGCTTCCGATCGCGGGGCGGGCAGGGTCGAGCTGACCGAGATGGGGCAGCCGCCCCGTCCGACGGCGGCGACGAAAGGAACCCCAGTGCCCTCCTCAGTACCCTCCGACGCATCCCCGGCCGCATCCCACGCCCGGCCGCGCTCCGCACGACTGACCCCGTCCGACGCGCGCCAACGCCTCGAAGACGCCCGGAGCAGCCGCGCCCTGCAACTGCGCGCCCTCGACAGCGGCCCGAGCAGGGAAGGCCACCTGGTGGCCACCCAGACCGAGGCCAACAAGCGGGTCATCGCCGAGATCGACGCCGCCGTCGCCCGGATCGAGGACGGCTCCTACGGCACCTGCCTGGCCTGCTCCGCGCTCATCTCCGCGGAACGCCTGGAGATCCTCCCCTACACGCGGTACTGCGTTCCCTGCCGGCACCGCGCCACCACCTGATGCCGACCCCGCCCCGGCCGCCCGTCCCGCCCTGCCCTGCCCACCAGGGGTGAGAACGTGAAACACCAGACCATCGCCCGGCAGACCACCGATCTGTCGCCGGCGGACATCGCCGCACTGCGGGAGAACCTGCGCGATCAGCTCCTCTTCCGCCAGGAACAGTTGCGCAGGCTCACCGCCGCAGAACCGGCTCAGGACCACCGGACCGAGGTGCGTCCGGCGCTCGCCGCCTCCGCGTACGCGTACATGGTCTTCGTCGATGTCCGGGCGGCACTGCTGCGCATCGCGGACGGCCGCTACGGCGCATGCCAGCTGTGTCAGCGGCCCATCGGCCGCGAGCTCCTGATGATCGTGCCGCAGGCACGCCACTGCGCCCGATGCCGGCAGGTACGGGAGGCCGGGCGATGACCGCCGGCGGTCCCTTCACCGATGCCGCACCCTCCCGTGCCGGTCACCGGCCCCGGCCGCCGTGCCGACAGTGCTGCGGCGTGGCCCTGGAACTGGGCAGCGCCCGCACCCGCGCCTGGGTCGCGGGACAGGGGATGATCCTGGACGTGCCCACCGTCACCTTTCCCGGGCCAGGGGTGGTCCACCCCGGCCGGCGGCGCGGAGCGATCGTGGACGTGGCCGGTACGGCCCGGATGCTGGACCGGCTTCTCGGCCCCCGCCTGCCCCGTTCCACCCGCCCCCTGGTCATGGTCACCACACCGGTTCTGGACGGCCCCGCCCACCGGGAACGTGCCCGCACCGCAGTGCGGGCCCTGCGCCCGCGCGCCGTCCTGACCGTGCCCACCTCTCGCGCCATCGCCCTGGCCGCGGACGCCGACCTCGCGCGGCCGCTGCTCGTGGTGGACATGGGCGCCCACCTCACCGAAGTGGTCCTCCTCGGTGAGGGCTCCGTCGTCGACGCCCGCTGCACCGCCGTGGGGACCGCCGACCATGCCCACGGCACCGACGCCGCACAGAAGATCAGCGAGACGGTCGCCCTCATGATCACCTCATTGGTCCACCAGGACTCCACGGGACTCGCAGACGACGCCCTGAACCGAGGCGCCCTCCTGGCCGGCGGCGGCGTACTGATCCCCGACCTCATCCACCGGCTCGCCGACACGCTGCGGGCGCCCCTGTGCGTGGCCCCGGCACCGCACACCGCCGCACTCCGCGGGGCCGCCAGGGTGCTGCGCGCCGCACACACCCACCCCTCGCTCTGCGGCACGGCCCTGCCGAGCGTCGCCGCCCCGCCATGATCCGAAACGGGTCGGTGCAGGTCAGGGATTCCCTCTGAGGTGCTGCACCGTTGTCATCTCGTGGGGTGAACAGCGGGCCCGAGCCGCGGGGCAGCGGCTCGGGCCCTCGGTCAGATCACCACGAACGCGAGCCAGGCCGCGCCCGGAGCGATCACGCACACACCCGCGCCCCAGCGCAGCAGACTGCGGTACGTCTGCGTCCGCATGGGCTCCGGTGCATTGGCCACCACCAGGGCGCCGTTGGTGGAGAAGGGGCTCGCGTCGACGATGGTGGACGCCGAGGCGAGCGCGATGACCAGGCCGGTGGTGGCGATGGATCCCGAGGCCAGGAACGGGGCCGCGAGCGGCATCAGTGCGCCGAGGATGCCGGTGGTGGAGGCGAAGGCCGACACCACGCCTCCGACGTAGCAGATCAGCAGGGCCGCCAGCAGCGGGACACCGACCGCGGCGATCGTCTCGCCGAGGGAGTCGACGACCCCGAGCTTCTGCAGCAGGGCGATGTACGTGACGATCCCGCAGACCAGCAGTACGACCGGCCAGGCGATCTCCTTCGCGGCCCGCTGGGCCGTGGTACGGAACACGACGGCCAGGGCCGCGGCCAGCGTGAGCGCGAACAGGCCCGTGTCCAGCGAGAGGACGGTGGTGCCGAGGACCAGCAGCACCATCGCCACCAGAGTGGCCACCTGTTCGACACCGAGTACCGGGTCGGGTGCCGCGGTGGATTCCGCCTCTTCCGCCCGGGTGGGCGCCGTCCCGCGTCGGCGGCCGAAGACGAGCCATGTGACGAGCGCGGCAGCCAGGTTGATGGCGAAGGTGCCCCCGAACAGTGCGGCGCCGTCGACGTGCAGGTGGTTCGCGGCGAGGGACGAGTGGACGATACCGCCCAGGATCCCCGTGGGCGCGAAGCTGCCCGCGGCGGCTCCGTTGACGGCCATCAGCCCGGCGTACAGGGGGCTCATGCCGTTGCGCACGGCGAAGGTGATGCCGATGGGTGCCACGATCGCGACCGCCGCCGGGGAGGCGGCACCGGTGGCGCACAGCAGTGTGGCGAGCAGGAACAGCAGCCATGGCACCACCGCGACGCGGTGGCCTGCGGCCCGGACCGCGGAGTGGACCAGCCAGTCCACCGTACCGTTCGTGCGGGCGATGCCGAACAGGAAGGTGACGGCGACGAGCACGACGAACATCTCCGCCGGAAAGCCCGCCAGCACCTCCTTGGCCGGGTGGCCGAGCCACACCACTCCGAGCAGGAAGGTGGCTGCCAGTGCGAGAACGCCCATGTTGAGGCCGGTGACGGAGGCCAGGACGAAGATGACGGCCAGGACCAGCACGCCTGTCAGTTCCGTGGACATGAGGTTCTTCCTTCGGGTGAGCGCTCAAGGGGCGTGTCGATCCAGGCGGCAACCGATGCGGTGTGCTCGCCCAGTGCCGGTACGGACCGCAGGCGTGCGGGGACGCGTCCGGCGACCGTGACGGGAGGAACGAGCCCGGTCAGTTCCCCGACCGGACTGTCGAACGAGGCCCATCGGCCCCGCGCCCGGAGTTGGGCGTGCTCGCTGAACTCGCTCATGGTGCGCTGCCGCGCGTGCGCGATGCGTGCCTCGTCCAGCCTGGCAACGAGTTCGACGGCGTTCAGGCCCAGGGTGGTGTCCCGTACGATGCCGTCGAGTTCGTCCCGGTGGGCGACGCGTTCGGCGTTGCCCAGGAACCGGGGGTCGTCCGCCAGGCGGGGCCGGCGGAGCACGATCGCGCAGAAGGCCTCCCACTCGTGGGCGTTCTGGAGGCCGAGCATCACGCTCTGCCCATCGTTGGTGGGGAACGGGCCGTAGGGGGCGATGGTGGCGTGGCCGGCTCCGGTACGGGCGGGGGCGGTGCCGCCGTAGCGGGTGAAGTACTCGGCGTAGCCCATCCATTCGCCGAGTGCCTCCAGCATGGAGACCTCCAGCGTGGCGCCGAGGCCGGTGCGCGTGCGCTCCAAGAGCGCCGTGAGGATGCCGGAGTAGGCGTACATGCCCGCGCAGATGTCGGCGATGGACAGGCCGACCTTGGACGGGCTCTGCGGGGTGCCCGTGATGGAGAGCAGCCCGGCCTCCGCCTGTATCAGCAGGTCGTAGGCCTTCCGTTCGCGGTGGGGGCCGGTGCTGCCATATCCCGAGATGTCGCAGGTGATGAGCCCGGGGTGGCTCGCGGCGAGTTGTGCGCTGCCGATGCCGAGACGGGCGGCAGCTCCCGGAGCGAGGTTCTGGACGAGGACGTCGGCCCGGTCGACGAGCGCCCGCAGTTGCCGGTTCCCCTCGGGAGAGCGCACGTCGAGCTGGACGCTCTCCTTGCCGCGGTTGAGCCACACGAAATGGCTCGACATGCCGCGCACGGTGCGGTCGTAACCGCGGGCCAGGTCTCCGGTACCGGGTCGCTCGATCTTGATGACCCGGGCGCCGAGGTCGGCCAGCTGACGGGTCGCGAACGGCGCGGCGACCGCCTGTTCGAGGGAGACGACGACGAGGCCGCAGAGTGGCCGGCCCTCCGGTTCGTCGCAAGGTTCGCCGGCGAGTCCGTGCGGGGGATGCGGCTCGGGCATGAAGTGCCTCCGGAGGGCGGTCGGGTGTGTGGGGAATCGGGATGTGTGGGGAAACTGTCCGCCGTACGTGAACCGGTGTGAAATGACGAAATGACCGCCCTCTCATACGTGCTGTGCATGGGATGGGACGGCGCCACGGTCATGCCCGCCACGCATGGCACATGGCGCATTCGGTCATTTCACAACTCCGCCCGGCATTCCGAAGATGAGGGCATGACGAACGAGAATCTCCCCCGCCCCGACCAGTACCGCGCCCCGGCAGGAGGCTGGCAGGGCCGCTTCTTCGAGGACTTCGAGGTCGGGGACGTGTACCGGCACCCCCTCGGCCGGACCGTGCTGGAGACGGACAACTCGTGGATGACGCTCCTCACGCAGAACACGGCACCGCTGCACTTCGACCGGCACTACTCCGCGCAGACGGTGTGGGGCCGGCCTCTGGTCGACTCCACCTTCACGCTGGCCCTGGTGACCGGGCAGAGCGTCACCGACGTCTCCCAGCACGTGATGGCCAATCTGGGATGGGACCGGGTGCGCCTGCCCAACCCGGTGTTCGAAGGCGACACGATCTATTCGCAGTCGGAGGTGCTGTCCGCACGGGCCTCTTCCAGCAGGCCGGATGTCGGCATCGTCCGCGTTCGCACGATCGGGTTCAACCAGGACGGCGTCATCGTCATCACCTTCGAGCGGACGCTCATGGTGTACCGGCGTGGTCAAGGGCCTTCGTTCGATGCTGTGCAGCCCGTGTGGGACGAGCGCTCCAGAGCCGCGGCGGGCCTGGACGGCTGACCTGCCCGACGCGGTTGCGGGGCGGGCTGCCGGTCCGGCCCTCGTACCGTCCGGCGCGCCGGACGGTACACGCCTGCGCGCGGGCGGCATGGCCGGCGTCGTAGGTCACGGCAGGAGTGTCCTGGTGGCGGGATCGATGTGCGTCGATGGCCCGCAGCGTCGATGGCCCGCAGGGGCTGCGATCACCTGCAGGAGCTCCAGCACACGGATGTTCCCGAGGGAGGGAACGGCGGTCCCCCGCCCCACGCACCGACCGTCGATCCGCGGCCACACCCACAGCGGGCTCCGGGGAAACGCTCGCCCTACGCGCCCGCCACCTCGGCGAATTCCAACAGGTCGCGGGCATACTCCAGACGGGGCCGGTCGATCATCTCTCCGTCCACGCGCACCGCGGCGCCCTCGCTGTGCGCGGCCTGGTCGAGGACCCTACGGGCCCAGGCCACCTGCTCCGGCACGGGGCTGTAGGCAGCGTTCACGGCGGCCGTCTGCGCCGGGTGGATGCAGAGCTTGCCGGTGAATCCACCCGCCCGGCTCGCGTCCGCCTCGGCGCGAACGGCGGCGAGGTCGTCCAGGTGCATGGCGGGGCCGTCGATGGGACCGCGCAGTCCCGCAGCCCGGCTGGCGATCACCAGCCGGGTACGCGGGTAGGCCCACGCTTCGGGCGCGTCGCCCATCCCGGTCTCACGGCGGAAGTCGGCGGTGCCGAAGGCGAGGGCGAAGGTCGCCTGCTCCCGGGCGATGGCGAATGCGTTCTCGATGCCGAGCGAGGTCTCGACAAGGGCGACGACGGGCGTTCCCGCCGGGAGCAGGGCCGCTGTCGCGGAGACGTGTTCGGCGTGCTGGGCCTTGGGCAGCATCACTCCGGCCAGGGCGGGCAGGCCGGCGACGGCCTCCAGATCGTCACGCCACTGGTCACTGCTGCGGTCGTTGATCCTGACCCATACGGGTGTGCCGACGGCGCCGCGCCGGGTGAGGTGGTCGCGGGCGAGCGCCTTGCGGCCCGGGGCGACGGCGTCTTCGAGGTCGAGTACGACCGCGTCCGCGCCGGGCCTGTCCGGGCGCGGGTAGCGCTCGGGCCGGTCCGCCGGGGTGAACAGCCACGAGCGGGCGTGGCGGGGGCCGAGGGCCATCACATCCCCCCGCGGGTGCCGGGAGTGGTGAGGCGCAGATCGGCCCGGACCGCGTGCCGTCCTTCGGACAGCGTGGTCTCGACCCGGTCGGCGAGCCGGCCGACGATCGCGAGTCCCCGACCGCCCTCCCCGGCCGGCCGGGTCGCCGAGGCGGGCCGTCGGACGACGGAGAGGCTGCCGAGGTCGCATACGTCGATGCGGAGCGTCATGCCCTCCAGGCACAGTCTCATGGCCAGCTCGGCACGGCCGTACTGGGCTGCGTTGGCGCCCAGTTCACCGATGATCAGGACGGCGGACTCGCGGTCCGAGGCGGCCACGCCCCAGAAGCCCAGCAGGGCCGAGGCAAAGTGACGCACCTCGGACACCATGTTCTTCTCGGCGGCCACGCAGACCACACCCTGACGGGATGCGGTGCGCGCGGACGTCGGTGTGCGGGCCGCCTCGGGAATGCCCGCCTGGAGAGCCGCACCCGGTGCCGGGTGGCGGTCCCCGCAGGATCGCGAAGCGTCGACGGCGGTGTTGGTACCCATGACGCAATCCTCGGCCGCCGCCTCTCCCCTGTGAAATGACGCGTTTCCGGCGACCTCATGCGCGGTACGCATCACCCCAGGTGATGGGGTGGTGCCGAGTGGTTCACTCCTCGGAGTGCTCCGCGGTGGAGCGGATGTAGTCGTAGAACCGTGCCACAACCTCCGCACGCGGCCCCCCTGCCGGCACGATCACTCCGATCGTCCGGAACGCGCCGGGGTCGGTGAGCGGTACGGAGACGGTGCGCCCGTGGTGAGCGGACGCGTCACCCGTGGCGGGCACCAGGGCGACCCCGAGCCCCGAGGCCACAAGTGAGCGCAGCGTGCTGAGTTCGGTGGACTCCATGACGATCCGCGGTGTGAAACCTGCCGCCTCGCACAGCCGGTCGGCCACCTGGCGCAGGCCGAACTCCGGTTGCAGCGCGAGGAACGACTCGGTGGCGAGCTCGGCCACCTGTACCCGGTCGCGGGATGCGAGCCGGTGCTCGGCGGGCACGAGGAGGACCAGCTGCTCGTCCCGGAGCGGTGTCCAGCGCAGCGCGTCGTCTGCGGGGCGCGGGCTGGTGACACCCAGGTCAAGTCGGCCACGCCGGACCCCGTCGACGACGGCGTCCGCTGCGCTCCCTCTCAGTTCGAACGTGGTCGCGGGGGCGATCCGGTGGTACCCGGCGAGCAGCCCGGGAATCAGCCAGCTGCCGTAGGAGTGAAGGAAGCCGAGGGCGATGGTGCCGGTGTCGGGATCGATCAGAGTGGCGATGCGTTGTTCGGCGCGGTCGATCTCGCTGATGGCGCGTACGGCGTGCGCCCGGAACACCTCGCCGTACTTGTTCAGGTGAAGCCGGTTCTGGCGGCGGTCGAACAGCGGCACACCGACCCGCTTCTCCAGACGCGCGAGCGCACGGGACAGGGTGGGCTGGGCGATGTTGAGCCGCTCGGCCGCGGAGGTCACGTGCTCCGACTCGGCAAGAGCCACGAACCACTGCAACTCTCTGATCTCCATCAGGCCACTCTATGTGCGGTGCGGGATCCGGCCGCGGCAGCCGCCGGCGGCGGGGACCGTGTTCACCGCCGGCCGGGCCGGAGGCGTTGCGACGTCCCCGGCCGGACGCTGCCCTGCGACTCCTCGGGGTTCTGAGTCGGTGCGGCGAGGGTGCGCAGACCCGGGCCGCTGAGGGAGCCGGCGCGATCGACCATCAATGCGCGCAGGCATCGCTCGGCAGCCGCGTCCGCCGGTGTGACGACGACCAGGCCCTGTTCGGCCCCGTCCAGGGTGGCCAGAGTGTCGTAGCGGACCGCCAGGTCTCCGACGGAGGGATGTCTGATCCGCTTGGTCCCGTGGGCCCGTTGCCTGACCGTGTGATCGTCCCACCACTGCGCGAACTCGGCGCTTTCCCTCCGCAGTTCCCCGATCACCTCGACGAGCCGGGGGTCGTCGAGGTGGCGCGCGAGAGTGGCTCGCAGATTGCCCACCGTCTCCCGGGCCACATGAGTCCAGTCCAACTGCATGTCCCGGACGCGGGGCGACAGGAAGAGCATGCGGGCCACGTTGTCCGCGTCGCCGGTCCCGAAGTCCTCGCCGAACAACGCCGCGGCGGCGCTGTTGTGGGCCAGGACGTCGAGCCTGAAGTCGAGGAGGTAGGCGGGAAGGAGCGGGATCCCGTCCAACAGGACGCGCAGGGACTCGCTCACCGGCAGGCACACGGGGCGGGGCACCGGTGGGCGGCCCCGGCCGATCACGTGCAGGTGCTCGCGTTCGGCGGGCGACAGGCGCAGTGCCTGCGCGAGGCCGTCGAGCACCGCCGTGCCGGGCTCGCCCGCCCGCCCCTGCTCCAGCCGGACGTACCACTCCACGCTGACGGCTGCCAGCTGGGCGACCTCCTGGCGCCGCAGCCCCGGTGTGCGGCGACGCCCCAGGCTCGGCAGGCCCACGTCGTCCGGCCGCAGCCGCGCCCGCATGGCACGCAGGAACTGCGCCAGCTCCTGGTTCCGCTCTGTTCGACGATGCACCACACCCCATCATCACCCGGCACCACAGCCTGCTGTCCACAGCGGAGCATGGCACCGCGCATACCACCATCCGCAGGGCCTTCTCGGGTACCCGCCCGGGTGCGCACCATCGATCCACCGCTCACTGTCTCCAGGAGGATCCGATGAAGAAGTCCCTGCTCACCGGTGCGGCCGCGGCCATCGTCGCGGGTGCCGCCCTCACCGCAGGCGCGGCCCTGACCGCGCCCGAAGGACACGAGCCGGCCGCACCCCCGACGGATCAGGCGGCCTATGGCTACGCCGAGATCCGCAAGGGCGTACCCGATTCCGCGCAACGTTTCACCGTGACGAGCCCCGATGTGAGCGACGGTGCGGAGTTCCCGGCCGACACCTGGGCCGACGCTTTCGGCTGCACGGGAGACAACCGGCAGATCCGGCTCTCGTGGAGCGACGCGCCGCGGACCACCCGCAGCTTTGCGATCACCATGTTCGATCCGGACGCGCCCACCGGAGCCGGATTCTGGCACTGGCTCGTCTGGGACATCCCCGCCGACCAAACCGGCGTGGACACCGGGCTGCCTGCGGGGGCGGTGGCCGGCACCTCGGACTCCGGAACGACCGGCTATCTGGGGCCCTGCCCACCGAGCGGCGACATCACGCACCACTACGAGATCAACGTGTACGCGCTGGATGTGCCGACCCTCGGCCTGCCCGCGACCACCCCGCCCACTGTCGCGGCCTTCACCATGTCCGGCCACATCATCGGGCACGCACGGATCACACCCACCGCCCGGCGCTGACCACCCGCGAACTCGCCTCGGGGAGCGCTGTCGGGTTTTCGCCTGGGCAGGCGTCGGCGGCGAGCTGCGCCCAACGCCCCTGCGCTTCCCTCCAGTCGGCCGGGGCGACCTTGATCATGACGGCGCCGTGCGCCGGGACGGTGTGTGTCGGGACGGTGTGTGTCGAAGCGGGTCTGCGGTACCGGTCGGGCCGGACCGCGGATCGGGCGCGCCGAGCTGGTCGGAGTCGCCGGCCGCGGACCGACGGTCCAATGATTCGGACGGGTCGGCGTCGGGGCGGCACGGGGCGCGTGACACCTCCTCGACTGCCGTGGTGTGATCCCCGGCCCATCCCCCGGTTCGACCGGCAGTTCCCGACAGGGGGCGGCGGCGCACCGGACGGATCTTGCCTACCAGCAGGCATCCTCTTCAGTCGGCTCCTAGAAGCCGGGAACTTGGGCTGCCGACCAGCCCGGACCCGTCGGTTGCGTCTGTGGAGGCGGTGAGTGCTGCCCCCATGTCGTGGTCGAAGCCGTCGGGGCTCTGGCTGTCGTACCCCGGTGCTCAAGCCGGAAGGCGCGGTGCGGGTCGCTGCGGACCCGACCGCGGATGGCTACCAGTCATCCGTAAGCTCGACGATTCCCCAGACTCCCCCCGGCTGTCGGGGGTGCCGTCCAGAGGTTGGGAGGCAGTCAGCCATGAGGGCCGGCATTCACGTGCGGCATCTGCTGGCGCAGCAGGCTCCCCCTGAACCGGCAACACGCCGGTTCAGGACCGGTAACGCGACGCACTGAAATCCCGGCCGGTGCCCGAAACTTGGGGCTGAACTGTGCGCGCACGGTGGGTGCCGCAAAGAGGCAGGCCCGAATCCATTGGATTCGGGCCTGCCTTGAAGAATCCAGAACTTCATGTGGCGGCATGCGCCCCATGATGACTTCTTGAACGATCAACCCTGATTCGCTGCAGCTGACGTGACCTCAGCTCTTGGCAACGGATTCTTCCTCGGCGAAAAACTCGTCAGCGACAACGCGGGCACGGTCGAGGTCGGTGATCGGCTCACCCATGACACGCCCAGCCAGCTCCGTTGCCAGCCCGAGAACGTCCTCGCGCAACTCGGCCTCGACGATCACCCGGTCGGCCTTCAACTGCACGGTGGCCGCAGCGATCATTTCCTCGCGCGCCGTCTGCCCCTCCGCACGAACGGCGGCGAGGAGGGCGACGCCCTCCTCCTGTGCGGCCTGGCGAATCTGGGAGGCTTCGTGACGGGCGGCACTCAACTCTGCCTGGTACTCCGCGCGAATGCGCTGCGCCTCCCGCCGGACCACCTCGGCCCGCTCGAGCGTGCCCTCGGTGGCCTCTTCACGCTCTGCGAGAGTCTTCTCGATCCTGGGGAGCAGGACCTTGGCCAGGACGGCGAATACCAGGCAGAAGGCGATCAGGCCGACTATGAGCTCAATGAGATTCGGTTTCAGGGGTCCCATGATCTGATCATAGCCACGCTCCGTCCGCCCTCTCGTTCCGAGGAAGTAGCCAGATAGCTCGAAGTCGACTGGACAGTAATTCATTTGACTGGCCGTCACTGGCCGCAACCAGAACCGGCCGGGCGCTGTCCGCATCCCATCGACAGCTCCGAAGACGATGCACCCGTCATCGTCCTGGCCGGCGATGACACGAGGCGACTCGAATGCTCGTCCCGGTCCGGTCCGGTCCGGAGGGTCTCGACCGCCGACGTGTCATCCGCGCCACGAAGAGCTTCACGATGGTGCTCACCCGGGCGTCACTGCCTGACAGCCCACAACCATGATCGGCCGGACAAGTCCTGGCGTCGCTTCGCGTGAGCTGAAGCTGAAGCTGGGCGACAAGGACGAGGTGGACAAGGCACGAGAGAGTCAGACCTTCACCAGGTCGTACGTTCCCGTACCGTCCTGCCTGCCGCTGGAGTACTGGCAGATCAGCTCACCGTCTGCGTACCGGTCGTGGCCCAGCATGGAGCCGGTGTACTTGTTCTGCAGGCCGATCCTCGAGCCGCCAGGCACGTCGCGGTAGATGTAGAACCGCTGGAGGTCGTCCTCACCGCAGGTGGCCGTCGTCAGGTAGGCCTGCTCCTGGTTGGCGATGCCGGCAGGGATGGTCGCGCACCCGCCGTTGCCCCAGTTCCACAGGGTCGCCTCGAGAACCCCATTGCGTTCCGTCACGTTGCACAGCCGCCAGTTGTCCAGGTGGGCGCTGGTGAAGTTGGAAGTGCGCAGGCGGATGCCGTCATTGGCAAGGAGTGGTGCGCTCCAGTTCAGGGGCTTGCCGGGGACGTGGATCCTGTAGACATCAGACTGGCAGTTCAGGGCGGCCCGCGTGCCGGCGGGGGCGGGGCTCGCGGTGGCCTTCACACTTTTCTCGGCCTTGGCTGCCTTCTCGGCGTCGTGCCGGGCCTTGTCAACCTTTGCCGAAGGGACCGACCCGGCCGGGTGCTCCGCGGTGGCGGTGGCGGAACCGCAGTCGAGGAGGTCCTGAGCCTTGCGCATGATGCTGCCGGCGGGGACCTTGTCCTCGCAGCGCACCGCGCCTTCTTCGAGTGCGGTGTAGGTGGTGTAGCTGCCGGTGTCGGCCCCTTCGATCCACTTCAGCGCCCAACTGCCGTCGCCCTGTTGCACGCGGTTGCAGTGGAGGCTGCCGTAGGTGCCGGTGACCTTTTTGGTGCCCTTGTACACGCCGTAGTAGCCGGGCTGGTAGAAGCTCCAGTTCACCGTGTCGGACACGCTGGACGTGGAGGAGTAGTCGACCTGCACGTTCAGACCCAGGGCCGCGCCCACATCGCCGAGGGTCTCGACGGCGAAGCTGCCTTGGATGTTGGCGTTGAGGCCCACCGAGACCGAGATGGTGGTCTGTGTGCTGGTGGTGACCGTGTGGCTTCCGGTCGTGCCCTGGGTGACGTACCAGCCCTTGAAGTGGGTGATTGTGGGGACGACTTCGGTGGTCTTGATGAAGGGGTGACGCTTGCCGAGGTCGGCCGCGGTGCATGCCTGTCCGGCGCTGACAGCCGAGGCCGCGGTGGTGGTGGCTGCTTCAGCGGTGGCCGGCTGGGCGGTGGTGAGGCCCACGGTGGTGAGCGCGGCGGCGGCGCTCACGATGGCGGTGATGGATCCGCGTAAGCGGCCAACTGGCCTTTTGCGGCGCATGGATGTCTTCCCCTGTGTTGTCGGCCCGATTCGACCGGTGGTCGATCGCTCTCTGGCCCGACTGAACTTATTTCAACAACGGGATTGACGGGAGTGCAGAATGCGCCAGTGGCGATCAGAAGGGGAGACCGCCTTCTTGAGGCTCGCTGTAGCGTGCGCGTTGCTCCCCAGCCGGACCAAAGCTTGCCAACCCGACTTGAAGGAAAGCCCGTTGAAACGCCTGAGATCACTCCTGGCAGTGCTTGCCTCACTCGCGCTGACCGCGACGGTGTTAGCCCTGACCAGCTCTCCGGCCGTCGCCGCCACGGCCACGAGCCGGGCCGCTCCCGAGGGCCACGGCACGTGCACGGCCCCCGCGTCCGGCTCCGTGCCCCAGGGCCGGGACTTGGTGTGGTCCTGCTTCAGGATGGGACCCGCCCCCGCGTGGGTCGTCTCCCGCATGGCCCGCCAGGCCGCGCCGGCCGCGCCCACGACCCGCGCCGCCGCTCTTGGCGGCGGCCAGCACGACGGCCGCACCCCGGAACAACTCTGTGCTGACGAGCGCCCCGACGCGATCGTCTCCAACCGCCTCGCCTACTGCGTGCGTGGTGTCGCCGAATACACACGCCTCGAGGGCAACGAGGTCAAGGGCCACGCTGTCGTAGGGGTCATCATCAGTTCCGGCATCAAGGAGACGCCGAAGGCAGCCTGGCAGGAGACAGTCCAGGTCGATGCCCTCCACATCGAGAACATGCCTGACGGCGTGGCGATAGGTGTCAGCTCCACCTGCAGCGGCATATGCACGACAGAGGGGCCCGCCTGGGGCGGCTCGGCCGTGATATTGCGTGAGGCCGGCATGGGCAGGCACGACGGGGTACTCGGCTACAGCTCTCCGGTCGGCAAGGGCGGCGTGGCACCGCACATCCAGCCCTCGTACCATATCGACGGAAAAATCCTCGGCGCCGGGGTGCCTCTCCCGCCGAAGCACGATGACTGGCCCGGCCCCTCCCTGCGCTGTGACGCGCAGGACGGCCTTCGATGGCCCGGCTGCATCGTGGAAGGGCACATGGCGGACGTGACGATCCGCAAGTCGCTCTACGGGGCCGCCGCCGTCACCTACGAATGGGCACAGAAGAACCTGACCAACCCCACCAACGACTACGGCACCGAGGAACGCCCACTGCACCGTGACGCAACAGGCGATACGGAGAAGAAGCGGACTGTCACCTGCGACAATGCCCCCAGGTTCGTGAAGGACAACTTCCTTGTCCCGGAGGACAGTTGCGACGAGTACCCATTCGCCAGTTCCGAGGAGGGCGGCAAACCCGGGTCCATGTGCGTCGACATCCTCCCTCAGCAGGTTGGCGGAGTGTGGGATGTCGCGAACGTCAAGGTCATGCGGGGCAACAAGGCCACCGCCATCTGTGTGCGTTCCCACGTCACCGAGACCCAGAACGAGAAAGCGGGAAGCGAAGTCGGCGCAGCCACGACGTCTGCCCGCATCCTCAACCGAGAGCCCTACCAGGTGATCATCGCTCCCTGACCGGCCGTGGTGTGTCCCGCGACGCGTGGGAGTAGACGGTGGACCCCCCGGAGCGGGCTCGCGCACGGAGATGGTGACGCCTCAGTTGTCGGGCCACGGACCGCTGTACGCGGCGCCGTCCATGGACCCGGTGCTGCTGGAGCACTGGCAGGCACAGCGGGGGCTTGGCCGCTGCTGCGGCAGGGGCCGCGTCCCCGTGACGCAGATCAGGACCGCCACAGCGGCAAGCACGGGAGGCTTGATGGTGTCGACGGGAGGTCGACCGCCGACCTGACCATCTGCGACACGGAACGCTCCGGAAGCCCACCGCGGGGAGGGGCGTCCTCCTGCACCTGGACAGCGGAGTCCGCCTCGGGCTGAACACCTGCGGGAGCCGCCGCCAAGCGCAGCCCGAGACAGACGAACGAGGCCCCAGGGGAGCAGTGGTCACTCAAGGCACCAGGGGGCAGTGGTCACTGAGGAACACCCCAAGTGGATCATTACCGCATGTCACATACCTCTCGACGCAACGTTCTCGCCGTCTTCGCCACCGCGGCCGCTTCCGTTCCACTCGGCACCTTGAGTGCCGCGGCCTCGCCCAGAGCCTCGGTTCCGACCGCTCCCTCCCGCGCAGGCTCGGCCGTGGCCGCGGCGGCTCCCGGGTCGCTCACCTCGCCCCGCTCCTCCGTCACGATCGGCGCACTGGACCCCTCCTACTTCACGCAGGTCTCCCTGGCCTCCTTCACCACGAGCGTGCTGCCCGGAACACCGGAACGTCTGGAGGTCACCGCCGGCTCCCAGCGCGTGGCCATCCTGACCAAGGGCGCACGCACGGTCGTCCTGACGGGACCTCAGCGCACCTTCATCGAGAACAAGCAGTCCTTCGCGGACGACTTTCAGCGCACCCTCCCCGACCAGGCGCTCCCTGTCCCGGATCGCAAGTACTGGGGGACGTCCCCCGCCGGCGGCAGCTGGTCCACCCTGGGGCCCGTCGACACCGATTACTCAGTGGTGCCGGGCAGCGCCACCATCGCGCTCACCACCGACTTCGCGAGCCGCCACGCCACCCTCCGGGACGACGAGATCACCGACGTGGACGTCCGCGCGGTCGCGAGGTTCGACAAAGTACCGACCGGCCAGGCCTGTTCGTACGCCCTGTCCTTCGGCTACCAGGACACCCACAACAACTACCGGGCCAGGCTGTCCTTCCTGACCTCGGGCACCGTCGAACTGCGCGTCGAGAAGGAAGTCACGGACAGCGTCACCCAGTTGGCCACGGCCACCACCCTCGCCACCGCGGTTCCGGCGGGCACGAACTGGACGATCCGCGTACGTCGCGAGGGCGCCCGCATCCAGGTCAAGGCCTGGCGCACGGACACCGCCGAGCCCACCGGCTGGGCAGCGGACGTCACGGACTCCACCTTCTCCAAGGGACGGGTGGGCCTGAGGGCCCTGGCCAACCAGGGCTGCACGAACCTGCCCGTCAAGCTGCTGGTAAGCCGCTTCCAGGTCGACGCCGCGGCCTGGCAGCAACCGCCGACTGTCACCCACGACACCTGGGTACGCGTTCTCCCCGCGCCCTTCGACGGGACCTGGACCGCTGCCCTGGAACAGATCATCCGCGGCTGGGCCGGTTCCCCGGCCCCCGACGTTCTGGCCCACGCGGCCATGTTCCTCGCGGGAGCACCCGCGGTCACCACCGCTGCCACCCCCGCAACGGGCAAACAGGTCATGGGCAAGGCCGGCTACGGCTACCTGGATCCGCAGGGATTCCGCTACGAGGGAGCGGACTTCCACGAGTACATGAACCTCGGCTGGACCTTCCCCGACGGCGCCCAAACAGGGCCTTCGAGCAAGCAGGTCGGCAACCTCGACTGCTCGGGTTACACACGCATGGTCTACGGCTATCACATGGGCGTGCCCCTGGCCGCCGGCGAGGACACCTCGAAGACCCGCATCCCCCGCAAGTCCCGCCACATGGTGGACTACACCCCCGGCACCCGGATCGACCAGACGGACGGCACGAACCCGCCCGCCGCACAGCAACTGCAGCCCGGAGACCTGGTCCTGTTCAACGCCGACTCCGGCGACGACACGACGACGGTCACCGTCGACCACGTGGGCATCTACCTCGGCCTCGACACCACCGGCAAGCGCCGCTTCCTCTCCAGCCGCAAAACCGGCAACGGCCCCACCATGTCCGACCTGGGAGGCGCTTCCCTCCTCGACGGCACCGGCACCTACGCGAAGAAGCTGCACACGGTTCACCGCATCTGACGCCTTGCGTGTTCGCCGGCGCCGCACGAGCCGGCATGGGGGTGGCCGGGAGGCCGTAGCGCTCCGGCGCGGCCTCGGTGAGGACGATCAGCAGGTCGACGTCCTTGCCGGGGCCGACGAGCCTGGGCCGTCCGAGCTCGGCTTCCCTGAGGGTCCGGTCGACCAGGGATGGCAGGGACTTGGCGGGAACGTTCCGGCTTCAGGCCCGCGCGTCGTATCCCGCTTGACCGGACTTCCGGCGGGAGAAGCACGGCTGCCCGCGTCTCCCGCCTGCTTCTGCCCCGTTACTGACGATCACGACCCGCTGGGCGGTGTCCGTGATGCGGCTGCCGCTGCCGGTGGCACCGGTTCCACGACAGTGGCCCGGTGATGACCGTCGTCGGCTGTGACCGCGGGAAACCCAGAGGCGCGGACCCGTGGCCGCCTGAAGCCGGGGACGGCCGGCAGTGCGAAGCCGATGGCCGCGGCAATGAGATGGCCGACCGTGGTGAAGTCCGGTAGCGGTCCGCTCCACTCCGCGCCGCCGAGAGGCCAGGCGAGGACGAACAGGGCCCAGGGCAGGCGGGCGCGGCGGGGCAGGGCCGGCGTGCTGATCGCCAGCACCGTCTGGGCCCCGTAGCTGACGCCGTAGTCCAGGGTGTGCCGTACGTCCTCGGGATACCAGCCGTTACGGAGCGCGACGATGATCACCGCGGCGGTGAGCAGGGTGGCCGCGACGTGCCCGCCGAGGAACACGGCTGCGGAGCGCAGCTTCCCCCAGCGGCGCTCCGCCCGGGCCAGGAAGCAGCAGACACCGAGGCCCAAGGTGATGAAAGTGCCGACGAATTCGGTCGAGGCGACATCAGTGAGCGTGCCGTCGAAGAACAGCGCGCTGCCGAGCAGCGCGGACAGCGGATGATCCTGCAGGTTGTCCAGGTTGGTACTGACGTGGCCCAGCACGGCGGCCGCCCGGTCGGCGGACAGTCCGTGGCCGATCCAGACGTGGGCGGTCAGCAGCAGGCAGACGTAGGTGAGGGTGAGCGGTGCGCGGCGCGGGTAGTCTCGCGCGGCGCGCAGAAGTCTGCCCGCAGGGCCCCGGGGTGACGGAGAGTTCATACTCCGGCATTCTCCAGGTCGAGCCGAGCGCGGGAAGCGACGGGTGCCGCCTGGCCGTCCGGCCGGGGCCCGCCACCGGCCCTTTTCCGGGCGGGAGTTCGGCGCCGGCCGCCGTCGCGCGCCCAATCGACGCGAGAGACGGGCGCTCAACCTGCCCGGACTCCGCAATCAGTCACCCACCCAGGCCACGGAGGGTCGTCGGCAAGCTGACGGGGCCTCACAGGTGGTCGAGGCTACAGTTGAGAAACCATGTAGCTTCCAACGATTCGGTTGTTCCGGGGTCGTTGGACGTGAGGAAGGGGGGAACTCTTGTTCCGCCGATTAATCTCCGCGGTGGTGGTGATGGCCGGGCTGGCAGCGTCAGTTGTCGTTCCGGCCGCCGCCGCCGATTTCCCTGCGGCCACCACGCCCCTGGTCACCTGGAACATGCAAGGGGCCGACAACAGGGCACAGAGCGGCAGCAAGTGGACCACGGTCCAGCGGCTGGCGTTGCAGGTGCCGATCCTGATGCTTCAGGAGGTCGGCCCGCACCCGCCCGAGAACAGTGCCGCACAGCCTGACCAGACGTTCACCACGACCGACAGCCTGGGCGGCGCGCATCAGTTCACCGTGCTGCACCGGACCTGGCTGGTCGACAGCGGTTACCGCAGCACCATCCCGACCCGTGAGGTCTACTTCCTGCAGACCGCCGACGACGCGACCAACCCACGCCGGATCGGCGGCCGGGTCAACAACGCGCTCGTCCTGACCGAGGCGCCCGACGAGCTGATCGTCGTCGGCAACCCGGTCGACGCCGGCCGCAACGCGCTCGGTGCGCGGTTCGGCAACGAGTGGTACTTCACCGTGCACGGCCTGTCCGGCGGTGGCGGTGACTCCGGGACGCTGCTGGACGCCATCGACGACCAGATCGAGGCCCTTGGGAACCAGCGCGGCGTCACCTACAACGCGACGGTCGGCGGCGACTTCAACGTCGACCCGGACGACCTCGCCGAGCGCGACAGCTTCCCGCCGACCATGCGGATTCACAGCTCGGGTCAGGCGACCCACCAGGAAGGTGGTGAGCTGGACTACTTCGCCACCACCCACTTCGACCACGCGCTGACGGTCACGGTCCGGCCCGAGGGCAACTCCGACCACCGGCCGACCCAGTCCGGGCAGCTCAATGCGGCCGGCACCAGCCCGCCACCCGGTCCCAGGCCATCGCCCGGCGCCGACCAGTCGATCGATGAGCTCCGGGTGATGCCGACCGGTGACGGGATCACGGCCGGTGTGCACAGCACCGACGACGGTGGCTTCCGGGACTACCTGAAGACCATCCTGAAGGGCCTGACCGCCATCGCGGTGGTCGGTGGCACGGCGGCCGGTCTCGTCTTCAAGCGCACGGACTTCGTCGGTGAGCTGAAGAACGGCAAACGGGGCGATCCCGACCACATGGGGTTCGACGGCAAGGGCATCGACGACATCAAGGCCGAGTCGATCCCCGCGCTGCGAACGCTGCGGCCGAACGTGATGACCCTGGTCGCGGGCACGGCCGACCTGGCCGGCGGTGGCGACGGTACGGCGACGGCCGGGAAGATGCGCGGCTTCCTGGACGAGATCTACCGGGCCTCGCCGACGACCACGGTCCTGCTCGGGACACTGCCGCCGTCGACGAACCCGACCTACCAGGCCCGCATCGACGCCTACAACAGCGCGCTCCGCACGATCGCCTACGCCAAGATCAAGGACGGCGCACGGCTGGTGCTGGTCGAGCTGGGCTCGGTCACCCCGCAGGACATCACCAACGAGATCTACCCGACCGACGCCGGCTACCGGAAGATCGCGGAGGCCTTCGCCGAAGGCGCTCGGATCGCGGTCCTGCAGCGCATGATCAGCGGCCGCTCGTACGCCTGGGAGCCGATCGGCAAGATCCGGGACGCCGCCCCGGCCGGATCGAAGATCGCGTTCCCCGACCTGAACGGCGATGGCAAGGCCGACTACGCGGTGGTCGGTACGGACGGGAAGGTCACCGGCCGGCGCAACGACGACCCGCGCAAGGCCGCGGTCCCGCTGGGCGACATCAGCCCGGCCGACCGCGGTAACGCCCCGGAGCGGGTCTACTTCGCCGACCTGGACGGTGACGGCAAGGACGACTACATCCGGATCCTGATGCCGCCCGACTCGCCGACCGGCATCCCCGCGATGCGGATGGCGCGGAACACCAGCAGCGGCGGCAGGATCAGTTGGGACAGCCCGACGATCGTCGCGAACAACCTCGTCTACGAGCCGGATCTGTACTTCACCGACATCGACGGTGACGGTCGCGACGACCTGATCACGCTGGACCGGATGAGCTTCCCGACCGCCTGGCGGAACAAGGGCAAGGGAATGCCGACTCCGGGCGGCTGGGAGAAGGTCGAGGGTTTCGCCACTCCGGGGCAGGCGCGCGGCGCGCAGGTCGCCTTCGCCGACGTCACCGGTGACGGCAAGGCCGACACGGTCCGGGTCGAGTTCGCCACCGGTGAGGTCCGGGCCTGGCAGAACACCGGCGCTCCGTGGAGCGTCACGGCAGGCTGGAAGTCGCTGGGCGTGATCCGCGCCGACGATCCGTTCCAGGGCACCATCGGGACCTTCGCCGACCTGGACGGCGACGGGATCGAGGACTTCGCCATGACCCGCTCCGGTACGACGGCGAAGTCCGCCGTCAAGACGGCCGCGGCGAGCGGCGCCGGTGACATCGAGGGCTGGCTGGTGCCGAGCTACGGCGACGGCAGCCGCAGCGACGGCGGTGCCGGTGACCTCGGTGTCAACGGTGGGGTCGGTGACCCGATGGAGCCGCACCCCGGTGGCGACGACGGCGGTGCGCGGCCGGGTGCGTCCGGAGACTGCCGGCCGGACGGTCTGGCGGCCACGCCGGGCGTGGAGACGCCGTACTGCAAGGTCTATCAGGGCGACGGACGGGAATGGCTCGGTCAGGGCCGGGACCGCCGGGTCGTGGGCTACTTCAGCGGTGGCCGCACGGGCGCCGACGGCACGCCGCACTACCTGGTGAAGAACATCCCGTGGTCGAAGGTGACCCACCTCAACTACGCGTTCGCGTCGGTGGAGAACAGCCAGATCAAGGTCGATTCGAACGCCACCGGGAAGGAGTGGCCCGGCGAGGTCGGCGCCGAGATGGATCCCTCGCTGCCCTACAAGGGACACTTCAACCTGCTGACGAAGTACAAACGCCTGCATCCGCGGGTGAAGACGCTGATCTCGGTCGGTGGCTGGGCCGGTTCCGGTGGCTTCCACGCGATGACCACCAACGCCGACGGCTCGGTCAACCAGGGCGGGATCGACACGTTCTCGCGCTCGGTCGTGGACTTCCTGCGGACCTACGGGTTCGACGGCGTCGACATCGACTTCGAGTACCCCACGGTCCTCGAGGACACCGGCAATCCGACCGACTGGGCGGTGTCGAACCCGCGTCGCAAGGGTCTGCCCACGACGTACGCCGCGTTGATGAAGACGCTGCGGGACTCGCTGAACCGGGCTTCGGTCGCGGACGACAAGTACTACCTGCTCACCTCGGCGTCGTCGGCCTCCGGCTACCTGGCCCGCGGGATGGCGAACCAGACCGCGCTGGACCACCAGGACTTCACCAACCTGATGGCCTACGACTACCACGGCACCTGGAACGACGTCGTGGGTCCGAACGCGGCGCTGTTCGACGACGGCAAGGACCCGGAACTGGCCGACCAGTACGCCACTCCGGAGTACGGGAAGATCGGGTACTTCAACACCGATTGGGCGATGAAGTACATGCGTGGCGCGATGCAGGCCGGGCGCGTCAACATCGGTCTGCCCTACTACACGCGCGGCTGGCAGAACGTCACCGGCGGTACGAACGGTCTGTGGGGCACCTCGCGGAAGCCGAGCGGCTGCGAGCCGGGTACGGGCGTCAAACGGCCTTGTGGTGACGGCGCCTTCGGCATCGACAACATCTGGCACGACGAGACCAACAACGGCAGCGAGCTCGGCTCCGGGACGAACCCGCTGTGGCACACCAAGAACCTGGAGAAGAACATCACGCCGGTCTATGCGCGCAGTGTCGGGCTGAAGCCGGAGACCGACGTCACCGACCGGCGCACGGGCCAATACACCCGGCACTGGGACGACACCACGAAGACCTCGTGGCTGTGGAACGCCGAGAAGAAGGTGTTCCTGTCGACCGAGGACGAACAGGGCGTCGACGCGGTCACCGATCTGGTCAAGTCGACCGGTGCGGGCGGCGTGATGATGTGGGAGCTCGGCGGCGACTACTCCTGCCCGACGGACATCCAGCCGGACACCCCGTGCGGGATGGGGTACACGCTCACCACCCGACTGAACGAGAAGCTGGGCAACATCGGCGCCTATGACAACAATCTGCGCACCGGAAGCAGCGGCGTCGCGCCGACGGCGACCGCCAACCTGAGCGTCGAAATGGTCAACTACCCGACCGCCACGGCGAACCTGTGGCCGTTGCAGCCGACCGTCCGGATCACCAACAACACCGGGCGCACGCTCGGCGGTGGCAAGGACACGAAGCTGTCGTTCGACATTCCGGCCTCGACGTCACCGCTGGTCAAGGACGCCAACTGGCAGACCGATGCCCAAGGTGGCCAGTGGAAGCTGACGCCCGGTACGACGTTCCACCGGGTCAGCACGACGCTGGACTACTGCCAGATCATCCCGGCCGGGAAGTCGCTCGATCTGCCGATCATCTACTTCCTCCCGATCACCGGTCCGGTGAACACGAGTCTGTCGATCGGCGGTACGGCGTACGCGCCGGTGAACGACAACCTCAAGGGACTCGGCACGGCGACCCCGCCGGCCGGTGGCTGTAGTGCCGGGAACTGGGACGCGACCAAGATCTACTCCCCGGCCGGCCGGCCGATCGAGCAGACCACGGTCAAGTACAACGGCAAGGTCTGGAAGGCCAAGTGGGAGACGAGGGGCAGTGCCCCGGGCACCGGGTCCGACGCCGACCACGAGCCCTGGAAGCTGATCGGCAGCGCCGGCTGACCGCTCGCAGTCACCCGGCCTGCGGCTCCACGGCTTGATCAAATAGCCGGAGAGTGCTTCTGACCTGCAACGATGGAACCTGCATAAGGTCCTGTTGGCTGCACGGAAGAAGCACTCTCCAGGTGGGCGAGCGCATCGGGATGTACCCGCGTGTTCGTGTCGAGGGCGGTGGCAGCGGGGCGGTCTCGCGGGCCGGGGCGGTGCTGTTGGTGTCGGCGGTCGGGGACGGCTGGCCGGCGCCGGTGAGGTCCAGGTCGGCGAAGGCGATCCCGGTGATGCCGGTGATATCGGTGATGCCGGTGATGTCCAAGGCCATCCGCGTCAGTACACGAGCAGGCGGTCGCAGGTGGTGGTGCCGCTGGGGAGTGAGGCGTCGCTGTTGAGGACGTAGAAGGCGCCGTCGAAGCCCGTCGGGGTCATCCTCGGCACGACGACCAGAGTCTGGCCCGCCATCTGGAGCGAGAACCGCCGCACCACGTTCGTGTTGAGCAGGGCGAACAGGTTTGTCGTCAACGCCGGGAGCCGCAGGATCCGGTAGGTGCGGTCCCCTTGCGTTCCCGTCAGCAGCGCCTGGTACTTGGTGTCCCCCCACTGCGACGGGTTCGTCGCGACCCGTCCCACCGCGTCCAGGGCCTGCAGCCGCAGCTGCGTGCTGTCTCGGACGCCGGCCATGTGGATGTGCAGCTGGTCGAGCTGCCGCGCGGCCTGCGAGTTGATCCCCAGCCCGATGTAGCGGTATTGCACGGGAACGTCGCCGCCACTGCGGGCGTTCTCCCAGGCCTCGTGCCAGTAGTTCGCGACGTTGGGCGTCAGGAGGAACGGGCACTCGATGCCAGTGATCCGGCAGGTCGGGACGGTCAGGTAGTTGTGCGTCGATACGGGCTCGCCGTGCAGCACCACATGGTTGGGGGTGGTCTTGAGGCAGTCCGCCTTGTGCCCGCTGGGCGGGACGATCCCCTGCGTGCAGTACTGCACGTCCTGCCACAGCGGGTCGGTGTCCGCGGGACTGCCGCAGAGGGCCTGCATCTGAGACGGGGGGCAGGGGCTCGGGCCGCCGGGAGGCGGCGGATCCGTCGGACAGGGGCAGCACGACGAACCGCCGGATCCGGGCGGCGGACACGCCGCCGCGGACGCGCTGCCTCCTGCCCCGGCCAGCAGCGCACCCGCACCCAGGGCACCGGAAAGCGCCACGAACTGACGCCGGGGCATGCCGTTCGACGTACTGGTCGCATTCATGCAAGGACTCCGATGGTCGACGCTCTGCTTCGACCGACCAACCTAGGCGCCGGACCGCCCACCTCACGGGAAGGTGCGGGGGGAGCGCCCAGGATTGCGCCGGAAGGCCGAACGACGCCGGCCCGCTGCGCTCGACCGGCCGCCGGGGCGAGGGCGCGCAGCCGGTCCAGGGCGGGCAACCCGTCCAGGGCGGGCGCGGCTGCGTTCGTCCATCGGCATGTACGTGACCAGCCGGCGTCCAGCGAACCATCGGGACGGGGGCCCGTCAGTCGTCTGTACGCAACCAGCGAGAGCACCGCCACCCTGGTCGAGCGCGGTTCGGTCCCGGCCGCCAGGCTTGATGCCGGGGCCGCGCCGGATTCCCGGGCTGCCCGGGCGGGACGGCTGCGGACCGGCCGTCGTGGTCCGCGGCGGCCGGTGGCGGGAAGGCCCGGGCCCCCTGGTGTGTTCCCTGCGGGCCGGGGATCATTCGGTGGGCAAGGGGCCGTTGACCGAGCAACGGCGCCCGGGTTCGCCGAGGGCCCGTTTCCAACGGGGCCGGTGGGAGGCGCGCATGACCGGCGGGGAACAGCTCAATTGGGCGGGGATCCTGCAGTACGACCAGGAGCAGGGGCTGGTGAGCCGTCGGCTGGACGCGGATGCCGCCGGCCGCCGGGGGGACGCCCGGACCCGGGCGCAGTACCTCCACGAGGCCGCCCAGTGGGAGATGCTGCCCAGGCTCTGGGAATTCGGGGTCCAGATCACCGAGGACGAGTACCAGGACGCGGGGCGGGTCCGGTCGTGGATGGCCCACGAGCAGGCGGCGGAGCGGACAAGAGTCCTGTCGCGGTACCCGTCGCCGCCGGGCTGGAGCCCGAACCCGCACATCAGGTACTTCTGGTCCTTCGACGGCTACCTCATGTACGTGACGACGGCCCGCGACGACGGCCGGTTCGTCGCCAACCACGGCTTCCTGACGCCCGAATGGGCCGACCGGCTCCGCCGGGACATGCCCGGGCTCGCGCACCTGGTGACCCTGTACGAGAGGAACCAGGAGGCGGGTCGGGGCCACGAGGGAGCCCCGGACGGCACGCCCCTCGTGGGCGTCGGCGTGCCGGAGCCGCTGAGGCTGTGGCGCACTCGTGTGGAGGGCGTACTGCGGCGCAGGGCCGCGGAGCAGACCGGTACGGGTGAGGCCGGGTAACCGGGCCGCGGCCCGCTTCGGATGGGCGGCGAGTGGTTCGAGATCTCGCGTCCGCCGTACCTGCCCTGGAAATGCGCTGGGAGAGGGCTTTCGCGGACGACCTTCCCGCCGACGTCTCCCCCACGCCTTCGGCGTCTTCGAGAGGACGCTGTGCGGTCTTCAGGAAACCGGCATGTCGCCGTCCGACTTCTGGCGGCTGCCGGAACGGCAGAACGCATGTGATACCTGCCGGGCAGTGGCGGGTGCCATCGATGACCGCCGGCCGCATGCGTTGAAGGGCGAGGACGCGCGGGTCACTGTGGCCCGGCGGCTCATCAGGTCAAACCGGCCTCGCACCTGCGCATGCCATGTCTCTTGGCTAGGGTGCGGGCATGGCCCGCTCCCACACCCACGAACCCGTCCTGCTGGACCCCAAGGGCCCGGTGATCACGGCAATCGCGTGCACCGTGGGCTCGGTTCTGTTCCTGGGCGCGGGAGGGGTCCTCGTACGCGTCACCGTCCGCACCGCCGCCGCCCTGGACGAGGCCGGCAGTGGGTGGTCGTGGGTCGGCGTCGGCCTCGCCCTGGTCGCCGCGTTCGTCGCCTGGGTCGGATTGTCCACAATCCTCTTCGCCCGCGAGGAGCGGCGGGCCACGCTCCAGCTCGCCGCCCTCGGCGTCGACGGGAGCGCCCTGGTTCTGGCAGTCGCCTCGGCCCCGCCGACCAACGACGACCACTACCAGGTCCGGCTCCTGATGCGTATCAGCGGCCCCGGTTTCGAACCCTTCGAATGCGGCAACGAAGTCCCGAAGTACCGGTTCGGCAGTGCCACGCAGGGGACAGTACTGCCGGCCCGGGTCAATCCGGTCACCCGCGCGTTCACCATCGAGCGACCCCCTGCACCTGCGGCCCCCGAAGGCGCAGGCGCATGAAGGCACGGTGACCGCGACCGAGCACCCGCGTCGATGTGCTTCGTCGTCCAGAGCCCGATCGCGTTGAGAACGGGGCCGAGCGCGCCGAGATGATCCTCCATGCCGTCGCGGTACGCCTGGTGGATGGCGTCGCGTCTGTGTCTCATCGGAGACTCGGGCACCGGCAAGTCCCACCTGTTGACGCCCTGGGCACCGAGACCGCGATGGCCGCCTCGATCTTATGTGCATCGACGAAATCGGCTACATGGAACTCCACGGCCGCAGCACCGAACTCGTCCTGCGCATCCGCTCCCTGGCCCGTCGCAGGCCGACCGCCCGGACCCGCGTCCTGCGGGCCGCCGACCTCGAACTCGACCCGATCGGCCGCCCGCGCCGCAAACTGGGAGAGCCGCCGGTGATCACGACCAGAGCAGGGGTCGGCTACCGCATCGCCGATACCGACAGGCCCGAACCACCGGGAGATCGCTCGGATCGTCCTCGGTGACCCCGGACCGGGGGCCGGTCGAGCCGGATGGCCGTGAGGCACGGATGGCCGCGGGCCGTGCTCGCCGTGCTGTTCATCGGCAATCAGCCGTAGCCCACCCCGCACCGCTGTGGTGGCCACCGGGCACTACTCTGCCGATCATGAACCAATCGGGGGACGAGACGGCCTGGCACGTCTTGGAGAGAGTGTCTGAAGGCCAGGAGGAGATACCGGAACTGCTCGGCGCGCTGATGTCGCCTGACAGCAGACACACCGCGTGGGAGACGCTGGAGCACCGCTTGCTCTGGTGGAGGTCGGAACTGGTGGTGGCCCTGCTGCCACGGTTGCTGGAGATGCTGCCGCATCTGGGCCCCGAGCAGGTGGCCGGAGTCCTCGAGCAGATCGCGAACCGCGCCCGTTGGCACCGCCTGAACTCTCTCCAGGACGCCCCGGGAATGCGGACGGTGCTGATCGACGGTCAGCGGGCCGCGACCGCTCTCCTCGGCAACGACAGTGCCGAGGTCCGTGCTTGCGCGGCGCGGGCGGTGGAGCAGGTTCGCGACCCGGATCCGGCGGTGTTGCCGGCGCTACGCGCTCAGGCCCTGGTGGAACCGGTCCCCGTCGCACTGGGCCGGCAACTCCTGGCAGCGGGCGAGATCCTCGCGGCGCTCGGCACGCCCCGTCCCGGGACCTGGTTCGACCAGTGGACCGCGCACCCGGATGCCCACGTGGCACTCGCCGCCCGGGCTGGGCGGCTGACGGCGTACGGAACGCCGGACCGGGCCGGGGCAACCTTGACCACGGCATCCCTGCCCCCGCGTACCCCTGACCCTGCGACCGTCGCCGAGGCGGTCCGCGAACTGCGGACGTGGCGGCGGCCTGCGGACGGAGCGTGGGAAACGGTCGTCGCCGCCCTCGACTGCGACGATTTCGCGACCCGTCAGGCGGCCTCCCGGGCCGTGGCCTCCGCAGGTTCGTCGATCGCCGGCCACACCGATCTCCTGCTCACGTTCGTGGAACAGGAAGGGGAGGTCGCCGACTGCGCCGCACGGGCTCTGGCAGGCGTCGCCGACCTGCGGGTATTGCCGTGGTACCTGAAATGGTCCGGCACCCTGCTACCCACCGGCGACCACCTGCCCGGCGCATGGGCCCCCTGCCTGCTGCCGTCGCTGCGGGTGCAGCTCACCGGCAGGCGTCCGGAGAACCTCCTGCCCCTCGTCACGCACTGGGGTCCCGCTGCCGCGGCATCGGTCCCGGAGCTGCTGCGGCTGCTCGACACTCCGCTCGCCCGGGGAGCCGCTGTCGCGCTGGGCCGGATCGGCCCCGACGCGGTCGACGGAGCGCACCTGCTCGCCGACCTCGCCACCGGGGTCCTGCGGCCCCCGCGCCTGCACCGGAGCAAGGACCGGGAACCCAAACGCTGGCACGGCGCCCAGAGCGCCGCATGGGCACACTGGCAGGTCACCGGTGACCCCACGATCGCCCTGGACGTCACAGCCGCGGCAGTCCGAACGCAGCGCGGCGGGCCGGTCCTTTCCCACCTGGCCGACCTGGGCCCGATCGCGGTACGGCACGCGGACGCCGTGAGACCGCTGCTCGACAGCCTCGGTCCTTGGACCCGCCTCGGTGCGGCCGAGGCGTGGTGGCGGTTGACCGGGGACGCGGCTCCCGCCGTGGACACGCTGCTGCCCGCACTGCACTCGCTCTCGGAGCACCGGGCGGACCCCTTCCTGCTGCGAGTCGTCGCCGTCCTGGGTGCCATCGGGGAGCCCGCCGCCGCTGCCGCGCCCCGGCTCACGCACGTCATGCGGTCCGAACGCCGCTACGGCGGCGGGATCCTGAGCGATGAGGCGCTCTGCCGTGCGACCCGTACCGCCCTGTCGGCCATCGTGGGCGGCGTACCGGCCCCATGACGGTCATCCGCGCGCCGGTGTCCGCGCGGTTGAACGACTGCGCGGATGTCCGCGAGATCCTCGACCTCGTCCATGCGGTGGCGGGCGGGCCATCGACGGCCGGCCGGCACGAGGCGGCCCCACTCCGGGATGCGGCCTCGGCTCCCCGCCCTCCGCCACGGCACGGGCGTGCGCACCCCTCCGGCCCCACCTCGGGCAACCGCGGTCTCCGACAGCAGGTTCCTCCGCGGATCGTCGACCGAGGCAGTGCCCCCGAGCCTCGGTGCGGCGCAGGTGCACCGGTTGGTCGGCGCGGACGACACTGGCGTGACCCGCGCGTGCCGCAGCTCGTTCAGCAGCCGTGAACAACGCCAGGACCGTTACAGCTCCAGGGCTCACCGCAGCAGCCATCGGCGCGAGCATCGCCACGGCAGCACCCGCGTCCGCCGGTGGAATCGGCGACTTCCTGTCGCCGGCGTTCGGCGTCAACCGTGCCAACCGCAACAACGGGGCCCACGCGAACGGGACCACCACACAGGGTGCGGGTGCCATCGGAGGGAACATCGCCGGCATTCCGATCGGCAGCGCAGGTCGGCTCGGTGGTCACCGGGGCTGAGCGGCCCCGCTCTGTACGGCCTCGGCTTGTACGTGAAAGTCAGCCAGTGGCTCCCGGACCTCGACGACCACCAGGATGGCCCGCTCGCCCGCCTTCTGGCCGAACGGATCAAGAACCTCCCACCCGTGCTCCCCGTCTTCCCAGCAGCTTTCCCAAGGAGATCCATGTCTGTCGATCAGGACACGAGTCAGGACAGTGGCGAGGGCTCCCTGTCCATGCCCAACGACTGGTTCCCCAGTGGATGGCCGAGCTACCTGCCCCAGCACCAGGCAATGATGCTCTGCATGCTCTTCGGCACAGCCACAGTTCGCGGACTGCGGGGCAGCCTGGACGAGGTCGTGCAGCAGCTCTTCAACGGCGAGCCCGGCGCCTTCTTCGGCCGGAACGGAGGCACTCTCGATTCCCCCGTCGTGTGGATGGACGACGACGAACTGGAGTACCTGGAGACCGACGAGGAGAAGGAACAGTTCCGCGCGGATGCCGCAGAACACCAAGCCAGGTGCGAGGGGCTGCTCCGTGCTGCTGGTGTGGTGGTTCCCACGACCCTCCGTGAACTCGCGGGCAGCATGCTCGCGCTGGGCATCGCCACAGTGCAGGACGGCGTGTGGTCCATGCAGTACCCCCTCCCGGGCCCCGAGGCCGTCCTCGACCTGACGGACCTCGAGCGGGACAGGATCGCCACCATGCGCCGCATCTGGGAACGCGGCCCGGCGGAGAGCTCTCTGCTCAACCACCTCACGGACGACCTGGGCCGGCCGGACGAACTGTTCACGTCTGTCGACAGGCTGGCCCGGGCATCGGAGGTCAGTGAGGACGACGTCCGCTACGCGCTCGGACGGATGATCCAGGAGGACGAGGCCCGGCTCGAACGCGGCACCCCTCGCTCGCAGGTCAACCTCGATGACCTGAAGAACCACGAACGGTTCCACCTCGTGGCGGACTGGCAGCACTTCGATGACAACCGCATCACCGTCAGGCGGGGCTGACCCACCCCAACGCCGGTGCAGCACCGTGTCGATGACCTCCGGGTCCCGGCCGCCTTTCGCGGCGACGACCCGCACCATGGTCCCGGTCGTTGTCGGCCGCTGACCACGCCGTCCGGCATGCCTGTGCCCACCGGGCGGGCACCCGGTCAGGGCAGGGCGATCTCGACCCGGGCCGCGACGACGAGCAGGGAGACCCGGTCCGTCACCCGTTTCGGTCACTGAGCCGAGATCGCCACCCGATCATGCTCCCGAGCTGGACGGATGGCCTCGGCCGCTCGCAAGAATGGTGGTGCCAAAAGGCCTTCCACTTGCCAACCGGGTACTCAGGGCAGTGTTCATGCCCTTTCGTGCCATTTCCTTGCCAACCTGCACATGGTGAAGCACGATCATCAACGGGTCGCACATCTGTGGAGCATCGGACTCGCCGGAACGCGGAGGATGCCAATGGCGATCGAGGCGGATCTTCGGCAACGGAACGATCGGTTGTATTTCAGCACCGACCTGCAAGCGTGGGTGGTCACCGGCCATTCCGAGATGCTGACGATACTCAAGCACCCCGGTATCAGGGTGGTGTCGCCGATACCGAGCACCGACCCCGGTCAACAGCCTGACCCGCGGGCCGAAGCCCTGCTGCGCACGCTCGAATCGCACGAACTGTTGCTGCTGGACGGGCCCGGCCATCGTCGGCTGCGCCGGGCGTTGGCGCCGGCGTTCCTGCCTGCCGCAGTGGACCGGCTCGGGTCGCGGATCACCACGATGGCGCGAGACCTGGTCGACGCGCGGGCCGCCACGGGCCAGGTCGAGGTGCTGGACGAGATCGCGGCTCCGCTGGTCAGGATGACGGTGGCGACAGCCCTCGGGGTACCGGAGCAGGACCGGGAAGAATTCGACACACTGGCCAGGAAAATCTCCAAGATCTTCCTCTACAGGACCCCGCACTGGTCTCCCGACGCGCTCACGGAAGCGGAGACGGGCATGGCCGGCCTGACCGCAGTGGTCAGCCGACTCGCCGACGACCGCCGTGCCCGGCCGCGCGACGACCTGCTCAGCACGCTGGTGAATGACCCGGACCCGGCTCAGGCATTGAGCATGGAGGAGGTCGTGGTCAACCTGTGGAACCTCTACCTCGCCGGGTTGTGGACCACCGCCCACCTCCTCGCCACCACCACGTACCTCCTGTTCTCCCGGCCGGGCCTGGCCGGCAGCGCCCACCAGGACCCCGGCCTCGTTTCACGGGTGGTCCAGGAGACCCTGCGGTACGTCCCGCCCACGGTGGAGCTGGTGCCTCGGCAGGCACTCCGAGACGTTCAGATCGACGGCCACACCATCAAGGCCGGGGATCGACTCCGACTCATGGTCACCAAAGCCAACCGAGACCAGACCAGGTACACCGACCCGGACACCTTCGACCCCACCCACGAACGAGCCCTGCCTCTGAGCTTCTCCGGCGGCCCGCACTACTGCATCGGCGCCCAGCTGGCCATCACCATGGCCCAGCGGCTGTGCCAGGTCCTGACCGACCCGGCCTACGGAGCCCGGCTCACCGGCCCCGCCCCGTCCTTCCACCGAACGCTGACCGCCCCCGTGGCGCTGGGCCTCGACGCCGTACACCTTCAACTACACCCCCGCGAACGCGTGTGAGAGTCACCAGACCCACACGTCAACCGCCCGGTCGTACCCGGACCGGACGGTCGTATCACTCTCCGTCAGAGAAAGGAAACCGCAGTGGATGCTCCGAGCGTGTCCTATCAGGGCATGAGTGTGCCTGTGCCCGACCTGATGAACACACCGTGTAGCAATGAGGCCATGCTCCGCACGGATCTCCCGGGCAGTCTGCCCGACCACGCCTACACGACGATGTTGATCGCGGGAATCGCCGTTCAACGGTCCGAAGCTCTGACAGAGGCTTTGCGGGCATAGCGATGAACCGGGCCTGGTGGCCGTGCGCGAACCTCTCGCGCGGCCACCACGTCCGCGTACCGTTTCCGACCCGGTGCCTCAAGCGGTGGATACGTCGCCACAACACCACCCGCGGCAAGACCCGTGCCCGCT
Source organism: Streptomyces sp. CA-243310 (assembly GCF_050936775.1). Classification (NCBI taxonomy): domain Bacteria; kingdom Bacillati; phylum Actinomycetota; class Actinomycetes; order Kitasatosporales; family Streptomycetaceae; genus Streptomyces; species Streptomyces sp. CA-243310. The sequence continues at coordinate 740,669 of NZ_JBNJMF010000003.1, read as the reverse complement.
CTTCGCGGATTCTTCCGCCGGCGCGTGCGCGGCTCCCGCTGGGACTACCGGGCGGCGCGCCGCCGACGCGCGCGCTCGAACTCGGCGACATCCGACATCCAGGGACCGTGCTGTTCGAGTGAGGCGTAGCCGCCCCGGACGAAAGCGCTCACCAGGTTCCGGTACCCGCCGATCCCGTCGACCAGGCTGTACTCGACCCGGTACTTCGGATCAGAACTGCCGTCACCTTTGCGCAGCGTCATGATCCGTGCGATGGAGTCCGCGTAGAAGTGGAGCTGGATCCCTTCGCCCATCTCCTCGTCCTCGATGGTGAACACTTCGTTGTCCGCGGCAGAGCAATCGCCGACGAACGCCCAGAACTCCGCGGCGGCAGTGCGGGGACTGTCCGTTACCCACTTCTTCTCGACGCCCTTGTCGTCAGTGAACGACAGGGCCGTCTTGCCCACACTCCCACCGAAGTCGGCGCGGCGACCGGCAGCCTCCTCGCCATCCTCCATGGGAGTGCTCCTGGAGCGTTCCGCGGCCTCCGAGCACATCAGGAAGCTCACGGTACGCACCGCGTCCTCGACGAGCCCAGGGTGTGCACGGCGCACGGCTGCCTCGACCGCCGTCTCCATTCGATCCCAGTCGCGCCTGTCCGTGGCGCGGTTTCCCCGTCGCGGATCGCGGCCGATCCGCATCCCGGCGCACGCCTGCTCCGCAGTGGCGATCACCCGCATGACCTCGGGCAGCAGCGCGGGGTCGACGGCATCGGGTATCCGCCTCGGAACCGTCGCACCGTGCAGATACTGGCCCGTGTACCTCAGGATCGCGGCGTCGAGTGGACCGAGTACTGCTCCACGCTCGGCGCGCCGGCGGTCCGCGTGGTACTCCTGAGCGCGTTGCCCGTTCGACGTCTCCGTCGCCGCGCGCATCGCCGCGCATACCTGCCCGCGCTCGAGTAGAACGATGTCGGCCCCGTGGGCGATGAGCCGGCTCCTGTCCCATCGGATGCGCTGGAAGAGCGCGTCGACGTCCGCGGGCGCGGCAAGGAGGATCGGGTCCAGGAGCGCGACGGCGGCGTTCTCGTCGAGCCGGCCCCGGGTTCCGGCGGCGTCGCACAGCGGAAGGACCGCACTCCACAGCAGCAGGTGTCTGGCCAGGTCCTCCCGGATCACCGCAAGATGGGCTTCGCTGATCGAGAACGTGAACGTGCGAGGCTCGTGATTGGCGTCGGCCCCCGCACCAAGCGTCAGCTTCAGCTCGCCGTCCTCGCGGATCACATTCGGGATCCAGCCGCTGTTGCGCGTGAAAACGATGTCTCTCATGGATTCAGTCCTTCCCGCCACGGCACCGGCCGGCATCACGGCGACGTCGCAGCCCCATCCGGCACCGTCTGTTCACGACCACCGTGCGAATTCGACGTCGAGGCGTGTGTCGGTGCGCACCCAGACTTCGCCTCCGGCGGCCTCGGCCGGGGCGTCCACTCGTTCGATACCGAGGAAGTCGATCAACTGCAGCAGTTCGGCTCGTTCGGCTCGGTCATCGTCGACATCATGCGAGTCGAAGAAGACGTAGTACTGGTCGCTCGGGTCCACGCAGCCCGAATCAGCCCAGATCCGAGCGACTTCTTCGATCGCCGCTGCGTCCGTCGTGATCGTGGCGGCGCGGACGACACCGCGAGTCTCCGGTGACGCGTCGAGGTCGGGGAGGTCGGGGAACCACTGGCCGAAGCGGTCAAGACCGGCATATCCGTTCTCGAAGAACAGCATCGCGCTCGGAAGGTAGCGAGTGACCCTGTCGACCTTGAGGTATTCCGACCGGGGTTGGTCCGCATCCCTGATCCGGGAGATCACACCTTGCCCGGGCATGAGGAGCAAACTCTGCCCCGCCGGTTCATCACTGATGGTGTAGGTGTCGGAATCTCGGTCACGGAAGAACGCAGAGAACGCGACGTAGGCTTCCTGAGGGTCACCCACGGAGACCTCTTGGTCGTTGCCATCACCGACAGCGAAGACGAACTGTTTCGGTCCGGGGGTGTAGGGGCGAGCCATACGGGTCCTTCGTTCACGTGTGATGACTCCAGCAGCCGGGGTGTCGTCGCCGAAGGGGCACTGCATCGGGCAACGTTCGCCCGCTCTGTGGGGACACATCCTGCCACCCCGACCAGTCGATGTACTCACCCTTGCGGGCGGCTCGCATCGCGCCCGCCAGGTTTGGCTTCGAGGGGTGATCCGGGTGAGGTTTCCGGAAGCCCTGGGAGCGCGTGCCGGATCCGGGGCGAGGCCCAGCGGGTCGGTCCCATGAGGGGACGGCGACGTAGGCCGCGGGGCCGAGCGCTCCTGCGACGGTGCCGGGCAGGAGCAGGGCCTGGGCGACGTCGCTGGGGGCGGACTGCACCTGCTGGGGCAGGGCGGCCGCGGCGCTGAAGCGGCTCAGCAGCCCTACGCCGGCCCGCGGCGGCCCTACGCGGCCTACGCGCCGAGCATCAGGCGCCGCAGAACTCGGCTTCGACCACTCGCTGTTCGTGAACGTTCCAGTCGCCGTTGAAGTTCAATGACAGTACGTGGCCGCCGTCGGTGGTCGCCATGGCCTGCGAGATAGAGCCCTGGATGCCGCCGTTGTGCCCCCATACGTCGATGCCACAGGACAGCTTTATCTTCATCAGGCCCAGGCCGTAGGAGACGGTCGGCATCCCCTCGATCGGCTCGGTCGTGGTCATCTTCGCCAGCTGACGTCCGTCGAGGAGCTGACCGGAGAGCAGGGCTTGGTAGAAGCGGTTGAGATCAGGGGCGTTGGAGACCATTTCCCCAGCGGCGCCGGTGAGGGACGGGTTGAGCTCGGTGACGTCGTATACGGGGCTGTTCGGTTCTGCGGGCCCGGCGAGTTCCCCGGTCAGCTTTGAGTAGGCTCGTCCGCTGGGGCCCGGCACGCCGGCCCGGGTGCCCGGAAGTGTGGTGGCGTCCATGTGGAGGGGGCGCAGGATCCGCTGCTCGATTTCGCGGGCGTACGAGTGACTGGTGGCCTTCTGGATCACCATGCCGGCGAGGACGTAGTTGGTGTCGGAGTAGCTCCATCCCGTGCCGGGGGCGAAGGTCGGCTGGTGGGTCATGGCGAGTCGGACGATCTGCTGCGGCGTCCAGGTGTCGTAGCGGTGCTGGAGGAAGTCGGTGCTGAACGCTTTGCGCTTGAAGTCCGCGTCGTCGGTGTAGCTGTAGATGCCGCTGGTGTGGTTGAGGAGTCGGCGCACAGTGATCTTCGTGCCGTCGTGGCCGTTGCCCTCCACCACGCCCGGCAGCCAGTGGTCCACGGTGTCGTCCAGGTTCAGCCTGCCCTCGGCTTCGAGCTGGAGGACGACGGTGGCCACGAACGTCTTGGTGATCGAACCCACCCGAAATCGGTCATCGGCCCGCGGCTGTCGTCCGGTTGCCAGATCGGCAGTGCCCGCGCGGCCCGCCCAGACGTCGCGCCCCTGCCGGGCGAGCGCGACCGCACCGGGCGGTCCGCCTTGGACCACCCCGTCCAAGGCCGCCTGTGTGGCCCGCTGGCCGCCGCTTGCGGTCGATGCCCGACCGGTGTCCTCGGTGCCCGCCGCCGATGCGGGCAGGGTGAAGCCGGCGGTCATCACCGCCGTCGCGACCATCCCGACGGCGGCGAGCCGCAACCTCGGCGCCCAGGTCCTGCCTCGGACCCTCCTCCCGGGCGAATGTGATCCGTCTGCTGCGCGCGTGTGCTCGTACAAGAAGGGCTCCTGCGAGGCCGGTGGGCGACAATTTCTCCGTGGGTCCAGTCTTTCGGTCGGGGCATGAGCCGGGGAGCCTGTCAGCCACCTGCTCTGGGGTGGGGCTACCTCCACCCCCGCACCCTTCACCCGCTCGGCGGCCCCGAGTCACAGGGCCGGGTATGGGCGCCGGGGCAGGCAGGGTGCCGCAGGCGGGGGCAGGGCCCGCTCCGGGCGGGGCAAGGCTCCGACGTGCGAGGATTCGGCGGGTCCGACATTGGGTCGGCCCGATGAAAGGTAACGCGACATGGCAGCAGGATTCTCGGACTGGAAAGTCAACCGGCAGTACGCGCAGAACGACCGGGTCTCCTACCAGGGCAAGCAGTACCGCTGCCTGGTGGCGAACAAGTCCAATTCCGCTTCCAACCCGAAGACGGCCGTGAAGCTGTGGCAGCAGTACTCGGTGTGACCGGTCCGCTGCCCGGGGCCGGCAGGTCGAAGCCGATCTCCTCGGGCGAGCGGCCGTCCGCGAGGGCCATGGCCCCGGCCGGTTCGGACCGGTAGGAGTCGCACGGGCTCCGTACGCCCTCGTGGCCCCGGACGGCCGGCGCCCATCGGAGCGGCCGGCCGGTCAGGACACCACCGGCCCGTCCGCGCGCCCCGACACCCGCACCGGATTTCCTGCTCCGCACGTCCATACGGCAGCTCCTCGCGGAGCCCGGCATCACGGCATGCCCGTCATGACGGGGGCGCTCGAGGCCGTTTCCGAGCCGTGTTTCGCGCCCGGCCGAATGCTCCGACCCGCATCATCGTTTCTTCCCAGCCGGCCCTGTGACCTGCACGGAAAGGGCGATTGGCCGAAAGAGTGACCTGGTGTGGATTCGCTGGTAGCGGGATCCGAGCGTCGCGATCATGGGTCTGCTTTCGCCCTGAAAGCGGCGGCCTCACGGGTGGCGCAGCCTGGCCGCACCACGAGACGGAGGAGCTGGATTCATGTCCATGTCTGTTGTGAGCATCTGGGACAACGCCATGCCGGGCGCTCAGCCGGCGTACCCGAGGACGTCCCCATGGGACGCCACGTGGCCACTGGAAGGGGGCACCGCCTGGGTGTTCTACAGCTCGCCAGGTCAGAGCCAGGTCAGGAAGCCGGTGATCCTCTCCGACGGCTTCTCGGCCGGGAAGAGCGATCCCGACGCCCTGTGGAACGCCCTGGAGAACGGCGCGTACCCCTTCGTGTCCAAGCTGCGGGAGGCCGGCTTCGACCTGGTTCTCCTCGGCTTCGAGGAGCGGTCCGCGTCCATCATCGACAACGCCGGCGTGGCGATCGAGTGCATCGAGAAGGCGATCGACGACCGCGAAGGGACCGCCAAACTGACGGTCGGCGGTTTCAGCATGGGCGGGCTGGTCACGCGCTACGCCCTCGCGAGGATGCAGCACGACGGCAACGACCCCCAGACCTCGACCTACCTCTCCTACGACACGCCTCACCGTGGCGCCTGGCTGCCCATCGGGGTACAGGCGTTCGCACACTGGGTGAAGGACAACTGGGGCTCGATCCCGGGCTTCGGCGAACTCCTCGGCAGCTTCTCCGTGTTGGTCAACAGCCCGGCCGCCCGGCAACTGCTGCGCTGGCACATCGGTACCGTCGGCGCCGAGGCCCGTCAGGACCAGGCCCGCATCGACTTCCTCGCCGAACTCGAACGGGTCGGCGGCTGGCCCGAGGGCGTACGCCTGCTCGGTGTCGGCAACGGCACGGGCACCGGCGCCGGAAACAACATTCCCGCCGGCGTGACGGCGGTGCGCACCACCGGTCAGGAGCTGACGGGCACCCGTCTGGACACGCAGGACACGGGAGAGCAGATCGTCGCCGTCCTGAAGAAGGCCGGAGCCGCCGAGATCACGATCACCACGAGGGGCCTGCCCGACATCGACGGCGCCCCCGGGGGCCTGTTCCCCGAAGCGCACAACCTCCCGGGCCACCCCGGAAACTTCGGGACCGCCGCCTTCCTGGCCGGGCTCCTCGAAGGCCAACCAGCCGAACTCACTTACAACACGAGCACGTTCGTCCCGAGCGTCAGCGCAGTGGCGGCCGGCGACATCGACGACCACGACACGCTCTACAGCAAGATCGACCCCGCCGACAGCGAGCTCGACGCCTTCATGTGTGCCAGTGAGAACGAGGGACACACGCTGATGACCGAGGAACTCGGCGAGTGGATCCTGACCAGGCTCCAGGGCGAATAGTCCCGCCGGCAACCCGGCGAACAACCCGCTGCCGCGACGATGACCGGCTCCCGGCCCTGCCACGACCGACAGGACCCGGGATCCGGTCACCGGTGCGTCCGGCCGCCGTCACGGCCGGACGGCCGGGCGCACCGATCCGGCGGGGGCAGGACAGCGATCCGTCCGGACGCGCCCTTCGCCGGTGTCGCCTGCTCGGCGTGCTGCCCGGGACCGCCTTCGCGTCGGGCCCCGCAAGTGCCCTCCGCGCCGCCCCTCCCTGAGGGAGGGGCGGCGCGGAGCGCTGTGCCGGGGCCGACTCAGCAGTGGCCGACGCTGGTCTGGCTGCCCACGAGGGACGAGTGGACGTAGCCCGTGCCGACGGCGCTGGAGACCCGGAACCAGCGGTTGGAGGCGTAGTTCGAGCTGGGCGGGTAGACCCACTGGTTGTCGACCCAGCACTGCATCGACACGCCCGAGCCGTTGCCCAGGTAGCCGAGCGAGCCGCAGCCGGTGCTGGCGCAGGTCCGCACGTTGGCTCCCCCGCTGTTGGAGGAGATGTAGCTGCCCGCCGCCTCGGCGCCGCCGGCGCCGGCGATCAGGCCCGTCAGGGCCACGGCGGCCGCGGCGGCGGTGATTCCGGCGCGGGACCGCAGGGTGGTCGTCTTGCGCATGGTCGTTCTCCCTGGAGGTGGTTGCGATGGTGGTGCGGCGCCCCGGCCGATCCGGTGGCGCTCCATCAGAAAGCCGGCCCCGGACGCCGTCGGGAAGGCCGCAGCCGCAGGTCGGACGTGTCCGGACGGCGGTCCGTACAACTCCGTACAGCCGCAGGTGCCCTCACCGGCAGGGCGGTGCGTACGGCAGTCCCGGCACCAGGTGGGCCCATTCCTGACGGGTGATCTCCGACCCCGCCCGCTCGCAGATCCGGCTGCCGGCCGTCTCCTCGTCGGTCGTCCACAGCAGCACCTCCGGCCCCGATCCGCCGGCTGCCAGCGTGCGCCCGTCGGGGCTGTGGGCAATCGCGTACGCCTTGCCGCGCAGCCCGCTCAGCACCGCCTTCGGTGCGGGCGCGGCGGCTCCGGTGGTGTTCCAGAGCCAGACGGTGCTGTCGGTGCTGGCGGCTGCGAGGGTGCCGCCGGTCGGGTGGAAGGAGAGCGCGTAGACGTAGCTGCTCGGCCCGGTCAGCGGCGGTCCGGCGGCGACCGGTTTCCCGCCTCCCACGTCCCAGCGCCACACGTCCCGGTCGGCGGTGCCGGCGGCCAGGGTGCGGCCGTCCGGGCTGAAGGCCACGGACATCACGTAGCTGCCGGGGCCGCGCAGGGTCGCCTCCAGCGCGGGTGCGCCGTCCGGCCCGGGGAGCCGCCACAGCAGGACCTGCTTGTCGACGGTCCCGGCGGCCAGCCGCCGCCCGTCGGGGCTGAACGCCACGGAGTAGACGTAGTTGGTCGGTTCGGTGAGCTCGGCCGACAGCCGGGGGCGGGCCGGCTCGCGGGTGTCCCAGAGCCGCACCGTACGGCCTTCGCTGCCGACGGCCAGGGCGCCGCCGCTCCGGTCGAACACCGCGGACTGAATGGTTCCGGTGCCGCCGGCCAGCGGCTCCCCGTACGGCACGGCCCGTTCCGGACGGGTGAGGTCCCACAGCCAGACCTTGCCCTCCCGGCCGCCCACGGCCAAGGTCCGGCCGTCCGGGGTGAAGGAGACCGTCCCGGAGAAGGCGGTCGTGTTGGTGAGCGGCGGTCCCACGGGCCGGGGCGTCCACGGGTCGCTCACGTCCCACAGTTGCACGTCCTTGGCCGCGACGGCGAGCAGCCGCCCGTCGGGGCTGAAGCCGATCGCGTTGACGGTCCCCTGGAAACCGCGCAGGGGGCGGGACGGCACCTGCCACAGCCGGACGGCCCCGTCGGCCGCTCCGGTGACCAGGCTCTGGCCGCCGGGCAGGAAGGAGAGGGCGGTGACGGGGCCGGGGTGCGGGAAGACGGCGGCCGGGGTGCGGGAGCCGGCGGGGTAGAGGCGGACCTGGTTGTCGGCGCTGCCGGTGGCCGTCCACTGCCCGTCCGGGCTGTACGCCACCGCGTTGACGTAGCTGGCCGGGCCGTCGGGCACGGCCGGTGCGCCGCCGAGCACCTCGGGGTCGGTCGGGCTACCGCGGGCGCCGGGCACGGCCCACACGCGGGTGGAGCGGTCCTGGCTGGCCGCCGCGAGCCGTGCCCCGTCGGGAGTGAAGGCCAGGCCGAACACGGGGCCCGCCGCTCCGGCCAATACCGCTGTGTACGGGGTCGGGGCGCCCGGCGCGGAGGTGTCCCAGAGCCGGACCGACCCGTCGGCGCCGCCCGCCGCCAGGGTGGCGCCGCCGGGCCGGAAGGCGACCGCGTGCACGGCTCCGGTGAACCCGGCCAGCCGCACCGGCGCGGTGTCCGCTCCCCCGGCCGCCCCGGGGGCGCCGCCCGCCGTCGTCGCGGCGGAGGCCGGTTCGGGCCACAGGTAGACCCCGCCGTCGGCGGCCGCCGCGGCGAGGGTGTGCCCGTCGGGTGCGAACGCCAGTCCGTACACCGCCGATCGCGGCCCGGTGAGCACGCGGGCCGGGCCGGTCGCGGACGTGTCCCACACCCGGACGCTCCCGTCCCCCGCCCCCGCGGCGAGCCGCCGTCCGTCGGGGCTGAAGGCCAGGGCGTACACGGTGTCCCCGAACTCCTGCGGAGCCGTGCCCAGTTCTCTCGGGCTCCGGGGGTCGCGTACGTCCCACAGCGCTACCTGCCGGTCCAGCCCGCCCGCAGCGAGGGTGTGCCCGTCCGGGCTGAGCGCCACGGCCTGGACCACGCCCCGGAAGGCGAGGATCCGGGTGACCGCCGGCAGGGCGGAGGCGTCCATCAGGGCGGACCGGGCCTCGGCCGTGGGCGCCGTACGGTACGCCACCAGGCTGAGCTGCGCGGCCAAGGCCAGGTCGCTGCCGCGCAGTCGTTCGGCGCGGGCCGCGACCAGACGTGACAGTGCCACCGCCTGCTGCCGCTCCGCGTCCCGCCGCTGGACGACCGCCACGCCCGTGAGCAGGCCCGAGAGGGCGACGAGCACCGACAGCATGACGAGGAGCTGCCGAAGCCGCCGGGTCCGCTCCCGTTCGCGCAGCGCCCGCTGCTCCTCGGCGGCCCGGCTCTCCGCGAGGAACGAAGCCTCCCGCACGGTCAGTTCCGGTCCGCGACCGCTCTGTTCGGCCCAGCTCGCCGCCACCGCGAGCCGGGCGCCGCGGTAGAGCAGGGAGGGCTCGCGGTCCTGGGCCAGCCAGCGTTCCGCGTCCCGGGTCAGCTCCTGCCACACCAGGTGCCCGGCCCGGTCGGTGTCGACCCAGCGGCGCAGCCGCGGCCAGGTGGTGAGCAGTGCCTCGTGGGTGATCTGCGCCCCGTCGGCGTCCAGGGTGACCAGCCGCCGGTCGACGAAGCGCTCCAGTACGTCGTACACCTCGCCGGCGCGGTGCCCGTCGGCCGGGTTCCCGGGACCGGCCAGGTCCACGATGCCCGCGCCTTCGGGAAGCGGGAGGAGCCGCCGGGTGTCGGGGCCGCCGTCCCCGACCGCGACCATCCGCAGGAACAGCACGCGGGCCAGGCTCCGCTGCGGGCCGGTCAGTCCGGCGTACGCCTCCTCGGCGGTGGCGGAGACGGCCGCGGACATGCCGCCGCCGGCCCGATAGTCGGCGATGGTCAGAGCCGTGCCCCGGCCGCGTTCCCAGGTCGTCAGCAAGGCGTGCGAGAGAAGGGGCAGGGCTCCGGCTCCCGAGTCCCGCAGATCGGCGAGGAGCAGGTCGACGAAGCCCTCGTCCACGGCGAGCCCGGCCATGGCGGCGGGTCCGGTGACCACGGCGCGGATCTCCTCCTCGGACAGCGCGCCGACGACGGTCTGGCCGTTCTGGAGGGCTGCGGCGAGGGCCGGTTCGCCGAGGGCGTCGGGGTAGAAGTCGGCCCGCAGACAGCCGACGACCCGAATCCCGGCCGGGGGCAGGGCGGTCAGGCAGCGCAGGAACCGCTCGCGCTCGGCGACGTCCCGGCAGACGGTGAAGACGTCCTCGAACTGGTCGACGGCCACGATCACCCGTCCGGCCGCCCGGTCTGCGGCGAAGCCGCGCACGCGGGCGATGAGCGCGTCCACGTCGGGGGCGCCCGCCGCGGCCTCCTCGGCCTCCTCGGCGCCGGTGAGCGCGTCGACGGCGTCGGCCAGCGCGGTGAGCGGGTTCCGGCCGGGCGTGAGGAGGCAGGGGGTGAAGCCGTGCTCGGCACGCAGCACGGGCAGCACCGCGGCGCGCAGCAGGGACGACTTGCCGGAACCGGAGGCACCGACGAGCAGCCGGGGCACGTCGGCGTCCGGGGCGAGGAGCTGTTCCACGACGGTGTCGCGCAGCCGGTCACGGCCGAAGAACCAGGCGGCGTGCCGTTCTTCGAAGCCCGCCAGGCCCCGGTAGGGCACGGCGCCGCGGGCGGCGCGCGGCACGCGGGTGCGCCGCAGTTCGGCCAGGGTCTCCAGCCAGCGGTCGATCTCCTCGGGCCCGGTCACCCCGCAGACCTTGAGGACCTGCCGGAACAGCGGCAGGGAACCGATCGAGGGGAGGTTCTGGCCGGCGAACCAGCCGCCGAGGGTGCTGTGGGCCCCCGGGGCATCGACGCGGGCGGCGACGGCGCGGACGGTGAGGTCGGCCTTCTCGCGCAGCCGGGTCAACTCGGCGGCGAACTCCTCGCGTGGTGACGGTGGTGAGGGAGGGGTGGGCGTATCGTCCATCGGGCCTCCGTGGTCGGGCGTACGGTCCATCGGGCCTCCGTGGTGGGGACGCGCGGCAGAGGTGCGGGGACCACCCTCCCCCGACGCCGCGGGCACGGGGCCGGAACGCTCTGCTCCGGAGTTCCGGGGGGCCTTGCACCGGCCGATTTTGAGCCATTCCCTTCCGTCATCCCAGGTCACAGCCCTCCCGTTCGTCTCGCCGGCCCCGCCCTATCGGGCACCTGCCCAAGCCCCGCGCCCGGGGCCGCGGGCCTGTGCGGGGTGGTCGGCGCACGACACGTGTGGACGGCTTCCCCGGGAGCCGGGTGCACGCCGGACGGTTCGCGGGCGGCGGCGCCGAAGGCCTGGGGAATCGTTTCCTACAGGTGTTTCGCGCCCTACGCGGCAGCCCTGGACACCGCTTGCCCTGCTCCCCACAGCGTGCTGGAGGAGCACTCAGGGTCGGCAGTCGTCGGCAGTCCTGTGGGGAGGATCCTCATGCGCACGGTCCGAGAAGCCGTCCTCGGCGTTCCACGAGCACGGGGGATGACCACCGTCCACGGCGATCCGGGATCGACCGAACTGCCGATGCCACGCAAGACGATCCGAGCGCACGCCGTTCCTTCCACCCGGATGGGCACGCCCCGGCTCCTGGGCCCGGACGGACCGTCTCGACGTCCAGGGTGGGTGAACCGGCCGGCCGGCATCCCGGTATCCGGAGGACACGAGCGGCGGCCACACGGATGTCGGCGGTGCAGCACAGGCGGCGAAGCGGCCGGACCAGGAGCCCGGGTTGTAGGCGACGGCGGCGACCCCGACCGGCAGCCGGCGCGCGTACGCGTGAACCAGGCAGACCACGGCCGGCTTGCTCGTCGAGTACATCCGTGCAGCAGCGGTGAAGTGGTCCTGGAGCAGCCGGACGAACAGGCGGTTGGCGAGCACGTTGACGGCGAAGGTGGCCTCGAACCCGTCGGCTCCCTCGGTCAGCGCGTTCGTGTACTGCATGCCCGCGTTGCCCACGAAGCCGCGCAGCGGCGGCAGGTCACCGCGGTCGAGCCGGACGCGGATCTCGTCGGCAGCCGAGCGGACGCCGGCCGGCGAGCCGACGTCCGCAGAGACGTGGGACGTCGTGTGGCCACCCGCGCCGAGCTCCGCGGTGAGCTGCGCGTCGGAGGAGCCGCGGGTCACGACCAGGAGGTGCGTGTCCGGCGACTGGCGCAGGAGACTCCCACTCTGCTGCGGACGGACGTCGAACTGCGGCCGTCTACAGCGGCCGAGCCGCTCACCCGGCGTGGCCGCACCGCCGAAGTCATCGCGGGAACGCCTTCCTCGCCGGACATCATGCGGCCGGCCGCCGGCGTGCCACGGCCGTCCAGGCAGGCAGTGGCACCAACGCCCCTCTCTTTCCTGCTAGTTGGTGGGAATCACCTTGATCATGATGGTGCCGTGCGCCGGGACGGTGAAGTTGAAGTAGGAGCCGGTCTTGATGGTGACCGTCTTGGTCCAGAGGTCCACGAGCGTGTAGTTGTTGGCGCCCCGCAGGCCGACCTGGAGCGCGGTGGTCCCCATCGCCCGTTCGGTGTCGCTCTCGTTGGTGAGGGTGACCGCGCGGCTGCCGTCGGACAGTTCCTTGGACATCACCGTCGCCCACCGGTTGTCCAGGCGCTTCGGGGAGCTCGCGAGGACCGTCTGCTGGACGATCTTTCCTTGCTTGCCCAGGGGGTCCTGGTCGACGGCGACGACGTCCTTGTTGGTGAGGACGTCGAACGTCCCTTTCCCGAGGCCCGCCTTCTCCTCGGCATCCCGTGCGGGCAGGTCGGTGCTGATGACGAGCGGGGCTGCCATCATGGCCCAGAGGCTCATCTGGGTGCGCTCCTCGACCGGGGTCAGCCCGGGCCTGGCCGCGTCGTTGGTGACCCTGTTGCCGGTCAGCAGCATGTCCGGGTCGTTCCAGTGGCCGGGGCTCGCGGAGGCGGGGAACGCACTGTTCTCGTGGAAGTTGGCGAGCATCGAGCTGTAGAAGTTCCCGATGTCTCCGGTGGTGCGCCACAGGTTGCTCATCTTGGGCGCCCACAAGGCGCTTCTGCCCGTCGGGTTGCAGATCGAGTACACGATCTGCCGGCCGTGCCTCTCGCCGGCCTTTCTCAGGGCGTCGCTCATGGCCTGGTAGCGCGCGTTGTTGTCGGGGTCGGCCGGTGTGGACGCGCCGCCGCCGCAGGAGTCGTACTTGAGGTAGTCGACTCCCCACGAGTACCAGGTGTCGGCGTCGGTCTCCTCATGTCCGAGCGAGCCGGGGAAGCCCTTCTTCCCCGGTCCCACGCCCTGGCAGGTTGCCACGCTGGCGCTGGAGTAGACGCCGAACTTCAGGCCCTTCGAGTGGACGTAGTCGGCGAGCGCCTTGATGCCGCCGGGGAACCGTACGAGGTTGGGCTGCAGCCTGCCCTCGGCGTCGCGCTCCTGGGCGGCCCAGCAGTCGTCCAGGTTGACGTACTCGTAGCCGGCGGCCTTCAGGCCGCGCGCGACGATGATGTCGACGTTGGCTTTGACGGTCTTCTCGTTCATCGAGTCGGAGCACCGGTAGCGGGTCCAGGGGTTCCACCCCATCGGCGGCGTCACGGCGAGCGAGGACCCGGCGGCGCCCGCGGAGAGCGAGTGCGGAGTGCCGGCGGCCGGGGAGACGGCGGCCTCAGCGGTGGTCGCGACGGCTCCGCCACTCGCGAGGAGCATGAGCGCACCGGTGGCCGAGAGCGTCCTGCGTCTGAAACGGGGCTTGCGGTGGGACATGGGGGGACTCCTTGCAGGGCGGGGAGGGCAGGGCGCGAGAGGGGAGGGGTGGAAACAAAATGAAACCAAATCCAACAGGATCCGACTCGCGATGCCATCGAAGGGCTACCCACCCGTCTACGTCAAGGCCTGTGACCAGAACAGTTCCTGACTGATAATCAACCCCTTCTCTCGCCCCGCCGTCCCGGCCGGATCCGCGAAGGAATGGGCGCGGATGCCGCGAGATTGCGCCGCCACGTCGGGATCCGGGCGCCTGCTGCCGCGCCGGATCGCGGTGGCCCGCAGGTCGGGACGATGGAAGATCACGACCGGATCTCACCCTTCCGAACGCCCTTGACTCGACTGCCCGTTGAAGATGTCATGTGCCAACACGTTTAAATTCGTGTCCTTCTGATTGCTTGCGATCCGTCATGCGTGGTCGGCGCGTGGAGTGCAGCCACCGAAAGTTCCCACCCGACCCCCAGGGCCGAACCCCGTCCTCACCGTTGCTCGCCCTTCGACCACTGGTCGAAGTCTCTGCCCCGCATAAGGAAACGCCCATGCACACCGCACCTCTGCCGTCCCTTGCTCGTCTCCTGACCACGTGCACCGCCACCCTGATCGTCGTTGCCCTGGGCGCCGCCTCCCCCGCCGCCGCAGCCGACGCGGTCTCGTACGACTTCGAATCCCCCTCCCAGAAGCTGCCGTTCATGGCGATCAACGGCTTCGGCCGCGTTCTGGTCGGGCCCGCGCCCGGAGGGAGATCGGGTCAGGCCGCGCGTGTCAACCTCCCCAACGACGGGCGCTCGTTCAAGTCCGAGCTGGTCATCAAGGGTCTTGACGCGGGCAGCCACCGTTTCGGCTTCGGCAACTACCTTCCCGGTGATTGGCAGGAGCGGGACCTCGACACCATCGTCGCCCAGTGGTTCAGCACGCAGGGAGACGGCGAGGGCATCAAGCCCGTCGTCGCGCTGTCGGTACACGGAGGGAACTGGCAGCTGAAGGTCCACTGGATGAGCGGCGGCGAGATCCAGGAGTCCGTCATCCCGCTCGGCGCGGCACGGCCGGGCCACTGGAACCGATGGACCTTCGACATCACGTGGTCCTCTGCGGGCACACCCGGTTCGATCACCGTCACCCGAGACGGGGTCACCGTCGGCTCGCACCAAGGCGCCAACAACTACCACCGCGGCGAACCGCCACACTTCAGGATCGGCGCCTACCGACCCAACTGGCGGCCGGAGAAGGGACCGGAGAAGCGGGTAGGAGCAGCCGAGGCGGTGCTCTACATCGACGACATCTCCATCACCAGCACGGCCCCCGGATCCCGAGCGAACCCGAGCCCGACCGCCCCCACCGCCCCCGGTACCGCCGCCCCCTCGGGCGCCCCGACCCCGTCGTCCAGCCCCACCCCCACCGGCTCGGCATCCCCATCCGCCTCCACGCAGGCCGGTGCCGCACCCACGGGAAGTACGTCCACGTCCACCGACGGCGCCGCTGCCGGAGCGACCGGGCAGAATGCGAACGCCGACGGGATCCCGCTCCCGAGCACCGGCGTGACCGGTGTGATCGCCACCAGCGTGGTCAGCGTCGCGGCACTGGCCGCCGGCGCCTACCTCCTCCGGCGGCGCCACACCGCGCGCTCGTCACGCCGCCGGTCCCGCCCGTAGCGGTCGGCAGCGCGACCGGGCGGCCCGTCCGCCGCACGCCGGGTCGTGAGCGTGGGGCGGACGCGAGGTGCCGGGGTCTTGGGGTTCTGGGGTGCAGGGGATCAGGGGTGCATGGTGAGTGCGGTGTCGTCGATCAGGAAGTAGGTCGGAGTGGCCAGATCCTCCGTGGCGCTGAACTTCAGGGTGACGTACTGGCCGGCGACGAAGCCGAGGTCGATCGTCGCCTGCACGTAGTCGGCACTCGCGTTCAGGTTCGAGTACGCCGCCAGAGGCACGCCGTTGGCCTGGACGTTCAGCTTGTCGTACGGGACGGTCTGGCTCTCCTCGTGGGTGACCACGCGTAACCAGAAGGTGGCGGTGGCTTTGCAGCCGTAAGGAACGTAGACGGCCTGTGTGATGGTTTCCGTGGTCGTGCTTCCGTTGCCGCCGAGCAGGACCTTCCACGAGCCGGTTCTCGAGGGCAGCCAGGAGTTGTCATTGGTGATCAGGGACGGGTCGTTGTTGGTGTTCCATGCCTTCGCCCCCGATTCGAAGCCCGGGTTGTCGAGCAGTTGTGTGGTGGTGCAGTTGCCGGGGGTGTAGACGAGCCAGGTGAACGAGACCGTGTCGAGGGCTTGGGCGGAATCCTCGACGGTGAGGGTGGTGGCCGTGTTGCCGTCCGCCGTGGGGGTACCGGTGATCTTGCCCGTCGAGGAGTCGAGGGTCAGGCCGGCCGGCAGGGCGGTGGCCTTGTAGGTGAGCGTTGCCTCGGGGTGGCTGGTGACGGCTTGGATCTGGAGGTCGACGGGCGCGGTGGTCGTGGACACCTGATTGCCGGGGTTGGTCAGGGTGACGCCCTGGATCATGCGCGGTCCGACGTTGACGGCGGCCCAGGCGTTGCCGACGTTGTTGTAGACGACTCCGTTCTTCCCGTACAGATCTGCGGCTGCCTCAAGGGTCGCGGTGCGTGCGGCGGCGTAGTCGGTGCTCGACGTCATGTACGTCGTCAGCGCTCTGAACCAGATCTTCGCGGCGGCTTCGCGACCGATCGGGTTGACGGGCTTGTCGTCGTGGGTCGGCGAGTCGTAGTGCACGCCGTTGACGAGCTTGGCCCCACTCCCTTCGGAGGCCAGGTAGAACCAGTGGTTGGCCGGTCCCGAGGAGTAATGGACGTCGAGTTGGTTGATGTTCGGGTACCAGTGGTCGGCCGAGTCGCCGTCCTTGGAGGGCTTGTCCATGTAGCGCAGCGGGGTGCCGTCGCCGTTGAGGTTGATCTTCTCGCCCTCGAAGTAGTCGCCGGGGTCGGAAGGGTTGTCCGCCCAGAACTCGACCGCGGCACCGAAGATGTCGGAGGTGGCTTCGTTGAGTCCGCCGGACTCCCCGCCGTAGCGCAGGCCTGCGGTGGCGGAGGTGATCCCGTGGGACATCTCGTGCGCGGCCACGTCGATCGAGGTGAGAGGGTTGCTGTTGTAGGCGCCGTCGCCGTAGGTCATGCAGAAGCAGTAGTCCCACCAGAAGGCGTTGGAGTACGCGTTCCCGTAATGCACCCGGTTGTAGGCGGCGACGCCGTCGTTGCGGATGCCGTTGCGGCCGTGGATGTCGTTGAAGTAGTCCCAGGTCAACTGGGCGCCGTAGTGGGCGTCCACCGCGGCTGACTGGTTGTCGCCCGGGCTGCCGTCGCTCCAGTCGTCGTCGGCGTCGGTGAACAGCGTGCCGGGCTCCTCGTCCGCGGCGGCGTGCCCCAGGTCGGTTGTTCTGTTGCCTCCACGGGTGTCGTCCTTGAGGAGGTGGTTCCCGGCGGAGCCCGAGGTGCCGAGCGCGACCTGCCCGTTGTACTGGCCGTGGCCGATGCCGTTCATGACTGCCTGGTACTCGAAGATCTTGTCGCCGGTGTTCGCGTCGGTGATGATGTGCAGCTCGGAGGGTGTCCCCTCCCGCTGGTGGCCGCCGACGACGGTCTCCCAGGCCAGGGCCGGCTGACCCGAGGCCGCCCAGATGACCGCGCGGGGAGACGTGGCTTCCGCGGATGTGATGCCGCCCGCCTTGGCCTGACGCTCGGCGACGGACCGTGCGGAGCCAGCCGGCTTTCGGGCCGTGACGGACGGGACCGAGATCGTGCTGGTACTCGCCCTGGTCACGCCCTTGACACCTCCCGCCGGATTCGTATGGACCACCAAGTCCCCTCCGAGTACGGGCAGTCCGGCGTAGGTGCGGTCGTAGCGGGTGTGCAGGGTGCCGTCGGCGTCCTTGGAGACGGACTTGGGTACGAGCGCCTCACGGCCGCCCAGCCCCAACTCTTTCGCGGTGTTCTGCCAGTCGGCGGCATCGGCCAAGAGCGCGGCACTCTGAGCTGCGGTCAGCCGAACGTTCATGGCGCCCGCACGCGCTGCGACGGTGGCGGGCTGCGCGGCGGAGGGGGCGGTGGCGCCTCGGGCGGTGGTGGCGGTGGTGGTGGTGGTGGCGGTGGCGGTGGCGGTGGCGGGCAACCCGACCGCGATCAGTGCGGCGCTTGACATCAGCGCGCCCGTCGCGGCCGCTTGACGGAAAGTACGTCTCAACGTGACTCCTGATGCGCAGGGGCCGGCAGTCGTCGGCCTGAGCGGTCCAGGCGGACCGGGAATGATCCGTCCGGGCGGAGGAGTGGTGCGCGGTGGCACGGAACTCCGGCACGGGCAGAAGCGATGACGTCGGCAACCGCTCGCCCACGACGGCCAAGTCTGGCATGTTCACGTAAACATCATGTTGCCGACCAACAGATCGGCCTGAACCGAACGTTCCGATGTCGACGTACCTGCGCGGGTCGAGAGGTTCTGTCCGGAACGGCCGCCGAAGAATGTCGTCCACCTTCGGCACAGCCGTGCGCACCGGCCCGGGTCCGCGATCGGAGGCCTCTCGCCAAGCACCAGGCCGCTTCGTCAAGCACCAGGCCGCACTCAAGAGCATCAGCGGGAAGGGACGTCAGGAACATCCGTTCCTGTTTACCCCGAGCTGCCCCTTCAGCCGCTCCCCGCGACACCCTGATGAACGGTGATCGTGGTCCAGGCGCCCACGTGGACCTGGTCGCCGTCGCCGAGGAGGATCGGGACGTACGGCTGGATCGGTTCCTCACCGCCGTTGACGGTGGTGCCGTTGGTGGAGTTCTGGTCCACCACCGTCCAACTCCCGTCCGGCTGTTGGACGAGCACCGCGTGCTGGTGGGAGACGCCCGGGTCCTCGGGGGGCACCGAGAGGTCGATGTCCGGGGACTCGCCCGAGGAGGCGCGCCGCCGGCCGATGGTGATCTGACCGCCGGAGAGCGCGAGATGCTGCTCGGGCGAGTACGCGGGCATGTTCAACCCGGCCGCCTCGGGGCCGCTGCGCTGCATCATCGCCATGAAGTACGAGCGGTCGGGGCCGATCGTCGCGCTCCACGCGCCGCCCAGGGACGGGGCCTGGCCCTGGGATCCGTAGTACTGCTGCTGGTGATGCTGCGGAGGCTCCGTCTGATCGTGCGACTGCACTTGGGACTCCGGGTACTGCGGGTAGTGCGGGTACTGCTGGAACTGCGGGTGCTGGTACTGCCGGTCCTCCGACTGCTGTGGCGGGGGCTGCTGGTGCTCGTAGTGCGGCTGCGGGTGGTGCGGTTGCTCGTACTCCTGCTGGAAGGACTGCTGGTAGTACGCCTGCTGTTCGTACGCGGGAGGCGGCAGCAGCCAGTCGTCCTCGCGCCGGAGCGGCTCACCGGCCGCAGGAGGGTGGCCGTAGCCGTGAGCAGGCGCCGCGGGGGCGCTCGTGGCGGCAGCCATGCGGTGGCCGCAGACCTCGCACCAGTCCTCGGAGGCGGACTGGTGCCCGTAGGGGCAGGTCGGCATGGCCACGCTTCCTCCTTCTCCCTGCGTCATCGCGGCGCGCCTCGCGGGTCGGGTTCCGACCACGAGGGGCACGCCGGCCGTACGGGAACTCCGTGCGCCGGGGTGTCACGGTGTGGCGCCGCCACCGCGCCCGGATTCGGCGACGCGTACGTCGGAACCTCACACTCGCCGGGGTCGGCCAACGTCAGGTAGAGGCGTCCGTGTGGGGGGTCGAACCCGCCACCCGGTACGCCACACACACCGGCGGCGTCTACCGTCCCGTGACCCGGGCCGCGCTCAACGCCCACGGAGACCCCTCCCTGGCCACACCCCCTCCGGCCGGGACCACACCAACCAGGCGGCGACGGCTGCGGGAGTGAGAGTGGGACATGAACCATCCTCGTGGTGGTGGAAACGCATCGCCCCACGTCTCGACGGCGGTGCGAAGGGCAGGTACGGGCACGGAAGGGCGACATGGAGGTGACCCATCAGTGGGAAGCGACCAGCTGTCCAGACTACCCGTCAACTCGACCATATTTCAACAGGTACAAACGAATACCCCCAAGGGGCTTGTGGCTTGACAGGTAGCCATCCCCTCGCGGCCGAGGCTGGACGGTGCACACCGGAGCGAGGCACGCGGCGCGCGGCGCGCCAACTTTCCTGCTGACGGGGCGTGTTGCCGCCCGGCCCGCACGGGCTCTCCTGGCGTCCCGCGTCGGCCGGTCCGTGCCGACGCGCCCGCGGGCGATCAGGGAGGAGAGGACAGGAAAGGAGGGCGGTGCGTGCCACTGCACGCGTGCCGCCCTCCGCGCCGCCGATTCCGGCTACTTCCTGATGCTGAACCCCTGGTCGGCCCCGTACGTGGCACTTGCCTTCCGCCAGGCGTCCAACCCCTGGGCGAGAGTCGTCGACGAGACGTACGCCTTGCCGACGTTGTCGTTGAAGATGGAGTTCGCGTACACCTGGAAGGGCAGGTACGACCAGCCCGTGCCGACGTTTCGGGCCGCGTCCGCCAGAACCTGATTGGCCTGCTGACCACCGAAGTAGGGGAAGGAGGTCTCCAGGAAGGCCTTCGACTCCAGGTCGGCCCGGGTGGCGGGGAAGGCGCCTTCGGAGACCCGGGACGTGGCGCCGGCCCCCGTGGTCGCGTACTCGATGAAGGCGTAGGCCAGCGCCTTGTTCTTGGATGCCTTGGGCACGGCGAGAGAGCTGCCGCCGTTCTCTGCACCCGCCTTGGCGCCCCGAGTCCACTGCGGAAGGGGTGCCACGCGCCAGTCCCCCGAGGCGGCGGGAGCGCCCGAGGCGAAGTTGGCGGGCATCCAGGCGCCTATGGACAGCGTCGCGATACTGCCGTCGGACAGGCCCTTGTACCACTCGTCGCTCCAGGAGCTGACCGGTGCGAGCAGCCGCTCGTCGAGCAGCTTCTGCCAGGTGCGCGCGTACTGCGCGGTGCCGGCGTCGTTGAAGTCGATGCCGATCTCGGTGCCTTCCACCTTGTAGGGACGCCCCCCTGCCTGCCAGATCAGGCTGGTCGTGGCGCCGGCGTCCCCGGTGTCGTTCGTGATGTGGAGCTTCGGATCCGCCTTGTGCAGGGCGCGCGCCGCCTCGACGTACTCGTCCCACGTGGTCGGGACGGCGACGCCGTGCCGGTCGAAGACCTTCTTGTTGTAGAACAGCGCCATGGGGCCCGAGTCCATGGGGAGGGCGTAGACCCCCTTGTCGTACCGCACCGCGTTCCAGGGCCCGGTGGTGAAGGTCTGGTCGTGGGAGGACGCGCCGTAGGGAGCGAGGTCCTCCAGGGCCTTGCCGATGGCGAACTGGCCGACGGCGTAGTACTCGACCTGGGCCACGTCGGGGGCTCCCGAGCCGGCGGCGACGGCGTTCTGCAGCGCCGTGTACTGCTTGTCGCCCGTGCCGGCGTTGACGAGTTCGACGTCCACCTTCGGATACTTCTTCTCGAAGTCGGCGGCCACCTTCTTCAGCGTGGGCTCCCACGCCCACACCGTCACCTTGCCTCCGGCTTCGAGTGCGGACGCCACGTCCTTGACGGCGCTCCCGGACGCCGGGTCCGAGGACCCGCAGGCGGTGGCACCGAGGGCCAAGGCGCACGTCGCGGCGACGGCGGCGAAGGTCCGGCGGCGGCTGTTCGTTCTCATCGGTGGTGCTCCTGATTCGCTGTGCGGATGAGGGGGGTCGGTGCGGGCGTCGGGGCCGGACGCGTCACTCCTTGACGCTGCCCGCGGTCAGGCCCGACTGCCAGTGGCGCTGGAGCAGGAGGAAGATCACGACGATCGGCACGATGGTGAGCAGGGATCCGGTGATGATGAGGTCGAAGACGGGCTCGCCGCCCGCGGTCCGGCCCTGGGCGCTCCACGCGTTGAGCCCCAGGGTGAGGGGGTACCAGTCCGGATCCTTGATCATGATCAGCGGCAGGAAGTAGTTGTTCCAGGTCGCGACCATGGAGAAGAGAAGCACCGTCACGGTGCCCGGCATCAGCAGGGGCAGGGCGATCGTGAAGAAGATGCGCAGCTCGCCGGCCCCGTCGATGCGGGCGGCTTCGAGTAGTTCGTAAGGCACCGCGTCGGTGGCGAACACCCACATCAGGTACAGCCCGAACGGCGAGACGAGCGAGGGGATGATCACCGCCCAGGGGGTGTTGGCCAATCCCATGCCGCTGAACATGAGGAACGTGGGCACGGCGAGTGCCGTGCCGGGGACGGCCACGGCGCCGATGACGACCGCGAACACGGCTCGGCGGCCGGGGAACTCGTACACGGCCAGCGCGTATCCGCCGAGTACGGCGAGCAGTGTCGCGCCGCCCGCTCCGGTGGCGACGTACAGCAGGGTGTTCAGCGTCCAGCGGACGAAGGCACCGTCGTCGTAGGTCAGCGTGCGGGAGATGTTGTCCCAGAGCCGGAAGTCCCTGCCGAACCACAGCCCGAAGGAGTCGAAGAGGTCCTGCTGGTCCTTGGTGGCGTTGATGACCAGCCATGCGAGGGGAACGAGGGTGTAGACGAGGACCAGTCCGGTCACCAGGGTCAACGGGACGCTCGGTCTGGGGTTGAGCGGCGTGTGGGGGTGCTTTGTGCGACGGGGCCGTCCCCTCGGGGGCCGGGCGGCCGGGGTTCGTCCGGGTTCGGCCGCGGCGTCCGACACCGCGCGGGGACGGACGGCGGGTTCCACCGTGTCCGAGAGTGCGTCGGCCGGGTTCGTGATCATGTACTCAGCCCTTCCGCATGCCGCGGAGCTGGACCGCGTAGGCGATGATCGCGGTGAGGACGCCCATCACGATGGCGACGGTCGCCGCGTAGTTGTGTTGCTGTCCGGAGAAGGCCAGCGAGTAGGTGTAGAGGTTCGGGGTATAGCTGGTCGTGATCGCGTTGGGGGCGAGGTTCTGCATGATGCTGGGCTCGTTGAACAGTTGGAAGCTGCCGATGATCGAGAAGATCGTCGCGATGACCACCGCGCCTCGGATGGCGGGCAACTTGATCGCGGTGACGATGCGCCACTCTCCGGCGCCGTCGATCGCGGCCGCTTCGTAGAGGGATCGCGGGACAACCTTCAGGGCCGAGTAGAAGATCAAGGTGTTGTATCCGATGAACTCCCAGGTCACGACGTTGCCTATGGAGGCGAGTATCAGCGAGGGGGAGAGTGGATCCGGAAGGGAAAGGCCCAATGCCTCGTTGAAGTTGCCCACCAGGCCGAATCTGGGCCCGTAGATGAATCCCCACATCAGTCCGGCCACCACGGCCGGGACGGCGTAGGGCAGGAAGACCGCCATGCGGAAGAAGGCCGTCCCGTACAACCGGCCGCTGTCGATGGCGAGTGCGACCAGCAACGCGATCCCCAGCATGATCGGCACTTGGACGAGGAGGAACAGCCCGACCCGGGCGGATCCCTCCCAGAACCGCGGATCGGTCAGCGCCTGGACGTAGTTGTCCGCCCCGACGAAGGCGGTGCCCCCGATGAGCCGGTCACGCATCAGGCTGAGGTAGAAGGCGTAACCGATGGGGGCCAGGAAGACGAGCACGAACACCGCTGCGAACGGTCCGGCGAACCCCCAGCCGACCAGTGCGTTCCTGAGTGCGTGTGAGGTACGGGGTCGAGAACGGGAGGGAGAGACTGCTTTCGCCGCTGACGGCAGGAGCGTCATGGTGGGTCCTTGTGTCGGTGACCGACAGGTCTGCAAGCGGAGGAAGGAGACGGCCTCCGGGCCGGAAATGGCCGCATGGGGGCAGGGCCTGATGAGAAATGTTTACGTAATCATCGGTAGCGAGATGGTGACACCCTCCGCCGAGGAGCGTCAAGCACCGCAGGAGCGGAGGAGGCCTGAAACCGGCACGGGTTTCGCGTTGGCGACCTGGCCATCCGCACGTCTGAGTGACGATTCGTGTCCGAACGCTTGACAGGCCCGGGACCGACTCCCAGACTCACAGCCAGTCGCCCAATGTTTACGTAAACATAACAAGGGCGGCACACCGGCTTCACAGGCCCGCGATCGACACTTCCCCTCGCGGGACCCAGCGCGCACCCGCAGCGTCTCCCCCACCCGCCGGCCGGCGAAAGGCACCCATGCGACGTCAACGCCCGCACCTGACAGCCCTGTTCACCCTCCTCGCAGCACTGCTCGCGAGCTTCCTCGGCGGCCTCGGCACCGCCGCGGCCTCACCCGCCCCCGTCACCATCACCAACGCGACACAGTTCACCGATCCCGCCGGCAGCCCGGTACACGCCCACGGTGGAGGGGTCGTCAAGGTGGACGAGTACTACTACTGGTTCGGCGAGAACCGCAATGCCGACAACAGCTTCCGGTATGTGTCCGCGTACCGCTCCACCGACCTCAAGACGTGGGAGTTCCGCCGCCACGTCCTGACCCGGGCGTCGGATCCGGAGCTGGCGTCGGCCAACATCGAGCGCCCCAAGGTCGTGTACAACCGGACCACCGGACAGTTCGTCATGTGGATGCACAAGGAGGGCAGCGCCACCGACTACAGCGAGGCCCGAGCCGCGGTGGCCGTCTCCTCCACGGTCGACGGTGACTACTCCTGGCGCGGAAGCTTCCGACCGCTGGGATACATGTCCCGGGACATCACCACCTTCGTCGACACCGACGGCACCGGTTACATGATCTCCGCCGCCAACGAGAACGCGGACCTTCACGTCTACCGGCTCACCGCGGACTACACCGCGGTCGAGACCCGGGTGCAGAAGCTGTGGGCGGGCCAGTGGCGCGAGGCGCCGGCGCTGTTCAAGCGGGACGGCGTCTACTTCCTGGTGACGTCCGGTGCCACCGGCTGGTCCCCCAACCAGCAGAAGTACGGCACCGCGGACAGCATCACCGGCACGTGGAGCGGGCTGCGGGACCTGGGCGACGGCAGGACCTACGGTTCCCAGACGGCCTACGTGCTGCCCGTCGAGGGCGTGTCCGGTGTCACCGGGTACCTGTACATGGGCGACCGCTGGGGCAACGCGACGGGCGGCACGGTCAATGACTCCCGGTACGTCTGGCTGCCGTTGAAGTTCCCGACCAGGACCACCCTGACCATGGACTACTACCCGCAGATCATCGTCGCGGCGGAGGCCGGCACCGTCAGGGGCACCGGCGACTGGGACACGTTGACCGCCGCACACAGCGGCAAGTGCGCCGACGCCGCCGACTGGTCGGTGGAGGAAGGCGCCGCCCTGGTCCAGTGGACCTGCACGGCCGGAAGCGTCAACCAGGAGGTGTGGTTCCAGGGCGCGGGGGCCGGAACGGTCCGGATCATGCTGCGGCACAGCGGCAAGTGCCTCGCGGTCCAGGGGGCGTCCGCCGAGGACGGCGCGGCCGTCGTACAGACCACGTGCGGCGACGCGCCCGGCCAGCGGTGGAAGGCGGCTCAGGCCGGCCCGAGCGGCATGCGGCTCGTCGCCCAGCACAGCGGCAAGTGTCTCGACGTCACCAACCAGGCCCGGACGGACGGCGCGCCTCTCGTCCAGTGGACGTGCAACGGCGGCGACAACCAGAAGTGGCGCCGCTCGGCCGTCTGACCCGCCCGCTCCCGCTCCGACATCACCGGCACGGCCGTGTCCCGCCCCGGCGCGGGACACGGCCGCACGCGTCCGTCGGGGCGGTCAGTCCTCGACGGGGCCCAGGTCGGGTGTCTCGCGAAAGGAGACCGTCCGGGCCTGGCAGGGGGCGTGGAGTTCGAGTACGACGACCTCGTTGACTCCCGTGCGCAGTACCGGGCCGGGGACGTACAGCGACCGCTGGGGGCCCCGGGACCAGTAGCGGCCGAGGGCGAAGCCGTTGATCCAGGCGTTGCCCTTCGTCCAGCCGTCGAGGTACAGGAAGGTGTCGGCCGGCCGGTCCGTTTCGAAGGTGCCGCGGTGGAAGGCCGGGCCGGTCGGTGTGTCCGGAGCGGTACCGAACGGGAGGTCCTCCAACGTGCCGAGCGGCAGCGGTCGGCTGGTCCACCCGTCGAGCGGAGACCCGTTCAGCAGCACGCGGCCGAGCAGCCCCTTGCGGTCGTGGATGCCCGGGCCGTAGTTCACCCGTCCCTGGTTCTCCACGAGGATGGTCAGGACGCCGCCCGGGCGCGGCACCGAGAAGGTGAGGGCGTGCTCGTGGGACTCCCTCGACAACACCCCCACGGGCTGGCCGTCGAGGAAGACTTGAGCCCGGTCGCGCACCTGCTCCAGGACGAGCAGTGCGGGGCCGGCGTCCGGCAGTTCCGTCTCGTACAGCACGAAGCCGTGGTCCTGTCCGAGTTCCTCCATCGTCAGGGGCCGGCTCGACGCGACCGCGTCCCCGAGTACGGGCGCACCGTCCAGCAGACCGATGCTCTCGGTCAGCGCCACCTCCTCCCGGCGGAACTTCGCCGCGCGAGCGGGAGGGGGTTCCGCCGGAACGGGGGCGTACTTGGCGATGACCTTGCGGAAGGCGGCGAACTTCTCGGTCGGGTCGCCGGCCTCGTCAAGGGGGGCGTCGTAGTCGTAGGACGTGACGGTGGGTCGGTAGGTGTGCTTGTCGTTGGCGCCGTTCGTGAAGCCGAAGTTCGTGCCGCCGTGGAACATGTAGAAATTGACGGAGGCCCCGGTCGCGAGCAGCTCGTCCAATTCCTGGGAAGCCTGCTCCGCGTCACGGACGACGTGGTTGCCGCCCCACCGGTCGAACCAGCCGATCCAGAACTCCGTGCAGAGCAGCGGGCCGGACGGCCGGGCGGTGCGCAGGGTGGCGAGGTGCTGCGCCGACCGGCTGCCGAAGTTGGCGGTGGCGAGCACACCCGGCAGGGCGCCGCGCTCGAGGTCGGCGGGCTGGTCGCAGGTGAAGAGCGGCACGTCGACACCGCGTTGGCGCAGGGAGTCGGCGAGGTGCTCCAGGTAGGCGGTGTCGTCGCCGTAGGCCCCGTACTCGTTCTCCACCTGCACCGCGAGGACCGGGCCGCCCCGGGTGGCGAGCCGACTCCGCAGCGGGGGCAGGAGCCGGCCGAAGTAGTCGTCGACCGCGGCGAGGAACCGGGGGTCGCGGCTGCGCAGCCGGATGTCCGGATCGGCCAGGAGCCATGAGGGCAGGCCTCCGCCCTCCCACTCGGCGCAGATGTACGGGCCGGGACGCAGGAGTACGTACAGTCCCTCGGCGGAGGCGAGATCGAGGAAGGCCGGCAGGTCGAGGCCGCCCTCCATGCGGAACTCGTCGGGGCGCGGCTGGTGGAGGTTCCACGGCACGTAGGTCTCCACCGTGTTGAGCCCCATGAGACGGGCCTTGCGCAGCCGGTCGCGCCAGTGGTCGGGATGGACGCGGAAGTAGTGGAGGCCGCCGGAGAGGATGCGGAAGGGCTCTTCGTCGAGCCGGAATCCGTCGTCGTCGATCTGGAGAAGAGGCATGCGCGTGCTCCTCGGCTGAACGGGTGCGCGGGACTCGCGCCGTGGGCTCTCGCCACCCCTGAATGTTTGCGTAAACATGCCGGGCGTGACAAGTCCCCCCGACGCGTGATCTTGAGGGCGGCCCGCACGAGTGCGTCGGGGCTTGGGCAAAGGGGGCGTACCGGCACGCGGCCCGACCCGCGGCGGGGGCGTCCGGCGCGGGTCCGGCTACGGCTACGGACTGGACTCCGGCTCCGGCTCCGGCTCCGGCTCCGGCTCCGGCTGCCGACCGGGCTACGGCTGGGTGGTTCCCAGGATCAACCGGCCCACCGCGTCGCTCAGGACGTCACGTGCCTCGGCGTCGAGACCGTCGTCCGACACGAAGTAGTCGATCTCCGAGAGGGTGGCGAACCTGCTCAGGCCCACGACTCCCCATTTGGTGTGGTCCGCGACCACGGCGATCTGAGTGGCGCATTCGATCAGCGCGCGGTTGGTCTGGGCTTCCGCGAGGTTCGGGGTGGTGGCGCCGGCGCGTTCGGAGACGCCGTGGGCGCCGATGATGAGCAGGTCCACCTGGAGGGAGCGGATCGCCTGGTCCGCCAGGGGACCGACCAGGGAGGCCGACCTCGTGGGAGAGCCGCCCGTCAGGAGCAGCGTGTGGTCCGTGGCGCCGGGCTCCGCCCCCGTGGGTCGAAGGAGTTCTGCGACCGGCAGGGAGTTGGTGACGACGGTCAGGCCGGGCATGTCCCGGAGTCGGGTGGCCACCGCGTAGGACGTCGTCCCTCCGGAGATGGCGACGACGCTTCCCGGCTTGACGAGGGCGGAGGCCGCCTCGGCCACCGCCGCCTTGGCCCGTGACTCCAGACCGGCCTTGGTCTCGAAGGCCGGCTCGTCCCCGGTCGTGACGGAGGCCCGGATCGCCCCGCCGTGCACCTTCGACAGTGAGCCGCTGCGGGCGAGCACGTCGAGGTCCCGGCGGATGGTCATGTCGGAAACGCCCAGTTGTTCGACGAGTTCGGCGACGCGCACGGCCCCGTCGCGGCGCACGATGTCGAGGATCAGGGCCCTCCGATGGGGTGCAAGGGGTGCTGATTCCGTCACGTTGTCGTCCCCGCTCCTCTGCGCGCCGTCCGTGTGTGGTGTCAAGGACACACGGCAATCCTCACAAACGAACAGTCTACGTCGAGGGGTCCCGGGCTCCACCGGTTCTCATTCGATGCGCCGGGCACCGGAGGCCGGGGACACCGGGAAGAGGTGCGGATCCCGGTACCCGGCGGAACGGAACGCCGCGGTGACGGCGGCGCCCACCGCCTGCGCACGGCTCTCGTCCACGAGCACGATGACGGAGCCGCCGAAGCCACCGCCGGTCATGCGCGCTCCGAGCGCTCCCTGTGCGAGGGCCGTGTCGACCACGAGGTCGCTCTCGGCGCACGAGATCCGAAAGTCGTCACGCAGTGAGGCGTGTCCCGCCGAGAGGATCGGACCCAGCTCCGTGACGCGTCCCGCCCGGAGGTGGGAGATCGATTCCGCGACGCGCGCGTTCTCGGTCACGATGTGCTGGACCAAGGGCACCAGGCTCGCGGGGAGCACCCTGTGGGTGGAGGGCAGGTCCGTCGGGGAGACGTCTCGCAGTGCCGCGACACCGAGCAGGCGGGCGGCCTGCTCGCACCCGGCCCGCAGGGCGGCGTAGGCACCGTCGCCGAGGTCGTGCTTGACGCGGGTGTCCACGACGAGCAGGCGCAACCCCTCCAGCTCCGGGGCGAACGGCACCTGTTCGTGGGTCCCGGCGCGGATGTCCAGGTGAAGGGCCGCGCCGGCGGTGCAACAGGCCGAGGCCATCTGGTCCATGACGCCGCACGGCACACCGGCGAAGCCGTTCTCCGCCCTCTGTGAGATCCGGGCGAGCGTCGGCGCGTCGAGGCCGAGTCCGTACAGGTCGTTGTAGGCGAGGGCGACCGCGCATTCGAGGGCGGCGGACGACGACAGGCCCGCGCCGGTGGGCACGGTGCTGTCGACGTGGAGGTCGGCGCCCCCGACCTCGTGTCCCGCTTCGCGCAGTGCCCAGACGACTCCCGCCGGGTACGCGCCCCACGTGGTGACGGCTCCGGGGTTCAGGTCGGCGACATCGAGGTCGATGACGGGGCCGTCGCCCTGGGCGCTGTGCAGCCGCAGCCGTCCGTCGTCGCGGCGTCGCGCCGCGACCAGGGTGTTCTGGGGGATGGCGATGGGCAGGGCGAAGCCGTCGTTGTAGTCGGTGTGCTCGCCGATCAGGTTGACGCGGCCCGGTGCTGCCCAGATCCCGTCCGGTGAGGCCCCGTGGATGTGTCGGAAGGCCTCTTTCACGGGGTCTCCTCCTGAGCGAAGGACCAGGCGTCGGCAATGATGGCATCCAGATCGGTGCGGCGCGGTCGCCAGCCGAGGCGCTCGCGCGCGAGGGCGGCGGAGGCGACGAGCACCGCGGGGTCACCGGGACGGCGGGGGCGCACGAGCGCGGGAATCGCGCGGCCCGTCACCCGCCGGACGGAGTCGATCACCTCCCGGACCGTGAAGCCCTCGCCGTTGCCCAGGTTGCAGACCAGGTGCTCGCCGGTGCGGGCCGCGGCCAGGGCCAGGAGGTGGGCCTCGGCGAGGTCGGCGACGTGGATGTAGTCGCGTACGCAGGTGCCGTCGCGGGTGGGGTAGTCGTCGCCGTACACGTCGACGTGCGGGCGCCGGCCCCGGGCCACTTGGAGGACGAGCGGGATGAGGTGCGTTTCGGGGTCGTGGCGTTCGCCGTGGCCCGCATGGGCGCCGGCGACGTTGAAGTACCGCAGTGACGCCGCGGCCAGACCGTGGGCGACGGCCTCTCCCGTGATCAGGTGGTCGACGGCGAGTTTGGTGGCGCCGTAGGGGCTGGTCGGTGTGGTCCGGGCGTCCTCGGTGATCGGCACCCGTTCGGGTTCGCCGTAGACGGCCGCGGTGGAGGAGAAGACGAGGGTGCGTACGTCGGCGCGGCGCATGGCGGCGATCAGCTCCAGTGAAGCGGCCACGTTGTTGCGCCAGTACTTCTCCGGGTCGCGCACGGACTCGGCCACCTGTGAGGACGCGGCGAAGTGAAGCACCCCCGCGTACCCGGGGTCCAGAAGGGTGGCGGCCTGCGCGACCGAGCCGCGTACGAAGTCGGCACCCTCGGGGACGGCCTCCGACACGCCGGTGGTGAGGTCGTCGAGCACCGTGACGCGGTGGCCGGCCGCGAGGAGACGTGCCGCGACCACGCTGCCGATGTATCCGGCGCCGCCGGTGACGAGGTACTTGCTCACGAAGCGACCTCCCGCAGCCGCCGGGCCGCGTACTCCGGGGCGACGTCGTTGACGAAGGACTCCATGCCGGATTCGACCCCGGCGAGGAACTTGAGCCTGCTCGCCGACCGTCGCACCGTGAACAGTTCGAGATGCAGGGCCAGTTCCTGCCCTCCGGTCTTCGGTGCCTGGTGCCAGGCGGAGATGTACGGGGTGGGAGGAGGCGGCGAGGCGTCTTCCTGCCGGTGGAACAACCGGTCGAACCTGCGCAGCAGTTCGAGGTACATGCCGGGGAACTCCGCGCGTTCCGCCTCGGTGAGGTGGGTGAGGTCCGGGACCCGGCGATGGGGGTAGACGTGCACTTCGTAGGGCCAGCGGGCGGCGTACGGGACGAACGCCGTCCAGTGCTTTCCGGCCAGGACCACCCGTGAGGCGGCGGCGCGGGCCTCGGCGAGCAGGTCCTCGAAGAGGTTTCCGCCGGTGACGCGCCGATGCGTGTCCGCGACGGCGACCATCTTGGCGGTACGCGGCGGTACGAAGGGGAAGGCGTAGACCTGCCCGTGGGGGTGGGCGAGGGTGACGCCGATCTCCGCGCCGCGGTTCTCGAAGCAGTACACCTGCTCGACGCCGGGCAGGGCCGACAGATTCTCGGTGCGGTCGGTCCAGGCATCGAGTACGAGACGGGCCCGGTCCTCGGTGAGATCGGCGAAGCTCGCCCCGTGCTCCGGAGTGAAGCAGACGACTTCACAGCGCCCCATGCGTCCCGCCAGGGAGGGGAAGCGGTTCTCGAACACGGCGACCTCGTACCGGGCCGCCGGGATCTCGCTGTGGTGCCCGTCCCAGGAGGGGCACAGCGGACACGCGTCGGACGGCGGGTGGTGGACGCGTCCCTGGCGGTGCGAGGCGATCGTGACCCAGTCGCCGGTCGCCAGGTCCAGCCGTAGCTCCGGCCGACTGTCGACCGGCTCCAGCGGGCGCAGGTCGACCGTGTCGCGATCGGCGCTGCCGTCGCGGTCGTAGTAGATCAGCTCGCGGCCGTCCGCGAGCTTCGTCGTGGTTCTCTTCACCGAACGTGCCCGTCTCTCGAAGTACGGCGGCCCTCAGAGCCACACGCACACAAGAATAAACACGACTCAACGCAAGTCAACATTGAATGCTGTTGTTTATTTGTGCGAGGCGCGCGTGTCGCTCGGCGCGAGCGGAGAAAGGGGTCACTGTGGGCCATGGTGAACGCCGACCGCATGACGGCGTGCGCGCGCGGCGGGGTGCACGGTTGACGAGCACCCCGATGTGGAGCCCACGACGGCCGCGTGGGAGCCGTTCGGAACGTCGGCGTGTGAACACGGAAAGGGCGATGTCGCGCCGGCCCGGCTACGGGGCCGCGGCGGATGTCCCCCCGTGCGTGTGGGGGCGCGGTCACGCCCCCCGGGTGTCCGCCAGGATCAGACGGCCGACCTGCTCGCCGAGGGCGGTGCGCGCCTGCTCGCCGAGGCCGTCGTCGGACACGAAGTAGTCGATGTCGGACAGTTCGGCGAATCGGCTCAGGCCGACGACGCCCCACTTGCTGTGGTCGGCCACCACGGCCAGCCGCGTGGCGGCGGAGATCAGGGTGCGGTTGGTCTCCGCTTCGGCGAGGTTCGGAGTGGTCACGCCGGCGCGTTCGGAGACGCCGTGGGCACCGACGATCAGGAGGTCGACCTGGAGGGAACGGATCGCCTGATCCGCCAGCGGTCCGACGAGTGACGCGGACTTCGTGGGCGCACCGCCCGTGACCAGCAGGGTCGGCCCGGCGGACCCGTCGTCCGTCCCGGTCGGCCGCAGCAGGTCCGCCACGGGGAGGGAATTGGTCACCACGGTCAGCCCCGCGATGTCCCGCAGACGGTGGGCGACGGCATACGTCGTCGTTCCTCCGGAGAGCGCCACGACACTGCCGGGCCGGACCAGTTGGGCGGCCGCGTCCGCGACCGCCGCCTTGGCCGCGGACTTGAGGGTGAACTTCGTTTCGAAGCCGGGCTCGTCGCCCGTGGTGCCGGACGTCCTCACCGCCCCGCCGTGGACCTTCTCGACCGATCCGGCCTTGGCCAGCACGTCCAGGTCCCGACGAATGGTCATGTCGGAGACGCCGAGCTGGTCGACGAGCGCGGCGACGCGCACCGCCCCCTTCCGGCGCACGGTGTCGAGGATCAGTTCCCTCCGTTGGGCCGCCAGCGGTGCCGACTCTGCCACAATCCCACCCGATGATCTCTAGCGAATTCCGGACGGAGATCAATTGTACACTGCATACAATAAGGCTGGGCAAGGGGTTGTCGGCCGGACTGCGCAGAACTTTCACACCGCAGGCCGGAACTGCCGCTCGCGCACCCGCTTGAGCTGCCCCAACAGGGCCGGGCGAGGTACTTCCCGGGGCCGTTCCCCGCACTTTCGTTCCGTCACTTGTGCTTTATGGCGAGGAAAGGACCCGACGGTACCGAAATGCAACCACCGGTCCTCTCCTGCACCTCGTGTGGTTGATTGCGTTTCGATAGGGAAAGGCAGTCCGCCGTCCCCTTTCTCCCTCCACCATCCGTGGGCGGGATGCGCGACGAGGCCCGACCCCTTAACGGAGCGAGCCTCGTCGTGGGTCGGGTCAGGGTCAGTGGGGCAACCCGACGGCGCGTTCACCGCTGCGGCGCTGCTGGATGACGACGGCCGCGACGAGGAGGGCGCCCTGGGCGACGTTCTGCCAGAAGGTGTTGATCCCCTGGACGGTCAGGCCGTTCTCCAGGGCGCCGAGCAGCGCGACGGCCAACAGGGTTCCGCCGATGCCGCCCTTGCCGCCCTTGAGCGCGCAGCCGCCCAGAGCCGCCGCCGTGATGGCCTTCAGCTCCAGTCCCTCGCTGCCGGAGACGGGCTGCCCGGAACCGGTGCGCGCGGTCAGGAGGATGCCCGCGACCGCGGCGACCACACCGATGAGCGCGTAGACCGCGACCAGGTACTTGTTGATGTTGATGCCCGCGAGGCGCGCCGCGGTGTCGTTGCCGCCGATCGCGTAGATGTTGCGGCCGATGTCCGTGTACTTGAGCAGGACGTGCACGGCCAGTGCCACGACCACCAGGATCCAGATCATGACCGGTATGCCGGCGATCTTGCCGCGGCCGAGGAACACGAAGAAGGGATCGTTGAGGACGTAACCCTGCGCGCGGCCCCCGGAGACGAGTTGCGCGACGCCCTTGTAGGCGGCCAGGCCGGCGAGGGTGGCGATCGTGGGGTTGACGCGTCCGTAGACGATGGCGACGCCGTTGACGACGCCGACGAGTATTCCGACGCCGATCGCCGCGGCCATGCCGAGGTAGGGATTGGATCCGGCGGACGTGAAGACCATGGCGCTCACGACGGAGGCCAGGCCGGCCTGGGACCCGACGGAGATGTCGAGCCCCCCGCAGATGATCACGACGGTCTGCACGATGGCGAGCAGACCGGTGATCGTCGCCGCTTCTCCGATGACCTGGATGTTGGAGAGGCTGAGGTAGTTGTCGTTGAGGAACCCGAACAGGGCGAGGACGAGGACGAGGGCGCCGATCAGGCTGAGGTTCTGACCGCCGAGTGAGGAGAGCAGCGCTCCCGTGGTCTTCCGCGCCGGAGCGGGGATGTTCTCGGTGGTGGCCGGCGTCTGGGTGGTGGTCATCGAGCGTCTCCATCGGCGGAGTCTGTGAGCGGTCGGTCGGATGCGACGGGAGCCAGGTCGTCGGCCATGGCGAGATTGAGGATGGCTTCCTCGGTGGCTTGCGAGCGGTCGAGTTCGCCCGTGATGCGGCCGTTCTGCATCACGACGATCCGGTCGGCCAGCCCCAGGACCTCCGGCAGTTCGGAGGAGATCACCAGCAGGGCGACCCCTTCCCGGGCGAGGTCGGCGATGATGCGGTAGATCTCGGCCTTGGCCCCGATGTCGATGCCGCGCGTGGGTTCGTCGAGGATGAGGACCTTCGGCTTGCGCAGCAGCCATCGGGCGAGGACGACCTTCTGCTGGTTGCCGCCCGACAGTTTGCGCACTTCGTGCTCGATGGAGGGCGTGCGCACCCGCAGCCGGTCGGAGAATTCCTGCGCCAGTGTCTTCTCCTGACGGCTCTGGACGAAGCGCCGGCGACGCAGGCGGTCCAAACTCACCAGGGACATGTTGTCGCGGATGGAGCGGTGGAGGAAAAGCGCCTGGGCCTTGCGCTCCTCGGGGGCGAGCCCGATGCCGGCGCGGATCGCGTCCTTGGGGCTGCGCAGCCGCAGCGGCCGACCGTTCACGGAGATCCGACCCGACCGGATGGGCTGGTCGCCGGCGAGGGCGAGGGCCAACTCGGACCGTCCGGCTCCCATGAGGCCGGCCAGGGCGACCACTTCTCCGGCACGAAGGTCGAGGTCGATGTCGGCGACGTCGTCCGTGGTGACGCCTTCCAGGCGCAGTACCACCTCGTCGCGGGCGACGTCCTGGCGCACGAAGAGGGCGGAGAGGTCACGGCCGACCATCAGGCGGACGACCTCCCCCTCGTTCGTGTTGCGGGCCTCCAGCACACCGGCGACGGCGCCGTCGCGCAGAACGGCTATGCGATCGGCGAGGTGGAAGATCTCCTTCATGCGGTGGGAGACGTAGATGACGGCGATGCCCTGGTCACGCAGCCGGCCGATCAGGGCGAAGAGCGCCTCGACCTCGTTCTCGGAGAGCGAGGAGGTGGGTTCGTCGAAGGCCATGACCTTCGCGTCGCCGGTCAGCGCCCGCAGGATCTCCACCAGCTGGCGTTGCGCGGCGGTGAGTTCGGAGCCCAGCTGATCGGGGTGGATGACCTTCTCGAATCCGAGTCGGATCAGGTCGGCGGTGATGCGGCGGCGCAGCTCGGCCCGATCGAGACGGCGTCCGGCGCCGCGCGGCAGGGCGCCGGCGTACACGTTCTCGGCGACCGAGACGTGCGGAATGATCTCGGGTTCCTGCGGGATGATGCGGATCCCGGCCTTGTGGGCCTCCTGCGGGGAGGACAGGGTCCGCGGCCGTCCGTCCCACAGGATGGTGCCCTCGGTGGGCTGGTGGTCACCGGTGAGGATCTTCAACAGGGTCGACTTGCCCGCGCCGTTCTCGCCCATGAGGGCGGTCACCTGACCCCGGGGGAAGGTCAGCGTGACGCCACTGAGCGCCTGTACCGGACCGAAGCGTTTGGTGATGTTCTCCACGGCGATCTCTTCGCCGCGGTCCTGGGCGGAGGCGGCGGCAGTCGGTGGCTCTGTGCCGGCTGTGGTCATGGGGGCCTCGCAAGCTGGGGGAACGTGTGCCGGTCCAGCGGCGCTGCTGGTCGGCGGTGGTGGGGACGGGTGGCGGGTACGGCGCCGCCGCGGCGGGGCCGTACCCACACTGGCCGGGGGCGGCCTCAGCCGCAGGTGACTCCCGCTTCCTTCCAGTTGGAGGCGTCGACCATCCTGGTCGGGGCGAAGGCTTCCTTGGGGAACTCCTTGCCGTCCTTCAGCTTGTGGTACATCGTCTGCACGGCCAGGGCGCCGACGTCCTTGCCGTTGATGAAGAGCGCCGCCTTCATCCCGGAGGGCTTGCCCGAGCTCCAGTTCTTGCAGGCGAGGTAGGCGCCGAGGCCCACGCCGATCACGTTGTCCGCCTTGAAGCCCGCGTTCTCCAGCGCGGTGACTCCGCCCTGGACGTTCTCGTCGTTGCAGCCCCACACCACCCAGTTCTTCACGGAGGGGTTCGCGGTGATCGTCGCGGCGATCTTGTCCTGCGCGCCGGTCGGAGAGTTGTCCGTGGGCACGTCGATGTTCTGGACCGGTGCGCCGGCGCCCTCGGTGAACGCCTTCTTCGAGGCGTTCACGCGGTCGGTGCACACGGTGACGTCCTGCTTCCAGGCCGAGATCGTCCGGGTCTCCGCCGGGTTCCACCCGGACTTCTTGAATTCCTCGGCCGCCCGCTTGCCGACCTCGCCACCCATCTGCTGCCCGCTGAAGCCGATGCGGGGCACCAGGGCGTCGGCGCCACAGGCGGACGGGTCGGGGCCGGTGCTGCAGATCTGGTCGTCCGACGTCAGCAGCGCCACCTTGGCGTCCTTCGCCAGCTGCACCACCTGCGGCCCGACGGCCGGGTCGGGGACGACGACGATCAGCCCGTTGCTCTTCTGCGAGATGGCCGCCTGGGCCTCGCTCACGGTCTTGTTCGCATCGTTGCCGAGATTCACGATCTTCAGATCGATGCCGAGCTGAGCCGCCTTCGCCTGCGCACCGGCGGCTTCGCCGATGAAGTACTCCTGGTCGCCCTGCTTCTGCAGATAGGTCAGGGAGAGCTTCCCGTCGACCTTCCCCACGTCCGTGCTCCCGCCCGTCGTCTCCTGGCCACTGGAGCACGCGGACAGGGCGAGCACGGAGGCCAGACCCAGAGCCAGTACGACTACCGGTCGGCGGTGGTGGTGAGTGAGCATGTCGTTCCCTTTGCTTGGACGGGTCGCACAGGGGCGACCAGTGGGGCACGTGCGTGGGGGTGGAGAAGGGGTCGGTCCTCGTTGCGTTCGCCACCCGGAGGTTGTGGGGCCGGACGAGGTTGTTCGAGAGAGAGCCGTTCCGGCCTCGCTCGACGATGAACCGATGGAGAGACCGACTCCCGCACGAGGAATCCTTCACAGTCGGTCTCTTTCAAACTTGATGCAACAGAGAAAAGCGCTGTTTCCTTCATAAGTCAACAGTGTGAACCTTGGGTTTCTGATCGATGCGCCCCCGTGACCTTTCGCGACTCACTCGGCCCACAACCCTTCCACCCCTTGAACTGCGGTCCTTTGACCTCCCCGAAAGCAGCGGGTCGAGTCGGACGTGGCCCTCGCCAACAGGACGCTGACCAACGTCTGACGCATGTTGATATCCGCTGCTTCATGTTCGACTCTGTTTGTCTACTGCTTCCCGTGCGTGGTTCGCGCGGAGGATCGGTTCCAGCGCTGCCCGGCAGCCGGCTGTGCGAACGAGGACGACAGGAGCCCCGAGGGCGCCTGAGGTCACGGCGTGGCCCGGTGCGCTACGGGCTCGATCCGGCCGGCCGCCGCGGTGCCTTCGCGAACGGCGTCGACGTGATCACCACCGGCTGTCACGACGGAGCGCCGGCGCAGCAGTGGCGGCTCGACGAGAGGGGGCTCCTGCGCCTCCGGACACGGACCGGTGGCGGAATGGACGGCCGGGACGTGCTCCGAGGCGCGAAAAGGCTGCAGAGACTCGGCGGTGGCCGCCGGGGACAACCCGTGCTCTCCACCGACGCGGCGGGGACGGTGCCCGTGCCACGGCGCCCCTGCCGGCGTCGGCGTACGGTCGCGGCGGGGCCGCCGGCGCCGCACCGGCAGCCGGAGGTTCCCGAGCCGGACGAGTGACGCCGTCGCGGCTCGGCCTCCGCCGGGGGCGCGGCCCGGTCCGCGATGCGGATGGCGTCGCACGGTTGCCGGTCGGTCATCCGACTCACGGCGGAGTGATGATTCGTCGACACGTGGGGAACGTCCTGGGTGGGAAGTGGAAAGTCGCCCCATTGTTCAGGACAGGACGCCCTGACCGATAGTTCTTTCCGTCGAGAATCTCGATATCCGCACCGCAGTAATGCGGTTCGCATCTTCTGCGTTTCTCTTCACGCGCAGAGCGAATCGCCGGAATTCCTCAAGCCGAGGTTCCGGTTCCATGAGTTCCACCACGCACGCAATGCCCGAACGATCGGATGTCGAATGACGTGGATCCCCCGTACATTTCAGCGCCGCGTCTCGGAGGGCGGGCAGGCTGCCCGCAGAGGACGGTCGGGCGCACCCCGGCCGGATGGCCCGGAGCCACCCGGCGGCAACCTCACACCGAACAGAATCAGACACACATGCAAGGAAGTCAACAGGCAAATCCTGGCACAGCCGCTTTTCGCACGGCGGATCGCGCACTTCAGCACGCGGGGCATCGCCCCGTGTCACATCGCACCGAGCCCACACGTACCACCGACCCATCCGCGACCTGCTCCCGGAACACCTCCTTCCCGGACTCCCGCCCAGGGTCCAATTCCCGGGCGACGAGGCCCGGATGACCCCTGAGGTGCGTTTAGCCGATCGTTATCAACTGAGGTCCCGATGGGGCTGGATCTTCGCGCTTCACACACAGTAGGTTCACCATTCACTCCCCTCCCTCGCCGCACGGTCGTCCCACAGAAAACGCGACGTCGGGTTTCCCGCCCCGACGCAGAGCCGACACATCCCGAGTTGCACGGCGCCACGCGCCGAGGGGCCGTGCGGCATGTCCCGGAAATCCGACTGGAGTCCCGTGAGCACCCCCTTCTGCCCTCGATGCGGTGACGTCCTGCAGTGCGCCTGCATCGCCGCCCACGACATGGCAGCCGCAGGCCGGGCCGGCGCTTCGGCACAGTTCGACCAGGAATGGGTGCGGCCGTACCTCTCCCTGCACGAACCGGCGCCGACCGACGGGCCGGCCCCGACCACGGTGGCATGGGTCGTCCCGCAGATGGTCCACGAGAGCGAACTCCCGCCCGGCAGCGAGAGGTTCGGCCCACCCGTGGTCCTGGTCAGGCCGGGATCCCACCGGGCACACAAACCCGCGCGTCGGCGTCGACGGCTCCCCCTGACCGCGGCGCTCGCCACCCTGATCGGCTCCGCGGCCCTCGCGGGCACGTACGTGCTCGGGCGGGACCAGGACAGCCGGGACGTGACGGCGCCCCCTCCCGCGAGCAGGCTCGACATGGTCGACGAGGGCGAGACGCACGACGCGACACCCGAACCGCCCCGGCCCCCGGCCTCGCTCCCGGGCAGCGGGCGCCCGGGAGCGCCGTCCGTCGCGCGCAGCCTGCCGAGTACCGCGCCCTCGGCAGCCCGGCCCGCGCCCTCCACGCCCACGTCCACCGCCTCACCTGCGAGTCCCGCACCGTCCACCGGCCGCGAGGAGGACGACGCCGGCGCGACCCCCTCCCCCGCGACGTCGACGACTCCCGTCGAGAAGCCGACGCTGCGCCGACGTGACTCGGGGCCCGAGGTCGTGGACCTGCAGCGGCGTCTCGCGCGGATCGGAGCGTGGGACCTGCCCAAGCGGGGCCAATACGACCAGAACCTGCGCAACGCGGTCGCCCGGTTCCAGGCGGCGCACGGCGTGCACGGCGACCCGCCCGGTGTCTACGGACCGGCCACGCGACGGCTGCTGGAGTACCTCACGCCCTGAAGAACGCCGAGCGATCGGCAGGGCACCCGTCCGATCACGGGGAACCGGTCGCCCTCGGCAGGTGCCCGGCGACCGACGCCGCGGCGTCTCCCGCGCCGGTCACCATTCGGCGAGGGAGCCGTCCGCCCTGCGCCACACCGGGTTGCGCCACCGATGGCCCGTCTCGGCGGCCCGCTCGACGGCCTTCACGTCGACGTCGATGCCGAGTCCGGGTGCGGTGAGCAGGCCGACGTGCCCGTCCTCGTACCGGAAGACGGAACGGTCGGTGAGGTAGTCCAACAGGTCCGACCCGGCGTTGTAGTGGATCCCGAGACTCTGCTCCTGGATGAGCAGGTTGGGCGTGGCGAAGCCGACCTGGAGGCAGGCCGCCAGTGCGATCGGCCCGAGCGGGCAGTGCGGGGCCAGGGAGACGTCGTGGGCCTCCGCCATCGCCGCGATCCGCCGTACCTCGGAGATCCCGCCGGCGTGCGAGAGGTCGGGCTGGGCCACGGCGATCCCCTGGTCCAGCACCTGCTTGAAGTCCCAACGGGAGTAGAGCCGTTCCCCGGTGGCGATGGGGATGCTGGTGGAACGCACGACCTCGCCGATGTGGGCGCTCATCTCGGGGACCACGGGTTCCTCGACGAAGAACGGCAGGTACGGCTCCAGCAGCGGCAGCACCCGGCGCGCCATGGGGAGGGTGAGCCGTCCGTGGAAGTCCACGGCGATGTCGAACTCGTCACCGACCTCCGTACGGACGCTCTCCACCC
Organism: Streptomyces sp. CA-243310; assembly: GCF_050936775.1. Classification (NCBI taxonomy): domain Bacteria; kingdom Bacillati; phylum Actinomycetota; class Actinomycetes; order Kitasatosporales; family Streptomycetaceae; genus Streptomyces; species Streptomyces sp. CA-243310. The sequence goes on along the minus strand of NZ_JBNJMF010000003.1, from coordinate 700,712 downwards.
GTTCGACGATGTCACGGACGGCTCGGGGCGTGTCGATCAGCTCCAACTGGGGCGAGGCGTTCATCTTGATGGCCGTGAAGCCCTCCGCCTTGCGGGCCGCGGCCTGCTGCGCGACATCGTTCGGGCGGTCTCCGCCGATCCAGCTGTACACCCGTGCCCGGTCCCGGACATTGCCACCGAGCAGCTGCCACACGGGGACTCCCAGGGCCTTGCCCGCGATGTCCCACAACGCCTGGTCGATGCCGGCGACGGCGCTCGACAGCACGGGGCCACCGCGGTAGAAGCCGCCCTTGGTGAGGACCTGCCAGTGGTCCTCGATGCGCATCGGGTCCTGGCCGACGAGGTAGTCGGAGAGTTCTTCGACCGCGGCCGCGACGGTGTGCGCACGGCCCTCGACGACCGGTTCGCCCCAGCCGGTGATGCCCTCGTCGGTGTCCACGCGCAGGAAGCACCAGCGGGGGGCCACCAGGTAGGTGCGCAGGGATGTGATCTTCACTTGGACTCCTTCTTCACGGCCCAGCCGCCGTCCACGGTCAGGTTCGTGCCGGTGATGTACGAGGCGTCGTCGGACGCGAGGAAGGCGACGGCGGCCGCCACTTCGTCGGGGTGACCCAGGCGTCCCAGGGCCGTGGCCCGGGCGGAGAGCAGGCGGCCCTCCTCGTCCACGTCCTCCCAGTTCTCGGTGAGGATGGGTCCGGGGAGCACGGAGTTGAACCGCACCTCGGGCCCGTACTCGACCGCGAGTTGCCGGATGAGTGCGCAGATGCCGCCCTTGGCCGCCGCGTAGGCCGGGTAGCCCGGCAGGCTGCACAGCGCGTGCACGCTGGAGGTGGCGACGAAGGAACCGCGGGTGGTGCGCAGGTCGTCGATGAACGTCCGCACGGCGAGATAGGGCGCCTTGAGGTTGACGGCCAGCTCGCGGTCCCAGTCGCTCGCGGTCACCTCGTGGGCGGGCGCGTGGGTGTGGGTGAAGGCATTGCTGTGTACCAGGGCGATCGGGCCGAACAGGGTCCGGGCGCGGTCCCTCAGGTGGCTCCAGTCCTGCTCGGAGGAGACGTCGCACCGCACGAACGCGGCGCGTCCGCCGGTGTCGCGGATCCTCTGCGCGAGTGCGGCGCCGGCTTCGTCGGCGATGTCGGCGAGGACGACGGCGGCTCCTTCGGCGGCCAGGCGCACCGCGCTCGCGGCGCCGATGCCGGACGAGGCGCCGGTGACGACGGCGGTTCGTCCCGTGAATCGGTTCATGGTGTGTCTTTCCCTGTGTGGTCGTGGTGCGGAGTGCCGGGGCACACCCGGTCAGCGGGTGACGTCTTCGCCGTGGAGGAGGTCCAGTTCGGCGCGTCGGGGCAGGCCCTCCCAGTCACCGGGCGACGCCACGGCGAAGGCCCCGCATGTCGCGGCGAGCCGGAGGCGGGCGGGGAGGGGTGCGCCGTCGAGGAGTCCGCCGAGGTATCCGGCGACGAAGGCGTCCCCCGCGCCGATGGGATCGACCAGGGTGACCGGCACGATGTCCTGGACGGCGTCCCCGTCACCCGTGGCCGCGAGTGCTCCCCGGGCGCCGAGTTTCATGACGGCCTCGCGGGGGCCGAGTCCGAGCAGCGTGCGCGCCATGGTGGCGGGCTCGGCCTCGGGAACGACGAGGGAGGCTTCGTCGGGTCCGGCGAAGACGATGTCGGCGCGGGTGACGAGTTCGTGCAGTTCGGACGCGGCGTCCTGCCGGGACCACAGCCGGGCGCGGTAGTTGAGGTCCAGGGAGACGGTGACGCCGGCGGCGCGGGCGAGGTCGACGGCCCGTCTGACCGCGGCGCGGGGGGCGTCGCCGAGGGCGGGGGTGATGCCCGTGACGTGCAGTACGCGGGCGCGGGTGACGAGTTCCGGGTCCACGTCCTCGGGAGCGAGGCGGGAGCCGGCGAGTCCGCGTCGGTAGTAAGTGACGCGGGTGTGGTCCGGTGTGCGGCGTTCGCGCAGCATGAGTCCGGTCGGTGCGGTGTGGTCGACGCGGGCGCGGGTGACGTCCACGCCTTCGCCGCGCAGTCCGTCGAGGATCATCGTGCCGGCGCTGTCGGCACCGACCCGGCCGGTCCAGGACGCCTGGTGTCCGAGGCGGCTGACGCCGACGGCGACCGTGGCTTCCGCACCCGCGAACGCCAGGCGGAGCGAGGCGCCGGAGGCGAGCGGGCCGGGCCGGTCGGCGGCCAGGACGGCCATGGCCTCCCCGAGCGTGACGAGCGCGGTCACGGGCGGATGCCGTCCAGCAGTGTGGCCGCCCGTTCGCGGAGCGCGTCCAGGTCGCCGCCCTCGCAGGCGTCTCCGACCAGGGGGCTCCCCATGCCCAGGGCGGTGGCCCCGGCCGCCAGGTAGGCGGCGGCTTCCTCCAGCGCGATGCCGCCGGTCGGCACCAGCGGGATGTCCGGAAGGGGCGCCCGGACGGCCCGCAGGTAGTCCGGGCCGCCCAAGGAGGCGGGGAAGAGCTTGACCATGGTGGCGCCGTCCTGCCAGGCGGCGGCGATCTCGCTGGGCGTCAGGGCGCCGGGCAGGACGGGAACGCCGAGACGGCGTCCTTCCCTGATGACGTCCGGACACGTGGCCGGAGTGATGAGGTAGGTGGCGCCCGCCTCCACGGCGCGCTGTGCGTCGAACGGTGTCATGACGGTTCCCGCTCCGAGGGCCAGTCCGGCCGGCTTGGACCGGGCGTACTCGCGCAGCGCGTCCAGGACGCCCGGTGTGGTGAGCGTGAACTCGACTGCTCGGATGCCCGCGTCGTGGAGGGCTTCGGCGGTGGCGGCGAAGTGGCGGGGCGAGCGCGAGCGCAGGATGGCTATCGCGGGGGCGGCGGCGAGTGCGGAGGCCAGGTCGGTCATGATGCGGATCCTCGGGGCTCGTGAGGGGTGGTGGAGGACGCGGGAATCCGCGCCGGGTCGTCGGCGAAGGGCGGGACGGGCAGACCGGTGACCCCGGGCCGGCAGATGAAGAGCCGGCCGGCGAGCGGCTCGGCCGAGAGCTGTTGCGGGCTCAGACCGTCGGTCGCGGTGGTGATCACCAGAAGGTCCAGGTCGAGGCCGATGAAGGCGCAGCTGGACACCTGTGAGGCGGGGACCGTCACGACGGCGTGGAGCGTGCCGTCGGGGGTGTACGCACGGACCTGTCCGGCTCCCCACACCGCCACCCAGATCCGGCCCCCGGTGTCGACCGCCAGGCCGTCCGGGACGCCGGCGGGGCCGGTGTCGACCAGGGGGCGGCGGCCCGTGAGGGCGCCGGTGACGGGGTCGTGGTCGAAGACGTCGACGCGGCGGGTCGGGCTGTCCGCGTAGTACAGCAGCCGGCCGTCCGGGCTCCAGCCGAGGCCGTTGGAGATGCTGACCGAGTCGAGCAGGGTCGTCACGGTGCCGTCGGGGTCGAGGCGGTAGAGGCTGCCCGCGCCGGGTGTTCCGTCGTCGGCCATGGTGCCGGCGAGCAGCCGTCCGGCGGGGTCGCACTTGGCGTCGTTCATCCGTCGCGGCGTTCCGTCGTCAGGTACGTCCGGAGCGGCGAACTCCGTGGCCACCCCGGTGTCGTCGACGGTCAGGAAGGTCGTTCCGGCTGCCACGAGGAGCCCGCCGCAGGCGCGGACCGCGACCGCTCCGACGGGCCGGTCGAGGCTCAGGGTGGTTCTCGGCCCCAGATCGGGCAGGCCGCTGTCGTCGTCGCGGGCCACCAACGGAGCCCGGTGGACAAGGCCCGCGGTGATGTCCACCCACAGCAGGTCACCGCGCCCGGCATGCCAGACCGGTCCTTCGGTCAGCCGTCCCGGGACGGGTGCGCACGGTAGTGCGGTCAGTTGCATGATGTCGCTCCTCACTTCCGACGGCGAAACTCTAAGACTTCTTCTAACCCATGTACATAGTGATCGTCCAACGTCTGGAATAAGCTCTGCCATCAGCACGACCGTCTCTGCCGCCGGCAGAGTGAGAGGACGCACCCATGACCAAACGCACGGCGCAGGACATCCGCCGCCGCAACCGCTTCGACGCACTGCGGTGCGTCTTCGCCGCCCCGGGCCCGGTCAGCCGGCAGGAGATCGCCGCGGCGACCGGACTCTCCTTCGCGACCGTGGCCAACCTCGTCGCGGAGCTGCTGGAGGCCGGAGTCCTGGCGGAGGCCGGTCACGAGGATTCGAGGGGCGGGCGCCCGCGGGCGCGCCTCGCCGTCAACGCGGAGCGCGGGACCCTGATCGGGATCGACGTCGCGGAGACGTCCGTTCAGGTCGAGCTGTTCGATCTGGCGCTCACGGTGGTGCGGAGCGTACGGCTGCCCCTGCCGCAGTCCGATGTCCGGCCGCAGGACGTGGTCGACGCCATCGCGGCCGGGGTCGAGGCTCTGACGGACGTCGCGGGCACGCCCGCCCGCATCCTCGGAGCGGGCGTCAGCGTCCCCGGCCACGTGGAGCGCGAGGGTGGCGTGTCGGTCTTCTCGCCGTACTGGTCCTGGCGCGACGTACCGCTGCGCTCACTCCTCGCCGAGCGCCTCACGATGCCGCTGTACCTGGACAACCCGCTCAAGGCCGGAACCGTCGCGGAGATGTGGTTCGGAGCCGGACGCGAGTTCGACGACCTCGTCGTGGTGACCCTCCGGGCCGGCGTCGGCGCGGGCATCGCGGTCGACGGAGCGCTGTACCGGGGCGCGACCAACAGCGCCGGGGAGTGGGGTCACACCTGCCTGGTCCCCGGCGGCCGGGAATGCCGGTGCGGCAGGCTCGGATGCGTGGAGGCCTACGTCAGCACGCGGGGCATCGCCCGAACCGTGCGGGAGTTGGACGAGAACAGCCCCCTCCTGGACGCCGACGAGGACGCCGTCGTCGCGAAGGTCGCCCGCGCCTCGGCGGAGGGGGACACCGTGGCCGTCGAGACCGTGACACGGACCGCCCACCACCTGGGGACGGCTGCGGCCGCCCTCCTCAACCTGTTCAATCCCCAGGTCCTCGTGCTCGGCGGCCGGGTGGCGGAGCGGCTCGGCGAGCCGCTGCTGCGACAGACCCGTGACGTCATCGCGGAACACGCCCTGCCGGCCACGCTGCAGGCGCTCACCTGCCGACTCAGCACCGTGCCGGACAACCCCGTGAGCCTCGGCGCCGCCACGTTCGCTCTGGAGGGTTTCCTCGACGACCGCGACACCTTCGGCACCGTGGCGGCGGGGCGTCGCGCCGCGAGGGAGGCGAAGGCGCGAACCCCCTGAGACGGCCGCCCGGCGACTCAGCCGGCCGGGGCCGCCGTACTCTCGCGCACCACCAGGACGGGCGCCACCGACGCCTGGCGCCGAGAGCCGGTCTCCCCGCCGGTCTCCCCGCCGATCTGCTCCAGGAGCAGCGCGACGCAGTGCCGGCCCACGGCGTCGAAGTCCTGCCGGACCGTGGTGAGGGGGGCCGGGAAGAACGCGGCCTCGGGGACGTCGTCGAATCCGGTCACGCTGACGTCCTCGGGCACGCGTCGCCCGGCCTCGTGCAGGGCGCGCATGACGCCGAGCGCCATCTGGTCGTTGGCGGCGAAGATCGCCGTCACCTCCGGTCGGGCGGCCAGTTCACGTCCGGCGCTGTAACCGGAGGCCGCGGACCAGTCCCCGTACAGCAGCGGCGGGACGACGGCGCCCGCGTCCTTGAGCGAGCGGTGCCACGCCTCGGCCCGGCGGCGCGCCGCGTAGGAGTCGCGCGGGCCCGCGACGTGCCAGACGGTGCGGTGACCGAGGCCCAGCAGGTGCGCGACGACGCTGCGGGTCCCCTCGGCCTGGTCGATGTCCACGTTCGCGTAGCGGTGGCCGGTGTCCCCGTCGGCGAAGACCACGGGCACGGCCGACGGCAGCCGAAGTTCGGGGGTGTCGAGGATCTGCGACTCGATCAGGATGATGCCGTCCACGGACTGCACCATCAGTTGCCGGAACGCCTGGCGTACGGCGGCGCCGGTCTGGGCACGGGCCCCCATGAAGTTCACGAAGAGGTCGGCTTCGCGAGCGGCGTCGGTGATGGCGGCGAAGGTCCTGGCGTTGCCGTAGGCGCTGATGTCGAAACTGATGACGCCCAGCGTCCCGAATCTTCCGGTGACCAGCGCCCGCGCGGCCGTGTTGGGCCGGTAGCCGAGCATGTTCATCGCGGCCAGCACCCGTTCGCGCGTGGACGCGTCCACGTTCTCCCGGTTGTTGGCCACACGGGAGACCGTCTGCGAGGAGACCCCCGCCATGGCGGCCACATCGGCCATGGAGGGCGACTGGCGCAGCGGGCGTGACCTGGGTGATCGTGATCCGACTTCGCGCGGCATGTGAACCGGACCTCCGAACCGGGGCTTCCAAGGGGACTGCGTGCACTCCGTACGGATGTTAGCGCCGGACAGCCGGGAACGAGCAGGCCACCGGCGGTTCAGCCGGCGGATGACGGCCACCGGCGGGTCCCCGGGCGAGGCCCCGGACCCGTCAGGAGCCTCGCACCGTTACTCGCCGGTTCCCTTGACATGGCGTCCCACCGCTTCGACACTCGCCCCGACATGTGATGTTCACGCAAACATCACGCTGTCGATCCGCCGGCACGTCCGGCGTGGATCCCGGGGCGACGGCCGTTCCCTCCGCGGCTCCCCGCCTCCCCGCCTTCCCGCCTCCCCGCCTCCCCGCCTCCTCGTCAAACGATCACAGCGGATTGGCGCTGACAGCCGTCACGACCGCAGGAGAGGACTGCCTCGTCCAGCGCGCGCCCGACGGCCTCGACGGCGCACAGCAGTGGGTGCTCACCAAGTCGCGGCCCTCCGACCGGAGCAGTACGGCCACCAACCGGCTGACGAACGTCAGAACCGGCGAGGTCCTCGCCGTCGCGGGCGACTCGCTCGCCCTGGCCCCTCCGGGGTCGCCCCCACACCGGCAATGGATGCTGTCCACCACCGACAAAGGGCACTTCACCCTGGTCAACAGTGCGACCGGTGCGCTCTCGCGTTGCGCGGCATTCACCCCACGGCCTTCTTGGTTGCGTAAACATATCCGGGTGCGGACCCCTCGCGGGTCTGTCCGACCCGCGTCACATCACTGCGGAAGGGCCCACCCCATGAAGCGCAGGTCTCTGCTCACCGCGACGGCCGGAGCCGTCGCCCTCGGCGCGGCAGCGCCGGTGGCCGCCGAAGCGCGGACACCCGACCGGGCTGCCTCACCACTCAGCACCTTCAACGTCATCAGCGACATCCAGGGGGATTTGGGTGACTTGACCGTCGCCCTGAAGGACATCGCGGCCACCGCCCCCGACAGCGCGGGACTGGCCGTCGCCGGTGACATCACCCCGCGCGGCTACGACTTCGAGTACGCGGCGGTGCGACAGGTACTGGAGCGCGGTCCACGCCCGCGCCAGGTCGCCTGGGCCATCGGCAACCACGAGTTCTACGTCCCCAAGTACGCCGATCCGCAGACACTCGCCCTGTCGACCTGGCCCAACGGCACCACCGAGGACTCCCTGTTCCGCAGCTTCCACCGGTTCGCGGGGCGCGGCACGGTGTACGACGAGACGACGTTCGGCGGCATACCGGTCCTCAGCATCGGAACCGAGCGCTACATGCACTATCACGACCCCGAGCTCTGGGACGAGGTATGGCTGAGCGAGGCGCAGTTGCGGTGGCTGGAAGAGCGCCTGCGGTACTGGTCCGGACGTCGCAGGCCGGTCATGGTGATCACCCACCACCCGCTGCCGAACACGGTCTCGGGTACGCGCAACAAGCTCTACACGGGCGACTACCTCCAGGCCGACGCGTTGCTCGGTCTGCTGGGCCGCCACCGTGACGTGTTCCTCTTCAGTGGGCACACGCACTGGAACCTGGCCCTGTCCGACTGGCACGTACGCCGGGTGGTGCCGGGCACCGCGAACCTGGACGGGTTCCCCGTGTTCAACACCGGGGCCGTGCAGACCGGCTTCACCGACAACGGTCAGGGCGGCGAGAACACGGTTCCCGGCGTCTTCAACCAGGGGCTCCAGGTCGAGGTCCATCGGGACCGTGTCGTCGTCAAGGCCCGCGACTTCGCGGCGGGACGCTGGCTGAAGCAGGTCTCCGTACCGCTTGCCACCAGGATCTGACGAAGTGTGCGCGGTCGCCGGGCAACCGTCGGGCGCGCACGCGCATCTCTCCCGTCGGGCACCGCGGGCCCAACCACCGGCATCACTCGTGGAAAGCCGAACCTCCTTGCCGTGGAGCCGACTTGGATCAGGGTCACGCGCGCGCGACGACTCACCCGGGGATGGTGACTCTCCGCCCCGGGGTCATCCACGAACCGTCACATGTGTGCACAAGTCGTTGACATCCAGCCAATACGTGGGCCACTCTCTGGGCACAATTGTTGATTCACGCGCAGAAATGTTTGTTCCTGTGTGAGTGAAGGCGGGACCCATCACTCACACCGGGCACGATGCGCGGCGACATCGAGGATCTGCATGCGAAGAGTGAGATCCATCCTCGTGGGCCTGAGCCTGCTCCTCCCGGTTCTGGGCGGGGCGCCCGCGGCGCTGGCCGCACCCGTCACCAACGAAGCCGGCACCCAGTTCCCGGACACCATGGGGCAAGGGGTGCAGGCGCACGGCGGGGGCGTGCTTCAAGTCGGCGAGTTCTACTACTGGTTCGGCGAGGATCGGGGCGAGGACAACAAGTTCCGTTACGTGTCGGCCTACCGCTCCAAGGACCTGAAGAACTGGGAGCCCCGCGGTCATGTCCTGACCCAGGACGCCGACCCCGAGGTCCGTTCGGCGGTGATCGAACGCCCCAAGGTCCTCTACAACGAGAAGACCAAACAGTTCGTCATGTGGATGCACAAGGAGGCCGACGACTCCTACGGCGAGGCGCGGGCCGCGGTGGCGGTCTCGTCCACGGTGGACGGCCCGTACGCATGGAAGGGCTCCTTCCGACCGAAGGACGAGTCCGGGGCCGAGCACATGTCCCGTGACATCACGGTGTACGAGGACAAGGCCGCCGGCAAGGCCTACATGATCTCCGCCGCCAACCAGAACGCCGATCTGCACGTCTACGAACTCACCGACGACTACACGCAGGTGAAACGGCTCGTGGCGAACCCCTGGCCCGGCCAACACCGGGAGTCCCCGGCCCTGTTCAAGCGCGGAAACGTGTACTTCATGCTCACCTCGGGGACCAGCTACTGGAACCCGAACCAGCAGAAGTACGCCACCGCCACCGACCTCGCCGGACCGTGGTCGCCGATGAAGGACGTCGGAAACCACGACGGTCACCACTCACAGACGGCATTCGTCCTGCCGGTGGAGGGCAGCGAGACCACCTCCTTCCTCTACATGGGTGACCGGTGGGCGGGGGTGGGGGCCGACCCCAGGCGCGTCAACGACTCGACGTACGTGTGGCTCCCGTTGGAGTTCCCGACGGCCACGACAATGGCTCTTCCCTGGTATCCCCAGGTCTCGATCGACACGGCGACCGGCCGGGTCTCCGGTGCCGGGGGCGATCCCCTCCACACGATCACCGGCCGGCGGAGCGGCGACTGTGTGACCGTGCCCGGGAGCGTCTCCGACAACCAGGCGCCGGTGACCCAGGAGAAGTGCGCCGGTGGCCTGAACAGCCAGTGGCGATTCACGGACAACAACGACGGCCACGTCCGCATCCTCGCCCAGCACAGCGGCAAGTGCCTCGACGTCGCGGACAAGTCGACCGCCGACGGGGCCGAGGTCAAGCAGTACGACTGCGGATCGGGGGACAACCAGCGCTGGCGCTTCGAAACCCTCCCCGACGGGTACGTCCGCGTCGTCGCCCGGCACAGCGGCAAGTGCCTCGACGTCCAGGGCGGGTCCACCGCCGACGGGGCCGGAATCGTCCAGTCGGAGTGCAACGGATCAGCCGGTCAGGCGTGGAAGGTCGACGCCGCCGCAGATCCGACCCACCCCACCGACCCCACCGATCCCCCGGCTCCCGGCACGGCCGACCAGCGGCTCGTCACCTCGGTCAGCGCCGGTGTGCTCACCATGTCCACCACGGCGGACCCCGTTCGGCTCCCCCCGGTCGCCTTCGGCTCGGGCGGCGCCTCGTCCGGTCACCTCAACCCCGTGGCCGTGAAGGACTTCCGCGGTGGCAAGGCCGGCTGGTCGCTCACCGGCAAGGTCACCGACTTCGCCGGGGCGCGCGGAAAGATTGACGCCGACCTCCTCACCTGGACACCCACGTGCACCACCAAGGCCGACAGCCCCGGCACCTGCTCGGCGGGAAGTCCCGGAAAGGTCGGAAAGGACGGGGCGACCCTGGCTTCCGCCCCCGACGGTGACCGGACCGGCGGAGAGTTCACCGCGGACGCCGCCGTCTCCCTGAACGTCCCGAAGTACACGCCCGTCGGCGACTACGTCGGAACGCTCACCCTCACCCTCCTCTGACCGCGCCCGCGTGCCGGGCGCCACGCGTCCGGCACGCGACGCCCAGAAAGCGGAAGTCGCATGCGCGCAGCCCCCGTCGTCCTCCTCCTCCTCGTCCTGACAGCCCTCTCCCCCGCACCGGCCGGCGCGGCGGACAACGGCGAATGGTCGGTCAAGCCCGCCGATTCCACGATCACGCCGCGGTCGGCGTTCGAACTCCCGGCACGCCCCGGCATGACGCTCTCCGACCGTGCCGTCGTCAGCAACACCACCGACACGGCCCTGACGTTCCGCCTGTACGTCGCCGACGCCCACAACACGGAACGCGACGGCGGGCTGGCCGTGCGCGGCATCGAGGAGACCCAACGGGACGTCGGCGCCTGGGGGAAGCCCGAACGGGACGTCATCACGGTCCCGGCGCGTTCGACGGCGACGGTCGGCATCACGTTGCGCGTTCCACCCGACGCCTCACCCGGCGACCACGTCGGAGCCCTGGTGGCCGTGGATGACCGCGTGCGCCCCGGAGCCGGCTCCCACCTCGGCGTCCAACGCGGCGTCGGAGCCAGAATCTACCTGCGCGTCGAAGGACCGCGACGGCCCGGCGTCATCGTCGAGAACGTACGGTTCTCCGCCCGGAGCCCCTCGATTCCGTGGACCGGCGCCGCCGAGTCCACCGTCTCCTACACCCTGCGCAACACGGGCAACGTGAGCCTCGCCCTCCGGGTTTGCGCCCACGTGGACGGGGTCTACCTGGGAGGGCCCGCCGAACGACGATTGACGAACGTGCCCGCCGAACTGCTCCCGGGACAGAAGGTGAGGCTCTCCGCATCCTGGCCCGGCGCACCCCTCGCCGGCCGGGGCGATGTGACCGTGACAGCGACCGCGGACGGCTCGCGAGGCGCCGGATCCGACAGCTTCCTGACAGTGCCGTGGTTCCTCTTGGGATGCCTGGCGCTCCTGTCCGCCGCCGGGGCGATGGTGCTTCGGCGCCGGCGCAAGGCGGCACGGGCAGCACAACCGATGCCGACGGCGCGGGCGGCAGGGCCCGCCGATCCCGAGTGATCTCCTCACGAGCCTGAACTGGTCACGCGAGGCCGGCAGGCGTCAGCGCGTCTCCGCCGGAGCCGCTCATCCACGATCTCCGGATTCCCCTGTGGGCGGCGGCTTTCGGACAAGGGCGCTGCGTACGAGGGCTGTTGGGGCACTTCCTCGTTTCCCGGGAGATGATCCGCGCGCTTAAGCTGTGTACGAACAGGAGATCGAAGGAGGTATCCATCATGCGCAAGATCGATATCAAGCCTGTGCCCGTCAAGCGGGAAGAACGCCGCACCGGCAACTTCATCTACAAGTAGGCCATGGGCAGGGGCCGGCGCGGCATCCGCCGATGCCGGCCCCTGCCTCCGCCCCCACCCCTGGGCCGATCAGGGGTCGGTCCTGTGCGTACGAGGGAGTGGATGTGCGGCTGCGACGGGTGAAAGGCTTGACGTGCTACTGGCACCGAGGGGACTTCGTCGTCCATGCCTACCGGGATCACTCGCCGGTCGCTCTGCACCCCTCGACCGCCGAGATCCTCAGCGCCTTCGACACCTGGACGACCCCCGCCCGAGCGGCCGAACTCCTGGACCACCTGCATCCCGAGACGGTGGTGAAGGCGGCCGGAACACTGCTCGAACACGGTCTGCTGGCCGAGGAGGGCAGCCCCGAAGCCCAAGAGGACGAGCGCTTGGCGGACGCCTGGGGACCCTGGGCGCCGGAAGCATCCTTCTTCCACTACGCCACGCGCGATGTCCCCTTCGAGACGGCCACTCCCGAGCTGCGTCAGCACCTCGCCCGCGACGGGCGCCCGGCGCTGTTCACCGAACACCCCGAGGCCGACCGCGTCCTGCTGCCCCGCACACCGGACCCTCGCCTGTCCGCACCGCTGGAGCAGACCCTCTATCGCAGGCGGACGCACCGCTCCTTCAGCGCCCGGCCGGTGAGCCTGCACGATCTCTCGGTGCTGCTCCGTACCGTCTTCGGCCCCGCCGAGTTCATCGACGGTTTCGAGTACGGGGCCCTCATCCGGCGCACCAGCCCCTCCGCCGGCGCCCGGCAAGAACTCGACGCCTATCTCGCCGTCCCCAACGTCACCGGCATCCCCGCCGGTCTGTACCACTACAACGCCCGAGAACACAGCCTGGAGCTGCTGCGCGAAGGCTTCACCCACAGCGAAGCCGGGGTCCTGTGCGTGCACCAGGAGGGCATCGACCAGGCGGCCTTCATCGTCTTCGTCGTCGCCGCATGGGAACGTTTGCGCGCGAAGTACCGTCACCCGCGCGCCTACCGGGTCAGCCACCTGAACGCCGGACACCTAGGAGTTGTCTTCAAATGTCACGCCCACATCAGGAGCGAGGCGAGGGTGACGGCTGCCTGGTAGGACTCGGCGGTCTTGTCGTAGCGGGTCGCGATGCCGCGCCACTGCTTGAGGCGGTTGAAGCACCGTTCTACGACGTTGCGCCGCTTGTAGAGCTGTTTGTCGAACGTCGGCGGGCGCCCGCCCCGGCTGCCGCGCCGGAGCCGGTTGCGGACCTGGTCGGCTCGCTCGGGAATCGTGTGGCCGATGCCGCGGCGCCGCAGCCAGGTGCGGATGGCCCGGGAGCTGTAGCCCTTGTCGCCCAGCACGTGGACGGGCCGCACTCGGGGGCGGCCCGGGCCGATGCGGGGCACCCGGATCGCCTCCATCACGGTGGTGAACTGGGTGCAGTCGTTGATGTTGCCGCCCGTGACCACGGAGGCGAGCGGACGACCGTAGGCATCGCAGGCCAGGTGAATCTTGCTGGTCAGACCACCTCGGGAGCGTCCGAGGCCGGGACTGCGGAGCCCCCTTTTCGGGCCCCGGCGGCATGCTGGTGGGCTCGCACGACGGTCGAGTCGACCGACACCAGCCAGTCGATGTCGCCGGCCGCATCCGCCCGGGCCTGCGCGGCCCGGAGCATCCGCTCGAAGGTGCCGTCCAGAGCCCACCGGCGAAACCGGGTATGCAGCGTGGCCCACGGGCCATACCGCTCAGGCACATCCCGCCAGGCCGTGCCCGTCCGGAACTTCCACACGATCCCGTTCAGCACGGTCCGGTCGTCCAACCGCTTCCGCCCGAGCAAGGACTCAGGCAGCAGCGGCCGGACGAACTCCCACTCCTCATCAGACAGTTCATGGCGACGTATCACCCAACCATGATCCACCACTCAAGATCTTTTGAAGACACGACCTAGGAGTTGTCTTCAAATGTCACGCCCACATCAGGAGCGAGGCGAGGGTGACGGCTGCCTGGTAGGACTCGGCGGTCTTGTCGTAGCGGGTCGCGATGCCGCGCCACTGCTTGAGGCGGTTGAAGCACCGTTCTACGACGTTGCGCCGCTTGTAGAGCTGTTTGTCGAACGTCGGCGGGCGCCCGCCCCGGCTGCCGCGCCGGAGCCGGTTGCGGACCTGGTCGGCTCGCTCGGGAATCGTGTGGCCGATGCCGCGGCGCCGCAGCCAGGTGCGGATGGCCCGGGAGCTGTAGCCCTTGTCGCCCAGCACGTGGACGGGCCGCACTCGGGGGCGGCCCGGGCCGATGCGGGGCACCCGGATCGCCTCCATCACGGTGGTGAACTGGGTGCAGTCGTTGATGTTGCCGCCCGTGACCACGGAGGCGAGCGGACGACCGTAGGCATCGCAGGCCAGGTGAATCTTGCTGGTCAGACCACCTCGGGAGCGTCCGAGGCCGGGACTGCGGAGCCCCCTTTTCGGGCCCCGGCGGCATGCTGGTGGGCTCGCACGACGGTCGAGTCGACCGACACCAGCCAGTCGATGTCGCCGGCCGCATCCGCCCGGGCCTGCGCGGCCCGGAGCATCCGCTCGAAGGTGCCGTCCAGAGCCCACCGGCGAAACCGGGTATGCAGCGTGGCCCACGGGCCATACCGCTCAGGCACATCCCGCCAGGCCGTGCCCGTCCGGAACTTCCACACGATCCCGTTCAGCACGGTCCGGTCGTCCAACCGCTTCCGCCCGAGCAAGGACTCAGGCAGCAGCGGCCGGACGAACTCCCACTCCTCATCAGACAGTTCATGGCGACGTATCACCCAACCATGATCCACCACTCAAGATCTTTTGAAGACACGACCTAGGGCAGACCTTCAGCCTGGCCGCCACCGCCCTGGGGCTGGGCCCCTTCCAGACCGCCGCCTTCGACGACACCGCCGTCGAAGAACGCTTCGGGCTCGACAGCACCACCCAGAGCACCCTCTACGCCCTCGCCGCCGGACACCCGACCTCGGACACCACGACCGACACCGCCGGCCTCAACGCCTTCCGCCACACGACCCTGCGCCCCGGACAACCTGAAGGGTCCGACGACGCTCGGGGCGCCGACGTCACCACCCGACACGAACCGTAGGGCCGAGGGTGTCCGCCGGGCGCCGCCCGGGTCGACAGCGAGTGTGGCGACGGACGGCGATGCGGCAACGCGGTCGCTCCGAGGCCTGTCGCAGAGCACTCACGGATGAACCGTCATGAGAATGACCGCGTCTGACGCACGGTCGGCGGAGGAGAGGTCCTCCATCCCTTCTCCGCGGTGGTGACGGTCCGCCCGTGAGGGCGGCTGTACAGAAAAAATCACTGCCCGATTGTCGGAACACGGTGATAGAGATGCGGGGTGACAACGACACTTGAGTTTCCCGTTCTGCTGCGACTGATCGACGAACGGTCCACTGCCTTCCGCGCCGCGGTCGCCTCCGCTCCCAGCCTCGACGTACAGGTGCCGACCTGTCCCGAGTGGACGCTGTTCGATCTGGCGCAGCACATCGGTGAGGGGCGCCGCGACTGGGCCGCCACCGTCGCCGCAGGGCCTGCGTCGGCCAAGTCCGTAGCGGAGGGCGCGCCGGCTGCGCCTCGGGAGCGCGAGGCCCTGCTGGCCTGGTTGGCGGAGTCCACGGAGCAACTGCTGGACGCATTGCGGGAGGCCGGCCCGGATCGCGGTTGCTGGGCGTGGTGGGAGACGTTGCAGTCGCCGCACACCTCCGGTGCCGTGGCTCGGCACCAGCTCCAGCAGTTGGCGGTGCACACGTACGACGCCCAGATCACCGTGGGTGCCCCGCAGCCGCTGCCGGTCGAGGTGGCGCTCGACGGTGTCGACGAGTTCCTGTCCACCTGCGTCACCACGACAAGTGCCTGGCCGCACGAGCCCGCTGTCATCGACTTCCACGCCTCCGAGGGCCGCTCCTGGCGCCTCTCGCTCTCCGCCGACGGCGCACGGAGCGCCCGCCTCCCCGATCCGGGCACCGATCCGGCCGGCGCTGCCGGCCAGGACCCGGACGCGACCACCGCCTTCCTCTCCGCTCGGGGCACGGCCGGCGAGCTGGTCTTCATCCTGTACGACCGCATCCCGATCGAGTCCCTGAAGCTCGACGGCGACCGGCGTATCTTCGAGCAGCTCAGCTCCTGGGACCCGAGTGAGTAGGACGTGACGATGCGCCACCCCGTACGCCCCGGGGCGTGCACCGCCAACGGCCACGGCCACGCCGTGGTGGCCTCGGGGCCGCAGGGGGGCAGTCCGTCACGGCTGCGAAGCGGCCGACCAAGGCGGCGGCCCACAAGCTGATCCGTGCGCCCGGTCGGCACCTGACGCCGTCAGTTCAGCGGGTCCCCCATGACACTGATGTGGCGGCCCGTGCACATCCGGAGCGAAGCCGAGCCGGTCGTGATCACCACGCCCGACAACCGGTCGGCGCTTCGCGGGTGTTCGACCGCGCGGGGCGGATCGCCAGTTCAGCGCGTGGTGTCCGACCATTCCTCGCGCAGCATTCCGAACAGGACGGTGTCGTGGCGCTTGCCCGCGACCATCACCGCGGACCGGCGCCGGCCCTCCTCGCGGAAGCCCGCCTTGATGAAGGTGCGGACGGCCCGCTCGTTTCCGCTCCAGGTGTCGAGCTCGATCCTGTGCAGCCGGAAGGCCCCGAACAGGTGGTCGACCAGCAGCCGCAGCGCGTCGGAGCCGTGGCCGCGGCCCCAGCGGTCCCGCTCGCCGATGGTGATCCCGACCGTGGCCGACCCGGCGAGGGGGTCCAGATCGCGGTAGTCCACCATGCCGATCACCGTGTCGTCGGCCAGATCCTCCACGGTGAAGACGGCCGACTCGTTCGGGTTCAGCCGCAGCATCGTCTCGAAGCCGGACCGAACGGCCTCCGCCGTGACGGGACCGAAGCACGGGTTGCCGCCGGCGGCCCAGTGGACCACCTCCGGATCGTTGCGCCACCGAACGTGGTGCACCGCATCCTCTGCGCGCAGTGCGCGAAGCCTGACCAACTTTCCTTCGATCATGGACAGATCATAGATCTCGACGTGCCCAAAGATGATCTTGAAGTCGACGGGATACGGCCGACCCGCTCCGGAGGCTGCCCGCCCGGTGGGCCGAGGACAGGGACTACACCTTCGGCGCGTTCCGCAAGGACACCGGCGCCCTGGTCGGCTCGTACTGCCTGACCCTCGTCAGCCTCGGCGTCCGGGAGCTCGGTTACTGGGCGGTCAAGGAACAGCGCGGACGCGGGTACTCGGTGGAGGCCGCTCGGAGCCTGTGTGACTGGGGCTGGGCCATCCTCGGCGTCCACCGCATCGAGTGGTGGGCCATGACCGGGAACACCGGCTCGCGCGCCGTCGCCGAGAGACTCGGCTTCACCGTCGAAGGCGGCGGCGAGCCGGGCCGCGATTGCGCAGCGCCCCTTCGACGTCGACACTTGGCCGGCAGGCAGGCAGGCATCGAACGGGATGTGTGAGACTCCCCCCGAATGATCACTCGGGGGGAGTTTCACGTTGAACGCGTTCTTGAAGAGGGTGTGGATCGCAATGGCCGCGGCTCTGATCGTGAGTCTGGCCGCGGTGGTCCTGCCGGACCAGGTACAGATCGACGACGACGGGCACGTGCACCTGGGCGCGCCCGCGTCCAAGCCGTCCGGATCCGCGTCGGCGCCCGCGCCGGAGCCTGAATTCACGTCGCCCACCCTCACCCGCGACGAGGTGGACGAAGTGATCCGTACGGCGGTTCGCTCGGCGGGCTTGGACCCGGAGGAGGGCGACGCGGCCCCGGCCGGATCCGGTCTGAACAGGACGGGCTGGACGGGCGTCCTGGAGAAGGCCTCCGTACAGTCCAAAGTGGGAGCCATCTGTGGGGACTTGGAGCGCCAGGGCTGGGTGCTGAACCGGAACGACGAAAGCGCCGACGCCCGCAGCTACAAGCGCGGGGGCTGGTACCTGCTGGTGCACACGCGCGGGAGGACCCCGGCATCGTCCACCACGCCGGGCGACTCGCAGACCGACCTGACCATGACCGGGCTGCAGCTCAACCTGTCCGACGTACCGCTCCCCGAGATCACCGTCCCCATGCGCTGAAGCGTCAACGCGTCACCGCGGTCACGCTCCTCGGCGGCACCTACGACGACGCCGGGGCATCCGCCCACCGCGTCGGGCTGCCCACCGCGTCCGGTCGCCCGGCGCGTCGGGCAGCCAGCCAAGACCGGTGGCAGGAGAAGGCATGCGACAACCGCCCGTGGGGGATTGCTCAGTGGGCGGGGTCGGCAGACCCGATGCCGGGTGCAGGTGGCCCATGATCCGTACCATCCCCCGACGGACGCGGAGACGACGTGAGGCGTACGAGCAATGCGGTGCCCCTGCTCGCCGCACTGGCCGTGAGTGCCGTGCTCGCACTCGGCCCCGCCTCGTCCCCGCCTACCGCTGCGGATCCAGGTGTGCTGCTCAGGGGTACGGTGGTCACGATGAACGACGCGGGGGACGTCTGGCCGGACGCCGCGCTCTGGATCAGGTCCGGCCGCATCGAAGCCGTCGTCAGGGCGGGCGGACGACTGCCGCCGGGCGCGCGGTCGGCGCGGGTCGTGGAGAGCGGCGGGGTCATCTACCCCGGGATGATCGACCTGCACAACCACCCCGAGCACGCCGCGTACCCCCTCATGCCGGTGCGCAAGGCGTACAAGGACCGCTACGAGTGGCGCTTCTACGACGACGAGTACAACCGGCGCATCACCTACACCGGGTTCGTCGTCTCCAGCCCCGACTACTACGACCTGGGGACGGAGTTGGGCCGGTACGGCGAGTACAAGGCGTTGGCCGGGGGCACGACGTCGCTGCAGGGTGCGGACGAGGGGCTGCCGAGCAGCGCGCGCGGGTGTCTGGTCCGCAACGTCGAGACGGCGGACGTCGGCCCGCACGGCGTCGCGAGCCGGGTGGATCTGGGGCGCGACGCCCGCGAATGGGCGGACCTGTCGCGGGCGGAGCATGACGGCGTGCTGGTCCTGCACCTGGCGGAGGGGGTCGGGCAGCGCATGGCGGACGAGTACGGGGCCGTCGAGCGCAGCGGTCTGGTGGGGCCGCGGCTGATCGCGGTGCACGGCGTCGGGCTCGCCGCGGACCAGCTGAAGGACATGGCGGCACGCGACGCGCAACTGGTCTGGTCGCCGCTGTCGAACCTCCTCCTCTACGGCAGCACCGCCGATGTCGCCACCGCGAAGGCCGCCGGACTCGGCATCAGTCTGGGCTCCGACTGGGCGCCTTCGGGCAGCAAGTCGGTCCTTGGCGAGCTGAAGGTCGCGGACCTGGTCAACAAGCGCCGGCTGAAGGGGCTGTTCACGGACCGGGAGCTGGCGGAGATGGTGACCCGCAACCCGGCCCGGGCGCTGGGCTGGGACCGTCGTGCGGGCCGGCTCGCGCCGGGCTACGTACCCGACCTCGTGGTACTGGACCACCGGAACGCCGATCCGTACCGCAACCTGATCGAGGCCACCGAGGAGAACGTCCGGCTGGTCTCCGTGGACGGCGACATGCGCTACGGGGACGAGCCGCTCATGGCGCGGGCCCGGCCCTCGCGGGACACCGAAACGACTGCCCGCTTCCCCGGCGGCCGCGTCAAGGTGAGTGCCGTCGACTGCCCGGGTACCGACCTGCCGCCGATGCCCCTGGCCACGACCGAGGACCGGCTGCGGCGCGCCCTGGCGATGGATCCGGGGTTCCTGCTGGAGCGCGTACGGCCGAAACCGGACTCCGTACGGCGTATCCGGTCCGAGCTGGCCCACTGCCCGGGTGGCACCCCTCCGGGCGAGCTGACGACGGCGGACATCGAGCGCGTTCTGCACTGCCGCCTGGGCCTGCCCTTCGAGGAAACCCCCCTCAGCCCCCTGACCACCTCCGAGGACCCGGGCTGGATGACCCGGCTTCTGGCCAACCCCAACCTCCCGGCCTACCTGAAGGAGCTGCCGGACTACTACGAGCACGCCCGGTGACATACGGGCGGCCTGCCGCCTCGGCCACGGATGTTCGGTCGAGCCGGGTTCGCGCTTCTCCGGGAACGCGTTCCTCTCCCGTGAGGCCGAACAGTCGGCTCACGTTCCCGTGGCGGTGGTCCATCAGGTGGCAGGACGGCCCGGTTGCCTCGCGTCGGAGTCGTGGACCGGTTCGCCGAGTTGGATGAGGAATCCGTACGACGCCAGGCGAGGGCGGAGGCGAATGAAGTAGGACCTGCTTGAGCACGGACCTCGTCGTCCGCCTGGACGCACTGGGCGGGGGTCCGACGAACAAGCCATTCTGCACCAGTGGGCTGTCGGAGGCAGGGATCCGGGATAGAAGGTGCGCATGATGGAAACCGAGGACGCCCTCATCATCCAGCACGTCGCCGAGCGCATTCTGAAGGCTCGGATCGATCTCGACGCCGGAGACGTCCGCGATGCCGTGCAGACGGCCTACGACGAGTTCCGGTACGCGCGGGTGCGTACCTATCTGCCGGTCCTGCTGGAACGCAGGGCAGGCGACCTGCTCCACGACGCCGGGGATTCCCGGAGCCGTCTCTGATCGGCGCTCTTCCCGGCCCGGGCGACGCACGGGTCCGCGCCCGCTGCGGTACTCGCCCACAGGGCATGCCCGGGTTCGTGACCCGAGGGGCGGGCTCGCGTTACAGGATGGCCGTCGCCGGTGGACCCCCGCTTCCCGCGCGACGGCGTCCCGGCGTTGGCGTCCTGTCCGGACACCCACCGCCGGGACGCCCCTACCGTTGTCTCACCGGTGAGTGACCCCGTATCCGCCCGGGGGGGGATCGTACGACCACGGCCTCACAGGATGGTGACCACCCCGCTCGCCGGTGTGGCCCGGACCGCCGGTGTTCCGCCGGCGTCGTAGAGGACCTTTCCGGTGGCGGTGTTCACCGTGGCCGCGAACACCTGCTCGCGACCGCCGACCGAGGCTCTGACGAAGTAGCCTCCGTCGGCATCACGCTCCAGCGCGATGAAGTCGATGTCGGCACCTCCGGACACCTCGATCACGTCGTCGGCGCCGAAAGCGCCTTCCGTGTCGGGGGACGTGGTGCCGGATTCGGTGGGCGCACCGACTTCGTACACGGCCACGACCCGCCCCGAGGGATCGACGACGTTGAGCCGGGCCGGAATCGAGGTCCCGCCCAACGCCACGAGCACGGGTGCCTCGTCGCGGTAGTGCAGAGCCAGCGTCGCCACGCTTTTGTCGGACACAGCCACACTCCTTCGCAGTCGAGCGTCACGGAACCTGCGCGAACCTGTCACGGACTCTGCGGGGCGAACCCCGCGCACCGTGTTCCGATCATCCGATTCAGGCCCGCCGCATACGGCTGCCCTCCCGCGAGAAGTTCAACCTGTGTTCGAGGAGTTCCGTGAAAGGTCTCCGCGTTGCGGTGGCTCGCGGCACGCCGTTCTCTCGCGGGTGTCGGCGGGTTAGGCCGTGTTTTGGAAGTGGGTTCCGCTCCTCGTCTCGCATCGTGATGATCTATGAGTGGGGCGAGGGGATCTTTCCGATGAGCAGTGGGCCGTGCTGGAGCCGTTGCTGCCGGTGGCGATGCGGGGCAGGCCGTCGTTGGGTCGGCGCAAACTGATCGACGGGATCCGGTGGCGAGTGCGGACCAGTGCTCCGTGGCGGGATCTCCCGCGGGAGTACGGGCCCAGGCAGACGGCCTACGGACTCTTCCGTCGCCGGCAGCGGGACGGCATCTGGCCGGTGCTTCTGACCAGGCTGCAGACCCGGGCGGACGTGGCCGGGCTCATCACATGGGAAGCGAACGTCGACTCCACACTCCACGGTCTGCCGGGCTCATCAACATGCCGCGGGCGCCCGCCGTAACGGCCAGGACCAGAAGGAACCGCCGGGCGGGACGGGCATCGAGCCCGACGACCACGGCCTGGGTCGGTCCCGGGGAGGCTTCACGACCAAGATCCATCTGGCCTGCGAGCAGGGACATCGGCCGCTTCCCCTTGTGGTCACCGCCGGGCAGCGCGGCGACAGCCCGCAGTTCACGTCCGTCCTGGAAGGCATCCGGGTCCCTCGCGTCGGGCAGGGCGTCCCCGTGTCCGTCCACTGCGGGTGAGGGGCGACAAGGCGTACTCGTCTCGCGCCGACCGGGCCTCTCTGCGAGAGCGCGGGATCCGGTGCACGATCCCAGAGCCGGCCGACCAGGTCAGGAACCTCAAGCGACGCGGGAAGGCCGGTGGGCGGCCTCCGGCCTTCGACCGCGAGGACTACAAGGCCCGGCATGTAGTTCGCGTGCAGGAAATCCCGGCGAGAACGATCATGGCCGGCTAGCGCGCCGCTCTGTGGGCTCGCTGAGGTTCGTGCCGGGGCGGGCCGGCCGGTCGCCAGGGCATCCCACCCGAGCGCTCCGCAACCACCATCGACAGTTTTCCTTGTCACTCAAGATAGCGACAGGTATCCTTGTCGCATGAATGATGTGATCCCGACCCCTGACAGGAACGACGACAACTTCTGGACCACCGTGATGACTCTGGTGGAGCCCGCCTGGTGCGAGCCCACCGAGGGCGACTCGTTCGCCATGGATGACAAGGTGCTGGAAGCGGTCCGGGTGCTGGCCGAGGGGATCTCGACCCGTGCTCTCGCCTATCGCGCCGCCGACAAGCCCTTCGATACCGCGCTCATGGCCGCTCCCGATGTGCAGCTGGCCATGCTGAGGGCGCTGTACGAAGCCAAACTGTCCGTCGACCGACTGGCCGAGAGCGCCGCCACCGTCGCCGGCCGCAGCGGAGCCAACTACGCGCAGCTGGGCGCGGCCTGGGGCGGCATCAAGCGCCAGTCGGCCCGCCTCAAGTGGCCGCACGCAGTGGCTAAGAAGGCTGCTGGCGAGTCCGTCTCGCTTCAGTACGCGGGCGGCGCCGCCGTCATCCACCATGACTCGGATGCCGACGCCTGGTGGTTCACCGCCACCGCGGCGGACCAGCAGGAGAAGGAATCCGAGGCCGTCCACGCCTCCTCCGCCGAGGCCATCGCCGGGGCGACCGAGTTCCTCTTGTCGCATGCCCTTCCCGCCCGGCAGACGCAGGCCTGACCCCGCTGCCGCAGCTACGCGAAGCGTGGGAGTCGGCTCCCTGAGCCGGCGACCGGACCATGATCGTTCTCACCGGGATTTCTTGTACGCCAACTACTCACACCCGAGTAGCCCCGAACCCGCACCGGCGTCGAATCTCTGCGGATTGCCCCCGCGCAGCGGCTGCCTCCGCTCTGGCCCTGGCGCGATCAGCCTCGAAGACCAGCACGCAGGCCAACGCTTCCAAGGCGCCGGCGACTTCCTCCCTCCAGTCAGCAAACTCGACGGAGTCCGCCGTGGGCGGCGGATGCGACTTCACAGAGCGGAGATGGCGCAAGGAGTGCTTCAGCACGGGGTCAACCACGACGCTTCTTTCGATCGGAACGCGGTCGACCCCATCGTGCGCCATTTTCAAAAACACGGCCTAGGGGCGGTACCGGTCTTCGTGTCCGCGTTCGTGTCCGTGTCCGTGTCCGTGTCACAGCTGGGGGACGTACGGGGCGATGCCGACGATGATGACGGATCGTTCGCCCGGTCCCGGCGCGGGGCCGACGCGGACCGGCCCGACGTAGTGGCTGACTCTGTGGTCGTGGACGGCGTACCCGTCGAGTGGGTCGGTGAGGGTGAAGCGGGCATGGAGGTCCGCCCACGGGTCGTCGGGCTGGAGGCCCGCGCTGTCCGGTGTGGCGATGACGTTCTGCCCTCCGCTGACGTTGGTACGGCTGATCAGGTGGGCGAAGGTGAACGTGCTGGACGAGCCTCCGTCCTGGTGCAGGCAGTTCGGGGAAGAAACGGCGTCCTGGCCGGGGTGTTCGACGCCGAGCTTGATCAGGTGGACACCGGCCCACAACGGCCGTCCCCCCAGATCCTTCAGGGACACGACCTCTTCCACGTCCCGGCGCAGGAGTCTCAGCAGCAGAGCGTTGCCGCGCAGTGCCTCGGGAATCTCGGGCAGCACGCGCCGCTTCCGCGGGTACTCGGGATCCGCTTCGCCCTGGGAGAAGTCGGTCACCATGCCGTGCACGGGGTCGGGGGTTCCGGGAATCCAGGACAGTTCGTCCTTCCACGGCAGGTACACGGCAACTGAGTACCGGCGGAACCGATTCGTCCCCGGAGCGTACGGGTCGGGTGGCAGCTCCGCGAAGACCTCCCGGATCCCCGCCAGGTCCCTCGCGGCGGATCCGGCCGGGGTGATGCCGAGTTGCTCGGCGCCGTAGCGGGCGAATCCGCGCTCGCGCAGACCGTCCATGCCCGCACCCGGGCCTCGCGCACCGGCATGCGACCGTCGCTGGAGTTCGGCCTCTTCCACGTGTTCCTCCAACAAGTCACCACCAGGAGCATGGCGCCCGCGGCCCATGCCGACCTTACGCGGCCGGCCGCACACTGACCGGCGCCTCCTGGAGCGTGCAGGCACGACTGTCGGAGACGGCAGGCGCGCACCGCCGCACGCCCCGATCCCCCGCAATCGATCACCGGGGCGACACTCGGCGACGGCTCCCCCGAGAGGGGTGCCGGAACCTTTCATCCGGTCAGCCAGGTGATCCGAGGCTGTGCGTCGGTCAGCGCTTCGGCCGGGGAGGCAGTTCGGCGTGCCTGACCGTGTAGCCGCCCTTGGTCACCGGGGCGTACGCGGCGGGAGCCATGCAGGTGCCGACCGGCGCCTCCGCGGGAGCGGCGTCGCCGCTCGGCAGCAGG
Source organism: Streptomyces sp. CA-243310 (assembly GCF_050936775.1). Taxonomy (NCBI): domain Bacteria; kingdom Bacillati; phylum Actinomycetota; class Actinomycetes; order Kitasatosporales; family Streptomycetaceae; genus Streptomyces; species Streptomyces sp. CA-243310. The sequence goes on along the minus strand of NZ_JBNJMF010000003.1, from coordinate 676,314 downwards.
TTCACGCCGTTCCAGGAGAATCCCACACGGTCGTCGGAGCGTCCTTTGTCCTTGCCGCCGTCGTAGACGCTGAGCCCGACTCGCTCGCCGACGTTGTCCGGGCCGTCCGGGCCGGACGGGCTCACTCTGGTGATGATCGCTGTCAGCGTCGCCGTGTGGGGGCCGGTGACCAGGCAGTCCACGCGGCCCTCGGAGGTGTAGGTGATGTTCCGCTCGGCGGAGTGGTGGGAGATCGTGACCGTGCCCCGGGCATCGGTCGGAAGTCCCGTGGGGATCTCGGGCAACGGGCGGCTGTACGGAACCGCGTGCGCGTCGAAGCTGAAGGAGCGGACGTCGTCGTCCGGGTAGTAGGGAAGCATGAACGTCGCGCTCCCGGTGACGCTCGCGTACGCGGTCTTGTCCGCACGCTGCTCGGCGGAGGCGACGGGGGCGGCACTCAGAGGTAAGCCGACGGCGAGGGCGGCGAGCAGGGCAGGGAGGACCATCTTCCTGGGGCGGGGCATTGAAGTCATCAGGCACTCCTGAGGGTTGGGGGCCCCGTTGATGGGGTCGCCCCATCCTTGCGTCCCACCCCGGCCGGGCCATCCGCCCTGATCCGTAACTCGTCAGGGTTCGCCTCAGCCCGGAGATCGACCGACATCAGCCTCGGGTCGCACGCTCATGCCCACCGTCTTCCCCCCTGGTCCGTCGGTTCCTCGTCCCGGCCCTCGTCCCGGCCCTCGTCCTCGATCTTGGTCCCACCACGTGGTGGCCGGCCATGCTGCCGGCCGATGCAGCGGCCGCCCAGCCCTACCCCGTCCCGTCCCTTCCTGCCCCGTCCCGTCCCGTCCCGTCCCGTCCCGTCCCGTCCGGAGAGCACGCCTCTCGTCCTTGCGCCGGTCACGTCGCGGGGCGGCGGTGTCCGAGACCGGGTTGTTCACTGGATCGGGTGAGGCTGCCATCCGTCGGACGGGCCGCTCCGAATGGCGTGGTGTGAGCACCTCGCCACCCGGGGCAACCAAGGGGGCGCGGAGCCCCACACCGTCCGATAGCCCCGACCCTTCGCATGGAGCCTTCAATGCATGCCCTCCGTTTCCGTCGCACCGCCGTCGCCGTGGCCGCTGCGGCCGTCCTGCCCTTCGCGCTCGCCGCCTGCTCGGACAGTGGCAAGAACACCGACACGGGGACGAGCGCCGACAACGGGAAGCCGAAGCAGTCCCAGGACGCCTCGGGCGAATCGTCGGTGGCCATGGACAAGCCGTTCGGACCGGCCTGTGCGGGCGTCCCGGCCGACGGCGCCGGCTCCTTCGACGGGATGGCCAAGGACCCGGTCGCCACCGCCGCCTCCAACAACCCCGCCCTGTCCACGCTGGTCGCGGCCGTCAAGCAGGCCGAACTGGTCGACACCCTCAACAACGCGAAGGACATCACCGTCTTCGCGCCCACCAACGACGCCTTCGCGAAGATCCCGAAGGCCGACCTGGACAAGGTCCTCGCCGACAAGGCCATGCTCACCAAGATCCTCACCTACCACGTCGTGGGCCAGAAGCTCGCGCCCAAGCAGTTGGAGAGCGGCTCCTTCGACACCCTGCAGAAGGGCAAGGTGAACACCATGGGTTCCGGCGAGTCCTACATGGTCAACGACGTCTCCAACGTGGTCTGCGGCAACGTCAAGACCGCCAACGCCAACGTCTACATCGTCGACACCGTGCTCATGCCCAAGTGACCGACCCGGGGCCCACCCCAGCCTGCCGCGGCAGCCGACTCGCCGCGGTCCGATCTCCGAGTCGATGAGGTCCCCCAGGAGCGTGTCGGAGCGGGTGACCGGATCGCTGTTGGCCGGGTCGGCCGCGAGGTGGCGCGACTCGCCGGGGACCCGTGCCCGGTCGTACGGCACGATGTCGTTGTCGTTGTCGTTGTCGTTGTCGGCGAACAGGCTCCCGGTGCTGGTGGGCCGGTTGGGGCGCGGCGGCGCGAAGTGGCGGCCGACGGTGTGGCGGCCGACGGTGCAGCCACGCGGAAGGCCGCGCTCGTTCCGGTCGGGGCGAAGTGCGCCGGAGGCGATCCGCCCGGGGCCTGGGAGCGGGGCACTCGGCCGCCCTGGCCGCTCGGCTCGCGGGTACGCGGGACGCGGGCGAAGTCGCCCGATTCCCCCGCTCCTCAGGAGGGCGCCCGCTCCGGTGACACCGGGTCAGTGGTCCGGTGCGCCGGTGGCTCGGTCCAGTGTTGCCGTGACTGCGGCCTGAAGGCGGTCGCCCACCCGGTCGACGCTGCCGTTCTGCATGCTGATCTGCGCACCTTCCAGGAGGAAGGTGATCTCCGCGGAGGTGTCACCGGGCACTGTCGCGCCGGCCTTGTCGCACATGGCCGTGAGGCGACGGCGCTGAGTGGCTTTGTGCCTCTCGATCAGCCGACGGGCCGGGTGCTCGGGGTCGGGCAGCCCTGCGACGGAGTTGACGAAGGGGCAGCCTCGCCGCGCGATGTCCGGCAGTCCCTCGGCGATGAATCGGGTGACGCCGAGAACTTGCGCGCGGCCGTCGTCCGGGTGCTCCGCTTCCACCGTGTCGAAGGCGGACGCGTACCCTGCCGCGACGATCCTCAGCCACTCCTCGATCAGCGCGTCCTTGGTGGCGAAGTGCCGGTACAGGGCCATCTTCGTGGTCTTGGCCTGATCGGCGATGGCCTGGACGCCGACGGCTTTCACGCCGTCTCGCAGGAAGAGCTCCTCTGCCGCGTCGAGGATGCGCTCACGCGGCGGCAGACGGGGCACCCGCGTGTCCCGGCCGGGCCGTGAGGGGCTGCTGTCCCGGCCGGGCCGTGAGGGGCTGCTCGTCATGTTCCGTCTCGCTCCACTCGTGTTGGCCGGCCTCGCTTGACCTCATGCTACGTTACCGATCACCCCCAGCCGATACCGATCGGTATCGTCGGGGCTCAATCGTCCGGCGCGAGGCAAGGCAAGGCACTGTGAAGCTGCACGAATACACCCGGTACGACGCCGTGGGACTGGCCGGACTTCTCGCACGAGGAGAAGTGACCGTCGCAGAGGTCACGGCCGCCGCCCAGGATGCGATGGCTGCCGTGAACCCTGACATCAACGCCGTCGTGGAGAGTTGGCCCGCCGAGGACGCCCCCACCCCCGGCAGCACACCGCTCGCGGGCGTGCCCTTCCTCATCAAGGACCTGGCCGTGTCCATGAAGGGCAAGCGGGTCGAGCTGGGCAGCCGCCTCGCCGTGGGCAATGTGGCAGCGGCGGACTCCTTCCTCATGCGGCGGTTCCGGAGCGCCGGCCTCGTGACACTGGGGCGCACGGCCTCACCGGAGTTCGCCTACAGCACCACCACGGAGCCGGTCCTCCACGGAGCGACCCGCAACCCCTGGGACCTCGCCCGAACGGCCGGCGGTTCCAGTGGCGGGTCGGCCGCAGCCGTCGCGGCCGGCATCACCCCCATCGCCCACGCGACCGACGCGGCCGGCTCGATCCGCGTGCCCGCCGCCGGCACGGGGCTGTTCGGGCTCAAGCCCACCCGAGGCCGGGTCTCCATGGGGCCGGACGCCGACGAGGTCTTCAACGGCTTGGCGGTCCACGGCGCGCTCAGCCGGACCGTGCGCGACAGCGCGACACTGCTGGACCTGATCCAGGGCCCCGAGTCGGGCGACCCCTATGTCGCGGAGCGCCCGACCCGCCCGTACGCCGAAGAAGTCACCCGCTCCCCCGGAAGGCTGCGCATCGGCCTCGTGACCACCCCCTGGAACGGGCGCGCCGTGGAGCCGGCGATACACGACGCCGTCTTGTCAACCGCTCGCCTGCTCGAGTCGCTCGGCCACCAGGTCGACGTCACCTCCGTGGACCTCGGTGTGAGCTGGGAGGAGTTCGTCCTCGCCAACGCACGCCTGTGGTCGGCGAACCTGGTGACCTGGATCGACGGCTTCGCCAGGACGTTCGGTCGTCCCGTGGACGAGAGCACCGTCGAACCCGAGATGCTGGCGAGCTACGCGTGGGGGCGCCGGGTCAGCGGCTCGGAATTCGTGCACGCCCTCGATGTGCGCAACCGGGTCGCCCGGTCGCTCGGCGCCCACTTCAGCCGTCACGAAGTGCTGCTGACGCCCACCCTTCCCGAACTGCCGGTCCAGGTGGGCACCTATCACCAGGGTGCGGAGGGGGCTGACGGGCTGGGCTGGCTGGAGCACTTGTTCTACAGGTCGCCGTTCACGGCGGCCTTCAACGTCGCCGGCACACCCGCCATGTCGATGCCCCTCGCGTCCGACCCGGCCACCGGCATGCCCATAGGCATCCAGTTCGCCGCCGGTCACGGGCGGGAGGACGTCCTGTTCCGTCTCGCCGGGCAGTTGGAGCAGGCAGCCCCTTGGGCCGACCGGACGCCGACGGTGTGGGCGGGCTCCGTCCGGTCCGCCTGAGCGCTCACCCCCCGGCCCTCCTCGCCCCGGCGAGGGCCCGGGGCCGCGCCTTCGGCTCGGAGGACGTCCTCGGTCTGCCGCGGCGGGCCCACCTCGACCCCGACGACACCACCCGCACCCGCGCCCGGTCGCCGGGTGACGCGGCGGCTGCCCACCGGGTGTCGCGGCGAGTCCGAGAGGGCGACGTGTTGTTCAGGGGCGCCAGTGGTGCGGTGACCGAGCGGCCATGGGTGCGAGTCCGAGGTCGGCCAGCGCGGACGCGCCGGTCGCGGCGTGCGCGCCTCCGGCGAGCAGGAGCGTACGCGACCACTGGTAGCGGCAGTCGGCCGCCTCGAACGCCGACGCGGTGGCGAGCAACTGCGGCAGATCGCCGCCGAGCAGTGCCTCCGCCCGGTCCACCAAGGCGGTGGCGACCGGGTTCCCGGCGACCACGGCCCGGGCGGCGGCGATCCGGCCCCGGGCGTCCGGGTGCCCGGCGAGGACCGCTGCCTCGGCCCGGAGCGCCGTGTACCAGTGCAGCCAGACCCAGCAGACCCACTTCCACACCTGCTCCGGTTCGGGCGCGACGCGCTCCAGGGCCGCGTGGGCGTCCCCGTGGTGGAGCAGGACCATGGTGTCGAAGACGGCGCCGTGACCGTGGCGGTGATCCTCTTCGCTGCCTGTCCGGTCGGTGATCGCGAGCCAGGTCGCCCGCGCCTCGTGGTCGCCTCGCAAGCCGTGGATCATCGCGACGGACGCGGCGGCCGGACCGAGCGAGAACGACCGTTGCCGGCCGGACTGCTCCCACGCGTCGAGGAAGCGCACGCTGCTGGTGAGCACCGCGTCGGCATCGCCCACGAACGCGTCCGCGACCAGCAGCCAGGACGTGGCGTGGTCGCCCACCTCGGCCAGCTGCGGATGGCCCGCGAGCCGGCGGCCCCACCGGCGGGCCGCCGGCAGCTCGCCCGTGCCGACGGCGGTCGCGGCGGCCATGGCGAGGGCGTCGATCAGCTCGTGCGTCCGGGCAGGGGCGCTCGGTGCCGAGGTCAGGATGTCGATCCGGGCGCGGGCGGCGGCCGCCGCGGCGAAGCTCTCACCGGCCCAGCTCTGGGCTCCGGAGAGCGCGTCGAGGGCGGCGGACCGTGCCACCGGGTCACCGGCGCGGCGGGCGAGTTCGACGGCTCGTTCCGCGCACGCGACGGTGTCCGGCGCGGTGTTGTCCGGGGCGCCCTGGACCGCGCCGAACGCGTCCGCGACCACCGCGGCCTCGGCCAGCGCGAGAGCCGCCTCGGTGGCCGGGTCATCGTCACCGGTCAGCTCGCGGGCCTCCGCGAGCAGGCCGGTCACCTCGTCCACGGGCGGAACCCGGCCGGTGAACGTGCTGGAGAAGCGGTAGGCGGCGGTGGCGGCGGCCGCCAGGTCGCGAGCCGCGCCGGCCGCGTCCCCGGCGTGGCGTGCGGCTTCGGCGGCGGCCCGGTACAGGCGGTACATGTCGTCGCCGAGCCTGCGGCACCCGGCCACCCCCGCGGCCTGCCGCAACGCGGCGGCGGCGCCGGCGCCGGCGGTGAGCGAGGCCGCCTGTTCGTGCCGCTGTTGGGCCTCGCCCAGCAGGTTCCGGGTGAAGGCCAGCTCGGCCAGTGACAGGGCGAGACGGCACGCGTCCGCGTGCTGCTCCGGTCGGCCCGCGGACCAGGTCAAGGCGGCCCGCAGGTCCTCCGCGACCGCGTCGAACCGGGCTCGCCAGTCCGAGCCACCGCCTTCCTGGAGGCCGGCCGCACCGGCCAGGCACCATGCCAGGTGGCGCGATCGGACATCGTCGAGCTCTCCGGCTTCGGTGAGCCGCTCCGTGCCGTACTGACGGAGGGTCTCCAGCGCCTGGTAGCGGGTGCCGGTATCGGACGGTGTCACGGCGAGCAGGCTCTGCTCGGCGAGCCTGCCGAGCCCGTCGGCGACGGCGGCCCTCTCCAGGGGGGCGAACCCGGCCACCTCGACGGCCGCCTCGGCGGTGAACGGAGCGACGAACGCCGACACCCGACGCAGCAGTGCCCGGTCCTGCGGTTCGAGCAGGTCGTGGCTCCAGTCGAGGACGGCCCGCACCGACCGGTGCCTGCCGTCGGCACGGGGGCCGCCGGCGAGGATCCGGAGCTGGTCGCCGAGGCCGGCCGCCAGGCCGTCCAAACCGAGCGTGGACCACCGCGCCGCCGCCAGTTCGATGGCCAGCGCCATCCCGTCGAGGCGTTCGCACAGCTCCGCGATCCGGTCGCGCTCCGCCGGGGCCGGGGCCCTGCCGACCGCCGCCGCCCGCTCCAGGAACAGGGCCGCCGCCTCCGACGCGCCGCCTCCCACGCGCGACAGCGGCGGAACCGGGAAGACCCACTCGAACGGCACCATCAGCCGGGCCCGGCTGGTCGCGAGCACCCGTATCCCCGGGCAGGCCACGAGCAGCCGTTCCAGGAACGGAGCCACCCCGTCACGCACCTGCTCGCAGTTGTCCAGTACCAGCAGCACCTGACGGTCTGCCAACGCGGCCACCAGAGCGTCGTCGAGGCCGCGCCCGGGCTGCTCGCCCACGCCCATGGCCGCCGCGACCGCCGCGCCCACCCGCCCGGGATCGGTGACCGGGACCAGGTCCACGAAGCACACCCCGTCGGCGAAATCGCCCGTCACGTCGGCCGCCACCGCCAGCGCGAGCCGTGTTTTGCCCACCCCGCCCAGACCGACGGCGGTCACCAGCCGACGCTCCGTCACTGCCGACGCCAGCTCGCCGCGTTCCCGTGTCCGGCCGACGAACGCCGTCAGCGGGGCCGGAAGCGCGGGTGCCGGGCGCCCTCGCGACGTCATGCTGCGCGCCTGTTCGGCCCGCGTCGGTTCGCTCGCGTGCCGGGACAGCGCCCGTCGGTCCGGCACCTCCAACTTCCTGAGCAGCGAGGAGACATGAGACTCGACCGTCCGCACGGAGATGAACAGCCGTGCGGCCATCTCCGCGTTGCTCAGGTGTTCCCCGAGCAGCGCGAGCACATCGGCTTCCCGAGCCGAGATCACTGGAGTGGACATCGGGCCATTATCCGTGGTGCGTTCCGTGGTGCATTCCTCGGCGCCTTCCCTGGTGCATTCCTCGGCGCTTTCCGTGGTGCATTCCTCGGTGCTTTCCTCGGCGCTTTCCGTGGTGCCTTCCGTGGCGCCTTCCGTGATGGTGCTCTCCGTGGTGCTCTCCGTGGTGCTCTCCGTGGTCAGCACGGAGGCGCCCGCAACCCCGCCGGGGGAAGCTGTGAGCACAAGGAACAAGCCCGGCGGACCACACCGGCCGACCGGTTCCGCGACGACAGGAGTGACCGTGACCAGCTCTTCCACCCAGGGGATGAAGACCGTGCTGCATCCCGTGTCCGACCTCGCCCAGGCGAAGGCGGTGTACGCCGCGCTGCTCGGTGTCGCCCCGCAGACCGACGGGCCCCACTACGTCGGCTTCGAGGCCGCCGGCCAGCACGTCGGCCTCCTCCCGGGCGGCGGACCGCAGGGCCTGACCACGTCGCTGGCCTACTGGCACGTGGCGGACATCGAGGCGAAGCTCGCCGAACTGACCGCCGCGGGCGCCACCGTCAAGGAACCCGCGCACGACGTCGGCGGCGGCCGCCTGGTGGCCACCGTCATCGACCCCGACGGCAACCTCATCGGACTGCTGCAGGAATGACGAGCACCCCACCGCGCTCCCGCGCCCAGCGCCGTCGCGACACCGAGCACCGGCTCGGCCACGACGTCGACGTCTGGGTGGCCAGCGCCTCGGCGGACGGCACCCCACACCTGGTACCGCTGTCGTTCCACTGGGACGGCGAGGCGCTCTTGGCGGCCACCCCGACGGACAGCCCCACCGGGCGGAACCTGGCAGCCACCCGGCAGGCTCGGCTCGCCCTCGGCCACACCCGCGACGTCGCCATGATCGAGGGCGACGTCGAGGTCCTCGCCATCGACGCACTGCCGCCGCACGTGGGTGACCGGTTCGCCGCACGCACCGGCTTCGACCCGCGCTCCCTGACCACCCCGTACCGCTGGTTCCGCATCACTCCGAACCGCATCCGGGCCTGGCGGGAGGAGAACGAGCTGTCCGGCCGTGAACTGATGCGCGACGGCCGCTGGCTGGTCTGACGACTGGCCCCCTTTGACGTCTGGCCCGGTCTGACGTCTGGCCCCCTCTGACAGGCCCCGTCTGACAGGCACCGTCTGACGTCAGGCCCGATCCCGCCGCACGGCCTGATCCCGCCGTACGGCCAGGCAGGTACCAAGCCCGCCCGGGCCGGTTGCGCGGCCCGGGCATGGGCCGGCAAGGCCTCTTCTCAAGATCCACCCGTCCAGAGCCTCAAGAAGGAGATCCACCATGAGCAGCACCGCCAACCGCGTACACGAGGGATTCACGGCCGAGGAACGTGCCGCGATGAAGGACCACGCACAGGAACTCAAGAAGGCGGGGCGCCGCGGCTCGAAGGCGGACAAGGCGGCCGAGGCGGAACAGGACGTGCTCGCGAAGATCGCCGGGATGCAGGACGCGGACCGGACCATGGCCGAGCGGGTCCACGCCGTCGTCACCACCACGGCCCCGGTCCTCGCGCCGAAACTCTGGTACGGGATGCCCTCCTACGCACTGGACGGCAAGGTCGTCTGCTACTTCCAGAGCGCGGAGAAGTTCAAGGCGCGCTACGCGACGCTCGGCTTCAGCGACCAGGCGCGGCTGGACGACGGCCCGATGTGGGCGGCCGTCTTCGCCCTGACCGAGGTGACGGCCGAGGTGGAGGCGCGGATCGCCGCACTCGTGAAGCAGGCGGTCCACTCAGCGTAGGAGCGGGGCGAGGTCGCCTGGCCGGCGTGCACCAGCTCTCACCGGGTCCGGGACGCGATCCGCAACCGAGGCGGCGACGAAGCCGATCGCGGTCGGCACTTCACGGTCGCCGTCCCGACGCCGGCCGGCGAACCTCTCCGGTCACCGCACTAGCCGAGGAGTTGGACCAGCCCGGCCGGGAGGAACGCCGGCCAGTGGGGCTGTCCGACCTGGTAGGGCACAAAGCCCTGCGAGGCGGCGACCTTGACCTCTTCGGCCGTCTCCGCCTGGAAGACGAGCCGGCAGGGCCCTGACTCCGTCCTGGCTCGCTGCCAGAGCACGGGAGCCGGTTTGCGCTCCGCCTCGGTGCGGGGGGTGAGGATCCGGCCGCCGAAGTCCTTCCAGGCGAAGGGCTCAGAGCCCTTCCACGCAGCGTCGACTTCCGTCTTCAGCCTGGCGGCACGCTCGGCGTCAGTCGTGCCCCAGGAGGGCGGAACGTTGGTGATCAGGCCGATGCTGATGTGGCGCTCGCGCAGGGCGCGCAGATACGAGGCCGCTCCGGACCGATAGGTGATGCTGCCGTCGTCGGCGGTGTGCACGAGGGTCTCGCCCAGATCGAAGTACACGACGGGGCAGCGGCGCTCGCCCACCGCACGCGCGACGGAGTCAGTACGCCCGACCCCGCCCAGGCCCCCGGGGGCCGCCGCACTCACCGTGGTACAGAGCATGGTCGATGCCAGGGCCGCACCGAGCGCGAGGCTCGCCCGGCCCCACCTCGTGGAGGCGGATCTGTTCATGGTGTCGTAGCCCTTCTCCTGGTGTACCGCACGGATACGCGATTGTCCGGTCCATGACATACAGTGCCGCAGAGTCTCTCACAAGGGCGTCCGGCACAACGGCACTTTCCCTGCATCGCACCGACTGCCGGAACACCCTGCGACGATTTCGGCACGGCAGCCAGTCCGGCCGTTTGACTCGCAGCGACAGCTCACTGGATCAGATCGGTGTGCGGATGCTCCGGGGATGCCGGCAGACGTAGAGCTGCATGTCGTCGGTGCGAGAACCTGGAGCAGATCGGCCCGCCCGGGCGGCCGCAACAGGGGTATGTCGCGCAGATGCAACTGGGCCACGGGCAGCATGGGGACCGGGCTCCCCTCAGTCCACGGATGATCGGTGCCGGCGATCTCGGCGTCGTCGATCTCGGCGTCGTCGATCTCCCTCCACATGGCGTGGTTGCGCTCCTTGGCCGCCGTTTCCTCGGGCGTGTACTCAGGGCCCTGGGGATCTCGGTCCAGTCGAGCCGGCCTGCGATGCTCCAGCCTTGTTTCCGCAACGCCCACGGGCATGCCGCCGCCCTGATGCGAGCCATCGCAGTGCGGCCACGGCTCATCGGCGGGCCACAGCAACGCCCCCACCGAACCCTCGAACACCGAGGGCGACCCGGCACGCGGACGAGGGCACCGGGCAGGGCCCGATCACGCGGGCCCGTGTCGTCGAGGATGCGTATGAGTGCGGCGCGGGCCGGTTCGGTCCGCCCCTGGCGGCGGGCCGACGCCGTTCAGGTGAGGTCGTGCTGGTCGTGCTGGTCGTGCTGGTCGTGCTGGTCGTGCTGGTCGTGCTGGTCGTGCTGGTCGTGCTGGTCGTGGGGATCCTGCCGTACTCCGACGAGTCGAAGTCGGCCGCCCATGGGGCGAGCGCTCGTCCCCGCCGGTGACGTCCAGTGGTACGAGCCCGTCCAGCGGACTCCCGCCACCCCCCGCAGGCCGGGGGCGGTCAGCGGCGGCCGGTGGACAGGATGACGAGGAACTGGCCGCCGCCCGCCTGGATGTCCGCGGTCACCGGCATCCCCGGTACCAGTCGGGAGAAGCGGTCCACCAGCCAATCCGCCGTCTCTTGGGCGTCCTTCCTGGTCGGGCATCGGCCCACCATCTCGCGGCCGCCCTTGCGCTCCAGCCTCTCGGCGACGGCGATCAGCGGCGCGGGCTCGACCACGTACAGACGCTCCGGCCAGGCGATGACCACCTTGACCGCGCCCTTGCGGGTGTTGCACCCGCGGTGCGCGAGTCGCTCGGCGACCTTGGCCTTCCGGTCGGCGGTCCGGCTGTCGACACTGGGCCCCCGCGGGTCGTTCACCGACTCGTCGGGGTCGACCGGTTCGTCACAGACCCAGCACTGCCAGCCGTCACGCTCTGCCACATCATCAAGGAGACTCACCCGAGCAAACTACCTGCCCGCCCGCCACTCCGCGTACCAAGGTCCCGCCGGCAACGTCTCCGGACCGGCCGACAACCCTGCGGCGCTCGGCCGGCCGGCGGGCAAGGACACGGGCGCGGGTCAGGGAGGCTCCCACCGAGCCGCGGCGTGGAAGACCGCCGTGACACGGTTCCGGCTCGGCGTGCCACGGCGCCCTCGGGCGAGCCCCGTCCGAGGGCAGGAGGCACGGGAACCCACACGGCCCTGCGATGATGACGGAGTGCCGGATCCAGGGACCACTGCCGTCGTCATCGTCTTGCCCGATGCCGCCCCGCTCCTCGATGCGGCGTGGCGCATCGACTCGGCCCTGGTGCGTCGTGGGATGCCGGCGCACGTCTCGCTCCTCTACCCGTTCGTGCCGCAATCGGCGCTGACAGGTCGGGACGAGAAGCGCGTGCGTTCCCTGGCGGCGGACTTTCCGGCAACTGATCTGCTGTTGGCGGAGGTCGTAACGGCGCCCGGCTTCGTCGCCGTCACCGTTCCGGAACTCCAACCGGTCGTCGATGCGTTCCGCGCCCAGTGGCCCGGGTTGCGCCCGTACGGGGGCCGCTTCGGGGCGCGGCCCGCAGCCCATGTCACGGTCGCCATGGGTACGGACGACCCGACGACCGCCGCCCGCGTAAGCACTGCGATCGGCAGCCTGCTGCCGCTGCGCGCCCGTGCGGCAGCAGTCCAGTTGGTGGAACTGACCGAGGAAGGGTGGCAGTCGCGGTTCACCGCGCCGCTCGGTGTCCCGGACGGACCGTGAACACCACCCGCCGGCCCTCGTCCCCGGTCGCGACCAGGTCCCGAGGCCGACACAGCCCTGGGGGACTTTTCGGAACCGGTGGCTCTCTGCGCACACGACCACGCCCCGCACACCCCGAGGCAGGCCCCGCAGGAGCGGCCAGTACGACAATGAGCCCGCGTGCTTCGAAAGCGGAGACGTCAGTCCGATCGGTGAGTGTGGCGCCCTCTGCCACCGGTGGGCCTGCGGCAGCGACGTCTCCCGAGACAGGTGTCGGGCCGGCCATCACGGACTGAAGCCCGTTGATGCCTGATGACTGATGCTTGATGACTGATGCTTGATGGCTGATGCCTGCCGGCGAGGGGCTCGGACGCTCGGAATCGCTGTCGCTGTCGGTATCGCTGCCTGTATCGCTGCCGATGTCGGTATCGGTGCGGCGCCGTCGCGCCGGACGGATGCGGCGGGACCCGGCCACGCTCCGGGACCTGGTGGGGCTGACCCTCGACCCGTTGGTCGGGGTTCCGGTGGCGGGGTTGCCCGAATGCCTGCGGGCGACGGCTTGTATGCCGTGGGGCGCGCGCTCCCTACGGGATCCGGACGCCGCCGAGAACGAGGAGGGCTGACGGTCGGTACCCCCGACCACCCCGGCCACTCGTCACGCCCCGCGAGGGCCTGGCACCCGACGTGTCGTGACGCCTTCCCCGCACGCGTCACACCAGCTCGGGTGCACTCTCCGCGGCGGACTCCCGGGACTTCGGGTGGTCTGCGTCATCGGCCGGGGCGGCGGCACGCAGCGCCGCTTCGACCCGGCGGTTGCTGGTCATGGATGCCGTCACGGCCGTCATCGCCAGGAGGAGGCCCGCAGCGGCGTAGAGCGGGGTGCGGATGTCGTAGGTGGCGGCCAGCCAGCCGCCGAGGAAGGCTCCGAGGGGAGCCGCGCACATGGCGAGCATGCGGGAGGTGGAGGCGACCCGGCCCATCAGGTGGGCGGGGACGATCGACTGTCGGAGGGAGGGAGCGAGCACCATCGTGGCGCCCATGCCGGCCCCGCAGACGGCGAGCGCCAGCCCGGCCACGTACGGATTGGGGGCAGCGGCCAGGCCCAGGATGGCAAGTCCTTCGACGGCGGCTGTGCAGGTCAGTGCGGTGCCGGTGCCGAGTCGTCGACCAAGGTGGGAGGCGATGCCCGCGCCGAGCAGACCACCGGTGGCCTCCGCCGTGAGGAGCAGACCGAAGCCATAGGTGTCGATGCCCAGGCGGTCGTGCGCGAAGAGGGCGAGGACGGTCTCCACCGCGAGGAAGGCAACGTTCCCGACCGCCGGGCGCAGCGCGAGCCCGAGCAGCAACCGATCCCGGAAGACGTACGAGGCGCCTGCCCGAGCCTGCCGCAGCAGCGACTCACGAGCCTGTGGTGCGGGCCGGGGTGTGGCGGGCAGCGACCGTACGAGCAATGCGGAGACGGCGAACGACACCGCGTCGGCGAGCAGCGGAACCGCCCGCCCCAGCGCGAGCAGGGCACTGCCCGCGGGCGGCCCGGCGAAGCCGGACGCGGCGGTCTGGGCGCCGCGCAGACGGGAGTTGGCGCGCTCGAGGAGCGCGGGGTCGCGGCCGAGCAGGTCCGGTAGATAGGCCGTGGCGGCCGTGTCGAAGAAGAGTCCGCCGAGGCCGAGCAGGAAGGCGACGGCCGCGAGCAGCGAAATGCTCAGCATGTCGAGCGCGGCCGCCGCCGCCGGTATCGCGAGGAGCACCGCACGTGCCGCGTCCGCGACCCACATCGTGCGCCGACGGTCCCAGCGGTCCACCAGCGCACCGCCGAGCACCCCGAAGAGCAGCCACGGCAGCGTTCCGGCGGCCGTGACGACGGCGAGCGCCATCGGATCCCGCGTCAGCGTCAACGCGATGAGCGGCAGCGCGGCGTGCGACACCCCGTCACCGAGCGAGGAGATCGTCTGCGCGGTCCACAGCCGTCCGAACCCGGTCGGCAACTTTCTTGTGTCCGAGTTCACTTGGCGTCTCCTTCGGCCTGCTTGCGCGATGTCGGCTGGAACAGTGCGAAGACGAGTGACGTGTCCGGCAGTGACGGATCGGACAGCTCCCGGTACTCGTCCGCGAGTGCCTCCAGTCGCGCCCCCAGCTCCGCGAACTGCTCGTCGGTGAGCCGCAGATGCGCCATCCGTACGTGCCGCTCGCCATCCACCGGGGACGCTTCCAGGTCCGCCACCGCGTGCCGCATCAGCACATCCGGCCCTCCCTCACCCGGATCCGGCAGCTCGATCGAACGTGCGGCCATGGCGTAGTACCGCTCGGTGACCCCCCGCACCTTCCGCGTCCGCACCACCTTGACCAGGCCGGCCCGTTCGAGGAGTCGTATGTGGTAGCTGGAACTCCCCTTCGCCAGGCCCACCCGCTCGGCGACCTGCGTGATCGTCGCGGGCTCGAAGCGGAGCACGGCCATGATGCGGTGACGCGTGAGATTGGAGACGGCGCGCAGCTGCTCGTCCGTGGTGACGTGAAACGTCTCGGGAAGATCGTCGTCGGTAGGCATACGAGTAATGGTCAACGATCCTTGACCATTGCGCAAGAGGATTCGCACGGCCCTCCGGAATCAGCTTTCTGGCGCGCAAGGCCCCTCCGCCGAAGCCCCTCCCCCACCCGCTGCCGATCCGGGAAGCTGCTTACGCACTACGGGGCATGACGAACACTCAGGAGTCAGCACGGGATGCAAACGCGCCCGTCGCCGAGCCGCCGGTGTACACCGAGAGCAAGATCGGACACGCCCGGGTGTCGACCGGCGGGCGGGAACGGGAACGGGACCGGGATCGGGAGCGGCAGCGGCAGCGGCAGCGGCAGCGGCAGCGGCAGCGCGACGCTCACCGCCGCAGGGCGGCCGGATGCCGCGTACCGGGTGCGGGGCGCCGCATGCTGGGCGCCGCGTACCAGGTATCGCGTACCGGGTGCCGTCCGGCAGGGCGCCGTCGGCAGAAGGTTCAGTCCTCGATACCCGCGGCGCGCAGGGCCTCGACGGTGAGCGCGTACTTCCCCTCCATGTCCGCGGGAGACCACTTGGCACGGGCGCGGGCACGGACACGGGCCTCGCCGAGCGCCCTCGCCGTTGGTGTCGCACCTCGGGCGAGCAGTTGGTGCACCATCTGCACCTGCCCGAAGGTGGCCGCCCACTCAAGGGGTGTCTTGTCCTTCATCGCCCCGTTGATGTCCGCTCCATGGCGCAGGAGCAGGTCCACGGTGTCTGGATGCCCGTGCTCCCCGGTCGTCGCCGCCAGCACCAAGGGGACGTAGCGCAACCTGCCCTGGGCGCCGGTGGGGGCACCGGCGTCGAGGAGAACCCCCACCACGGCCGTGTGCCCGTACATCGCCGCCAGACACAGCGGCGTCAACTCGCCGTACCCTCCCGCCTTCTGCCGCGGATCCGCTCCTGCGGCAAGGAGCACACGAACCGTCTCGTCGTGGCCCGCATGCACCGCGAGATCCAGTGCGGTACGACCACCCACGCTCGGGGCATCCACCTCGACACCGGCATCGAGCAGCTGCGCCACCACAGCCACATCGCCGTCTTCCGCAGCTCGTACGAGCCGGTTCACCATGTCCATGCCTTGATCATGTCTGGCCGTCCAACGTCGCCGGCAACCGGTGCCGGATCAGCGTTCCGCACCCGGATCGCACCAGCGCCCGACCGCCCGGTCCGCACGTGACGGACCGCAACTCATAATCCGAGTGCCACTTGCAGGCCATGGCGTTCCGTGACGGATCACGAGGTGAGAGCGCTGATCGCGTCATCGATGTGCTTGGTTTCCAGGACCGCGAGCACGGTCGTGATGATCGCGATGGTGTGCACGACCATCCAGGACTTCCGGAACTTCCAGGACTTCCAGGACTTCGAGGACCTCCCACCTCGGGATCCGCGCGGACCGTTGACTCCCGAAGACTTGGCCGGCGATCGTCTCAGCCGCGCGCCCCCGGCGAGTCGCTCCAGGGGTGGACCACCCTGGCGCGCCGGCGGCGCAGGACGATCCGCACGGTGATCAACCCGAGGACACCGGCCGGGAGCAGGTACGGGCCCGGGCCCGTCAACGCGCCGTCCACCACGGCCATGCGCGGTGTCGGGTCGGAGGTGTGGCCGACGACCCGGCCCCGGACCAGTGAGAGCGGCAGCGCCAGGGTCCCGCCCTCGGTGAGGTCGCGGGTGAACGCGATCCTGGTGTTCCCGTCGTCGAGCGCGGCGAAGCGGCCGGCCTGGACGGTCACCTCGTACGCGCCGCCGGCTTCCTGTGGCGTCAGCCCGTGGGGCAGGTGCGGCTCTTCGAGTGGCTCGCCGTTGAGCGTCAGGTGCGCTTCGCCGGGCCGATGCGCGAGGACGTCCCCTCCCAGGGCCACCACCCGGTACACGGACGGCGCGTAGTCACGCTGCACGGTCTCGGAGAAGAGGACCACGTCGCCCCGTCGGATGTCCGCCGTGTCCACGGACTCGCCGGCGACCAGATCGCCCTTGGGGTAGAGGCGGGCCATGGAGCGGCCGTCCGCCTCGACGAGGAGCGGGTAGCCGTAGTTGAACTGCAGGGCCACCGAGGCCGCGAAGAACCCGGCCACCGCCAGGGCGATCATGGCCTTCGAGGCGGTGTTCACCCAGAGCCACGGCCTCGGCAGTTCGTCCTTCATGCGGCCCCCCTCGTGTCCCCGTGCGTGGTGGCCGCACTGTACGAGGGCGCGAGGGCAGCGGAGCCGGCGGGGGCGGCCCGCTCGCGGCGACGACGGCCGGAGGAGGGGACCACCCTGCCGCTGACGCCGGCGAGGTACGCCCCGTCGGGGCCGAGGGCCAACACGGTGATCGATTCGGTGTGTCCCTCGAATCGGTGTGTCCCTCGAACGCCTTCGGCCGGACTCGGGGCTGGTCCGGGTTCGGATCACCTTGTCGTGTCCTCCGGCAGCCCTGACGTAGCCCTTGGGTCCGTACGCCACCGCGGTGATGGCGTCGGACACCGGCTTCTCGTTGCGCCAGGCTCATCTGCCGCCCACGTCCTACTCCGCGGCCGCCCCCCGAGGTGCCGCCGCACGGTCCTCGAAAGCCCGGTTGTCCGTCACCTGAACCGGGGGTTCTCGGGATGATCGCAGTGGCGAGTACCGGCATCACGAGGGGCATGCCGAGCACCCTCCCTACCGGCGTCGCCTCTCACCGGCGCGCGGCCGCCGCCCTCGGGCGCGGAGCCCGGGATCCGCCTCCGGCCGGCGCGCCGTGCGACCGGTCGCGCGCCCAGGGGAGCCGGCCCGCGGCGTTCTGGCCGGACTGTTGGGGTTCCGGAGCTCCGCGCCGCAGGAGAACGGCACGGGCGCCGGCCTGGTCACAGGAATCGACGGATGGGTTGCACGGCCAGTTCTCGAGCCCGCTGAAGGGCTGGGCGCCTCTTCCAGCGGCCCTCGCGGATCAGCTCGCTCGCCGCGACGTCTTCGTCGAAGTGTCCGTCGAGCACCCCGGTGAATCGTTCGTCCAGTACGGCGAGCATGACTTCCTCGTCATGATCGAGGGAGCGGCGGTTGAAGTTGGTGGATCCGACCAGAGCGGCGACACGATCGACGGTGATGACCTTGGCGTGCATCATCGTCGGCTGGTACTGGTAGATCTTCACCCCGCAGGAGACGAGGTCCTCATAGTGGTGCTGGCCCGCGAGCTGGCAGACCCGCTTGTCGGTGTGGGGACCCGGGAGCAGGATCTCCACCTCGACCCCCCGCCTGGCCGTCGCGCACAGCAGTTCGATGAAGTACGCATCCGGTGAGAAGTAGGCGGTGGCCAGGCGGAAGCGTTCCTCGGCGGACTCCAGCATGACCCGTACCAACGTCTGCATGTCCTGCCAGCCGAAACTCGCCGAGCCGCGCACCACCTGCACGATGGCGTCGCCCTGCGGCCGGTGGTCGACGAATCGATCATGGTCGTCGAAGAGCTCTTCGTGGCACTCGGCCCAGTTCTGGGCGAACGCGGCGGCGATCCCGTCGACAGCGGGTCCTCGGACCTCGACATGCGTGTCGCGCCATTCTTGTGCGTTGCGCGCGTTGCCGCACCATTCCTCGGCGATCCCGACCCCGCCGGTGAACGCGGTCTCCTCGTCGACGACGAGGACCTTGCGGTGGCAGCGGTGGTTCTGCTTGAGCGGGGAAAGGTAGAGCGGCTTGCGGAACCAGGCCACCTTCACCCCGGCCTCCTCCATGGAGTCCAGCAGCTCCCTCTCGATCAGACGGCTCCCGAAGCCGTCGAGCAACAGCCGTACCCGCACTCCCGCATGAGCCCGCTCCGCAAGTGCCTGGGCGAAGTCACGGGCGATGTCACCCTTCCAGTACACGAACGTCATCATGTCCACGGTGTGCCGAGCACCCCGAATACCGGCCAGCATCGCGGCGAAGATCTCGTCTCCGTTGCGCAGAGGGGTGACGGCATTGCCCTCGGTCGCCGCGATCCCTATCAGACGCTCCAAGCGCCGCCGCAACCTGGCCACCCGGGCGTCGACGGTCGGCACGCTCAGCGGCGGAGTGGGCTGCGGGCCCGACTCGGCGGAATCTTGGGTGAGGGTCATGGGGGCTCCCGGGCTGAAGGAGTGGGGCGAGCATGGCAGACACCGTGTGCCCGATCCGGCGCTCCCTGAACAGCCGGGCGCCCCTCGATGCGGCCAGGGGCGGCGGCCCGCTCCCGGGCCTGCCCGCCTCGACCGTCCACCGGATCCTGACCCGACACGGCCTGCTCCGGCTCGCCTGATCGACCGCCCCGCCGGCACCGTGATCCGGAGCCCCTGCGAACGCGAGGGGCCCGGCGCGCTCGTCCACGTCGACGTGAAGAAGCTCGGCCGGATCCCGACGGAGGCGGCCCCCACGTCCCGGGCCGCGAGGCGGGCCGGCCGATCCGCGGCACCGGACTCTCGTCGTCGCCGACGACGTCGACCTGGAGGACCTCGCGCCCTGCCTCGACTGCGTCCGTGACCCCCGGAACGGCTACCAGAGCGTCACGTTCCCCGCACCTCCGGCGGTGTGAGGCCCTCTCCGTCGGACTACCGACACGATAGGTTGCCCGCCGTGACCGCACTCGAGCTCGACCCCACGGCATGGCCGCCTGCCCCGATCAGCACCGAACGGCTCGTGCTGCGGGAGTCCGAGGCCCGGGACCGTGCGGCGTTCATCGAGCTGTTCGCCTCGTCGGAGGTACGCACCTTCCTGGGTGGCCCCCGTCCGCGGGGCGAGCTGGAGCGGACGGTGCCTGGGGTGCCCGGACGGCGTCCCGGCCTCTTCGTGATCGATCTCGGGGGAGCCATGATCGGCGCGGTCACGCTCGATCGGCGCAACGCGGACCGCCCGGGGCACATCCGTCAGGATGGCGAGGAGGCCGAGCTCAGCTACACGTTCCTGCCGGAGAGTTGGGGACGAGGGTACGCCGCCGAGGCGTGCGCGGCGGCACTCGACTGGTTTGCCGGCGCGTTTCCCGGCGAGCCGGTGGTGCTCTGCACCCAGACGGCCAACATCCGTTCGATGCGCCTCGCGGCGAAGCTCGGGTTCACCGAGGTGGAGCGGTTCGAGGAGTTCGACGCCGAGCAGTGGTTCGGCGTGTGGTCGGTCACGCCGGCCGGTAGCGCCAGGGCCGGAACGACCTGGACGAGCCGGAAATGGCGTTAGCCGCCCATCTGTTGGGCTGGATCACGCCCCTGCCGGGCGAGGTCATGCGCCGCGATCTGGCTCCGTACCCGGCCTCGGATCGACGTCTGGTGGAGTGCGCCATCGGCCAGGCCGTCGACCGCGCGGTGCACAGCCGGGTGGGCGCCCCGGTCTCGCCGACTGCCCTGGCCGGACACGTCGCGGCGATGATGCGGGCCCAACTCGACGGTTGCGGCCCCTGTCCGGTCGCCGAGCCGCGGTGGAAGGCGCGCAAAAGGCGCGCAAGGGGACGAAGACGCGCCAGTACCACCACGGGCGCCACACGCCGTCCGTGCTGGAGGAGGCCGTCGGTTGTGCCGACCCGTCGGACGACTGGTCCGAGCGGTTCGCCCGCGTGCTCGCCTGCCTCGCGCGCAAGCCGCGCAAGCCGCGCAAGCCGCCAATGCCGAATGAATCGGCGGAATTGGCGGAATCGACGAAGCCGGCAGAATCGACGGGATCTCGGAAGGGGCGAGAGCATGGCGAAAGCAGAGTTCTACGTGTCGGCCGACGTGGAGGCCGACGGGCCGGTACCCGGTCCGTTCTCGATGTCGAGCTTCGGTCTGGCGGTCGCGGGGTTCCGCGACGGCGACGGGTTCCAGGTGGTCGACCCCGCCGAGCGCACCTTCTACGCCGAGCTGAAGCCGATCAGTGACGCCTTCGACCCGCAGGCCCTGGCGGTCGGCGGACTGGACCGCGGGCGGCTGGCGCGGGAAGGGCTGGATCCGGTCGAGGCGATGAACGGCGCGGCCGAGTGGCTGGCCGCCGTGTCCGACGAGCTGGGCGCCGGGCCGGTGTTCGTCGCGTACCCGCTGGGTTACGACTGGATGTGGATGTACTGGTACTTCATGCGGTTCGCGGACGGTGGTTCGCCGTTCGGCCATTCCCGCTGCCTGGACCTGAAGTCGTTGTACGCGGCCAAGGCCGACGTGCGGATCACGGAGGCGACGAAGCGGTCGATGCCGGGTCACCTGCTGTCCTCGCGCCCCCACACGCACAACGCCCTGGACGACGCGATCGAGCAGGCCGAGCTGTTCCAGAACCTGATGCGCTGGGACGCTCCCCGCGACGGCCACCAGGGCCCGCCGTCGACGTGATCTCGCGTGGTGAGCATGGTCGAGCCATGCGCCGGGCCGCGCGTCGAGCCGTGCGTCGGGCCATGCGCCGCCCCGGCTCTTCTCGTATCGGACGCTCTCCGGGACCGGTCGGAAGGTCGGTACGGGAAATCTCCGACCGCGATCCGTTGCCCGCCGAGGTAGTGGAGGAGCTGCGGCGAACCCTTCTCGACGCAGCGGCCCACGCGGGGCTGACCGTTCGTTCCGGCACTTGAAGGCGTGCGGCGCGTCGTTCTGACGGTGGTCCCGGGATGGGGGAACCGGCCCCGGTGGGATGCCCTCTTCAGGAGGGACCGAGGGGGAAGTACATGGCGGGGAAAACAGTTGCGGCGGCCGGGCGCGTGGTGGTGGCGGGGCTCCTGTGCGCCCTGGTGGCGGGGTGCGGCGGCACGGCATCGGGCGGGGCGGCAGGCCCCGCGCCCGCGCCCTCCCTCTCGCCGACCGCCGACTGCGGCCTCGACACGACGACCGACGCCCCGAGCGGCGGGTACGCGGGGCCGCCGACGGACGAGGAAAGCGGCGGGTACGCGGGCCCACCCACCGACCAGGAGACCGGCGGGTACGCGGGCCCACCGACGGACGAAGAGACCGGAGGCAACGCCGGACCCCCCACCGACCAGGAGACCGGCGGGTACGCGGGCCCACCCACCGACCAGGAGACCGCCGGCGGGGATGCCGGGCCGCCGACCGACGGGGAGATCGGCAACGGGGGCGGCCCCTGCGGGCCCGCGGACTGGTTCGACATGACCCGGGACTTCCAGGCCTACCTCGGACCCCACCTCACCAAGGCCGACGACGGCACCGTCTCCCAAGAGTCCGTGCGGGAGACCCGCGTCCGGAAGGTGAGCGCTGCCGGGGAGGCGAGCATCACCTTCGCCTCCCACTTCACCGACGACGCCCTCAGCCGCGACGCCGCACTCCGCCTCGCCCGGCATTTCGCCGATTGGCGGCGCGAGGTCTACGGCGACACGGGCAGGGTGTCGGTCCGCACCACCGAAGGGACGGTACTCGTCACCGTGACCTGGTGACCCCCGGCCACCGCACGCCCCCGCGCCGCGCACCCGTACCAGCGTGCGGGGCAGGTGGGCTTCTCGTCCTCTGCGGGCGGTCCGCGGGGTCAAGGAGGTTTCGTACGACGGGCGTTGTCCCGGTGACGGGATGGCCGGTGCGGCCCCCGCGATGGCACGCGGGGGCGGCAGGAGCGGCGCGGAGGGATGTACGACGGTACGTGGCAGCCGCGGCTCCGGTTTCTCAGCCGACGCGCTGCATGGCCTTCTCGCGGCGGGCGGCGACGGTCGAGCCGGACTCCCGTCGGGCCATGCGGCGCAGCACGATCGGGGCGAGGACCAAGCCGACCACCGCCCAGGCGGTGAGCACTCCGACGGTCTCCAGGTGGCGCCAGGACTCGCCGAGTTCGACGGTGACGGCGTCGTCGGGCAGCAGGGCCGAGCGCATGCCGAGGCCGAGCCAGTAGATCGGGAAGACCTGGGCGACCCACTGCACCCATTCGGGCATCGAGGTGATGGGGTAGAAGATCCCGGAGGTGCCGATCATGGCGAGGATGGGCAGGGTGAGCAGGCCCTGGCTGCGGGCGCTGCTGAAGACCGATCCCAGGACCGCGCCGATCGGCAGGGTGGCGACCAGGCCGAGGAGCAGGACCCAGCCCAGCGTCAGCCAGGAACCCAGATCCCCGACGGTGAGGCCGGGGATGAGGAACAGGGCCGGAACGAGGAAGATGGCGAGGTCGACGATCACGCCGCCCGCCACGGAAATGATCTTTCCGATGAGGTAGGCGGGCATGCCGTGCGGGGTCGCCTTGGCCCTGAGCAGCGTTCCGTCCTCGCGTTCCGCCGTCAGCAGCTGACTCATCGAGACCATGGCCATGGCGGCGTTCATGCCGAGGATGCCGGGCAGGACCAGGGTGCCGAGTTCGAATCCGTTGTCCCCGAAGGACACGTCCCTGAGGAAGTAGAGCACGACCAGCATCAGCACCGGCCAGAGGAAGTGGTTGAACAGATCGCCGCCGTTGGTGAACGACTGGCGCAGTTCGATGCCGCCGCGGTCCCATCCCGCGCGCAGTGCGGTCCTGTTCATCGGGCCGGTTCCCCCAACTCTCGCGCCGGGGCGGCCGCCCGGGTCTCGGCTCCGCCGGCGTCGGCCTGCTGCCGCACCAGGGAGAGGTAGGTGTCCTCCAGCGTCGCCTTGCGGATCTCCAGATCGGTGATCGACTCCCCGTACTGTCGGAAGAGGTCGAAGGCGAACCTGGTGGAGTCCGAGGTCGTCCGGTGGTACTGCGAGCCGTCGCGCGACCAGCGGACCTCGTCCTCGCCGACGATGCGTTTCGCCAGTTCCGAGGCGGTGCCGTCGGCGATGATCCGGCCGCCCCTGAGGATCATGATGCGGTCGGCGAGTTTCTGCGCCTCGTGCAGGTCGTGGGTGGTCAGGACGATGCTGGTGTCCTGTTCGCGGGCGAGGCGGGCCACGAGGTCGTGGAACTCGCGCCGGGCGACCGGGTCCAGTCCGGCGGTCGGCTCGTCCAGAAAGAGCAGTTCGGGGCGGCCCACGATCCCCACGGCGACGTCGAGGCGGCGGCGCTGGCCGCCGGAGAGCATCCGTACCTTCTTGTCCGCCTGCGCGGTCAGGCCGACCGCGGCGACGAGCTCGTCGGTGTCCCAGGGGCGCCGGACGTACTCGGTGGAGTACCGGGCGTAGTAGAGGCCGAGGTGCGCCAGCAGCTCGCGGACCCGCCAGCGACCGTGGTCGCGCCAGGACTGGAGGACGACGCCGACCCGAGCCCGCCAGGGCTCGTCGGCGTGCGCCGGGTCGGTGTCCAGGACCTCGACCCGGCCGGCGGAGCGGGTGCGGAAGCCCTCGAGGATCTCCAGCGTGGTCGTCTTGCCCGCTCCGTTCGGCCCGAGCAGGCAGACCACCTCCCCGTGCCGGACGCGGAAGGTGACATCCCGCAGGACCTCGGCGGTGCCGTAACTCATGCGCAGGCCTTCGACGTCGATCACGACCCGATCGACTGTTGTCATGACTCTTCCCTCATGGGTGCACGTCTCTCCGGTGGGGGAACGATCGGGCGGCGGCCCAGGAGCCACGGGGGGACGAAGGACCCCCGGGCCCACCCGGCCTCGACTGTCCGCGTTCGCAGGTGTGCCGGGGCCCGTCTCCGGGGTGGGCGGGATGCGTTCAGGAACGGTGAGCGGTGAGCGGTGAGCGGTGAGCGGTGAGCGGTGATCAGGATCGGTGTCAGTGATCAGGATCGGTGGACGGTGATGTCGCCGCTGTAGGTGCGCACGCGCACCTCGGCGATCTCGTCTCCCGTCGTGGGACCGCCGACGGCCTTCAGCCCGTTGTGCACGCTTCCGGTCAGGGTGCTCACGTCGAGCCGGGCGGCCGTGCCCTCCCGGATGCCGATCTCGATCTCGGCGGAGGAGGCGGTGAGCACGACGGTGCCGCGGATGATCTCGGCGAGCCGGATCCGGCCGTGGGCGGTCTTCGCCTCGACGTCTCCGTGGGCCCTCTCCACGTGGAAGTCGCCGTTCATGCCGCTCAGTCGCAGCTCGCCGGTGACCTCCCCGATCCGGGTCTCGCCGTGGTCGTTGCCGATGTGGGCGGAGCCGTCGATCCTGTCGACGCGGACGCCGCCCGAGCCGTTGCCGATCCTGACGCTGCCGACGGCGTGGCCGACGGCGATCTCGCCCCGCGACGTGCTGAGCCGCAGCGACCCCGCCTCGTCGAAGCGGAAGTCGCCGTGCGCGGCCTCGAACCGGCACTCGCCGAGCCGGCCCTCGGCCCGCAGGGTGACCTCGGTGCCGCGGCCGCGGACCTGGGATCCGGCGGGCAGTTCGACTTCCAGGTCCACGGAACCGACCCGGCGGCCGGCGCCCGGCCAGTGGATTCCCTGTCCGGCGACGCGGACCGAGAGCCGGTCCTGTGTGCAGTCGACGCGGGCCTGTTCGGCGGCCTTGACGTCGGCGGGGTCGGTGGGGTCGGTCGGACGCACCTCGACGACGGTGTCGTCGCGGTCTCCCGCCCTGATGGACAGGTTGCCGTGGGGGATCTCGATGCGAGCCGAGATCGGTCCCGGGGTCTTGAACGTTGTCATGCTTGCCGGCCTTCCCTGGTGAGCCGTCGGTGCGGGCCGTGCGGGCTGTGCGCCGGCGGACCGTCGGTGCGGGCGGGTGCGCTAGCGCACCCAGCCCACGTCGTACTGCCCTTCCTGCACCGGCGGGTCCTCGGGGCGGGACGTCCCGCCCAGGGGCGCGGTGACAGCCCGGACCAGCCAGGTGTTCGCCGAGAGGCCCTCCCGGCCGGCGGCCGCTTCCTCGATGCGCGCGCCTTGAGGTGTTCCGGCGGGCGGAAGTTGACGCGTGCCGGAGCCCCGTCCTCTTCGGTGGCGGGCGGGTACGGCTCCGGTTGCTGGTCCGGTTGCGGCTGCTGGTCCGGTTGCGGTTGTGGCGCCTTCGCGGTGCGAGGGCCGGCCGGTGGGCTCACCACGACAGCGGGGTCAAGCCCGCGCAGCCGGACCTCGACGGCCTGCGGGGCGAGGTCGCGGGAGACCTCGTCCGCCGCCGCGGACAGAGCACCGAGGAGGGTCAGTCGTACGGAGGCCTCCAGCGCGGAAGCGAGGCGTTCCGCGACGGCGAGGGCCTCCTCCCCTGCTGCCTCCGCGGCGAGAAGGAACTCGTCGCGGACGTTCTCGACGAAGGGCGTCGACTTCATGGCGCCACAATGGCAGAACTATGGCGCCATACACAACCCCGTCAAAACGCCATTCTTCATCGAGGTTCGATCGCACCAGCCAAAGGGGTGGCCGGGCTGAATCCATCCCGTTGGCGCCGGCACATCTCCGTTGGCGCCACGATGGCGCCAACGGAATCGGGTCAACGTCCATGGGCACCGGATCGAGCTGGACGAGATCCGGACGAAGCCCACCGAGTCCTTCCCGAGTACGCCGAGCTCCTTCCCGAGCACATGGCCCCCTCGACTACATGGCCCCCTCGACGCTCACCGTGCTGCCCTCCATCCCCCCGGCCGGTGCGCCGGCGCGGGCCACCCCGGCATGGGAGGTGGTGTGGCGGGGTGGTGCCGTAGGTCGAACGACTTCTTCGAGCTCGGCGGCAACTCGCTCCTGGTCGTGCACGCGCTCGGCGCCCTGCGGGAGCGAGGTCTGTCCCGCGTGACGGTCAGCGACTTCTACGCTCATTCCACCGCGGCCCTGTTCGTCACGTTCGTCGAGGAACTGGCCGCCGGCACCCACGACACCGCCTGGCCCGGGCGCCGGCGTAGCCCGGGCGCCCGGCTCGGGCCGAGCCGGGCGACTTGCACGTCGCCCCACGCCGACGTGAGGATGACGCCATGGACCTCATGCGCTTTGTCGACGATCTGCGGCAGGAACTGGTGACCGCCGCGGAGGCGGGCGACGCGCAGACGCGCGAAGTCGCCGAACGGCTGGTCGCGCCCCTGAACTCCGCCGTCCGGCTGGTCCTGCTCGACGCCCTGTCCACGGCCGCGGACGAGATCACCCGGGAGCTCGCCCCGGGCTCCGTCGAGGTCCGGCTGCGAGGCCTGGACCCGCGTTTCGTCGTCACCCTTCCGCCGTCCGACAACCCGGCCGGGGGCCCCGCCGCACAGCCGCTCGACGTCGCGCCGCCGCCACTGGCGGTCGGCACCTCCGTGAAGGACGGCGCCACTTCCCGGATCAACTTCCGTCCGCCCGAGCAGCTGAAGTCCAGGATCGAGGAAGCGGCCGGCCGGGAGGGCCTGTCGGTCAACGCCTGGCTCGTCCGGGCGGCTTCGGCGATGCTCGGCCACGAGGAGCCGGGCCGCCGCCCCGAACCGCGCGCCCCACACGGCGGCCAGAGCTACACGGGCTGGGTGAAGTGACCCCGCGGCCCCCGGGCACCGTCCACGGGGGCTGATCGGACCGGTCCTGCGCGCCGCGCCGACTGCCGGGCGTGCCGACCGCGGGGCGCGCGGGGCACCCATCCGCCGTCCACGTGAGCGCGCCCCCACCTCCCGGGCAGACGTCCCTTGGCACCCGCTCCGGGCACCGCCCGGACTGGCCGCACAGCACCGAGGTCATCGGCCGGCTGACCGCGAGTGAGCTGGACTCACTCCCGCCGGAGACGGCGAGCGGCATGCTCCCGGAAGTCAACTGCGAGTGGGAGCGGTACCGAGGATCCCCACTTCTGCCATTCGTTCTGCCGGTCGGACTCGCCCTCCAGGTGGAGGGAGCGGGTCCCGAGCAGACCTCACAGCTCGAAGTGCGTCCCGATCTAGGCTACTTCCGGACAGCGCATGGCCGTCGGGGCACTGAGGAGTTCCTTTGAGGAGCGGGTGGCCGGCAGGTACGGGCTCACGGCATCGACTGCGTGGACGGGCGTGGGCGGGCGTGGACAGCCGGGCGACGAGGACGTCGAGCACGCGCGAACGGCTGGTCCGATCCACGTGGCGGTCCTGGAGTTGACGCCGGCCGGGATGGCGCCGGGTGGACAGGATCGCGTTCCGCAGCCGCCGCGCACCCCATCCACCGACCGGTCCACGGCCGTGGCCACAGCGGCGCGACCGACGGCGCGCGGCCTCTGGGCGACGTCGGGACACCGGGACGTCGGGACGTCGTGACACCTGGCCACCGGAACACCGGAACACCGGGACGCCTGGACACCTGAACACCTGAACACCTGAACGCCGACGAGGGGAATCGCATTTTTAGGTCATCCGACCTAGAGTGTGACCCATGAGCACCGACCAGTTCGACGAACTGCACGCCGACCCCTCCGGCCCCGTCCTGATCACCGGCGGATACGGCACCGTGGGCGCCGAGATCGCCCGCATCCTGGCCACGGACACCCCCACCCTGCTCACCGGCCGCAACCCCGACCGCGGCAGGGCGCTGGCCGCCGAGGTCGGGGCCGAAGTGCGCGCCTGGGACCTGGCGGACCCCACGCCCTTCCGGGCGGGCGTTCGCGCCGTCATCAGCTCGGTCAACGATCCGGAGGATCGGGTGCTTCATGCCGCCGCGTCCGCCGGCGTGCCCTACGTCGACATCACCCGGTGGACCGGCCGTGTGCAGCGGGCGGTCACCGTCGCCGCCCTGCTCCGGCCGACGGCGCCGGTGTTGCTGTCGTCCGCCTGGATGGGCGGGGTCAGCAGCCTGGTCGCAGCAGCCCTTGCCGAGGAGCTGGGCGGCGCCGAGCAGGTCGAGATCGCCGTCCGGTGGGACATGGCCGACCGGGCCGGAGCCGATTCCGTCGAGTTCATGGACCGACTGGGCGTGGCGTACGAGGTCGTGGACGGCGGGCGGCGCCGGCTCGCCTCTCCGATGACCGAGTCCCGCACGGTGCGCATCGCTGGAACGCCCTTGCGTGTGGCGCGCATCGACACCCCGGAACAGTTCACCCTGCCGCTGACGCTCGGTACCACCACCGCGGCCACCCGCATCGGGTTCAGTTCCCCGGCCGCGACCCGCGCGATCCTCGCTCTGCGCGGCACGGGATTCTTCCGCTGGGCCGGCGGAGAACGCTGGGCTCCGGCACGCCGGGCCCTGCTCCACTCCCCGGGCGAGGGCGGTACGGCCCGGCTGCGCGTGGACGTCACCCACCGCGGGCGGACACGTACCGTGACCGTCACCGACCCGCTCGGCCAGCACCACCTGACGGCGGTCGGGGCGGTCGTGGGCCTGCGCCGCGTCCTCGGCTCCGACGGCTCCCCCGCGCCCCTGGGTTTGGTCTTCCCCGAGCAGCATCCGGATCCGGCCCGTGCGGTCGAGCTGCTCGTCGGGCACGGTGTCGGCATCGTCTTCGACGAGGACGACTCCTTCGGTACGGGCCGCGGCGGGACCGAAACGCGAGCCGCCGCGTGAGCGCCGCACCCGGGCCCACGCCCAAGGGATCCGGACCCACGCCCAAGGGCCGCCAGCGGCGTACGGCTCTCCTCGACGCGGCCGAGCGCGTCCTCACCTCGTCCGGAGGGTCCGAACTGACCCTGCGGGCCGTCGCCGAGGAGGCCGGCGTCCGCCTGGGCCACCTCCAGTACTACTTCCCCACCCGCGCCGCCCTCCTGTCGGCGCTCCTCGAAGGCGTCCTCTCCTCGTCCCTGGAACGGGTCAGCGCCCTCACCGTCGCCCCCGCGCACGGCAACGGGTACGAAGCGCTGCTCGACAGCCTGCTGTCCGACCACGACGACCCGCGCCTGGTCCGGCTGTTCACCGAGGTGTGGGCGCTGGCCGCGCACGACGACGAGGCGGCAGCGGCGGTCCGCGCGTTCTACGACCAGTACGTCACGCACGTGGCCGAGTTCCTCCGGGACCGGACACCGGGCTTGAGCGTGGACGAAGCGCACCACAGGGCCGAGGTGTTCGTCATGCTCATGGAGGGGTCAGCCCTGTTCCGCTCCGGCATCGCCGGCCGTCGCACGGCGGGCACCGACGCCTGCCTGCGCGGGGCCGTGCTGGCCCTGCTGGAGGGCGGCGTCCGTCCCTGACCATCGCCCCGGGCGGCGGGGAGACTCCCGTCGCCCGCGGCTCAAGGCGGCCGCTGAGCCGGCGCTCGCGCACTCAGCCGGAAAGTGTGCGCCACGGACTCACGCCGACGCGGCCGGTGTTCCCGAGGTCCACCGGGTACTTCAGCTCCAGCGTCAGCCGGGGCGCCCCCGGCTTCGGTACGACCTCCAGCACCCACCCCTCGGTCGCCCGCGTGGTCCCGTCCGTCACCAGGTTGCGCCACACCAGCCCCGTCGAAGCCGCCTGTCCCGGCTGCAACACCACCTTCTGCGGCGGAACACCGTCCCCGGCGTCCTCACTCGTCCCCGTCACCGGCCCCGCCCCCGCCCCCGTCACCCCGTTGTTCCCCGGTGCCACGGACACCTCCAACGGCCGCCGCTCGCGGTCCAGCAGGCGGACCTGCGGGTGGCCTTCCAGTTCGTAGACCTTCGCACCACAGTTCAGGAGCTGTACGTCGGCCACCCGCAGCCCCATCGCCGCGTTCACCTCGCCCTCCAGCAGGCGCACGCCGCTCTCGGGACAGGGCACCGGCTTCGCCGACGGATACGCCTCCCCGAGCTCCTCGGCCAGAGCGTCGCACCCCGCCAACGCCCCCACCAGGGCCAAAACCCCCACCAACGCGCCGACTTGCCTTCCCCACCCCTGTCCGCTCATCCGGCGAGCCTACGCCGCACCACATCCGTGGGTCCCTTCGTCTCGTGGCGGTGGGGAACGGGTGATGCGCGGGAGACGAAGCAGACTCCACCGGGGCGGCCGGCCAAGACCGCGCCCCGCGAACTCATCACCGCACTCGTGGGCCCCCGAGGCCGCCCCGCAGCACACCCCCGGTACCGCACTGATCAGCCGTGCCGGACAGGGGACTTGTCGACGCCGGTCAGGAATCGCAGGCCCCGGACCTGCCGGTCTGCGGCGCCGCCGGCCCCATCCCCTTGGCTCACTCCAGGCGGGACGGCATCAAAATTCGGTCGGAAGCACTCCGCCGGTGGCGTAGGGTTGGTCCTACCGACGCGGGGTGGAGCAGCTCGGTAGCTCGCTGGGCTCATAACCCAGAGGTCGCAGGTTCAAATCCTGTCCCCGCTACCAACACGACAGCCCCCTCGACCACCAGGTCGAGGGGGCTGTTCGTATTCGACTGCTCACATTCGGCTGTGCGCATTCGACGGCGCGCATTCGACGGTGCGCATTCGACTGTCGCATGCAGGACCCGCCAGTGGCTACGAGGCGGCGCAGCGAGCAGGAACGGCGGCTCGGGGTGCGATCCGCATCCGCTTCCCGTCCCACACCACGGTCTCCGCGGGCAGGATCAGCAGCCCCACCTCTCCGTCGGCCCAAGCCGCGTCGATACGCCGCACCTGCACGGCCGCGCCTCCCGCGCCGGCCATGTAGACCGTGGGGTCGACCTCCCAGCCGTGCCCGGCGAGCCACGCCTCCAACCGGAACATGTCGGCCGGCGTCGCCCCGCGCGGCCATACGTGCGTGCTCTCGATGTTCATGTCCGTCCCCCCGCCGAGGTCGGTTCTCCGACCACCGGCGATCCTCGCACCCGGCACCGACAACGGTCCTCCTCTTTTACGCCCGGACGCTCGACCGCCCACGCCCGGACGCCCACGCCCACACGCTCGACCGCCACCGCGTCGCACGGATGCGGCAGCCCCGCCTGGAAGCAGAGACGCCCCCCGAGGGGGCCGCCATCCGACGGCGAGCCGGACCCATCGGGCATCGGTGCTGTCGGCGCGGTCCTCCCCGGAGGCATCGGCATCGGCAGCGGCGCCGGCAAGGCAATCGCGATGACGGATCGTCAGAGATGGTTCACGGTGGCCGTGCTGTCCGACCAGAGCCAGTTCACAGGTGCGTACTGCCTCTTCAGCGCGGTGCGCTCGCGCCCGTAGGCCTTGAGCGCGTCCTCCACCGCCACCGCCAGGTCGTCCAGGTCCTGCGGCACCTGCACCCTCAGCAGCAGGTGCTGCTTGCGGTGGGCGAGGAGCAGCTCCCCTGCGGGTGTGCACTCCAGCAGGGCGAAGTGGACGAGGGGCTTGAACGGCTTCTCCGCAGTGGACATCCGGGCGCGCAGCACCCCGTCGGCGCTCCACGCGTACAGGCCGTAGCGGTTGAGGTGGAAGGCACGGGCGCGGTGCGGGTCGGCGACGACGGTGAAGTCGAAGCGGGTGAAGGGGCTGTCCTCGCGCAGGTGCAAGCCTCCGAGCCGGCCCCGCAACGCGCCTTGGTCGTCGACGAGGGCGAAGCTGAACTCCTGCCCCCGGTTGGTCGAACGGTAGATCTTCCCGAAGACCGGGACGACGAAGAGGTCGTCGCCGAGCGCTGCCGGACGGGTCATCTTGGAGTCGAGGTAGCCGTAGAGGTTGCCGCTGGTCCCGGTCAGCTCCGACAGGGGCCTCGGTCAACGAGGGCGAGGGCCGGTTGCCGCCCCCCACCGGCTCGTCGCCGTACCGCACGTGCGCGTACGAGTCGGCGTCGCTCTGGCTGTGGGTACGCGCGTCCAGCGTCGCGATGGCGCGCAGCACGGGCTTGCGGCCCGGGCCGAGGGTGGTACCGGGTTCGGAAACGGCGACGATGTTGGGGTGGGCGCCGGCCCAGTTGTAGAGCCCGTACTCGGAGGTCATGCACAGCAGCCGGCCCGCGGGGGTGACGGCGATCGACGCGGCGAACGGGTCGTCCCCGGCGTCATGCTGCTTCTGCCAGCCCCAGGTCATCGGCCAGGAGGCGAGGACCTCGTCCAGGTCCGGGGAGAGGACGTGAGTGCTGCCGGGCTTGGAACTGACGGCTATCGCGCCGTCCGGGAGGACGGCCAGGGTCGCCGCCTCGCCCTCCTGTATGACCGAAGGGCCGCCGCCCGGCACCGCCTGTCCGAAGACGGCCGTGGCGGTGGGCTCTCCGTCGGAGCCGTGGCGGGTGATCAGCTGGTACCCGAAATCCTGCTCGGCGGGGTCGGCCGGGCCGGCCGCACGTCCGCGGTAGCGGCGCAGGCCGGCCAGCACGTAGGTGTCCCCGGCCGCCGTCGCCACCGCGTGGTCGACCCTGACTCCCCATCCGTCGGCCTCGGGGTCGAGGTGGTGGACGTCCGACAAGGAGGCGGGCGCGGTGATCGGCAGCAGTGTCATGCAGGCATCCTCTCCCCTGCCACCGACAACGCGAGAACACCGGCTGCGGGACGGGTAGGCCCGCACGCAGGTCAAGGTGTCGCGGACATGCGGCGTGCGGTCTGTCGCGTCGTGGGCAGGGGAACGCCCACCTGACCGCGCAACTCACCGAAGCGTCGGATGCACGCTCCCCTCTCGCCGCCGCAGCCGTACCGTCCGGGACGCCGCGCCACGCGGCGCGGCGCGGCGCCGGCGACGCCTGCGGCGGCTACCGAGCCGCAGCACTCCGGGCGCGAGGCAGCAGCCGGTCGTCCGGCCCTTCACCAAGAAACCCGAAGCGGCCGAGACCACCGACCAGTTGCCGAGCCGGAGGCAGGACCGGAGGTAGAACCGGAACCAAGCTGGTGCCGCTTCAGAGACTCTTCGCCCCGTTCCGTGTTGTTCGCTTGGCAAGGTGGACGGGTCCCGGTTCGAGCGTCTGCTGCGGCGCAGCGTCAGGCTGCGGTGAGCCAGATCCTTGCGCGAGTTGAAGCATGCCGGGCCGGCCGGGCACCACAGAGGGTCTGCGCATGCCGGTTGGAGGGGCCGTCGGGCGGCCGGTGCGTGAAAGCCTCTCGACCGGACCGCCTTTTTGACGAGATCCTTCGCGCATGGAGTTCTTCGTCTACCACCGAGACCGGCCCGGTTCCGAGGGATTGCGGAAGGAGCTGTTGGAGGAGCACTGGTCCTACATGGACTCGTACGCGCGGGAGATGATCGCCCGTGGCCCCACCCTGTCCCGGGACGGCGGCACGCCCACCGGCAGCGTGCACATGGTCGACCTGCCGGACCCCGCCACCGCCCGCGCATTCGCCTTCGACGAGCCCGGCCACCAGGCCGGCGTCTACCGCGACGTACTGCTGCGGCGGTGGCGCAACCTGCTGGGGCGCACCATGTGGGACTTCCCCGGCGGCCGATCCGGCGGCAACCGGTACCTGGTACTCGGCCTCGGAACGGGCCGGCCCGCCGACCTCGCCGTGCCGGCCGACCGAAACGAACTGATCGCCTACGGGCCCCTGTTGTCCGACAACGGCACCACATGGCTGGGCACGGCGGCCTTGCTCCGGGCGCCGGACCCGGAGACGGCACGCGCCATCCTGACCCCGGACCGGTATGCCGCGATCGAGGTACACAACTGGCAGTTCGGCGGACGACCGACATGACGGTCGCGCGGAGGTCACGGGGCTACCCGCGACTGCCGCGACACCCAGCACCCACACCAGGCACCCGGCACCCGGCAGTCCGCTGCGCTGATCGGCAAGAACAGTCGTAGCGACGTACCGAACGATATCGTCCCAGCTCAGAAAGCCGGCCCCCTCACACGCAGGGGCCGGCCTCTCCCCCGTTCCCCGCCGACGGACACGCCCCGGAGGGTGCGGTGCGTCAGGGTCGGGGTTCGGTGGAGAAGGTACCTGCCCAGACGTGCGTGGCCGGCTCGGGTTCTCGGTGCTGAAGGAGCGCGACCGCGTCCTTGACGCGGCCGAGGTCGATCAGGTGGATTGCGAGAGCGTCGCGGTTGGCAGGGGCGTGGTGTGCAAGGACGGCAAGGGCCTCCTCGGCCCGACCTGATGCGACGAGGAGGTCCCTCGCTCGTGCCCCTGATGCCCCTCGACGCCGGTCAGCCGGTGGACGGCCCCTGCCGCGAGTGTCCACGGCTCCAGGACATCCGGCACGCCATCCCGGAGACGACCGCAGGCCAAGCGCCGGCCTGCGCAAGCACTCACGCGGCCACGACCACCCGGCCATGCTTTCCTCTGCCTCGCCCACCACCACACCACTACCACCACCACCGCCGCAGCCCTCGTCATCCGGCTCCGCACACGGTCTCCCGGACACGTCATAGGCTCTACCCGTGTCCAACCATCAGGATCCTTTTGCCGCCTGCCATCTCGCCCTTCTGCCGTGGGCGGAGGCTTCCCCGCAGAGTCTTCACCGTGCGGTGAGGGTTGCCGTGGAACGTTCGCTTGTGGTGATGTGGGGCCACCTGGACCCGGGGAGACCGGCGACCGACGCCGACGTTCATGCGATCGTCGGCGCCCGTGACGCCTACACCCAGGGGTGGTTCGACGCAGTGATCCGCCCTGCTCACCGCAGTTCCCCCGACGACCGGGGGTGGCCGTCCCCGCTGGGCACATGGCTGAACTCATCGAGCAGCCACGGCAGGGACAGGGGCAGGGGCAGGGGCAGGGCCTTCCGAAACACCATCGCCGAGAACCTCGACTTCTTCGCCAGATTCGAGTTCGAGTCCACGTTGGACCTGGTGAGGTACGCCGAGCACGCTGCCCGAACGACGACGGGAACAGCACGACAGCGGGCCGCCGAGGCCACTGAGGGGGCCCTGCGGTGGGCGTGGGCCCGGCGCGCCGACAGACTCGGCTGGGATGACGCCGAGTGGTACCAGTACATCGAGGTGAACGAGCTGATCGGCTGGACGACGGCAGCCCTGCGGCTCCCCGGGGTGAGGCCGTCACAGGCTGCCGACCGGGTGGAGCAGATCGCCGAGCAGGAGTGGGACGGCTGGTCACCGTGGACGTCGAATGAACTGCCGGCAGCGTTCCTCACCCAGGCGGCACAAGCCGTGGCGGACTGTGTGATGGCAAGCGAGGCCACGACTTCCCAGACACCCCCGACTTCCTCCACACCCCCGGCGCAGCCGCCCTCGTCATCCGGCTCCGCACATCATCCGGTGGCGCGTCGGCGCTGAGTCGGTGCCGAACACCGGTGTTCACGCATCAAGGTTCGGAGGTTGACCGGCGCCCGGTCCGTGACCCCTCGGGCGACGATGGACAACCGAGGTCACCGGCGTTCCCGCCCTACCCAAGCGCTGTCGTCGAGGGGCACGGTGCGCTCGCCCAGGAGGCGCGGACCCCTCTCGTCGAAGATCCATTCCGTCCGCTCGCCCTGGTGGACAAGCAACCGCGTTCGCAGAGCCGCCAGTCGGGAGGTGGCGACCACACCCCGAGCAACTCCGCGGAGAGGCTCCGTGCCCGTGGCATCCCACACGGACACGGAGCCTCCGCGAGAGAAAGTCGTTTGGCGGACCACCGCGACCACTGCTACGTTCCCGGAGGCCGTGCGAGAGAACGAGGAGGTGGTACCCGTGAACGCAGTATCGACATGGGTGCTCTCCTCCGAGGCCACGGTCGGGCGATAGGTCGTCCGGGAGCGCCGTTCCAGTGCACTCCCGAAAGGCACGACCATGCATGTCATTTCCGAGCAACGCCTCGACGACGGCGTCCTCGAACGCGAATTCAGCCTCGGCGAGATCCCCGGCATCCTGTGGACACCCGCATCGGCATCCGCATCCGCACCGACGCCGCTGATCCTGCTCGGCCACCCTCCCCTCGGGCTGCGGAAGATGTACCCCCGACTGGTGGCGCGGGCCCGGCACTCCGCGGCGGAGGGCTTCGCCACGGCCACCATCGAACTCCCCGGAAGCGGCGACCGGCCCCGCCGGCCCGCCACCGAGCGAGCCCGTGCCGACATGCGCCGGGCGATCGAGGCCGGCGAGCCCGTCAGCCCCGAGATCGTCGACGCCCTCGTCCTCCCACTGGTCGACGAAGCGGTCCCGGAATGGCAGGCGGCTCTGGACGCCTGCTTTTCGCTGCCCGAGATCGGCGGCCCGGTCGGCTACTCGGGGGGATTGATGTCCATCGGCATCCGGCTGGCTGTGGTCGAGCCTCGCATCTCTGCCGCTGTTCTGTTCGCCGGGAGCCTTGTGCCTCGCTCCATGTTCGAAGAAGCCCGGCAGGTCACCATTCCCCTCCACGTCCTGTTGCAGTGGGACGACGAAGGGAACGACCGGCAGGCGGCCCTGGACCTGTTCGACGCCTTCGGCTCCACGGAGAAGTCCCTGCACGCCAACCTCGGCGGGCACACCGGCGTCCCGCAGTTCGCGGGGGACGCCGCGACCCTGTTCTTCACCCGACATCTGAAGTGAGGCCGGGCCGTCAGACCGGCAGCAGAAGGTAGCTGATGTCGGCCGGCATACCGCTCGTCGAGGACAGGTCCCGGCCCTCAGCGGCTCTCCCCACCACGGGCCCCTGCCGAACTCCCGGCAGGGGCCCGCACCACCTGAAGTCCGGCAAGCCGAGCAGGGAAGACCCGGGGCCGACGTCGCCCTCCTCATGCCACCGCCCAAGACCGCCTGCCAAGACCGCCTGCCCCGTCCCCAGGGACCGCCGTCGCACCTCAGCACGACGCGCACCGATATCGGAGGGGAGAGTCGGCGGCGGCTCTTCCGGGAGCGGATCGTCCCCCGACTACTGAAGAGACGCGCACGTGGTTCACACCACGAGCAGGCGGAGGCCGAGATCTGCCGCATCGAGGTCGGCGAGGTCGCTGTTGCGCTCGGCCCACCGGCCGGAGTCGAGGTCATCGCTGAGGCTTCGTACCGCCCGCTGCTCGGCCTCCGGGCCAACCCTCGTCCACACCGACATCGCACGGCGCACATGATCCTCCAAATACGCCCCCGGTCGGCGCCAGTACGCCTCGAACAGGCCGTCGACGCAGTCCCACGGAACGGGCACCGGCTCAGCGCGGGCGCCGATCGCGTCGGCCATCCCGGCAAGCGAGGGAAACTCCGCGAGGAGGGCGCCGAACTCGGGCAGGTAGTCGCGGGTAAGCCAGAACCGGTCCTGCCATCCGGGCTCGTCGGTGTCGAAGGTGAGCACCACGACGCGGCGGGCCACCCGCCGCATCTCGCGCAACCCCGCCATCGGGTCACCCCAGTGGTGAACGGTGGAAACGGCCATCGCGACGTCGAAGGACTGGTCCTCGAAAGGCAGGCTCTCCGCTGCGGCGGCCACGCACGGCGCCGAGCCGGCAGGCCGCTGCGCCAGCATGACCGCCGATGGCTCCACCGCGGTCACGTCACGATCAGCAGGCTCGTAGGAGCCGGTGCCGGCCCCGACGTTCAGCACCGTCTGCGCGTCCCCGAGCGCATCCCAGATCTGCGCGGCGATCCGCGGCTCGGTGCGCCGTGTCGCGGTGTAAGCGCCGCCGATCGCGTCGTACAGCCGTGCCCCCAGCATCTTCAGTTGCTCCTCCGGTGTCACCGTCAGTCCCTTCGCCCGTGCCCCGAGTTCCCTGTCGATGGCCGCCACCATGGCGTCGGCGCGATCACGCCGCTCCAGCAGCAGGCCGCGGAGTCGGCGCAGGTGCGCGACCGCGTCGATGGACGAGTCGCCCACCAGTTCCGCGACTTCCCGCAGCCCGAAGCCCAACCGCCGGTAGGCCAGCACCTCCCGCAACCGTTCCACGTCGTCCGCCGAATAGGCCCGGTACCCGGCCAGGGTCCGTGCCGACGGACACACGAGCCCGATGCCGTCGTAGTGGTGCAGCGTGCGGACGCTCACGCCGGCCAGCTCGGCCACACGTCCCACGGTCCAGTGATCTTCCACGTCACCGATCATGCAGCCTGACGCCACGTGAGGGTCAAGAGCAGCGTCGCCTGCTGCGACGGCGGGCTCTCTCAGATGTACTGCGCCACCGACAACCGAAGCGCAATGGATCGCTCGCGTCACGTGAACCGGTCGTGGGGCGTGCTGGGACACAGTCCCGTGGGAGGCGCGACCGGTGGGGCGTGTGGGGGCCGTGGGGTGCTTCCTCGACTCGATGGCAATTACCTCGGGGGTAATCGCACCGCCCGACCGCTCTCGGCTACGTTCGCGGTCGTCGCTCACACCCCCCGCACGAAAGGAAACCGTGGTGTCCGCTTACGGCTTCGCTCATCTCCGCAGCCGCCGCAATCACTCGGACGTCATCGAGTACCTGGAGCGCATCCAGGACACCCTCGACCCCTACACCGGCCGCTTCGTCATCCACGGTCCGCCGGCCGAAGTCGTGGAGGGGACGTGGCCCGGCAGCATGGTGCTGATCGAGTTCCCCAGCCTGGCCGATGCCCGTGCCTGGTACGACTCTCCCGCCTATCGGGCCATCCTGCACTTGCGTACCGACCACATCGAAGGCGACCTCCTGCTGATCGAAGGTGTCGGGCCGGACTACCACCCGGCCGAACGAGCTCGCAAGCTGCAAACGGAAGCCGGCCGAGCGAGCCAGGCGAACACGTAGTCCAGCGGTCGCGGAACCAGTGCCGGTCGAGGAATCAGGGCCGGTCGCGGAACCAGTGCCGATCTGGGTGCGGGCGACAGTGCAGCGTCGTGGCAGAGACGTTGCGCCGGCTACAGGAACTGTTCCTGCACGGTGCGCTGGTAGCGCGCTTCGGACACTGATACTCCGTCATAGTCGTCCGCCTGGACCACACCATCGGCGACATAGCCGGCTCGCTCGTAGAAACGACGTGCTCGGGTGTTCTCTTCGATGACCCACAACCGCATCCGGTCGAAACCGCGGGCAAGTGCGTGGGCATGCACGGCTTCGAGCAGTGTGCGGCCGATTCCGGACCCGATGAGTGAGGGCTGAACGTACAGAGCGTAGAGCTCACCCGTGGCCGCAGATGTTCCGGCGCCGCGAAAGGACCCGAGGCAAGCCCAACCCACGACCCGTCCAAGGGTGTCGACCGCCACCAGGTCGATCGTGTCCGCCTCCGGCTCCTTGAAGTGCTGCCGACGCCGCCGCGTATCCGCTTCGACCGTCATCCCATCGAGGTGGGATCGGGGAACGATCCCGGCATACGCGGCTTTCCAGCCCGTCACTCGTATCGCCGATACGGCCGGGACATCGGCTTCACCCATGGCTCGTACAGTCAACATCTCGACACCGTAGGAGATCCGCCACCACCACCGCATGGGAATTGTCGGCCGTCAACAGGGCAGACCACACAGGGAACTCGTGCCACGATCTTGCCGATACGGGTACAGGGGCCACTTCATCTGAGCGTCCGACTCCCCGCGATACTCGGAGGATGGATACCTACGAGGGCCGTACGAGACTTAAAAGGTAAACCAATCGCTCGACGAGCCGGGGAAGGTTCGACGTACGGGTCACGGCCCGCGCCACCGACGGTGGCCGGCCGTGCGAAGCGACCTCGACGGCCCCCATTCGGCGGACCATCAGGAGGTCTTCGACGGCTTGATGCAGGCCGATCCCGTCTTCACCCTGTGCTTCGACGAGGGGAGCGGGATCCTGGTCGGCGTTGCCGTGGCAGGGGACGGTGGCCGTCTCGCCCTCCCCGTCTGTGAGCCCGCGGAATCCGGCAGCCCATGGATCTCACACCGGGTGGCCTCAGTGTGAAGCGAAGGCTGCCGACTGTCGGGCGGGCCGCGGATGGCCGATCTCGGAGATGTCCCGGATCAGGTGCGCCGGGGTGACCGCCGGGGTGACCGCCGCGTTCAGCGACGATACGAGGTCGCCCGGGACACCATGTACAGGAAGATCGTCCACATGGCGGCCGGTCAGGGACAGCACGAGGGCTGGGGCTTCGGGATGGCGGTACGCACCCACCGTGGCGACTACGCGCCCCTCGGCCAGTTCGACTGGGACGGCGGCACCGGCACCACCGCCTACGCCGACCCGCACCACCGACTCACCGGAATCCTGCTCACCCAGGTCGGAATGTCCACCCCGGACTCGGCTCGGCTCATCCACGACTTCTGGACCACCCTCTACCAGGCCACCTGCGGCTGACGACGAACTCGCCGAGCACCGGACACGCTGGTCGGACCGCGACAGGCCCGTCGCGGTTCCGGCGCGCTCAAGAGAGCGCCACGCCGAGTGGACCAGTCATACGTGTGGCCCAAGCCTTCTAGAATCAGCGCTACTTGTTGTCATCGTGTGCGGGGGATGCTTGTGACGGGGCTGCCGTTCGATCGGGCCGGGCGGTTCTGGCGCGGCAATCTGCACACGCATTCGGACGAGTCCGACGGGGCGTTGTCGCCGGCGGAGGTCGCGCGTCGCTATCAGGATGCCGGTTATGACTTTCTGGCCGTCACCGATCATTTCCGGGCCGAGTACGGGTTCCCGCTGACGGACACCCGGGCGCTGCGTACGCCCGGGTTCACCACGCTGTTGGGTGCGGAGTTGCATGCCCCGCGTACGGAGGCGGGGCCGAAGTGGCACATCGTCGCCGTGGGGCTGCCCCTCGGTTTCGCGCCTCCGGGGCCGGAGGAGAGCGGGCCGGAGTTGGCGCGACGGGCGCGGGCGGCGGGTGCGTTCGTCGGCATGGCACACCCGGCGGCCTCGCTGCTCACGATCGACGATGCCGAGTCCCTGGACGCGGCGCACGCGGTCGAGGTCTACAACGCGCTCGCCGATCGCGAGCACCGC
Organism: Streptomyces sp. CA-243310; assembly: GCF_050936775.1. NCBI lineage: Bacteria > Bacillati > Actinomycetota > Actinomycetes > Kitasatosporales > Streptomycetaceae > Streptomyces > Streptomyces sp. CA-243310. The sequence continues at coordinate 635,483 of NZ_JBNJMF010000003.1, read as the reverse complement.
GGCGACAGTTGGCATCTGACGGACGTGCTCCTCAACCGCGGGCACCGGCTGAACGCCTACGCCGCCGATGACGCGCACTTCCAGCCGCAGGATCCGCCCGGGTGCGTGGCCTGGGTCCAGGTACGCGCCGAATCCCTCGACCCCGACGCGCTCCTCGCCGCCCTCAAGGCCGGTCACTACTACTCCAGCACCGGCCCCGCCCTGCACGACGTCCGACTCGACGACGACCGGATCACGGTGCGCTGCTCGCCCGCCCGCAAGATCCTCCTCACCGGGGGCGCCCCTGGCCTACAGGTGATGGAGGGCGAAGGGCTCACCGAAGGCTCCCTGCCCGTCGCGATGTTCGACCAGGGGTACTGCCGGATCACCGTCGAGGACGCCGACGGAGGCCGGGCCTGGAGCAACCCGATCCACCTGGGGCGATGACCACCGTCACGAGCCTGCTGACGACTGCCTCGGGCGGCGGGCCGGGGACGCGATCCGCCAGACCGAACAGTTCAACGACCCGAACGAGATCCGGCGGGGAAGACTGCCGCATGTGCGCATGACTCGCGACGCCGTGTGAGCGACGACCTCAGTCGAACCGCGTGGGGCCGGATCACCTGAGGCGAGGCCGGTTCGGCGGAGGCGTGACCGAGCCGTCGAAGTCGATCGCATGGCCGGCGACGTCGAACACCTCGTCGAGTGCGTGGAGTTCGTCGGCGGCCTCGGTCTGGCGGGGGTTGTTCAGCCGAACGAGGGCGTCGTGGGCGGTGGTGAGGGTCATGTGGGCTTCGTGGTGGCGGGTGAGGCGGTGCAGGACGATGCCGAGGTCGAGGCGTGCCGGTTCGCTCCAGGCGGGCATCCGGGCCGCCTCGAAGTGGGTGAGCGCGTAGCGCAGGGGGTCTTCCGCTTCGTTCCATCGGTGCAGGGACGCAAGGTCGTTGCCGATGTGTTGGCGGGTCACTGCCAGGTAGAGGCCGATCAGTTCCGGTGGCTTTCCGGGGATGCCGGCGCGGCATATGGCTTCGCTGCGTCGGTGAATGGTCAAGGCCTCCCGCGCTCGACCGACCTGCCGCATGTGTTGGCCGAGGGTGTTGAGGACCGTCAGTTCGGCAAGGCGGCTTGGTGCGCCGGTCTGTTTGTTGAGGTGGTGCGCGGCTTCCTGGAGTCGGGTGATGGACTCTTCGGTCCGTCCGAGCCGGTGGAGTGCTCCGGCCGCGTAACCCAGGGCCCAGCCGACCTGGAGCTGGTCACCGCTCTCTCGCGCCGCGGCCAGCGCGTCCTGCGCGGTGGTCAGGGCGGAGGTGTGGTCGTACAGGCACATGTTGTAGGCCCAGGCCAGGTAGTTGAGGTGGACTGCCTCGTCGCGTCTACTGCCCAGGCAGCGCGCGGAGTTGACGGCCCATTGGAAGACCTGGGCCCACAGTTCCCAGTGCGGGGTGCGGTCGGAGAACCAGTGCATCGCTTCGGCGGTGTCGATGACCTGCCGGTGCAGGCCGCGGGCTTGGGCGTGGTCCAGGGCCGTGAGCCACTGGGCGCGCTCGGCCTCCAGCCAGATCCGGGCCTGCTCTTGGTCGGCGGGCGCGGTGGCGGGGTCCGGGTCGCAGGCGGGGGTGGTGTCGGGGTGGGGTTCGGTGTCGAAGAGCCGCGCGGCGGCGGTCGCCCGGTGCAGAGTCCACAGGTCGACCCGGTTCTCGGCGGCGGTGATGTGCGCGGGCCCGTCCTCTTCGGCCAGTCGTTCGGCGGCGAAGAGTCGTAGGAGGTCGTGGAAGCGGTAGCGGTCGGCGGTGGGGTGCGGCTGGAGCAGTCCGGCGTCGGCGAGGTCCTCAGCGCATCCGGTGGCCTGGCGCAGGGGTAAGTCGGCGAGGAGGGCGGCGCTCCGGCAGCTGAAGTCGGGGCCGGCGGCGAGTGAGGTGCGGCGGAAGAGGGTGCGGGCGGGTGGGGAGAGTTGCCGGTAGGACAGGGAGAAGGCAGCCCGGACCTGCAGTGAGCCGGCTTGCAGGGTGTCCAGGCGCGTGGTGTCTTCGGCGAGTTGGGTGACGAGTTTGCCGAGGTGTTCGCGGGGTCGGGAGGCCAGGCGTTGTGCGGCGATGCGGACGGCCAGGGGCAGGCGCCCGCACAGGTCGGCGAGGTCGCGGGCGGCCTGACTCTCCCGCTGGATGCGCTCGGGGCCGATGACGCGGGTGAGGAGTTCGACCGCTTCCTCGCGTCGCAGCAGGGCGAGTTCGGGGCGGTGGACCGATTCGAGGCCGGCCAGGGTGTTGCGGCTGGTGATGAGTGTGAGCGAGGGGCTGTGGCCCGGCAGCAGGGGGCGTACCTGGGCCTCGTCGGCGGCGTTGTCCAGGAGGAGCAGTACGCGGCGGTCGCGCAGTACGGAGCGCAGCAGCCCGCTGCGGTCGTCGGTGGTGGTGGGGAGGGCGCCCTCGGCGACGCCGAGGGCGCGCAGCAGGCGGGCAAGTGCGTCGCGCGGTGGGGTGGGTTGCACGTCCATGCCGCGCAGGTCGATGGCGTACTGGCCGTGCGGAAAGCGGGGGGCGAGGCAGTGGGCGGCGTGGATGGCGAAGGCGGTCTTGCCCAGGCCTGGCTGTCCGCAGACGACGGCGACGGGTGGGTGGCCGGGGTCGAGGTCTTCGGCCAGGGCCCGGAGCCGGTGCAGGGCGGCGCCGCGAGCGGTGAAGTCGCCGAGATCGCGCGGCAGTCCAAGGTTGTGCTGCGGGGCGGGCCGCGTCACCGGCGGGCTCACCGGCCGGTTGACGGACCTGACCGCGGGGCGGGATCGGCCTGATTCCGCTGCGCGTTCCAGTTCCCGAACCTCGGTGGCGTCCAGTCCCAGGGCGGCGGCCAGGGCCTGCACGGTGCGGCGCTGTGGGCCCCGGGAGCGTCCGCGTTCCATGTCCGACAGGGCCCGTACGCTCACGCCCGCGGCGTGTGCCAGTTCCTCCTGGCTGAGCCTCGCGCCCGTCCGCAGGGCATACAGGCGCGCGGCGAACCCTCCGTTGCTCACAGTCGAATCCCTTGGTCGCCATGGCGCCCCGAGCCGACGGGACCTCCGGCAGAAGTATGCCAAGTCGCTACTTCTGCCGGTATGACTTCCTGGCCCACTCCCTGTTCGCCGGGTTGGCTGGGCACCTCGCCCGCTGAACCCTCGCCCGCAGAACCCTGGGCTGCGGAACCTTGAGCCGCGAGACCTTGAGCGAGACCTTGCCCCGAGGCGCTCAGGTCCCGCCGGCGGGCGTCAGGCAGGATCCGAGAGAACGACATGGGAGATCAGATTTCATGATTCCAGCCTTCCGCACCCGAAGTCGCACCGGCAGTCACGCGAAGCGCATCATGACTGCCATTCTCTGCCTCGTGGCCGCAATTTCATTCACGCAGGTGAAGTTCTCCGCGCCTGCCCGAGCGGCCACCAGCGACTACTGGTCCGTGGTGAGATGGGACATCACCGGTCTCGGCGACGGAATGGACAGGAACGCCGAACGAAATTACCGGTCGATGATACGTCAGGTAAGGGAACTTTCCGGCAGCGCGATCGGCGCCAATGGGCTGATGCGAACGACGGAACAAACCGAACGATACATCGAGGTTCAGGTCGTCGACTTCAACGACCGGGAGAACAACCACCGCATATCCCTGTACCTGCGCCTGGACAATCTCTATCTCGACGGCTTCACCATCGTGGGGCACAACTATCTTTTCCAGGACGCTCCGGCGGTCCTTACGACACGCTTCTCCAATCACTACCCCGGCGTCAATCACCTGTTCCAGCGGATGCCGTACAGGTCGACGTACGGCGCCCTCGCCAACGCCGAGGACCGCGGAAACCAGCACTACAACGGAAGGTCCCTGGGCGCTCAGATCATAGCCCTCCAAGGATTCACCCCGCAGAACTGGAACAACCGCCGGCAGGCACTCGCCACGATCATCGGCGCAACGGCCGAAGCTGCCCGATTCGGCTGGATCGAGAACAGGATCGGCCTGGGGATCGGCCAGAACGGGCAGGTGGAAGACGGTCGTCTACTTGATCACCTCGGCCCGTTCGGTGCCGAACTGGAAAACAACTGGGAGGACCTCTCCGAACTCGTCCGCAGGCAGCAGGACGGGCGGGGAGTCATGCGTCCGATCAACATCGACGGCCGCACTTACCACAACATTCGCGAGATTCAGTTCGGAGTGGGCGGGGGAACACCCGCAATCGGCGCGCTCCTCACGCACGGCAGCGCCCGCTGAAAGAAGCCCGGCGGGCCCTGCGGATGCTCGGCGAATGGGCTCCGCGTGCTCCCCGGAGGGGCCGGACCGTGAATCGGTCCGGCCCCTCCGGGGCTTGCCGTCGTCCTCGGCCAAGCCGAGTCCCGGAGGTGAGGACGCGAACGGTCCGCCCCTCGCCACCGCTCCGGGCGCACTCGTCGGCACGTGTGATCGGCGGGCGCCGGCGCGACGGCGGGGCCCCACCGCATCCCACTGCGCATCGGCACCCTCGACGGGATCGGGCGCCCCGCCACCGCCGCCTTGTTCCTTCACGACACCGAGCGCATCAACAACCGTCGTTTCAGCACGCCCGTATAGCCGTCGATGACAAAACCGGCCGCAAATCGCCCGGACGGGCGGGTCACGATGTTAAGTACATCCCTACGACGAAAGGATCACGCCATGGCAATGCCCGTCCTGACCCCGGCCCAGAGGGCCGAAGCCCGCAGAAAAGCCGCTGCCGTCCGCAAGGAACGCGGCGAACTGATGGCCGCGCTGAAAACCGGAAGCCTGCCCCTGGCCGCCTTGCTGGAGCGCGACGATGCCGTGGTCGGCAGGATCCGGCTGCGCCGCCTCGTCGAATCACTGCCCGGCATAGGCTCCGTGCGCGCCGAACGACTCCTCGCCACACTCGACATCTCCGAAACCCGCCGCATCCAGGGACTCGGCCCCCACCAACGCGCCCGACTCCTCGCGCTCTCCCCCACCAGGTCTGTCAGCCGGTCGGGCTCCGTCTCGTTGGCCGGCGTCGGCTCCAGATGAGCATTCCGGTACGGCGGAGTGCGGCCTCCCCGGTGATGGCGAGCCGGCCCGCTCGGCAGGCGGGGCCGCACTCCACTTGAGGGGGTTGGTGCGCCGTTCGACGACGTTCCGCCGCTCGCGGCCCGGCCAACCCCTCAAAGAGGTACGCGCCGGCCGGGATCGGGAACGCCCACCCCACGCCAGAGCCCGCTGGGGGCGCTCGCCGGCGACGGCACCCCCCACTGCTCCCCGCTGGCCGGCGCGGCGTACTGCTCCTCGGCCCACAGCGTGGCGAGGGGCCCGTCCCGCAGCGTGGCGAGGGGCCCTTCCCCCGGCGTGGCGAGGAGCCCTTCCCGCGCGGCGAGCCGTCCCTCGTGCCCGGCGGCTGACGCACTCTCCGGAAAGCCGTTCCGCGACATCTGATGACCGGGCCCGCCCACGACGGCCATGCGGCTGCCTCCTTCGTTCAGAGGGGAGTCGGCGTGGTACTTCCGGTGGTGTCGGGGACGACGCCGGTGGCGCCCGCGGCGACGGGCGGGCCCGAGCCGGCGGCGGGCGAGTACGAGGATGGTGAGTGTGGTGGCGGCGCCGGCGACGGGGAGCGCGGCGAGCACGTGGACCCGTGCGGCGAGGGCTGCGGCGAACGCGGTTCCGGCGGCCTGGCCGGTGCCGACCGACAGGATCAGCCAGGCGTACGCCTCGGTGGTGCGGGAGGCCGGGGCGAGGGAGTCCACGGTGTGGAAGCCGTTGGTGATGATCAGGGTGAAGAACAGCCCGGGGATCGCCGTGAGGGCGATGGCTGTGCGGGGGCCTGGCTGGGCCAGCAGGGGCAACCACCCGAGAAGGAACAGGGTGCTGGTGATGACGAGTTGGGTGGTGGTCGTGCCGGTCTGCGCCCGGCGGGCGTAGATCAGGCTGCCCAGCAGACTGCCGGTGGAGAACGCGGCGGGGATCACTCCGGAGAGCATGGCCGGCCCGTGGGTCGCGGCCAGGCCCGCGGCCCACACGTTCATCGCTCCGAACGCGAACCCCGTTCCCGCCAGTGCGGTGAACAGCAGGATCAGGCCGGTGCTCATCAGCCGCCCGCTTCCGGCCGCCCCGTCGGCGGCGGGACGCCAACTCTGCGACGGCGCGGCGGTCAAGACGACCGCCGTGCCTGCGAGTCCGAGGGCGGCGGTCGCCATCAGGGCGGTGTCGGGCCCGTGCGCGGTGGCGAGCCACGAGGCGAGCAGAGGGCCGGCAATGTGGAGGAGCCCCTGCGAGCCGGTGTCGAGGGCTTGGACGACACGGCGCCGCCCGGGGTCGGGCAGGACCGTCGGCCAAAGTGCCCGCAGTCCCGCCTCCAGGGGTGGTGTGACCAGACCCGCGAACCCCACCACCGCGGTGACCAACACCGGGTTCCCGTCCACCCCGAGCAAGGGGAGCGCGGCCAGGCAGCCGGCGTTCAGCAGCACCGCCGGCGCCGATACGCGGGTCTGGCCGTAACGGTCCATCAGCTTGCCCTTGACCGGCTGGGACAGCCCGGACGCCAACCCGTACAGGGCGGCGAGCAGTCCGGCGAAGGCAAGTGACCCTTCGCCACCGGTGATCCACAGAACGAGTCCCACGGGAACCATGCTGTTGGGCAGGCGCCCGGTCAGGGTGCCGCCGAGCAGGCGGACAACGTGGCGGCTGCCCAACACGGCGCCGTACGTGGCGGGCCGCAGGGCGGCGGGCGGGTGATCGGCCAGGGTCAACAGGGTCGGGCTTTCCGTCAGAGGGCGTGCGAGGCGGGAGGTGGAGCCGGACGGGGCACTGTCTGCGGTACGAGGACGCGGTGGTGGCCGCAGACTCCCGACAACCGGCTTGGTACCGAGCCCTGTTGGGCGGGGCACGGGCAGAGAGGGGTCGGGTGCGGGCTGTGGTGTGGTGGTGCAGTGTGGGGGTGCGGTGGGGTGTGGTGGTGTGGGGTGTGGTGGTGTGGGGTGTGGTGGCAGGAGCGAGGGGGGGTGCTTCCTCCGGTTGCCCGCCGATCTGTGCGAGGTCTTGGATCCGGTGGCTGACGTGTGACGAGAGCGTCCGCAGACGCACGGCGATCTCGCGGCGGGCCCGGGTGTTCAGCGTGCTTGCCCAGGTGGTGGTGCAGATACCGAGGGACCCGGAGCGGGAGCGTAACCCGGAGCCGACCGGCCGCAGCAGAACTTGTGATCTTCCGACAAGACCTCGGGCTCAGCCGCTGTCGCGGACACGAACGCGACCGACCTCCCTCCTGCGAATGAGGGGGGAGGCCGGTCGTGTTGGTGTCGCGGGGAGGGTGTTGTTCGTGGTGTCAGAGGCCGTTGACTCGGGCCATGCGGCCGGCGCCCAGTGGGGGGCGGAAGTCGGCGGTGACGACGCGGGCTCTGCGGGTCACTCGGGAGTGTTGGCGCCTGACCTGGGCCATGAGGCGCCGGCTGCGCAGGGCCATTTCGAGTTCGAAGCGGGTGCGGGGGTCGCGGAGGCCGGGGCCGAAGAGCTTCTCGAGTTGGCGCATGCGGTAGCGGACGGTCTGGGGGTGCACGCTGAGGGCTTTCGCGGCTTCGGGGGCGCCGCCTCCTTCCAGCCAGGCGAGGAGTGTGACTTCGAGTCGTTCGCTCTGGCGGGGTGTGAGGTCGGCGAGGGGGCGCAGCCAGCGGGCGGCGAGTGCGTGGGCCAGGGGTTCGTCCTGGAGGAGCATGAGGGTGGAGAGGTGGTCGTCGACGAAGACGGCGCGTGCTTCGGGGCCGGAGCGGGTGGGGGTGAGGTTGAGCAGGCGTACGGCCCAGCGGAGGGAGGAGGCGGTGTCGCGGGGTGGGACGGGGTGTCCGACGGCGGCGAATCGGCCGCGCAGGGAGCTTTCCAGTGTGGTGCGGGCGTCCGGGTCGGGGGCGGGGACCAGGAGGCAGGGTTGGCCGTTGACGAGTCCGGCCAGGGCGTCGTCGAGGACGGCCGCGAGTTGCTGGGTTTCGCCGGGGGAGACCAGGGCGATGGCCCGGACGGAGGAGGGGAGGGGCCAGCGGGCGGCGCCGGCCAGTTCGGCCAGGGCTATTTCGGACATGGGCATGTCAGACGTGAGAACGGCGAAGAGCTCTCGCCGAGCACGTTCGGGCCCCGTACGTTCGGGCCCCGTACGTTCGACCCCTGGACCGGATCCTTGCGAAGGAACGGCCTTGAGGGTGGGCAACGAGCCGCCGGCATGAGCGTCCTGTCGCCGCGCCACTTCCTCGTCCTGTGGCGCGGTCGAGGTCTCGGGGTAGCCGAGGGCGGCGAGAAGCGCCGACTCCACGCGCTGCCTCACGACTTCGTCGCCGATGCCCTCGATGCGACCGGAGAGACCGGGGACGCCGTCCCGCAGCTCTTCCACGATCCCCGCGGCCAGCGCGGGTAGTTCCTTTCGCAGGACCCGGGTCCATTCCCGGCGCGGTCGGGACCAGATGCGGTTCAGAAGTTCACACATTGTTACCTCGTTCCCAAGGCGCAGGCCCTGCCCCCGCATGGGGAGCCGAGTGCCTCGTACTCCCTTCAGGAGAACGCCGATCGCTCACCATCCCGCGACATTGCCTGGATTTTACCTTCAGCGAGGTGTGGGCGCCGCGCAGGCCGGTTCTTGCCGGGGCTCCGACGCATCGCCCAGGGCGCGCAGCGTGCCCCGGGCCGCCTCGCTGGTGCTCGTGGTAGACGGGCCAGGCGGGCCCAGACCCCCGCGTCCAGTGGTACGACCGCTGCCGCGCCGGACGACCGTTCACGCCGCCCGGTCGATGGCGTCCGCCGGTCCTCGGAGTGGGTGAAACCGTGCTCGGGCGGTGCGACCGATGAGCGCGGGATGCCGTCTCATCGGGTGACAGTCCGTACCCAGGGGGAATGATGAATCATCGCTCAGGCCATGTGCTCGGCATGACCGTCGCCGTGTTGGTCGGCTTGGCCGGTTGTGGAGGCGGTGAGCCGCTCGACGGCCCCGCGGTCGAGTCCCGCTCGTCCGCCGTACCCGAGCACGTTGCCGCCTATCGTGCCGGATACGGCGTGGGCAAGGCCGTCTACGACTCCTCGGGCAAAGGGGCGGCCGTGCGCGAGACGGTGTGGGGCGGCTGTACCCGCCGGGCCCTGGAGGCCGGAAGCGCTGCCGAGGCGGATCGTGGTTCCTGGGTGCGCGGCTGCCTCAACGGCGTCGCGAACTCCCCCGAGCAGTTACCCACCGGCCCCGTGACGAAGCGGACCACGAACGGGGAGATGCTGGAGCGGTTCCGCGCTTGGGCTCGCACCAAGGGCGAGGCGCAGGAAGTGGACCACGTCCGCACGCTGGTCACGGCTCAACTGACCGAACGGGACTATGACATCGAGTTGAGCACGGACTACTCGGCAGGGTCTTCCGGAAAGCCCGCGGCTGAATCGCTCGCCCGGCGTTTCGTCGAGTGGTGGGACGGCGATCATGGCGTGGCCGGTACCGCCAGGAACGTTCTGGTCCTTGAGGCAGACGGGAAAAGGCTGACCGCGCAACGCATCTGAGGAGCTTCAACGGCCACGGCGGAGGCCACGTGGGTCCGCCACGAAGGGTGCGCCGGGCGCCGAGGTCCCTCGGCGCCCGGCGCCCGTATCCGGGAGGCGCCCGACACCTCCCGGTCATCGAGGCGGCGTTACCGCCTCTCGGCGGGTGGCCGTCGCACCTCGAAGTGGAAGCACCCGTACTCCAGTGCCCTGACGTGTACGAGCACGACGTCCGGATCGTGGAAGGCGTCATCGAAGGCCGTATCGAATCCGGTCGTGGCATCGACCGGGATCTCCAGCAGGCGGCCTCCCGCGATGTGACCGCGGGAGTCGTAGCGGCGCACGGTACGCAGGGCGCCCGGCCGGTCGAAGGGGTAGGTCTCGCCGGGGGTGAACCCTCCGCAGTCGTCGGCGTGGATGAAGACGGGCCCCTGTTCGTCGTACGCGCCCGGGTCCGCCCCGCCGGCGGCGGCCCAGCGACGCAACGGAGCGTACGAGACCAGAGCGATCCGCTCGCCGAGGGTGATGGGGCGCAGACAGCAACGCAGGGGGGAGCCCGCGTCTTCGTGGGTTGCGAGGTACGGGGCGCAGGGGCGGACCGCGTCGTCGGCAACCCGCAGTTGCTCCAGAACTGCCGCGTCAACGGGGAGCACGGTGTACTTGGTCATGTGCTCAGGCTGGCTCGACGCAGGCGTGATCGCCGGCAGGAAACGGACGTCGCATTGTCGACCGAGGCAGGCGTTCCGGGGACCGGCGGAACCCGCCGCGTCATCGTCACGTTCCACGACCGACCCCGGACGCGTCGACCCCGGACGCGTCGTCCCCGGACGCGTCGACCTCACCGCGTACGAGCTCGATCCGCGGCGGAGACGACCTCTGCGTCAGCACGGCCGGCGAGCACCGCCAAGACACGCACATGGCCTCGCGGAATCCTCGCGATTCCGACCGGTCCGCAGAACCGACAAACGATGTCGACGCTTATATGCCGACCGGTGTCACCCGGATGGCACGCACCCAGACCAACATCGAGAGCGTTTATTGAATATGACAACAGCAAAGCTAGCCGTCTCCCTCCGTACGGCTGCGGAGGGAGACGGACAGGGAGGCAGCTCTCGGTCCGGGGCCGCCCGGTTCGGGAAGTGGATGTTCACTCCGCCCTCAACCGACTGCGGCGAGACCCGGAACGCGACGCTGGGAATCGGCGGTCTGGAAATCGATCTTCGCTATTCCTCCTCGATCTTCGAGGACTTCCTCCATACGATGAGCGTGATCCAGGCCGAGTTCGGCAGGCGATCGGGTGCGACGGCACCAGCCGCGACCGCGATCGTCGAATGCTCGGGTGGCAGCTTCCGTGTATGAGCCCTACGGATACCCGGACCTCCAAGGATTCCCCTCCCACCCGGAAACCTCCGCGTTCTGGGGCCGGCCGGAGCACCAGCAGCACCCCTCCCCCGGACAACCGCTCGACGCGCCAGGAGAGACTCAACCGGCGTGGGATCCGACGACGGAACTCGCCCACCTTCTCCAAGAGAGCGCCGCACTGGGACAGTCGGATCCCTTCACCCGCATCGCTTTCGGTGACATCGGTGACAACGGCGACACGGTCGGCGCCGTCAGGTACGTCGCAGGGCCGCAGCACACACCGGCCGAGCGTCCCTCCACACCCCCGGCCGGCGGGCACCGCCGAAACCACTCGAAGTCGCCGGTGATGACCCTGTTGCAGACGGGGAGTCTGTTCACCGCCGTGCTGGTCGCCGCCATCGCCACCGTGGTGAGCATCCTCAGTGGACTGGCCATCTGTGACGCCCTGCGTCACAGCGCCGCACCCCAGACAGCCCGTGAAGTCGTTCACTGGTGGCCCCTGTTGATCTACGGCCCCTGGATGGTCGCCTCCCTGTCCATCCTCAGATCCGCACTCCACCAGCGCCGCGCACTCCACTCCTGGTCCATCGTCCTGCTGTTCTCCACCCTGGCCACACTCCTGTGCGTCGCCCAGGCACCCAGAACCATCGCCGCCGGAGCGGCATCCGCCCTCCCCGCCGTCGCCGCGCTGGCCTGCTTCCAACAACTGGTCCGTCAGATCACCCTCACACGACCACCCCGCCAGGCCACCCCACGACACCGAAACCCCTCCGCCTCCGTACCCGCCCAACCCAAGCAGACGACCACGACCGCCGGCCGCAGCTCGGGCAGAGTGACTCCCGACTACCACACGGCAGACGACAGGGCCGTCCACCTGCCTCCCCGCAATCACGGATTCGGGTAGGACGCAGGGGGGTCGCACACGGAACGGCGGTGGAGCACCGTTGCATCGGATGCATCGGATGCAACGGAGTCGGATGCGTCGGAACGACGATCGGTGTCAGGCCGGTGGGGCGAGGGCGGCCACCCTCGCGTTCTCCGATTCCTTGCCCGGCAAGCGTCAGTGAGGTCCGGACGGAGGGCTGGACCCCGGTGCCTGCCGTCGGTGGCGTCCGGCGGGTTCGCGGGCATGCCATTGACTCCTTGGCCAACCAGGTCCTTCCCGCACGTCGAAGGGATGCTCGCTGCTCGCCTGCATCCTTGAAACGAAGATCGAAACCGATGGTCACGGGCCGTGTGCAGACCGAGCCCCGCGGTCTCCCCTTCGTCGCGGGCGGTCATGGAACCGCCGGCCATCGATCCGGCCCGGACCACCGCCGCACTCGCATGCGCATCCCGCGTTCGCATCCCGCACCCGTGGCGGCGTCCGGACGGGCGCGTCGGCCGCGGCGGTCACGGCGGGCGTTGCAGAACTCGCCGGACCGAATGCCCAACACGCTCCGGCTCCCCCATACCCGCGCCTACCACGAGAGGTCAGCACCATGGTGTACGAGATGACCCACGCCGAACGAATCCGGTACAAGCGGGGTCAGGACGCCGCCCATCAGGCAGGCGAAGACGCCGTCACCAGCCTCCAGGCGGCTCTCGCGCTCGCAGACATGACCCTTCCCTCCCTGAGCAACCATGGGCCGGTGGCCGGTCAAGGCTTCGTACGGCTCGGAGGATGCAACGCGGCCTTCGCCAACCGACTCGCCGAAGTCATCGCCGCGGGCGCCGACGCTTTGCAGCACCAACGGTGACCTCGGTCATCGAGCCGCCCCCGGACCTGTACAGGCACCCCGACCGCCCCGACGGGACGGCCCCGCCGGCGCCCATGGACACCCGCCGGTGACAACGCCGTGAGGCCGACCTCCGGTCCAGGCCCCGACCGGGCATGACGGCGGGGCCCACCCCTGGTGAAGGGATGAGCCCCGCATGCCTCGCGTCAGCACGGCGAAGTCAATACGCCGCGGTCGGTACGCGGTAGCCGCTACCAGCGGTACCAGCGACCGCTGCCCCCCTTGGGACGGGCAACGAAACCGACCAGCCACAGCACCAACACCGCAATCGCGACCCACCAAAGGATCTTCACCGCGAAACCGGCACCGAAAAGGATCAAAGCGAGCAGAAGAACAAGAAGCAGGGGAACCATGATTATCAACCTCCGAAGCGTCTAATGCCCTGGCAATCCCCGCGCATGCATTCTTATTTAGGCGTTTCTTATCTGCCCAGGCGGGCACCCGTACAGCCCTTCCGTCGTCTCCCCGATTCCCCTGTGACAACCCTTCGGCGCATCGGAAACAGACCAGGGGCGACGCCCGTCAGGTGAAGGAAGGGGTCAAGAACGCCTTCAAGCGACGAGCGCTCAGCTTCAGCATGGGAACCGGCGCTGCGGACATCCTCAGAGCCGGCCCCCACGCATGTCCGCTCGAAGGACGGCCGGTTCAGGCGGCGAGCCGGGAGGGGGTGTCTGTCGCAGTTGCGCCCGGCCGAAGAGGAGGGCGTAGCCGTCGGGCAGGCGGCGGCCGCGCGGACGAAGCGCTCGGGTGAGAGCGGTTCGGCGGCCTGGAGGGGGTTGAGGAGGATCAGTGCATGGGTCTCGGGGAGCCGGGGTGCGGGGGTGGAGTGCGGGTGCGGAGGACGGGTGCCGGAGGGGGATCGGTTTCCCCGTCCTCCGCCGCCGGGCACGGTCCGGATCAGCCTGAGATCTGCTTCCGGTCGTCGGTGCCGCCGATGCTGATCTTCCTCGGCTTGGCGCGTTCGGCGATCGGGATCCGCAGGGTCAGGACACCCGCGTCGTAGTCGGCCTGGATCCGCTCGGTGTCGAGGGTGTCGGCCAGCACGATCTGGCGGGAGAAGACACCGAGGGGCCGCTCGGAGAGCTCCATCTGCACGGTGTCCGTCTTCGCGACCGGGCGGCGCTCGGCCTTCACCCGCAGCATGTTCCGCTCGACGTCGATGTCGACCGCCTCCGGATTCACGCCCGGGAGGTCGAAGGCGATCACGTACTCGTCGCCCTCACGGTAGGCATCCATCGGCATGACAGACGGCTTCGACCAGGTCCCCGACGTACCCGACAACTGCTGGACGATCCGGTCCATCTCGCGGAACGGGTCAGTGCGCATCAACATCGCGAAACACCTCCACTTGGCTTCCACTTGGCTCAGGCAGGAACTGCCAATGCGCTTCAACGTGCCTCCGTTGTAACATGTCATCGACACGATGACAAGTGCGACGTCATCCATTGGATGACGAACGTGAGGAGTGCCATGACCGAGCCCGCCCACTCGACCGAACCGATCCCCTTCGTCGCCGCGACCACGGCGTTGGAAGCCATCGACCAGACCCTGCGAGGCACGCGGCGGCAAACGACGGAAGCGCGGGCGGCAGGCCCGGCACCCTTGTCGGACGCGGCACCCTCGCCGGACCCGGCACCCTCGTCCGAACCGGATCCCTCGTCGGATCCGGATCCCCGCCCGGCTCTGGCCGCGTTGCTGATGCTGCGCGAGATCCGAGAGCAACTCGCCGGCTGGGAGAGCGGCCTGATCGAAACCGCCCGTGATCAGGGTGCGAGCTGGGCCGATCTCGCCGGGCCGCTCGGGGTCGCGAGCCGCCAGGCAGCCGAACGCCGCTACCTGCGCCTTCGCCCGGGCGCCGCCGGCAGCACGGGAGAGCAGCGTGTCCAGGCCACCCGCGACTCACGCGCCGCCGATCGGACCGTGACCTCCTGGGCCCGCGACAACGCCGCCGACCTGCGCCGTCTCGCAGGTCAGATCAGCGCCCTCACCGGCCTCCCGGCCGCCGCCGGGATCGCCGTGGGGGACCTGAACCAGGCCCTCGCCGAGAACGACGCCGCCCACCTCGTCCAACCCCTGGCCGACGCCCGGGCCCATCTGCGCCCCGAGGACTCCGACCTCGCCGACCGCATCGACGCCATGACCCGGCACACCGGCCGACTCCGGCAGGACAGTCACGACCAGCGCAACACCTGACCCGCGGCAGCAGGCCGCGCGTCCTCGCGCGACGCGTGCCGGGCACGCCCCCGGTGTGTCGCCTCCCCCACCGGTCCTCTCTCGAAGAAATGATCCCGACCATGACGAACTTCCTCGCTGTGGAGCGCGCCCTGCGCACGGCCGCGCCCCACGACCTCCTCCGGTCGATCCGCGCCGCCCTGACCGAGCACTACCACGCGATCGAGGTCGACCTCCTCCTGGCCGATTACAGCCTCACCGTGCTCCAGCCGGTGACCGCACTGCCCCACACCACGGATCCCCTGCCCGTGCAGTCCAGCCCGGAGGGCCGGGCATTCGGCAGCCAGGAACCCTACGAGCAGTCCACGGCCCAGGACGGGGCCGTGGCCCTGCACCTCCCGGTGACCGTCCGCGGCGACCGGCTGGGGATCCTCACCGTGCGGATGCCCGAGGAGGCGTGCACTGCGGAGACCGTCGGTGAACTGACCGACCTGGCGGAACTCCTGGGGCACGAGATCGTCGTGGCCGAGCGCGACACCGACCTCTACCTCCGGGCACGACGGGCCAGCCGTCTCACCCTGGCGGCCGAGATGCAGTGGCAATTGCTGCCCGCGCGGGCGTGCGCCCGCCCGGAGTACGCCATCGGGGCCCAACTGGAGCCCGCCTACGACATCCACGGCGACAACTTCGACTGGTCCACCACCGCCGACACCCTCACCCTGACCGTCACCAACGGGATGGGCGAGGGAATCCAGGCCTCTCTCCTGACCAACCTCGCGATCAACGCGTTGCGCAACGCCAGGCGGGCGGGCGTGGACATCGCCGATCAGGCGGCGCTCGCCGACCAGGCGGTCTACGGGCAGTACCGCGGGAACCAGTACGTGTCGACGCTCCTGCTGTCCTTCGAGCTGTCCACCGGTCGGGGCAAGGTCGTGGACGCCGGCTCTCCACAGCTGTGGCGCTACAGAGACAGATCCGTCGAACGCATCGAGTTCGACGCGCAGCTCCCCCTCGGAATGATCGAGGAATCCGACTACGTCACCCAGGACTTCCAGGCCCTGCCCGGAGACCGTCTGATCTTCGCCAGCGACGGTGTGTACGCGGCCTCCCGCGAAGGCGGGGAACCGTACAGCGAACGCGCCCTGGCCCGGGCGATCCACGCCACCAGCCTGCTGCACGCCGCGGCCGTGCCCCGCGCGATCCTCCAGGAACTGGCCGCGTACCGCGACGCCGACCCCGACGACGACGCCCTCGTCCTGTGTATGGACTGGTTCGGCCGACCGGCCGAGGCCTGACCCCACCCGCGCGCCTCGATCGGAACGCCTGTTCGTCACTCGGTCGAGGAGGAGGTTCGGGAAGGATCGAGCGTTCGGTACCGTGATCACATGGACGCATGGAGTGACCATGCGCGTCGTCGGCCCCTCCGGAGTTCCGGTGGGGAGGAATGAGGTTGCAATGAGCCTGTCGAAGCCCGAGATCGACTTCCCCGAAGGCGCCCCGCCCGCCGACCTGCAGATCAGGGACATCGTCGTGGGGGACGGCGCCGAGGCGAAGCCCGGCAGCATGGTCGAAGTCCACTACGCGGGGGTCACCTTTGCGTCCGGGGAGGAGTTCGACGCCTCCTGGAACCGGGGACAGTCGTTCAGGTTCCCGCTGGGCGCAGGCAGGGTCATCAAGGGCTGGGACCAGGGAGTCACGGGCATGAAGGTCGGAGGGCGGCGCGAGCTCACCATCCCCCCGCACCTCGCCTACGGCAGCCAGTCGCCCTCTCCGCTGATCCCGCCGGACTCGACGCTCATCTTCGTGGTGGACCTGCTCGGAGTGTGAGCAGACCCCACGACTGCCAGACCCCACGACTACCCGGCCTCACCGTTGCTCGGCCTCACCGCTGTCCGGCCTCACCGCTGTCCGGCCTCACCGGTGTTCGGTGGCGCCGGGCAGCGTGGGACCGCGAGTGCGGCCCTGTCGCGTCACGATCGGCTGCGATCCGGGCGATGGTCGGCGGGCATCGCCGCGCGCAGCCTTCCCGCCAAGTCCGCGCTCTGCCCCGGGGTCGGCGCCAGTACGCCGTTCTCGGTCATCAGCGCATGGAACTGCTGCTGCTCGTAGGGGACTCCCGGAGGCAGTGCGGCGATGTGCCAGTGCACATGAGCGTTGCCCTGTTGGCTCCCCAGCGACAGCAGGTACGTTCGCTCCGGGGCGAGGACGGCCTCGACGGCCAACGCCACCGTGCGCACGACGCGCATGAGACTGCTGAACGCGGCTTCGTCCAAGTCCCCGACCACGTGCTCGATGTGGGCCTTCGGCGCCACCAGCACCTTGCCGGGCACGGTGGGCCACCGATCGAGGAAGGCCACATGGGCCTCGTCTTCGTAGACCGCCTCGTGCCGGTAGTCCGGGTTTCCGTTCACGTAGGCGCAGACGAAGCAGGGGCCGGTTCGAGCCCTCGCCGTGTAGGTGTCACGATCCATCGCTTCTCGGTCCATCGCTTCTCGGTCCACCGCTCACCGGTCCCTGGTGTGGTCTTGACTGCCCGTCAGCCCCACATGCTGCCGGTGCGGGCCGTCAGTTGTCCGCGATGTCCGGTGAATTCACTTGCCGGGCGGGGCTCGGGCCGGCGGCCACGTCGCCGCCCGGGATGGGCACGGACACCGCGCCGGACAGCAGCTCTTAGGGGCACGGGTAGCGCGCGATCACGGGTAGCGCGCGATGAGGTCCATCACGGAGAACGCGGCGTCGTGGATGCGCTGACCGCTTGAGCTCGCCATCGTTTGCCGACACGGCCTTCGAGGATGGAGCACTACTCGCCGTCGGGCCCACGTCGCAGTCAGGGCACGCGATCTCGGTACAACTGCGGCGGGTTCCGCGACCGCTGCTAGCCTGCCGTCCATGATCAAGGGCGGCCTAACAGGCCGAATAGGCCGCATGGCGGGGGACAGCGGGCCGGAGCGCGTGCTGGTCGCCGCCAGTTTCGTCAACCGGGTCGGCAACGGTCTGTTCAACGCGGCGTCGGCGCTCTACTTCACGTTGGTCGTGGGCCTGCCCGCGGTGCAGGTCGGCACCGCGCTCACCATCGCCGGAGTGGTCGGCTTGTGTGCGGGGATACCCGGAGGGCACCTCGCCGACCGGCGCGGGGCGCGCACGATCATGATGTCGGCCCTCGCGGTCCAGGCGATGTCGATGGCGGCCCTCGTCCTCGTCGAGAGCTGGGCCGCGCTCACGATCATCGCGACGGTCGACCAGATGGCCGCGGCGGCCGGTGGGGCGGCCTGGGGCGCTCTGGTGGTCCGGGTCGGAGGTGCACGCCCCGCCCTGTTCCGGGCGAAGTTGCGGACCTTCGTCAACCTGGGCGTCATCCTCGGAACGGTGGGTGCCGGGCTGGCGTTGGCCGCGGACACCCGTGGCGCCTATGTCACGCTGATCCTCGGCAACGCGGCGAGCTTCGCCCTGTGCGCGGTGCTTCTGCTCCTGCTGCCCCGCTATCCGGTGACGGCAGCACCTCCACAGGAGCGTCGCAGGCTCGCTTTCACGGACCGCCCGTTCCTGACGTTCACCGCCCTCTACGGGGCCATGGGCCTGCAATACCCGGTGGTCTCCCTGCTCTTGCCGATCTGGATCTCCGAACACACCGAAGCGCCGCGCTGGACGGTGGCTGCCCTGTTCGCCGTCAATGCCGCCTTCTGTGTACTGATGCAGACCAGGATCGGCTCCCGTATCGAATCCCTGCAGGACGGCGGCAGGGCGTTCCGTATCGCGGGGCTGCTGTTTCTCGTCAGCTGCCCGATGATGGCGCTGGCGGCGTACGCCCCGGTCTGGGCAGCGGCGGGGCTGGTCCTGGCAGCGATCTTCGTCCACAGTCTGGGAGAGGTGTGGGAGTCCTCGGCGGGCTTCGCCCTGGGTTTCGGTCTTGCCCCCGACCATGCGCAGGGTCAGTACCAGGGTGTCCTCGGCGTCGGTTTCAGCGCGGGCCAGGCTCTTGCCCCCGCGATCCTCACCACGGTAGTGCTCGGCCTCGGCACGGCGGGCTGGCTGCTGCTGGCGTTGTTCTTCGCGGCGCTGGGTGCTGCCGGCCCCTCCCTTGCCCGGTGGGGCATGCGGACCCGGCAGCAGCCGGGCGTCGCTGCGGAAGTGACGGGATGACCGGGGAGTAGGTGTCCCGAGTAATCTGCCTGGCGTGGAGAAGGCCGCGTGCGTGTGCATCGCGCTGCCGATGGAGTAGTGACGTGGCAGGGGTGATCAGGCCGCCCGGCCCGTACCCGTCCGCGCCGAGGTCATCGCCGCGCAGCGGTACGAGGTCCCGGGGGCAGCCCGCGCCGACGTCGCCTTCACCCGAGAGTCGTGACGATCGGCCGCCTTTGACCCGGCGGCCCTTGACCCCGCAGCCCTTCACCCGGAAGCCCTTCACCCGGCCACCGGAGACCGGAGACCACCGTCGCGCCTGTGGGAACGGCTGCATGGTGGTCGCCACCGCCGGTCTCCGGGACCGTGGTCGGCGCGGGCCCCGGTACGGCCGTCCTTCCCGGACCGGACGCACCGTCCCGACGCCGCAGGTTCAAGCACTGCGGCGACGGGCTCGATGCGATTGCGGCTGTGGCTGTGGCTGTGGCTGCGTCGCGGCTACACGTCCGTGGCGGCCGGGGCGAGGGAGTCGACGTCATCCATGAAACTCAGCATCCGGGCGTTGACCATGTCCGGGTGGTCGATCTGCGGGCCGTGGCCGGTCGCGGAGATGATCTCGGCGCGGGCCCCCGCTATCAGGCGCGGCACGCGCTCCAGCTGCCGATCGGGGTGTACGAGCAGGCTGCGCTTGCCCATGATCAGGTAGAACGGCGTCCGTATGGAGCCCAGTTCCCGGTCGGACAGCGGCAGCGGGGCGGGTCGGCGGACACGGAAGGCCCGGGCGCCGATCTGAACCCATTTACGCAGCTCGGGAACGGCGATGACGGGCTGCTCCAGCCAGGCGGCGAGGCGGGGGCGCAGCACCTTGGGCGCGAAACTGGCGAAGAGACTGACGAACACCCAGGCGAAGAAGCGCAGGCCCACCTTCTCCAGGCCGCCCGGATCGAGGGCCGTGACGGAAGCGAGGCGTTCGGATCGCCGGTGGGCCTGGTTGATGACGAGCCAGCCGCCGTAGGAGGAGCCGACCAGGTGGACCTTGTCGAGGCCGAGTGCGTCGAGGGCCTCGTCCATCCATTGGGCGGCGCGCTCGGGCTGCCACATCGGTTCGCGCTGGACGCTGCGGCCGGCGTCGCCGGGGGTGTCGAGGGCGTACACGGGGCGATCGAGGCTGAGCCCGGGGGTGTTGGGGTACCACATGGCCGAGCTGTAGCCCGCACCGTGGATCAGGACGATCGGCGTGCGGGACTCGGCGGCCGGGTCGGTGGGCCCGTGTCGGTAGACGTGCGTGGTGCCGAAGCTCGTCTCCACGTCCGTCTCGGAGCGGATGGGCGCGCCCATCGCGTAGAGCACGTCGCCGGCGGCGAAGTACCGGTCGCGCAGGACATCGTTGACGTAGCGGCCGACATCGCGGCGCGCACGGGTCGTGTTGTCGGGCACGGGGCACCTCCGGAGAAGATCCGATATTCGTGATACGACCGTACCATGAACTTGATACAGCGGTACCAGGAAACCGTCCGGACGGAACCGGGCAGTGGTGGCCCCCGCGCCGGGGACCGGAGACAACACGGATGCCGCAGAGCGGGACGGTGTCGGCCGGGAAGTCGCAGTATTCGGCTTGGGCGATGCCCTGGTTGACCCATCGTGTCCGAACAGCACCTGAGCGCGTCTCGGCCAACGCCACCGCGTCCAGCGGTTCGTCGATCGAGCCGAGAAGGCGTCCGCACTGCTCGGCCTCGCCGTCCGGGTCGAGTGGCGGGCATTCGACAAGGTCGAGGAAGGTCTCGTGGCCAACGTCCTCAACGATGTGGAGAACGGCCTTGTATCCAGTTCGAGCAGGAACCCTCTCGACCCAGTGAACGCCCGCTCTCTCCACGGAAGGTGGGACCGAGGAACTGCTCCACTGCATCGCCCCGTCGAAGCACCCCGAGGGCGAGCACCTGTGCCAGGTAGCGCATCCGAGCAGCGTAGGCGGGCAGCGTAGGCGACAGGGCAGCTACCGGCACAGGTCGGGGCTCGCCCCGGGGGCGGACTCATCGCCCAGGTCACCGTCCCCCGGGTGGCCGCCCCCGCCCGCTGCCCCGCTCTCCTGCCCGACGCCGCGATGAACCGAGGGCACGCTCACCGACGCCAGAGGGGCCGCAAGCCCTCACAAGGGTGATACGCCGAGTCGAACGCGATCCGCATGCGATTCGTCAAGCCGCGGTTGGCCGGGCGCATCTCATGGAACATGTGTTCACGATCTGCCCCCGATTCGGCCGTGACGAGGCGTCCTTGGCGCCGTTCTTGGAGCACCAGTGCCCCTGTCGCACCCATCTGGAGGACACCGTGCATCCCGCGCCCTGCCCCCGGTACACCCTGGCCGCATTCGAACACCACAGGGCGCTGCACCGTGCCCGGCCGCGACCGAGACACAGGGTTGACGGGACCGGCGGCCGGCCCCGCCGGTCATCGCGAACCGGTTCGGGGTGGAGGCCGTGACCGGGCGGCGGGAGAAGAACGAGGAGCGGCGGGGCGAGGACGAAGTGGTTCCTTCGGTGTCGGACTCGGAGAGGCTTCTCTTCGGCGGGGAGTTGGCGTACGACATCGGATGGGACCGGCATGAGGGCGCGTGGTTGAAGCTTCGGCTGTGGGGCATGGCCAAGGGCCTGCCGCGGATGGTCGGCATGGGAGTGCGGCTCGCCCATCTCGCCGACGCCCGCGCCCTGCGCGTGGTCCTGGGCGCCGAACTCGGCCGCGGTGTCACCCAGGCGGTCGGGCTGGTCGCCGTCAACGGCGTTCTGGGCCATCTCCTGGGCGCCGGCTCCACGAACGAACGCCTCGCCCACGCCGTACCCGCCCTCGTGGTGATCGCGGTGACGGCGTTACTGGGCTCGCTGCTGCGGTCCGCGTCCACGGCGGCGACGGGCACCCTGGAGCCGAAGGTTCAGCGGGTCGCGACCGAGCGGTACCTGGGGCTGGTGCACCGCGTGGAACTGGCGGCGATCGAGGACGACGAGTTCCACCGGTTGCTGGACGCCGCCCGCTACGGCGCCGACTCCGCCCGCCGGATGATCCGTTACTGCACCGACACCTTGAACTCGGCGATCTCACTGATCGCCGCGGCCGGCGTCCTCACGGTGCTTCACCCGGCGCTGCTGCCGCTCCTGGCCCTGATGACCCTGCCGAGCGCCTGGAGTTCTCTGACGATCTCCAAGCAGCGCTACATCTCCTTCCACACGTTCGTCCAGCACGCCCGCGCAGGGCTCCTGCTCGGGCAACTCCTGACACAGCAGGAAGCCGCCGCCGAAGTCCGCGTCCACGAGGTCGGTCCGTTCCTGCTGGAGCACTTCCGGAACATGGCCGAGACCAGTGAGCGCGAGCAGACCCGGCTGGCCCGCAAGGCCGCGCGGGTCGGCCTGATCGCCGACGGAGCCGGCGGCCTCGCGACGGTGCTCACGTACGGGGCGCTGGGACTGCTGCTGTGGAGCGGGGCGATGGAACTCGCGGTCGCCGGAACGGCGGTCCTGGCGATCCGCACCGGCGCGTCCAGCCTCGACGCGCTGGTGTTGCAGATCACCGACCTGCACCAGGAGTCCCTCTTCGTCGCCGACTACGAGCGCCTGTGCACCGAGGCCGAGGCCCGCGCCATCCCCACCACCGGCGAGCCACTGCCGGAACGACTGCGGGAGATCCGTTTCGAGAAGGTCACCTTCACCTACCCGGGGAGCACCGGCGAGCACCCGGAACCGACCCTGCGCGAGGTGTCCCTGTCCTTCCCGATGGGCAAGGTCATCGCCCTGGTCGGGGAGAACGGCTCCGGCAAGTCCACGCTGATCAAACTCCTGGCCGGCCTGTACCTCCCCGATGAGGGTGGCGGCACGATCTGGTGGGACGAGGTCGACGCCGCCAAGGCCGACCGCGGGCAGATCTTCTCCAGGGTCGGGCTGATGTCGCAGTCGTTCTTCCATTGGCCGTTCACGTTCCGGGTCAACATCGGCATCGGCCGGCCGACCCGCCCCATCGACGATCAGGCGGTCGAGACCGCTGCCGTCTACTCGGGCGCCGACACCGTCCTCGCCGGCCTGCCCCGCGGACTCGGCACGCTGTTGGCCCGCGGCTACCGGGGCGGGCACCAGATCTCCGGCGGCCAGTGGCAGAAGATCGGCATCAGTAGGGCGAAGTACAAGGACGCCCAGATCCTCGTGGTCGACGAGCCCACCAGCGCGCTCGACGCGGTCGCCGAGCAGAAGGTCTTCGACCAGATCCGGGCCCTCGCCGCCACCGGCCAGACCATCGTCCTGATCACACACCGGCTCCACTCCGTACGGCACGCCGACGTCATCCACGTCCTGAAAGACGGGCGGGTCGCCGAGTCCGGCACCTTCCCCGACCTGATGGACGAGACCACCGGCTGCGGGGAGTTCCGCAGCGCCTACCTCGTGCAGGCGGCGGCCTTCGCCGACAGCCTGCCCGCTCCGCGCGACGGCGGCGCGGACGCCAGGGCGAAGGGCAAGACGTGAGCGCCACGCCGCGGACGCGCCCCCGGGCGGAGAGGCCCCGACCGCGGCATTCGCGCCGTCGCGCCGCCGCGCCGCCGGCCGTCCCACCGTCCTCGCCGTCCGGCCGTCGCGCCGTTCTCGCTGTCCCGCCGACATCCGTACCCGATCTCAAGGAGTCCCCGCATGACCGCCCTGTCCACCGAACCGCCCGGAACCGCCGCGCTGCTCGTCAACTCCCGCGGCGAGTACCTCCTTCACCTGCGCGACGCCAACAAACCGTGGATCTGTGACCCGGGTACCTGGTCGATCCCGGGCGGGGACCGGGAAGGCACGGAATCCTGCCGTCAGGCCGTCGAGCGGGAACTGTACGAAGAGACCGGTCTGCGCGTGCCGCTGGAGCCGCTGACCGTCGTCGACACGCACGGCCCCGGCGGCGGTCAGAGCCGGATTCAGGTCTACGTCGGCGCCTGGGAAGGTGACGCCGACGCGCTGCCGTGCCCCGAGGGGATCATGTTCCGCTGGTTCGACGCCGAGACCACGGCCTGGCTGACCATGTGCCCGTGGACGGCCGAGGTCATCGCCTTGCACCGGACCACGGCGCCCGTCCCCGCGCCGCGCCCCGCGGCGGATCCCCCGCGTGTCGGGGGGAGCCGGGCTCGCCTGAACGTGCTGGGCGTCCACCTCTACCTCCAGCGCGAGGACGGCAGGATCCTCCTCGGGCTGCGCCACCCCGACGTGGCCTTCGCCGGCCGGACCTGGCACCTTCTGGCAGGCCACTGCGAGACGGAAGGGGCGCTGGCCTGCCTGATCCGGGAAGCCGAGGAGGAAGCCGGACTGACGATCAAGCCCGAGGACGTCGAGCTGGTGCACACCGTGCACACGCTCGACGAGAACGAGAACGGGAACGGCGACGGCCGGCCCCGGCTCGGGCTCATCTTCCGGGCACGGACCTGGTCGGGGACCCCGGAGGTCCGGGAGCCGGACAAGTGCCTGGAATGGGGGTGGTTCGACCCGTCCCGGCTTCCCGAGCCGATCGTCCCCTACACGAGGCTGGCGATCGACGGCATTCTCGGCGGGCGCCGGTACTCCGAGATGGGCTGGTGATCGTCGTGACGCCTCCGCGGCCGGGCACGTCCTTGCCGTTCGCTCCCCGACCTGGCGGTGCGCGGTGAGCGGGCGGCGGCACGCCGAGCCGGTGGACGTCCACCTGATCCTGCGCAGGGAGACCGGGGAGGTGCCGGAGGTTCTGCTGTCGAGGCGGGCCGGCCAGGTGTACGCGGCCGGGTTGTGGCATCTCCCGTCGGGGCATCTGGACGGCCCGCACGAGGACGTCGTCACCGCCTTGGTGCGCGAGGCCCGGGAGGAGACCGGCGTCGACGTCGACCCGGCCGATGTGCGGGCCGCCGTCATCGTGCACCACCGCGGCCCGGGCGGCTCCTCGCGCACCGGATTCTTCTTCGAGGTCCGGCGGTGGACGGGCGAGCCCCGGATCGCGGAGCCGGACCTGTGTGACGCGATGGGCTGGGCGGGCCTGGACGCTCTGCCCGCCGCGATGGTGGCGTACTGCCGTGCCGGCCTGGACGCGTACGCGGCCGGGGCCCGGCTCGCGGTGCACTTCCAACAACCCGGCGACACCATCGCCTACGACCCCTCCGCCGACCGGCTCCGCCTCGTCCCGGACGTGGACGTGGCCGGTCCGGCGTCGGGCCGGCAGCGGCCCGGCTGTCACCAAGGCCGAACGGCACCTGGCGGCGGCCCGGCCTCATCTGGCGCCCGGTGATGCCGCGTTCGTCCGCGGCCTCGTCCGCCAGGCCATGGCCTGCGTCCGCCGGGGCTGGCGGCGGGGGTGGGCGAATGGCGGCGGGGCGGGGCGGGGCGGGGCCCGATCGGTACCGCCCGGGTGCCGGCCCTCCGGAGAAGGCGCCGTCCGCTGATCCGTCTACGTGCGACCCGGCACCGGGGGCCACCCAACGCGGCCGCTCACCACGCCGCACGCGAACACCACATCACACCGCACCCGTCGAGGAGAGGCATCGTGCGCTACACCAGCCGCGAGGAGCGGCAGCAGCAGCAGTTCGCCGACGCGACGGGATTCCGCCTGCTGGGGGACGTCGAGCGGGCGCCGCTCGCGGCGGCAGTGTTCTCGGCCGGTTCCTGGGGCACTGCCGTCGCCAGGATCATGGCCGATGCGGGCAACCGCGTCATCGTGCACGCCCGGCGCGAGGAGATCGTCGATGCGATCAACACCCGCCATTGCAACCCCGACTACTTCCCGGACATCGAGTTGCCCGCCAACCTGACGGCGACGACCGATCCGGCGGCCGCACTGGACGGCGCGGACCTCCTGGTGCTGTCCATCCCCGCGCAGTCCTTGCGGGCCGGCCTCGCCGCGTGGGCCCCGCACATCGGGCCCGACACGCTGATCCTGTCACTGATGAAGGGCGTCGAACTGGGCAGCGGGCTACGGGCGAGCCAGGTCATCACCGAGGTGACCGGCGTGAGCGCCGAACGCGTCGCGGTGCTGTCCGGACCGAATCTGGCGCGCGAGATCATGGCCGACCGACCCGCCGCCGCCACCATCGCCTGCCCTGACGAAGGCGCTGCACACCGCGTCCAACGGGCTTGCCACACAGCGTACTTCCGGCCCTACACCAGCACCGATGTGATCGGCTGCGAGCTGGGCGGAGCGGTCAAGAACGTCATCGCCCTCGCGGTGGGCATCGCCTCGGGGATGGGGCTCGGCGACAACGCCGCAGCGACGCTCATCACCCGCGGACTGGCCGAGACCACACGGCTGGCCGCGGCCATGGGCGCCCACCCGGCCACCCTTGCGGGGCTCTCCGGTCTGGCGTGGAGATGCCGATCACCGACGTGATCTCCGCCCTGCTGCAAGAGAAGATCACCCTCGACCAGGCCGCCGACGCACTGGCTCGGCGGCCTCCCCGACCCGAGAGCTGATCCAGCTGATCCAGCTGAGCCCGCTGACCCCGCTGTTCACGCCTCGGGTCGTTGGGTCACCGCGCGGTCGGATCGAGCGATGGTCGATCCGACGCGTCGATGCGATGGTCGTTCGCCAGGGTGCCGGGCAGGGCCGGTCAGCCGGTCAGCGCCAGGGCGTGCCGGGCAGTGCCAGGCAGCGCCGACGAAACCCTCCGGAACATCCGAACCACCCTCAACTCGGGTGTCATGGCCGGCCGTGGCCCAGGAAGGCTTCGCGTATCGAGGGCGGAACCTGCTTGCCGTTGTCCGTGTACACCAAGCCGTTGGCGACGGCCCATGTCGTGACCTCGTGGTAGTCCGGATCACGTCCGATCGTCAGGTCGGGGGTACCGCGGACCGCATGGGCCGGTAGGCGGCCGTCGACGAGGCAGGCGCGGGGCAGCGAGAGGCCGAACCTGCCCTCGATGACTGCGAGGGTGCGCTTGTACCTCGCCAGTTCCGCCGCCGAGATCCCGCGAGCGAACACCACGCCGAAAGCCCGGCCCTCCAGGTCGACCAACCATTGAAGTCCATCCGTCACGACTCTCCCCCGTCCACGGCCCGAACCCGTCCCTCAACCCTCGTCACGAACCCTGCCAGACGGCTGTCCGGCGCCTTCCATCGGCCGTCTGCGGGGGCGGTGTCGAAGTGGATGAGGAGGTGGTCGTCCACGAGGGCGTGAACGCCGGCGGCATCGACGTGGTCGCCGAGTAGCCACCGCCGTGCGGCGCCTGTGGACCGCCGCCTCGTGGAGTCGAGCGGTCCCGTGTCGAGGACGGGGAAACCGATGACCACATCGGTGTCGGACGCGAGCGCACCGCGGCCGGCGGGGAGGGCGCGCTGCGCGCCGTGGACCGGGGCGAGCGCGCGGTTGGGCCTTCGCTCCGTCCGGCCGGCTGCCGGGACGGAGCGAGAGGGGTGTGCGGGTGGGGCTCAGCCGGTGCTGGCCCGTCGGCGCCGGAGGAGCAGGGCGGCTCCGCCCGCGAGGGCGAGTGCCGTGCCGGAACCGCCGGCGAGGAGCAGGGTGGAGGACGGGGTGTCGTCCTCCGTGCTCTGGAGGCTGTAGCCGCTGGAATAGCCCTTGGTCTCGTACTCCGAGCCGGGCAGCTTGTCGGCGTAGCGGGCCTTCACCAGCTTCTGGTAGTCGCCGAGCGACATCGACGCCCGCCCGCCCAGCCCCTGCCGGGCCTGGTCGTTGAGGGCCTCGACGGTGAACAGTTTGAGTTGGTACCAGCCGCGGATCTGCGGCTCGGTGAAGACCAGCGTGCCCACGGTGGCCTTCCCTGCGTACG
The DNA here is from genome assembly GCF_050936775.1 of Streptomyces sp. CA-243310. Taxonomy (NCBI): domain Bacteria; kingdom Bacillati; phylum Actinomycetota; class Actinomycetes; order Kitasatosporales; family Streptomycetaceae; genus Streptomyces; species Streptomyces sp. CA-243310. The sequence goes on along the minus strand of NZ_JBNJMF010000003.1, from coordinate 607,856 downwards.
CGGCGTCGCCGTCGCCGTCGCGCACGGCCGCCAGGTGCCAGCCGCCGCCCTGGGTGGGGGCGAGCATGACGGTGGCATTGCGTCCGTTGACGTTGGTGCTCAGCGAGGAGACCAGCCCCGCCAGCTTGACCGCCTTGGCGGGCAGGGGCTGGGCGGTGCCCGCGGCGAAACCGGGCGTGATCTCGTTCAATGCCACCGGGTCCTTGATCGTGAAGACCGGCAGGTCCTGACACGGCTCGGCGATGTCGGGGAGGGTCTGCACCGGCCCGCCGGCGGCGTCGGTGGGTACCGGCGTGCGCAGGAAGCGGCAGACGGTGTTGCGCACGTCGGTGGACTTCACCGCGTTGAGGGCAGCCTGGTAGTCGGGGATGTCGGCCGGGAGGGGGTCCTTGGCCGGGGCCGCGTGCGTCGGGCCGACGACGGACAGCAGTGCGGACGCACTCAGTGCGACGACGATGGACAGTCGGGAGAAGCGGGGGTTGGCCCGCCGGCTGGACGTTCGGGTGCCGCCGGCACCGCTGGTGTCGCGCATGTCGCCTGCCTTAGCGGGAGATACCGATGCGGGAGTGGGTCCACTTGGACGAGCTGTTGCTCACGTAGTCGTTGTAGTTCCACCACGTGTACGTGGTGGTGTCCGGCCACGGGTCGGCCACGGCGATCGTGCTGTTCGCGGTGTCGAAGCCGTAGACCACGTTCATGTGGCCGCCACCGGACGTCCACCCGATGCGGGCACCGATCGGCCGGGCCGCCTTGACGTCGGTGTACACCTGATTGAACGTGGCCGCGCTGTTCAGGCCCGATCCGGTGTGGGCCATGCCGAGGCTGCTCCAGCCCTTGGCCATGTCGTCGAGCGTGGCGGGCTGGTTGTTGCAGCCGTAGTAGGGCTGGGCCCGGTTGCAGAAGTCCGTCTGCGTGGATCCGAAGCCGTGGAACTTGGCGATGGTCAGCCCGGAGGCGACCCAACACCATTGGCTCTTCTCCTGCTTCAGCATGCTGATGTTGTCCTGGCCCGCTTCCGCGTGAGCCGTGCCTCCCGTGGCCGCGAGCGATCCCAAGGCGGCGAGTGCGATGGCCGCCGCCGTGGTTCCGTACCTGAACCTGCCCATTTTCCTGCCTTCCCCTGATGGGTACAACGAGATGAACGGGGCGATCTGGCAGGAATATGACAGCGCATCATGCCCCAGTCACATAGGGGCCTTGCGGGAGATTAACCCCTAGTGATTATTTGTCGGGTCATCATGGGACCGGGGTACTGACGGCTTTACGGCTCATGTCCATCCGTCGAGACGGACTGCGCAGCTCGTGAACTGCCGCCTCCGGCCGGCTCCCGGTCCTCGGCCCGTGGTGCGGGCGGGCTGTGCGCCCGCACCACGGGCGTCGACACGCCTGCGGAACGTTCCGGTTCCGAGCCGGAGCCTCAGCCGTCGGCCAGTGTGCGGCCCAGGAGGGGGAGCAGCTGGTCCCAGTGGTGTCGCAGTGCGGCGGGGTCGAAGGCGTCGGTGTCGGACATGGTGAACCCGTGGACGGTGCCGGGGTAGATCTCGGAGGTGTAGGCGACCCCGGCGGCGTGCAGGTCCTGGTTGAGTGTTTCCAGGGCTTCGGGCGTCAGGTCGCTTTCGGCGTGGCCGAAGTGGACCTGGGCGGTGATCTCGGCGAAGGCGCCGGGCCCGGCCGCTCCCACGGGACCGTGGAATGCCGCGAGGGCGGCCACCCGGCCGGGGTGGGCCGCGGCGGTACGCGTCGCCAGAAGGCCGCCTATGCAGTAGCCGGTCACCGCGACCGGACCTGCGGCCACCTCCGGTTGAGCGGTGAGGAACCCGAGGTAGGCATCGGCATCGCTCAGGGCCCGTTCCGCGGTGTGCGCCTCGATCAAGGGCATGAGCTGGGCGAAGACGGCGGGCCGGGCCTCTTCGTCGATGTACTCGGGGAGTTCGATCACCGGTGCCGGGCCGTGCCGGTGGAACACGTTGGGGACGAGCACGTAGTACCCGTGCCCGGCCAGTTCGCGGGCCATCTCCCGCAGCACGGGCCGGATACCGAAGCCGTCCGCGTACATCAGCACCCCCGGGAACCGCTCGCCGCGGTCGGGGCATGCGGCGAAGGCGTCGGCCTGGCCGGCGGCGGTGGGTATGTGCAGCATCTTGGTGCGCATGGCTACTCCTGTCGTGGTTGACGTATCGAGCTGTGGTCGACACGACAGGAGGCGGAGCCCGCGCGGCAAGGCCGGAGCCCCGATCCCACGGCGGGCCGGCGACGGCCCGTACGGCGCTCAGAGCAGCGCCGGGTCGCCAATCCGTGTATGGCGCAAGGCCGTCCCGGTATTCATGGCTGCAACATAGCTCACCGGACAGGAGCGAGGCCGGCGCATTCCCCAGGCCACCGTGCCGCGCGCGGCCACCGGCGGACAGCCATTGACGGGCGGTCATCGGCGGGCGGTCACCGGCGGGCGCCGGTCAGGAGGCCGGCTCCGTCTTCCCGCCACATCATCGATGGGGCTCTTCCCCCGGCCTGGCCCTTCCCCCGGCCTGAGACAATCAACAGGAAGGGACCGATGAACAGAGGGGTGGAGACCATGATCAATCTGGTACTGCTCGGCGTTCTGGTGCTCGCCATCGGCGGGTGCGCATGTGTGGTGTGGGCGGCACGCGGCGGGCCCCGTTGGGTCCGCGGTGTGGCGACCGTGACGCTCACCGCGAGCGAGTTGGTACGTCGCTCCGGGAAGAGGCGGCGCCGAAACCGGAGCGGGAACTCGGGCAACGGTGACTAGCGCTGTCGCCGGAGGGGTTTGCCGGGGCGCGGCGTCCGGCGCGGTGCATCGCAAGGTGGAGGGCCACCGCTCGTACCGGACGTACTCGGGTGGTCCGATCGTCGCCGCTCCCGTGCCCCCGCAGGGCCGCGCCCCAGGCACGGCCCTGCGGGAGGCGCGTTCAGAACGTCACAGGATCTCGATGGAGTTGACCTTGGGCGGGTGGTTCGGGAACGTGATCTCGGTCCAGCGGTTGATCCTCACGGAGTCTCCGTTGGCGTCGTAGTAGATCAGGTCGTTGTTGCCGGTGGAGATCTTGTCGACCCACCAGCCTCCGAACCCGGTCCGGCCCTTGTTCGCATAGCAGTCCACGCTCTGACGGCCACCCTCGTGGGACCAGATCTTCAGGAAGTTCTCGCCGCCCCGGCACTCGATGTGATCGATGGCGAACGCGTTGCCGGGGATGGTCAGGGTCAGCGATGCCGCCGCTGCGAACACCACGGCGGCCGATCGGACGAACCTCTTCGTATTCATGAGCGCGATCTCTCCTTCACGGGAATCGAGCGAAAAAGGGCGCCCCGCGCACACCGGCACGTCGGCCACCCACACCGCGACAGGCCGACCAACGACCTTCGCGGTTGCACATCGAGATTCCCCTGTGGTCTGTGCCCTCTGCAATCAACTCCGTTGCGCACGGCCGGAAATGACACCATGTTGTCCCAATTCAGACCTCTGGTCCTCAGTTGAAACGTTTGAGCATCTTGGCATCCCTGTTCACATCCCGAAGCGACGGTGAAGACGGCCCGACCTGCGTCGGCCGAGCTGCCGACATCGGTCCGGCCTGACGGTGGACGGACGGCGCGCACCAGGTCAGAGCCCCGGGCAGGCGGCCCGTCCGGGCATCGCGAAGGCGAAGCCAGGCGCCACCTGCGTCCCGCGCCATGGGAGCGGGAGCGGCGGTCCCAACCATCGGCGCCGCACCCACCCCTGGGGTACGTCACCGCCGGCCCAACGCCTCCGCGTACTCGGTGAGCCGGATCTGCTGGTCCCGGGTCAGGTGCCGGATCTCCCACAGCAGCGTGGCGGTGTCGACCGCCTCGAGTGCGAGTTCGGGGCCGGCCACGGAACGGTGGATGCCGGTCAGCTCGGCCAACACCGCGACGGGAACGCCGAGCGTCGCGGCGAAGCCGTCGAGCATCTCCGCATCGAGCGGCTTGGCGCCCCGCCCCACCGCACCGATGGTCGAAGCCGCCTTGCAGACACCGGACATCAGGCACATCGCCTTGGCCGCCCCCGACCAGTTCAGGTTACGGAGCGCGAGCATCCGCAGGAGGAGCGAGCCGAATCCGGGCGGGTACTGCTCGTGCGGGCGGGACTCCCGCGGAGTGAGGGTGCCCGCCGGCGCGGTCATGGAGCGGGCGCGGACGCACAGCAGCCGCCGGCCCGTCTCGGGAAGGGCGAGGGAGCACGACACCAGGGAACTGGAAGCGCCGGCCGTCTCGTCGAAGAGCAACGCCGTCTCCGGTACGGGGAGGTCCGCGACGAGCAGGAGGTCGTGTGTGCGCAGCCCGGTCCGCTCCGCGAGGACGTCGAGGAATTCATCGGTCGGGGGCCACGTGGCCGAGAGGCCGGCCGCGCCCGCGAGGCGCGCCAGACGCACGTCGGGGTAGGGGTAGGGGTTGGGGTTGGGGTTGGGGTTGGGGTTGGGGTTGGGGTTGGTCGAGGATTCCATGGGCACCACGGCTTCGGTGGGGAGCGGTCGAACGCGGACCCCTTGAGGGATGGCCCCGACGACACTGTCACGTGCGTGCGGGAGCCGCCTCCCCTCTCGCCGTGCGGTGGGCGGTGCGGCGGTCGGTGTGGTGGGCGGTGCGGCGGTCGGTCGGTGTGGTGCGCGACGTCAGCGGGCGCTGCCAAGGTTGCGGTCGGTGTCGGAGCCGCTCAGCATCATGGTGGTTTCCTCGATGCGGTGGAAGCGGCCGTCGGGGGCGAGGTCGGCGAAGACGTAGACCTCCATGGTGACGGTGCCGCCGTCCGTCTTGGTGATGTGGCAGGTGTGCCGGTCGGCGTACTTGGTGCCGTCGTACAACTCGTCGTGGACCTCGACCTCGCCTCCGGCAACGATGCCGCGCAGGTGGCCTATGTGGTCGAGGAACTCCGCGCGGTCGGCCCACTCGCCGTCGGTGCGCTGGCGGTACCCGGGGGTGATGTGGCGCTCGGCGGCCTCCTCCAGGGTGATGTCGCGGTTGAAGAGCAGGTCGTTCAGGGCGGCTTCGATTCCGGTGCGGTTCATCGCGTCTTCCTTGTCGTGTGAGGTGGCAGTCGTGTGAGGTGGCAGGGGAGGGCCGGGGCCGACGACGGCGATGTGCCGAGTGCCGGCCGGGCTTTCAGGCGACGTTCGCGAGGGTGGTGTCGAGCCAGTCGAGGATGCGGGCGAGGGCCAGGCGCATGGCACCGGGGTGGCAGTGGGCGCCGGCACCCTCCTCGGCGGTGAACAACATCAGGGTCTTGGGGCAGGTGAGGTGCTCGTAGAGCTGCTCGGGCTGCCCCTTGAAGAACTCGTCCTCGTCGGCGTCGCACACGAGGGTGGGGCACTGGATCAGCTCGGCGATGCCGCCGTCGAGGGTGTAGTCCAGGTAGGAGGCGTTGAAGGCGCGAGGGGTGTCGACGCCCATCACGTACATCCCGTGGTTGATCGCCCATCGGGCGGTGGCGTCCTGGTCCATGATCTCCTCGAAGGCCGCGTCGAGTTCGGGGGCGGACTCGGCGCGCAGGAGCCGTTCGGCCTGCTCCCGGTCGCCCGGGATGTTGCGGCGGGATATCAGGCCGAGGTCGTAGACGCCGTCGACGGCGATCACGGCGGCGAGGCGGTGCTCGAAGGCGGCTGCCCTGGGGGCGAGCAGGCCGCCCATGCTGCTCCCGAGAAGCGCGATGCGGTGGTTGTCGACCTCCGGCAGCGCCTCGGCGAAGTCGACGACCGGGGTGATGACGTTCTCCCAGTCCGGGCGGAAGACCATGCCCTGGTGGTGGCGGGGGCCGGGCTGCCCGGGACCGTCGAAGGTCAGAACGGTGTACCCGCGTTCCACGGCGGCCAGCGCGCCGCTGAAGTGGAGCTCCTCGGCGGTGCCGTCGAACCCGCTGTGCATGATCAGGGTCGGGCGGGGTGTGCCGCTGTCGTCGACCCGGTAGAGGTAGCCGGGCAGGGTGGTGCCCTCGTAGGGGATGCGGACGGGTTCGATGCGGGGGGTGTAGAGCGCGGCAGCGGCCTGGAAGCAGGCCACGCTGCGGTCGTAGGCGTGGTCGTGGCGGGGGTCGCACGGGGAGCCGTGCTGGAAGAACTCCGCGGACCGGTAGTAGTTGGAGGCACGCAGGAATCCGTCTCGGGCGCTGACGGTGTGTCCCGCGTCCAGGGCCCGCCGTGCCTCGCCGGCCACCCGGTCCGCGGTCGCCAGCCACTGCTCGTGCCAGCTGTCGTAGTCGCCTTCCGTGATGCGCTCGCCGGTGGAGACGACCTCGCCGAAGTCGGCGCCGCCGTAGGCGATGTGGCTCATCGAGCGCAGGGTCTCGTACCAGAACTGGGGGTTGCCGGGAAACAGTAGCGGCTTCATCACACTCTCCTTAAGCACAGATCTGTGCGTACGGCAGGACTGTAGCCCCCTCGGGCGCCAGCAAGCAAATAGTTGTGCTTAGCGCCTACGATGGGTGGGTGACTTCGAAACAACCGGCCCCTCGCCTCCGCAAGAGCCCCGAGCAGGTCCGATCAGCCGTCCACCAGGCCGTCATCGACCTGCTGTCGGACCCCCAGGGGGCGGACCTCACCATCCCCGCGGTCGCGCAGCGTGCCGGGGTGAACCACACCAGCGTCTACCGGCGTTGGGGCAGCCGGGAGGCGCTCCTGGCCGACGTGGTCGTCACCCGTCTCGAACGGGACTGGCCGCTCGCCGACACCGGCAGCCTGCGCGGCGACCTGACGGCCTGGGTGGAAGCGGGCGTCGCGAGCATCCGCACGCCCGAAGGAAGACTGCTCATTCGGGCCGTCGCCCTGTCGATGCCGGGCAATGCCACGGCGCAGGGGGAACGCGCGGAGCAGTTCGAACGCCGCATCGGCGCGATCGAGCGCATCCGCGACCGCGCCGCCGCCCGCGGCGAGGCCCCCCCACCGCTCGACGAGATCCTCGACCAACTCGTCGCGCCGCTCTACCTGCGGGCGATCTTCGGCATCGACCCGCCGGCCTCCGGCTACCCGGAACTCCTCGTGAGCCGTCTGCTCGGCAGCGCGGTCACGCCGCGGCCGGCCTGAGGGACGGGCTCGGTGTCCGTGTCGGTGTCGGTGTCGGTGTCCGTGTCGGTGTCGGTGTCGGTGTCGGTGTCGGTGTCGGTGTCGGTGTCGGTGTCGGTGTCGGTGTCGGTGTCGGTGTCGGTGTCGGTGTCGGTGTCGGTGTCGGTGTCGGTGTCGGTGTCGGTGAGATGGTGGGCACGCGCCGCGATGGTCACCTCAGTGTGAATCGGCCCCGACTTCCAGACTGTCGCGCCGGGTACGCCACCTCCACAGCGTGTGCCCCACAAGAGCCGCGGCGGCGAGGGCGGCGAGCAGGCGAATCGCGCTCCAGGTCGCTGCGGGAACCGGCCCCGCAGTGGCCGCCTCCACGTCCAACCGCACCGATGTCTCATAGAAGGCGATCAACGGAATGAGCAGACGGAACGCGAGGCCGGCAATGCCTGGTATGCGCGCCAGGTTTCCGAAGAATCCCACCGGGGCGCCGAAAAGGAAGGCGGCTATTCCCCAGAACAGAATCCCTGATACGGCATCCCCCGCGCTCGACTCGCCGGCGACGTCCATGCCGATGGGCGCCACGGGACTCAAAGCCTTCGACAGGTAGTAGACGACCACGCCGACGGCCAATGCCGAAGAGGCCAACAGCGCCGCCTCGACTTTCGATTGGCGGAAGTAGCCGACCAGGAAGGCGAAACACGCCCACGACCAACCCCCGGAGAACACGATGCTCACGGCCTGGAGGATCGGGCCGTCAAGTTTGGCCGCGAGCGCCCCGACTGCGCCCATCACCAGGCCCGCTCCGAGGGTCACCGCAACGGGTAAGAGCCGAGCGCGCGAAAGATTCATTCTGCCGGTTCCTTGTCTCGCGACATCCACTGAACGGGGTAGGGCGATCGTCCCAAGCCCTGGCCTGATGACCTCATGACCTGATGACCTGATGACCTGATGACCTGATGATCGCCCATCGGTTCACCTCGCGGGAGCCGTGGCAGTGGACATGGCCATGCCGCCGCCCATCGACCCGCGCATTGACCGACCCATTGACCGGCGCATTGACCGGCGTAGCGATCTGCCGACCGGAACGGACCGGCCCGGTGCGCGCTGTTCGAGTACGGCGACGGCGTCGGGGCGCGGGCGGGGTGGGAGCGTGTGGGGCAGCTCGTCCCCGAAGCGCGTGCGCCTCTCGCGCCGATCCTGGGTCTACCGCATCGCCACCCGCGTGTGCCTCGACGCCCGTGCCGCCGCCAAGCGGCGGGGACTTCCCGTGGACCTTGCCGGTCCGAGCGAGGGGGCACGCCGCCCAGACAGCGGATGACGGCGGGCATCCGGCCGTGTTCTGCGGACTTGTGCCCGAACGCGAGATGAAGGGGATCGGTCAAGGACGTGAAGGACCGTGCCCTCCCGTGCGGATCACTTCCGCTGGCCGGGATCGGGGGGTGATGATGTCCGCGTGACCAACCGCATCGACACTCTGATCTCGGCCTTCGGCGTTCTGGTCAGCACGTTGCTGCTCTTCGGTGCCGCTCGGGAGTATCGCTCCGGGGCATCGGCCCTCTGGATCGCGGGTGGGGCCGTGCTCTTCCTCAGCGCCGTGTACACGCTCGTGCGAGATGTGCGACGGCTGCCCGCAAGACCGACGGCCTGACGAGGGGACGCCGCTCCTGATCGCCCGCCTGATCGCCCGCCTGATCGCCGACCTGGTCCCCTTGCCTGGTCGTGGTGGTGCAGCCTGCAAACGGTGACCCCGGCAACCGCGCAGACCCGACCGGCCGTGTACCCCGTGGCCTCCCCTCGCATGGATGGGGCCGGAGGTCTGGCGCGGGGGGCGGAGCGCCGGCTCCGGAGCCGGCGGGCTCCCGTTCCGTCGCCGGTACTACGGGGCCGGGGCATCGATGATGTTGCCCCTGTCGTCGAGGGTGTGGGTGCGCCAGTACACGTCCCAGGTGTCGTCGACGTGCCGGGGCACCTTGCCCTCGGGATAGCGCGTGTAGCCCTCGGGCGGCGGTTTCCCGTCCGGGACGCAGGCGGAGCCGGTGGCTCCGACCGTCATGACGGGGTACTCCCCGCCCCGACAGATGGCGTCCTCCATCGAGCACCCGGCCAGTGTCGCGGCGAGCGCCGCAGCGGCGAAGAGGACGCTGACACCGCTCTGGTGACGGCGCGTACGGAATGTGGTCATGTCGGCCTCCTGTCGTCCGGGGACATATGCCCAGCGCGAGTCCGCACACGCGCGATCGGCCTCGCCGGACCTGGACATCAGCCTGACATCGATCTGACACGGCAATGTGAAAACTCAGTCCCTAAAGTCCCTGACAAATACGGGCGATCAGTGATCATTCACCCGTGATCCGGGACCGATCACGAAGACGGCTCGTTGTCCTGGGCTCGAATTCCCGGGACAACGCGCCGGCGCCCAGTGTGTCGGAACCGTGCCGGATGTCCGGTCATCCTCACATCGGCATGTGGCCATGCGCTTGCCCTCGATCACCCTCGACCTGAATCAACCTCGACCTCAATCGTGCTTGACCTCAATCATGCTTGAGGTGTGACGATGATTCACATGACCACGGAATCCACGTCCCGCGCGGCGCACATCGAAGCGATCGGCCGGCTCGTCGCCACCGTCGAACACTCCCAGCGAAACAAGGACCCCGAAGAGTTCCTCGGCCTCTTCCACCCGGACGCGATCTGGACCACGGCACACGGCAAGGTCCTCATCGGCCTCGACGCGATCTCGGAGTTCACCCGCAAGGTTCTCCCCTCGGCGAGCTGGGACGGCGAGGTCACCTACGAGGTGGTCCACGTGCTCTTCATCCGCCCCGACGTCGCGGCCGTCAAGGTCCGTCAGCGTTACGTGTCCCCGGGCGAGGAGAGCGAGGGCGCCCCGCTGTACGTGGTCTCGAAGCAGGCCGACGGCCGGTGGCTGCTGACCGCCTGCCAGAACACGGGGGTCGTCACCGGCTAGTGGCTCGTCTCGGGTGGTTGGCCGGGTGATTGATCCAGCGTCCGTCGCGCGACAGGATGCTTTCCCGTCGTGATCGTGGCGGTGGTCGTGGTCACTCTCGCCGAGGACGTCCCCGGTGTCCTCGTGGGAGATCTTCAGGGCGTGTGCCAGGGAGTACAACTCGGCATTGCCGCCGCTCACCCCCCTCGCAGCGGCCTCCCGGGCGGCTTGACCCGACCGGCGGCGTCTGTCGGCCCACGGCGCCTGTCGGCTCCCGGCGCCCGTCGACCCCCAGCGGAGAAGGGGCCCGCTCGACACGCGACGGAGATCTTCACAGGGAGCCGCCGGTCGGCGCCGAGGCACCCTCCGGCGCGCGAGCCGTCGTAGTCATCCTTGGCGCGAGCCGTCGTACTCATCCCGTCACCGCGGCGGGTGAACCCGGGGCATTGTCCATGGGCAATCCGCCCTGGGAGTGGGAGAGGAGGGACACCGACCCCGCCGGGGCCCTGGCCGCAGGTGGGTGCACGGGATGGTGTCAGGGCGGTTCCGGGGGGTCGCCGGCGGGTGGGCGGGGGGCGCCCAGGGTGGCGGGCAGTTCCGCCCTGCGACGTATGCCCAGCTTCCGGTAGGTGCTCGTCAGGTGGGTCTCCACGGTGCGGCGGGCCAGGTGCAGCAAGTCGGCGATCTCGGTGTTCGTCCGTCCGGTGGCGGCCAGGTCCGCGATGCGGCGCTCGCTGTCGGTCAGGGCCCCCGAGCCGGTCCGCGCCGCGGTCGGGACCCGGGCTCCGCCCTCGCGCAGGGCCTGCTCGGCGAGGGCCAGGAGACGTAGCCCGCCCTTGCGTTCGGCCAGGTCAGCCGCTTCGCGCAGCGGGTCGCGGGCGCGTCCGCGTTCGCCGGCGGCGAGAAGCTGGCGGCCCTGGGCGAGGAGGGCCTCGACGAGTTCCATGCCGGCGTCGGCGGGCGCGTCCCTGAGGGTCTCGACCGCCTCCTCGGCGAGGCCCAGCCCTCGGCGGCCACCGGTCGCGGTGCCGAGGACCCGCAGGGCGCGGCCCACCGTTCGGGGGGTGTTCCAGACCTTGGCCAGCCGCAGTTCCTCGGTGGCCAGGGCCAGGGCCTCCTGACTGCCGCCGAGTGCGAGGCGGCATTGGGCAACCGCCGTCCGCCAGGGGGTGACAACCGGGCTGAGCACCTCACGGGCGCTCTGGCGGCGGCCGCACTCCAGGAAGTCGTGGAGGGCGCCCGCCGGGTCGCCGGCGGCGAGGCGCTGTACTCCCCGCGCGTAGAGGAAGCGGTTCAGCTCCCACGATTCGGGGGCCCGGCTCAGGTCGAAGGCGTCGGCGAGCTGTCGGGCCTCCTCGGAGCGCCCCGTGTGGACGAGTGCCATCAGCACGTGGGCGTCCCGGTTGGAGGGGCCGCTGTGGGCGCGTGCGGCGACGGCCGCTCCGTCGCCGCGCACGGCGATCAGCCGGGCGATGTCGCCGCGGGCCGCCGCGATGTCCGCGCGGGTGTTGAGCAGGGCGTGCTCCATGGGGTGGAGCAGGGCGGGGTGCTGGCCGGCCAGGCCGCGGTCCACGAGCCGCTCCGCCTCGTCGAGTTCGTCGGCCCATTCGGCGACGGCCGCCGCCGTGCCCAGGAGGAACGGCTCGGCCAGCGGGTCGGAGGGTTGCGCGAGCAGGGCCCGTACGCGGGTCATGGCCTCGCCGGCCGAGATCAGCCCGGCCGTCGCCTCGTACCGCACCAGCAGGGCGCGGCTGGCGGTGCCGACGAGTTCCGGCGTGAACTCGCCGCTCTCGGAGAGCCGGCGGTAGGTCTCCTGGCGGGTGACGAGGTCGGCGTCGGACAGCAGGGCGGTGGCGGTCTGCACGGTGCGGGTGAGTCCCGGATGTCCGTCCAGACTGCCCTCCGTGCGCCGCAGCATCTCCAGGGCCGTGGTGACCTCGCCCCGGCCGACCAGGGCCGTGCCGAGGGCGACGGCCGTGCGCACCCGGTCGCGGGGCGCGGCCGGCAGGTGCTGTGCCTCCGCCAGGCGTGCGATGGCCACGGCGCCGTCGGCGGAGGCGTACTCCAGCGAGCCCAGTTCGGTCAGTAGGCGTTGGCGCCGGTCGTCGGAGAGCGGTTCGTCGAGGGCGCGGCGCAGGTAGCCGGCGGCGTCGCCGGGGCGGGCGTCGTTCACCGCGACCGTCGCCGCGTCCTGGAGTACGCGCAGCGCCCAGGGCAGGCCGACGCCCGGCGTGCGCAGCAGGTGTGCGGCGACCGCCTCGACGCGTTCGCCGCGCCGCAGCATGGTCCTCGCGGCGACCAGGTGCGCGGCCTCCCGTCGTACCGTCGGCCAGCCGGTCAACACGGCGTCCCGCAGCAGTCGGTGGGCGTAGCGGGGCAGGCCGGCGGGGTCCGGGCGCAGGAGTCCGATGCGGGTCATGGCGGTGAGCCATCCCGTGACCCGTGCGGGGTCGGCGCCGGCCGCCTCGGCCAGCACCCCGGCCACGTCCGGAGCCACGGGGTCGCCCGGGTCGCCCCCGGGCTGTTGGTCCTCGGGCCGCGGCCAGGCCTCCTCCAGTGCCGCCAGGCAGCGGGCGACCTCGGCCGTCGCCGTGCCCGCGCTGTCCAGCCACCACGAGACGGCCGCCGGATAGCTTCCGGGGTACAGCGCGGCGCAGGTGTCCGGCAGGTGCGGGACCGCGTCCGGCGAGGGGCCTGCCGGACGGGGGCCGCCGAGGTCGTCGAGCAGGGCGTGGAGCAGCAGGGGGCTGCCCGCGCCCGCCCGTACGCACTCCGCCGTCCAGTCGGGTGTGGCCGCCGGCAGGGCGGCGTGGACGAGTTCCGCGGCGGCCGTGTCGCCGAGCGGGTCGATGGTGTGCGTGCGGACGAGGGACGGGGACAGGGATCGGGCGAGTCCGGCACGCCGGGGGTCGATGTCGTACTGGCTGCGCTCGCCGGCGAGGAGCAGGACCGGTAAACGGTCGATGTGGCGTACCGCTTCCCGCAGCCAGCGGCGTGAGGGGGCGTCGGCCAGGTGGACGTCGTCGACGGCCATCAGGAGGGGGCCTTCGTCCGCGTACGTGCGCAACAGCCGCCACAGGCGGGCGGCGCTCCCCCGGTCGTCGTGGTCGAGTGAGAGGTCGGCGAAGTCCGCCACGGGTCCCAGGAGTTGGAGGACCGTGGCGAAGGGAATCCCGGTGTCCTCCGGGGAGCACCGTGCCCGCAGCACCCGCAGGCCCCGGGCTGCGGCGTCCCGAACGGCGTTTTCCAGCACGGCGGTACGGCCGGTTCCGGTGGCTCCCTGGAGAAGCACCAGGCCGCCGGAACCGGAGAGGGCCCGCTCCGTCTCGGCCGCTATCAGCGCCCGGGCGTGGTCGCGTTCACGGAGCGGCCTGGTCATCCGTGCCTCCTGTGGTGAAGGAAGTGCCTCGCCGCCGGGTGAGACGGCGGATTCCGTGGCGCGGTGGCATGAAGTGGCGTACCTCACTGCCGATCCCCCGACCTGCCCGAATGCTGACGATACCCGCTGTGACCTGCGGTGATGACCGTCGAGGGCGCCCGCCTCGTGGTGCTCGCCGGCGCGGTCTCGTGGTGTGGCCCGTGGTGCTCCACGATTGCGGTCCTCGTGGTGACCCGAGAAGGGTGGAGGGTGCTCATCCGCTAACGGCCCGCGTTGCGCGGCGGGCCACTGAACAGGGGAAACGGTTGCTCAACTCACCCCGCACCACGACCACGTCCGCTCCCGCCACGGGCCACGACGCGGGCCCCGGGGACCGGCGCGTCCCCGTGGCGGTGTCCGCCGCGGACCCGATCGGCCTCGCGGGAGCGGTCGACCTGTTGCGCAGACACCCGGAGATCGAGCTTCGCGAGGAATCCGGTCCGGGCACGGTGGCCCTGCTCGTGGAGGACGCCCTCGACGAGGCGGCGTTGACCCGGCTGCGTCGGATCGTGCGCAGCGAGGGGGCGCGCGCCGTGCTCGTGGTGGGCGCGATGCGGGAGAACGAGCTGATGGACGTGGTGGAGTGCGGTGTCGGCACGATCGTCTGGCGCCACGAGGCCACCGGCGAGCGGCTGGTGCAGGCGGTGCTGGCCGCGTCCCGCGGTGACGGCGATCTGCCCGCCGACCTGCTGGGCCGGCTCATCCACCAGGTGGGCACGCTGCACCGGGGCGCGGGCCGGGCCGGTGCGCCGGCCCTCGGGCTGACGTCCCGTGAGGTGGACGTCCTGCGGTTGGTCTCCGAGGGTTTCGACACCGGTGAGATCGCGGGCAAGTTGTCCTACTCCGAACGGACCGTCAAGAACGTCATGCACGGACTCACCACAAGGCTTCACCTGCGCAATCGGGCGCACGCCGTGGCTTTTGCCCTTCGGGAAGGCTACATCTGACCGTCCGGGCAATCGAACGCGGCCGGGAGTGTCCGCCGGGGCAGGCCGAACTGCCCGTCGATCGTCCCTCGTGCCCCTGCGGGCCGGACGGCTGCCCGGGGGACGATCGACGGTGGACGACGGGCCGAGCGGAATCGGTCGTGCGGGCGAGGCGGGAGTGCAGGCGTGATCCACGAGGTGGACGAGATGCTCAAGGACCTCCTCGGCGGTGGGGCGTTGACGGGTTCGGGCATAGAGGTGGCCTTCGAGGCACCGACGCGGGACTGGGCCGCCCGGCGCAACGCGCCCGTGGTCAACAGCTATCTGTACGACATCCGGGAGGACGTGGCCCGGCGTCAGCGCGGCCACATCGGGGTGCGGGACGAGCGTGACGTGGTGGTGCGGCGGAGCCGGCCGCCGCGCTGGTTCAGGCTGTCGTACCTGGTGACGGCGTGGACGAAGACCCCGCTGGACGAGCACCGGCTGCTGTCCGCCGTACTCGCGACGCTGCTGCCCCGTGAGGTGGTGCCGCCGGACGAACTGCCGGGTTCCCTGGGTGCGCTGGGGCTCTCCGTGCCGCTGTCCGTGGCCGGCATCCAGACGGAGTCGCGGTCGCTGGCCGAGATCTGGTCCGCGCTCGGCGGTGAACTGAAGCCGTCCCTCGACCTGGTGGTGACCGTTCCCTTCCCGGCCTACCCCGAGTACGACGCGGGGCCGCCGGTCACCGAGGGCGCGACACTGCGGGTGGGTGGGCTGGACGGCGACCCGGCGGTGTCCGAGGGCCGTTCGCACCGTCCCCACCAGGTGGCGGCCGCCCGGGCGGCGCGGACCGCCGGCAAGGGCGCGACGACCCGCCGGGAGACCGCCCGCGGGGAGACCTCCCGCGGCTCGGACGCGCGGTGAGCGCTTCGTACGCCGTCTCGGCGTCGGACGCGGCGCCGGACACGGCGTCGGCCGGGAGCGGAGCGCCGCCGTCCGATGCCGTCGACGATCCCGCCCGCGCGTTGCTCGCCCGTCTCGACGGGCTGCGCGGGCGGGTGTCGGCGCTGGTGGAACGGCGGACGGCCGGCGATCCCACGGCCGACGATCCCCTGCGCGGCCTGTACCTGTCGGAGGAGGCGGTCCGCCATCTCCTCGGCGCCTGGCCCGCGGTGACGGACGGTGGGGCGGGTTCCGACGCCGGCGCCGATCGGGCCACGGGCGGGTCGGAGGCGTCGGATCCGGGCGACCGGCTGGCCGCGCTGGCCGGGCGGGCGGGTCTGACCGCGCTCGACGTCGCCGTCGTGCTCGTCGCCCTCGCACCCGACGTCGACCGGACCTTCGAACCGCTCTACGGCTACCTCAACGACGACGTGAGCAGGCGCCGGGCCACCGTCGGCCTCGCCCTCGACCTGTGCGGGGTGCCCGCGCACTCCGCGGCGGCGCGTGCCCGGCTGCACGCCCGCGCGCCCCTCGTGACCCTGGGCCTGCTGGAGGTCGACGAGCCCGAGCGTCCCTTCCTGACGCGTTCGCTGCGCGTGCCCGACCGGCTGATCGGCCATCTCCTCGGCGACGACACGCCGGACGCGGCGCTGGGTGACCTGCTGCACCCGATGCCGGAGCCGCTGCCCTGCGACACGGCGACCGAGCAGTTCGCGCAGCGGCTCGCGGCCCTCCTGAAGTCCGGCCCCACCACCGTCTATCTGCGCGAACAGCGCGAGGGCGAGGGCCTGGCCGCGTACGCCGCCGCCCTGCGCGCCGCGGGCTTGGACGGCCTGTGCTGCACGGCACCCGGTGAGCACGTCGCCGAGTTGCTGCGCGAGGCCCGCCTCGGCGGCCGGGCCGTCGTCGTGCCGGCACTGCCCGAACTGCCCGGCCCGCTGGTGCGGGCGCTCGTCGCGGCGCCGGACGTGACCGTGTTGCTGGCCGACCCCCGCCCGTACGACCCCCACTGGTGCCCCGAGGATCCCCTGGTCCTGGAGGCGCCGGGTCGCCGGGACGGTGGGACGGCCGCCTGGCGGGCCGCGCTGGGCGCGGACGCCGACGGTTTCGACCTGGCCGCGACGGTCGCCCCGTACCGCCTCGGCGGGGACCGGGTACGGCGGGCCGCACGGGCCGCGCACGCGCTGGCCGCCTTCGACGGTGGTGCGGTCACCGCCGCCCACGTGCGGCGCGCCGCGCGCCGCCAGTCGGCCTCCGGGCTGGAGAGCCACACCCGCCGCATCCGGCCGGCCGTGGACTGGACCGACCTGGTGCTGCCCGAAAGGCCCCTGGAACAGTTGCGCGAACTGGCCCTGCGGGCCCGCCACCGCAGCCGTGTGCTCGGCGACTGGCGGCTCAGCGCGGGTGGTGGGCGGGGCCGGGGCGTCCTCGGGCTGTTCGCCGGGGAGTCCGGTACGGGCAAGACGTTGTCCGCGGAGGTGGTCGCGGCCGACCTCGGTCTCGACCTGTACGTGGTCCAGTTGTCGTCGGTCGTGAACAAGTACGTCGGCGAGACCCAGAAGAACCTGGAGCGGATCTTCACGGAGGCGGACCGCACCGACGCGGTGCTCCTCTTCGACGAGGCGGACGCCGTCTTCGGCAAGCGCTCCGAGGTCAAGGACGCGCACGACCGCTACGCCAACATGGAGAGCTCCTACCTGCTCCAGCGGCTGGAGTCGTTCGACGGCATCGCGCTGCTCACCACCAACCTGCGCGCGAACATCGACGAGGCGTTCACCCGGCGGCTGGACCTGGTGGTCGACTTCCCGTTCCCGGACCCCGGGCAGCGCCTCGCGTTGTGGCGGTACGGGCTGGCGCACGTGCCGGCCGTCGACGACATCGACATGGTCCCGCTGGCCCGGGACTTCGAGCTGGCAGGCGGTTCCATCCGCAGCGCGGTGGTCACCGCCGCCTACCTCGCCGCCGGGCGCGGCGGCGAGGTGACCGCGGACGACCTCCTGGAGGGCGCCCGGCGGGAGTACCGCAAGGCGGGGCGGCTGGTGCCGGGCGAGGGCGGCTGGTGATCCGGCGTACGCCCCGGTCAACAGGTCCGGCGGCCGTCCCCGATCACCCTCCCACGATCACCGTCCCCGATCACCGGGCCAGGTGATCGGGGAGGGCCGCCGCGTGCTCGGTCAGTCGGTCTTGGGGTGGACGATCTTCCACTCCTGGTTGCCGGTGTTGCTGCAGTCGGAGATGTCCAGCCGGTCCCCGGTGTTGGCCCCGCCGTTCACGTTCAGGCACTTGTTGTTGCTGGCGTAGTTGCGGATCCAGTAGTCGCCGCTCTCCTGCTTCTCGATCCACCACAGCTGGTTGTCGGCGGTGGTGCCGGCGCAGTGGAACTCGCCGATGCCGGTGCCCACGGGTCGGCCGCCGTACTCGCCGAGGTCCATGCAGAACTGGTCCGTGGTGTTGCGGATCTGGAAGAGCGGCTTTCCGCCGGGGCCGAGCTTCGGGTACTTCACCTCGAGGTTCCAGAGCTGGTTGTCCCCGGCGGTGCCGTCGCAGTTGGCCTGCTGGACGGCCGTGTTGATCGCGCCCTTCTCGCGGCCCGGCAGATCGGCGCACTTACGGGTGGCGGCGTTGCGCAGCAGGACCTTCTCGGCGGGGACCACGGGCGGCGGTCCCGCGGGCTTCGAGGGCTTCGGGGGCTCCCCTCCCCCGCCACCGCCGTCGTCGCCCTTGGGCTTCTCGGCCTTCGGCGGTTCCGGTTCGGCGCTGGGTGACGGCGGCGGGGGCGGCGGGGAGAGCGCCGGGGTGGGGGGCAGGACGGCGCCCACCTGTTCGGTGGCCTCGGTGGCCGCGGAGCGGACCTGCGGCTTGTAGGCGATCCAGATCATCACGAAGGCGACGCACAGGGCCAGGAAGAGCCCGAAGAAGGTGGCCAGCCAGCGGGGGAGGAAACCGCGCTGGACGTAGGTTCCGTCGACGTCCAGCGGTTCGACCCCGGAACGGCGCAGCGCCAGGGTGTAGGGCCGTTCCTCCTTGGAGCCGAACCAGATGACCTGTCGGGGCCGCAGGGTCGTCTCGACGAACACGGCCCTGCCGGGCTCGATCTGGACGTTCCCGGGGCGCAGTTCGTACGCGAGGTGGTCGCCGGTGTCGCTGCCCGCGACCGAGGCGGTCACCTTGGTGTTGCCGAGGTTGTCGACCGCCAGCCTGGGGCGTCCGCGGAAGCGGCCCTTCACGATCGGCGGCACGAGTTCCGCGCGCACCTCGGTGAACGGGGTGATCGTCAGGTTCCCCTCGGGGACCGTCACGGCCTCGGGATGCTCGGTCGGCGTGATCCGCACCGCGTACGGGTTGGGGCCGGCGGTGGCGTCGGGGGTCCGGGGCGGCGCGAACGTCAACTCCACCGTCCCGGTGGTGCCCGGGAACAACCGCAAGGTCGCCGGCTCCGCCGTCATCCATGGCGCCACGTCACCGACGGGCTCGAAGCGATACTCGTCGACCACGTCACCGGTGTTGCGCACGCGCAGGCGCACGCGCGTGCTGCTGCCGGGGTCGACGGTGACGGAGGCGGGTTCCAGCGAAGTCCAGAGGCTCACCCCCGGGACGCTAACCGCGCCCGCGCCGCCGGTCAGGAGCCTCAAGGGCAGACCTGGTTGCCCCGGCGTACCCTCACGCGCGGCATCAGGTCCTGGGCGCCCGCTCACCGTTGACGATCATGATGAACTGGGCGTAGGAGTCCGCGTTCATCAGGGCGCGCTGTCCCATGGCGTACCAGTTGGGCTGCCGGTCCGAGTCGTCGTTCTCCCCGGTGTACTCCCCCGGATCCCTCAGGGCGCGCTTGCCGAGGTTGTTCCTCTCCTGCGCCTCGGAGGCCTCGGGGAAGTCCCGGGCCAGGCTGTCGGCGATCGTGTCCTGGGTCAGCTCCGCGTCGCGCGGGCTGTACTGGTAGTCCAGGGTGCCGGCGAACCGGTGGGTGGCCTCGTGGATGACGTACCAGGCGATCTGGCCGCCCTTGGTCAGGTGGATGGGGCCGGAGCGACCCGTGTCCATCGTCGGCAGGTTCTCGCTCTTCTGCAGGTCCGGATTGGTCGCGCGGGAGATCCGCTCGCCCAGGGTGGGATCGACCCACCCCATGACCTCGGAGGGGACTCCGGTACCCGTGCCGACCAGGGCGATCTGCGCGCCCTGCGCGTCCAGGCCCGCCTGGATGCGCAGCACGACCTCGGCGACGCGGGGCAGGAACGCCGCGATCTGCCGGGGCGTCATGGCCCGCAGCGCCGGGAACCCGGAGTGCAGCCCGCTCAGGAGCGCGCCGCTCGGGTTGTCTCCCGCGGACTTCAGGAGGGCGAGGGTCGAGGCGATGTACCGCTTGGCCGTGACCAGTTCGCGGCGGGCCTTCGACTCGCGTTCGGGGTACTCGCGTTCCGGGATGGTGCCCTTCTTGGAGAAGGCCACGTTCCCGCTGCTGTAGACCTGGCCCGTCTGGTCGTCGTAGACGTCCCTGTGCCGCGGCGTGGTCCCCGGGGGGACGCCCAGTCGGGAGGAGGTGCGGATGTCCTGGTCGTCGTCCTTGTTGCGCCAACGCGTCTCCCGCGTGTCGACGGCGTCCGTGTAGGTGCCGCCGGGTTCGAACTCCCAGAGGGTGCGCTGGACGGCCGGAGTGCCGGGGCCCGCGGCGTTCAGGGCGGTCCCGTCGCCCTCCTTCTCCTCGGTGGCCGCCCGCTGGGCGACGGACGGGGCGGTGCCGTGTCCTGCCGCGAAGGCGGCGCCGTCGGCCGTGGCCGCGCGTTCGGAGCCCTGCCCGGGGTCGGTCACGGCCATGCCGGCGCCGTTGTCGTGGCCTGTCTCGCGGACGCCCCGGAGGTTCTTGTCGAGGTGGCTCGTCTCGTGGGCGAGGATCTCGGTGTTGCCGACGGCCTTGGGGCCGAGCAGGATGTGACTGCCGACGGTCACGGCATGGGCGCCGAGGGCGGCGGTGGCGCGCTGGGCCGCCGGGTTGTCGTGGACCTGCCCGGCGCCCAGGTGCTCGTTGCGGTAGAAGGCCTTCGCCTTGCTCAGGAAGGGGCCGGGGAGGGGGCTGCTCGGCGTGGCCAGCGCGGCCCCGAGGAGACCGAGCTGCGACGCGGGTCGGGCGTCATGCTCCCCCTCGTGGTCGTGCTCGTGGTCGTGCCGCGCGGCCTCCCGGCGCTGGACGGTCGGCTCCGCGTGCCCGCAGCCGGGGCCGTGCCGGTGTCGCTGTGTCTCGACGGCGCGGGCCACCGCCGCGTTCCCCGCCGCCTGGTTGAGGCTCAGCAGTCTCTGCACGGGCGTGCTCGGCGGTACCGCCCTGCGGGGGGCGTCCCGTTCGTCCGACACCGAATTGCGTTGACCGTGCGCGCGCATGACGCTCTCTCTCGACTGTCCGGACGGCTGGCCATCCAGCCCTATCCGATCCCCCGCCGACCCCACAGGTCCGCGGGGGCAGACCCGGGGGCAGTCGGGGCGGCCCCCGACGCCCGGGTTCGGCGCCCTTGCCCCCACCGCTGCCTGGAGGGGCAACGGCAGGGGCAACGACCGTGCCCCCGCTCGGGTACCGGGGGACGTTTCGGCGGGGGCGACCCGCGGGTCAAGGTGGAGTGTCCTGTCTCGTACCCGAGGAGAGCAGAGCATGCCGTCCTATCTGTCGCCCGGCGTCTACGTCGAGGAGGTGGCCAGCGGTTCCCGCCCGATCGAGGGAGTGGGCACCTCGGTGGCCGCGTTCGTCGGTCTGGCGCCGACCGGCCCGCTGAACGAGCCCACGCTGGTGACCAACTGGACTCAGTACGTCGCGGCCTTCGGCGACTTCACCGACGGCTATTACCTCGCGCACTCCCTCTACGGGTTCTTCAACAACGGCGGTTCGGCGGCGTACGTCGTGCGCGTCGGCGGCTCGGCGGATGAGGCCGCCGGCCAGGGGCAGGCGTCCGCGCCCGCCGCGGTCACCGGTGCGGCCCCCCGGGCCTCGCTGCCGGCCGCGGAGTCCCGTCCGCTCGGTACGTTCGCCGTGGCGGCCACCGCGGAGAGCGGCGGCGGGCCGCTGTCCGTCGAGGTCGCCGACGCCGAGGGCGAGGGGCCCGCCGAGCGTTTCAAGCTGATCGTCAAGGACGGCGACAAGCCGGTCGAGACCTTCGACGTGAGCGCGAAGAAGGGCAACCGTTCCTACGTCGTCACGCAGGTCAAGGAACGTTCCAAGCTCATCGTCGTGACCGAGGCCGCACCGGCCGCGCAGTTGGTCCGTCCCGAGAACCAGACCGTGGCCCTGCCGGCGGCGCCGCCCGCGCCCGTCGAGCCGGCCGCGCCGGCCGGTCGCGCCGAGGTTTCCCACCCCGGCCCGGCGCAGTACCTCGGCGACTCCGCGGACCGCACGGGCTTCGGTGGCCTGGAGGCCGTCGACGAGATCTCCATGGTCGCCGTGCCCGACCTGATGGCCGCCTACCAGCGCGGTGCGATCGACCTGGAGGCCGTCAAGGCGGTCCAGCTCGGCATGATCGCGCACTGCGAGCTGATGGGCGACCGGGTCGCGATCATCGACCCGCCGCCCGGCCTGAACGCCCGTGACATCCGGGTCTGGCGGCAGGAGACGGCCAACTACGACTCCAAGTACGCGGCCCTGTACTACCCCTGGATCAAGTCCTTCGACCCGGCGACCGGACAGTCGCGCCTGGTCCCGCCGAGCGGCCACGTCGCCGGCATCTGGGCCCGCAACGACTCCGAGCGCGGTGTCCACAAGGCCCCCGCCAACGAGGTCGTCCGCGGCGCCGTCGACCTCGAACTCCAGATCACCCGCGGCGAGCAGGACCTGCTCAACCCGATCGGCGTGAACTGCATCCGGGCCTTCCCGGGCCGCGGCATCCGCATCTGGGGCGCCCGCACCCTCTCCTCCGACCCGGCCTGGCGCTACCTGAACATCCGCCGGTACTTCAACTACCTGGAGGAGTCGATCCTGATCGGCACCCAGTGGGTGGTGTTCGAGCCGAACGACCACAACCTCTGGGCGCGCATCCGCCGCAACGTCTCCGCGTTCCTGGTCAACGAGTGGCGCGGCGGCGCCCTGTTCGGGCAGAGCCCCGAGCAGGCGTACTACGTCAAGTGTGACGAGGAGACGAACCCGCCGGAGTCGGTCGACCTCGGCCGGGTCATCTGCGAGATCGGCATCGCGCCGGTCAAGCCCGCCGAGTTCGTGATCTTCCGGCTGGCGCAGTTCTCCGGCGGCAACGGGGAGCTGGAGGAGTAACCGGGCGCGGAGCCCGCCTCCGCCCCCGTCGCCTCCCCGAGCCCCTCCCCTCCTCAGAAGGACAACGAACGCATGAGTCTCCAGCCGGGTGACGCCCTCACCTCACACAACTTCGGTCTCCAGATCGACGGGGTGATGGTCGAGTATCTCGCCGAGGTCAGCGGTCTCACCCTCGAACAGGACGTCATCACCTACCAGCAGAACAGCGCGCAGGGTCGGGCCGAGGTGTCGCTGCTGCCGGGCGTGCAGAAGAACGGCCAGTGCACGGTCGTGCGCGGCATGACCCAGTCGGCCTCGTTCACGCAGTGGATCAACGACTCGATCCGCGGCCAGATGAGCACGGCCCGCAAGAACGCCTCCATCATCATGATGGACTTCCAGAACAACCCGGTGAAGCGCTACAACCTGCGCAACGCCTGGTGCAGCAAGATCGACGCGAGCACGGTGAAGGCCGGCGAGGCGGCGGCGCTGACCGAGACCGTCACCATCGTGTTCGAAGAACTGGTCATCGAGTAATGCGGCGTTCTGCTGCCAAGGCTCCGGCCTCGATGGCGCCCCAGACCGCGGCGGCGGGGGCGGAGTTCCCCCGCTCGGCTCCCGCCGCCGCACCGGACCGCGGACCCGCCGGCCCGCCGACCGACCAGGCCCCGAGGCAGTCATTGCGTACCGAGTTCCCCTTCGAGTTGCCGCGCGGGTACGTCGACGACGCGGGCACCGTGCACCGTGACGGTGTCATGCGGCTGTCCACGGCGCGCGACGAGCTGGTCCCGCTGCGGGACGTGCGCGTGCAGGAGAACCCGGCGTACCTCTCGGTGGTGCTGCTCGGCCGGGTCATCGTCCGGCTGGGCACGCTGTCGATGGTGCACGACGGGATCGTGGAGAACATGTTCGCGTCCGACCTGGCGTTCCTCCAGGACTTCTACCGCCAGATCAACGCGGAGGGCCACACCCGCGCGGCCGTGCAGTGCCCGCACTGCTCGGAGCCCTTCGAGGTGGAGCTCGGCGGGAGCCGCCTGGGGGAATCGTGACGTACGCGACCGACCGGCTGCACGAGGAGATCGCGTACGTCGCCTACCACTTCCACTGGGGCCCGGACGCGATCCTGGACCTGGAACACCAGGACCGCCGCCGGTACACCGAGCAGATCGCGTCCCTCGTGACGCGCGGCGCGCCGGAGGCTTGAGCACGTGGCATTCCTGGACCGGCTGCGGGGGCGGCGGAGCGACGGCGGCACGGCGGCGCCCGGCGCCTCCCCGAGCCCGGACACCGAACGCCCATCCGGCGCGGGGGTCGCGGCGGACCCCGCGACCTCCGCCGCCCCGGTGGCCGTCGCCTCCTGGGCCGGCCTGCCGCCGATGCGGCGGACGACGGGCGTCGCACCGACGGGTGTCGCGGACGCCGGTTTCGGCGGCCGACTGCCGACCTGGCAGAACCCCTCGTTCACCCGGGGCTCCTCCCCCGCGGTGTTGGACCCCGCGGCGGGCGGCAGCATGCTTTCGGGCACGCCGGCCGAGTCCGCCCGTCCGGTGATGGGCCTCGGACGGCCCGCCCCGGACCTGCCGTCGGGCCGTCCCGCCGGCGATCCCGCCGTACGAAGCCTGCCGGTGGCGCCGCTGCGGGCGATCCCGCAGCGCACGGTGTCCCCGACGGCGACCGGGGCCCCGGCGGCTTCGGCTTCGGCTTCGGCTTCGGCTTCGGCTTCGGCTTCGGCTTCGGCTTCGGCTTCGGCTTCGGCTTCGGCTTCGGCTTCGGCTTCGGCTTCGGCACGATCATCGGCCTCTGTTTCGGCTTCGGTGTCCGGGGCGGCGCGGCCCGTCGGGTCCGTGCCGGCGGTGGCCGCGGTCCCGGTGCCTCCGGTACAGCGCTCGCACGCCGACCGGCCCGCCCCGGCACGGGCTCAGGTGCCGACGCCTGCGCGGGAGTCGGCGTCCGCCCCGGCCCGGACGGCGCATCGTGGTGTCCAGGTGACGCCCGTACAGCCGGCTCCGCCCCGGACGTCTCGGCTCCTGTCCAAGGCGCCGCCCCCGCCCGCGGCCGGCCGACGGACCCTGCCCGCGACGCGCGGGACCAGCCGTGCGCCGGCGCCGACCGCGCAGGGCACGGCGGCGCCGGCTGCCGATGGCGACCGGGGTGACCTCGGCCCGTCTGCCGCCTCTTCCGCCCCTGCCCCTGCCCCTGCCCCTGCCCCGAGCGTCGTGCCCGCCGTGCAGCGGGCTGCCGCTCCCCGCCCGGGCGGTCCTTCCGCTGCCGGGGACGCTGCACCCCCGGCAGCGTCCCCGGCGCCTTCCTCGTCCCCGGCCCCTTCCTGGTTCCCGGGGCGTTCGGCGTCCCCTGAGCGTGCGTCGTCCCCCGAAAGTTCGTCATCCTCAGCGGGTACGGCGTCCCCTGACCGTGCCTCATCCCCTACGCCCCCGTCGTCCCCGGTTCGTCCGTCGTCCCTTGGCGACTCCGCCGTTCCGGCCTCGCCGGTGGGCGAGCCGCAGGTCACCCGTCCCCTGCGGGATCGTCCGGTACAGGGCGGTCCGGTACGCGACACCCCTCCGCGCACCCCATCGGCGGACCGCACGGGTCCGGCTGCCGGGCGGGCGGGCCTCGGCGCGCCCGTGCAGCGCAACGCGGTGTCCGGAAACCAGAGTTCCGTGCCGCGAACCGACGTACCCGGCAGGTCGGGCGGGTCCGGCACCTCGGGCGTTGCGGGTGGATCGGGCATCCCGGGAACGCCGGGGTCGTCGGTACTCGGGGCGGCGTCCACCGGGCCGCGTGAGGTGTCCCCGCAGGACGCGCCGCCCGCCGTGAAGGTGCCGCGCACGGACCCGCCCGGCACGGGGGAGAGGTCGCCCGCGACCGGTTCCTCCGGCTCCGCGCGGGAGGTCTCCCCGCCCTCCCCCGCGCCGAAGTCCGGGGCGGTCGCGGCCCCGGCACCACCGCCGCCCGCCTCGGCCGGGAGGACGCCGACGCACGGGCCCGATGGGGCCGTTCAGCGGGCAGTGCCCGCGCCCGGAGCGACACCGCCCGATCCTGCCGGCGCTCGTCGCTCCCCCACGGTGCCCGACGGCCCGGCCGTCGGGCCCACGGTCCAGCGGAACGTCCGACCCCACGCGCCCTCGCCCACGCCTACCCGAAGTGGTGGCCCGACGGCCGGCCCCGACGCACCGGCGACGCACGCCGCTCCCCCGCGGGTACGGTCCACGACCCCTCCGCCCGCCTCTGCGGGGGCAGGCGCCTCGGGGACCCCCCGACCGGCTCCGCACACCACGCCCCCGTCCGGCGCACCCGGCCCCACGCACGTTCCCGGCACTCCGGCCGTACAGCGCGCCGCGGCCCCGGGGACCCCGGTGGCGGCGTCACCCGCCGAGCCCGTTCCCGCGTCTGCGCGCGCCGACCGGTCCGCCGACTCCGTCCTCCCGCCCGGGGCGGCGCGCCCGGACCGGCTTCCGCCCGTCCGGACTTCCGGTGCCGCCCCGTTGCCCGCCGACGCTTCCCCGGATCGCCGTCCGGGCACGGCGGCGCCGGTCGTGCAACGCTCCACGAACCTCCCGCCCGCGTCCACCGGCGCACCGGCACCCGTCGTTCGCCGCGCATCCGTCGTCGCACCCCCGTCGGCTCCCGGCCGTACGGGGTCGCAGCGCGGGTCCGTTGCCCCGAGCCCCGGACCGGGGTTCCCGACCCCGACAGGGGACCCGACCACCGCCCCGCGCACTCGTACGTCCACCGGCTCCACGCCCGTGGGGCCGGTGCAGCGCCATGTCGCGCCTGCGCGTGCGGGGCTCGGTGCGCCCCTTCCGTCCCCTGCACACCCCACGCCCGAGGCCACGACACCGGCGGCCCCGGAGCCGAGGACCGCGCACCTCGCGGCACGGAACCCGGCGCCCGGCCGCACACCCGTCCCCCCGCACTCCGAAGCCCCGCGCGCCGACGCCCCGCGCGCCTCCGCCTCCCTGCCGGCCGCCGGGCGACGTTCCCCCCTCGGCGCTCCCCTCACGGCCGCGCCCGTACGGACGGCGCCGGTCGCCGCGCAGCAGCCCCCCGGTTCCCGCGCCGGGGCGTCGACCTCCTTGCCGGTCCAGCGGGCCTCGGCCACACCGACCGCACCCGTCTCACCGACTGCACCGACCCCGCCGGTCGCACCGATCACACCGGTCGCGGGGTTTCCCCCGATCGCCCCGCCCCCGGTGACGCAGCCGCCCCCCGCGCTCCCCTCCCCCGCGCTCCCGTCGTCCGCGCGGGCCGTTCCGGCCCTCCCCCGTGCCGCCGACGCGCTCCCCGTCCAACGGGCCCTGCCCGTGCGGGGCGTTCCCCTGCGCCGGTCCTCCGAGACCGGCTCGGGACCTGCGGCGCGCGGTCCGCTCCCCGTGGCCCCGCTGACTCCGCCGCCCCCGGCCGCGCCCGTGGTGCTGGGCGCGGCCCGGGCGGCCGGTGCGCCTTCCGGGGGTTCGGCGGCGTCCGGGCCCACGGTCCAGCGCTTTCCCTCCCTGGGCTTCGGCTCGCGCTCCGATTCCGGCTCGCGTTCCGGTTCCGGCAGCTCCATCGGTGCGCTCGCGTCCGCCGCGGCGGCCACCGTGGCGTCGACGCTGGGGCATCACCGGCCGTCGTCGCAGCAGGCGCGGCCGGCCGACCCGCCTCCGCCGTACGAGCCGCACGGGGCGCACGGCGGGCTCCCGCCGGGCGGTCCTCCGGCCCACGGGGCGGCGTCCCAGGGCAACCCGCCGCCCGAGTACACCGCGGTGCCCGCCGGCTCGTTCGATCCGCGGGAGTTGACCGAGTTCCAGTTGGACGAGTTGGTGCATCGGATCATCGACCGGGTCACCCGGCTCGTCCGCACGGAACTGCGGATGGACCGCGAGCGGATCGGCAGGCTCCGCGATCCGCGCGCCTGACGGGCCCGCGGTTCCCCGAACCGCGCTCCGCGCACCCGGCCGGCGGACCCGCCCGCGGACCGGCCCGGTCCCTCGCCGGCCGCCGGTGGTCGGTCCACCGCCCGCCACCACCGCAGAACGACAGAAAGGCCCATCTCGGATGCCCCGCCAGGACCCCGGGTCCACCATCTGGTTCACCCTCACCATCGACGGCGAGAGCCTCGGGTACTTCAACGGGTGCCAAGGTCTGTCGTCCCAGGTGGAGATCGAGCACCGTCAGGAGGGCGGCAACAACGGCTTCGTGTGGCAACTGCCCACCCGGGTCACGTTCTCCACCATCCGACTGACCCGGCCGCTCACGCCGGACACCGCGAAGGTCGCCAAGTGGATCTCGTCGGTCCAGACGGGGATCAAGCGGCCCACCGCCCAGATCGCGGCGTTGCGGGCCGACGGCTCGCTGGTGGCCCGCTGGGGGCTCATCGACGTCCTGCCGGTGAGCTGGCAGGGCCCCACCCTCGACCCCGCGAGCCCCGCCGTGGCCACGGAGGTCCTGGAGATCGCCCACCACGGGTTCACGGACTGACGGCGCGGCAGAGCGGAAAGGAGCACACCCATGGCCAGGAGCAGCAAGGGCGCCGGCAAGAGTCTGGTGCGCGCGACGCTGGCGATCCACGAGCCTCCGGTCGGGACGAGCACGACGCCCGGGGCGCTGATGAGGAGGTTCGGCTTCGAGTTCAATCCGGCGCAGTTGTCGCTGAGTCAGCGCGCGCAGTGGAAGGCGACGCCGACGATGGCCGTGCGCGACGGTTCCAAGCCGGAGTTCATGGGCGCCGAGCCGCGCGAGATGACGCTGGAGATCTTCCTGGACTCCTCCACCGCGCCGACGCGCAACACGGTGCTGAAGAAGGTCGAGTCGCTGTTGGGCTGTTGCGAGGTGACGGCGAAGAGCATCGCCGCCGACCAGCCGTCGCCACCGTGGGTGGTGTTCGAGTGGGGGTCGTTCTCCACGGCCCGGTTCGTCGCGTACGTGAGTTCCGTCGAGGCGTCGTACAGCCTCTTCGGCACCACGGGCGTGCCCATCCGGGCCACCTGTCAGGTGCACCTGGTGGAGATCCCGGGGAAGACCAAGGGCCAGAACCCGACGTCCGGCGCGCTCACCGCGCAGCGCGTGCACCGGGTCGTGGCCGGCGACTCGTTGCAGTCGCTGGCGTGGCGGGAGTACGGCACGGCCACCGTGTGGCGGGCGATTGCCGAGATCAACGGCATCGACGACCCGTCCCGGTTGCGGACGGGCACCGAGCTGGTGCTGCCCGCGCCCGAGGAGGTGTCGCGCTGATGGTGCAGCCCGCGTTCTCCAGCATCATGCAGGTGCGGATCGGCTCCGCGAAGCTTCCCGACGACATCGCCCCGCTGCTCGTGGAGGGGTGGGTCGACCAGGGCGTCGGCGTGCCCGCCGCGTTCCGGTTGACGTTCCGCGACCCGTACCGTCTGGTGCTCGGCAAGCTCGGCGTCACCTTCGGCACGAAGGTGGTCCTGACGCCGATCGCCGACGGCCAGGGCGGTGGCAAGCCCCTCCTGACGGGTGAGGTCACCGCGTTGGAGGCGGACTACGACGGCACCGGGAGCTTCACCGTGATCCGCGGCTACGACCTCGGGCACCGGATGATGCGCCAACGTCGTGTCGTCGCCTACCGCAATCAGAAGGCCTCCGACATCGCCCGCAAGCTCGCGGCCCTGGACGGTGTGCCGATCGGCCGGATCCAGCCGACGAAGGGCATGTACGGCTTCATCTCCCAGTCCAACGTCACCGACTGGGACTTCCTGGCCCGGCTCGCCGACGAGAACAACATGGTGATGTCCCTGGACGCCAAGGGGAAGTTCCGGTTCGTCACGCCGACCCCGTCGGCGGGCGGGCCGTCCCCGCAGACCGACGGTGACAAGAGCCCCTTCGTGCTCCAGGCCGGCCACGACATCCTCCGGCTGCGGGCGGCGGTCACCGCCGCCGACCAGGTCGGCACGGTCGAGTCGCGCGGCTGGAACGTCACCACCAAGAAGAAGATCGTCGAGACGGCGCCGGTCACCACCGATCCGGGCATCTCCATCGGCCTCACTCCGGGCCAGGCGGCCGGGAAGTTCGCGTCGGCGCGGCTCGTGGAGACCGCCACGCCGTACGACCGGCAGGACGAGGTGCAGAACGCCGCCAAGGCCCTCGCCGCCGACGTCACCTCGTCGTTCGCGGAGCTGGAGGTCGCCGTGTACGGCAATCCCCGGTTGCGGCCGGGCGTGGCCGTGGCCCTCGGGGACGTGGGCAAGCCCTTCGAGGGCAAGTACACCGTCACCTCCGCGCGGCACGTCTTCGGCGACGGCCGGCACTACGAGTCGTGGATCACGGTGAGCGGACGGCAGTGGCGCTCCCTGTACGGGCTGGCGTCGGGCGGGGGCGGCGCGGACGCCGCGAGCGCGGCCCGGCTGCCCGGTGTCGCGAACGCGATCGTCACCGATGTGCAGGACCCGTTGAAGCAGGGGCGGGTGAAACTCCAGTTCCCGTGGCTGGACAACACGTACGTGAGCGATTGGGCCCGCAGCGTGCAGTCGGGCGGTGTGGGCGGCGGCGGCATCTTCCCCATGGACGTCGGCGACGAGGTGCTGGTCGGCTTCGACCGGGGCGCCCTGGACCACCCGTTCGTGATCGGCGGTCTCTACAACGGCCGCGACCTGCCGTCGAAGGTCGACGACGTGCCGCTGCACGACGGCCTGAAGCGCAAGGCCGCCCGGCACACCCTGTCCGACCGGCAGGCCAACCGTATCGACCTGCTCAGCCAGCGGACCGGCCGGCGCAGGCAGGGTGTCCGCATCGCCAGCGGTGACGACCGGTTGACCATCAACCTCGACCGCACCAAGACGGAGATCACCGTCGACAGCCAGGGGTCGGTGACGATCAAGGGCGGCCGTTCGGTGTCCGTCGAGGCGGGCACCGACCTGACGCTCAGTGCCCGGCGCCGGCTCTCCATCAAGAGCGGCGGCATCCTCGACATCCAGGGCCGCGGCATCGTCAACCTCAGGTCGCTCGCGGGCGCGGTGACCATCGACGCGATGGGCGCGCTCAACCTCAAGTCCCTGGGCGCCGCCATGATCTCCTCCGGCGGCACGGTCCAGGTCAACTCCATCGCCAACGTCGGCATCCGCGCCGTCCGGCTCGACCTCCAGGGCCTCGTCTTCGTCAATACCGTGAAGTACCCCCTCCCCGCATGACCGGACGACCGCACCGGCGCGCCCGTGTCGTCGGCAGAAGGAAGAGGCAGGTGGCCCCCTGATGGCCGAACAGTTCATCGGCTCCGGCTGGGCGTTCCCGATGCGCATCGGACCCACCGGGGGCATCGCGCTGGTCAGTGGTGAGCGCGAGGTCGAGGAGGCCATCCGGCTCGTCCTGGCCACCGCCCCGGGCGAGCGGCCGATGCGCCCGGAGTTCGGCTGCGCCATCCACGACCTCGTCTTCGCCCCGGTGAACGAGCAGACCGCGGGGCGCATCCAGCACGAGGTGTACGTGAGCCTGGACCGCTGGGAACCCAGGATCGAGGTCCACGACGTGGAGGTCTCGGCCGGGGGTGACCAGAGCGTCCTGTTCATCGACGTCCGGTACTCCGTGCGCGGGACCAACAATCCGCGCAGCCTCGTCTTCCCCTTCTACGTCATCCCCTCCCACGACGAGCCGGGCGCGCCGGGCTCCTTGGAAAGCGACCTCTGATGTCCCTGCCCTCCCCCAACCTCGACGACCGGCGCTTCCAGCAGTTCGTCGACGACGCCAAGCGCTACATCCAGCAGCGCGCCCCGGAGTGGACCGACCACAACGTCTCCGACCCCGGCGTCACGCTCGTCGAGACGGTCGCGCACATGGCGGACCAGATCGTGTACCGGCTCAACCGCGTCCCGGAGAAGAACCACCTCGCCTTCCTCGACCTGGTGGGCATCACGCTGTTCCCGCCGTCCGCGGCGCGCACCGACGTCACGTTCTGGCTGTCCGCGCCCCAGGAGGACGTGATCCTGGTCCAGGCAGGTGCCGAGGTCGCCACGCTGCGCACCGAGCGGGAGGACGCCGTCGTCTTCGCCACCGAGCGCGACCTGGCCGTCGTCCCGTGCTCGCTGTCGCACCTGGTGGTGCAGCACCAGGGGCAGCCCGTCGTGGACCGGACCACGGACCTCGTCGAGGGCAAGGACGTGCTGTGCTTCGCCGAGGCCCCGCATCCGGGCGACTGCATGTTGATCGGCCTGAGCGCGGCGGCTCCGCACTGCGCGCTCGCCCTGGAACTCGACAGCCGTGTCGACGGCGTCGGTGTCGATCCCCGTCAGCCGCCGCTGGTGTGGGAGGCCTGGACCGAGGACGGCTGGCAGCCCTGCGAGGTGGACCGGGACGGCACCGGCGGTCTCAACCGACCCGGCGACGTCGTCCTGCACCTGCCGGCCGGTCACGTGCTCTCCCGCAACGGCGGGCACGAGGCGGGCTGGGTCCGCTGCCGGGTCACCGATCCGCTGCCGGGGCAGCCCTTCTACACCACCTCGCCGAGCATCCGCTCCGTCGAGGCCTACACCATCGGTGGCACCACCCGCGCCGTGCACGCCGAGACCGTCCACGACGAGGCCCTCGGCGAGGCCACCGGGCTGCCCGGGCAGCGCCTGCGGCTCACCCACGCCCCGGTCGTCGCCGACGATCCGCCGCTGCTGTTGCAGACGGCCGACGACGACGGCTGGCAGGACTGGCAGGTGGTCCCGCACTTCGCCGCCTCGACGTCCGACGACCACCACGTCACCCTGGAGGCCGCGACCGGCGAGATCGCCTTCGGTCCGGCCGTCCGTGAACCGGACGGGTCGCTGCGCCAGTACGGGGCCGTCGCCCCCAAGGGCGCCGTCGTGCGCGCGCATCGCTACCGCACCGGCGGCGGGCGCGGCGGCAACGTGGCGCGCGGCGCCGTCCAGGTGCTGCGTACGTCCATCCCGTACGTCGCCGAGGTCGTCAACCGGGAGGCGGCGCGCGGCGGCGTCGACGGCGAGACCGTCGAGGAGGCGAAGCTGCGGGCGCCGATCACGCTCCGCGCCCAGGACCGTGCCGTCACCCTGCGGGACTACGAGGAGTTGGCGCGCCGCGCCGCTCCCGAGACGGCGCGCATCACCTGTCTGGAGGGCGAGGAGGGCACGCACGGCGCGTACGCGGTGCGCGTTCTCGTGGTCCCGCAGGCGGTGCCCGATCCGGGCGGGCGGCTGCGGTTCGAGCAACTGGTTCCCGGTGACGCCTTGTTGGGTCGGATCACGCGTCACCTCGACGAGCGCCGTCTCATCGGTACCCGGCTGGCCGTCGGCCCGCCGTACTACCAGGGCGTCACGGTCGTCGCCACCGTGCACGCCTTCCGGGGCGTCGACACCGACCGGGTGCGCCGGCAGGCGCACGACGCGCTCTACCGCCATCTCGATCCGCTGACCGGCGGCGCGGACGGCCAGGGTTGGCCGTTCGGCCGACCCGTGCAGACCGGTGAGCTGTTCGCGGTCCTCCAGCGGGTCCCCGGCGTGGAACTCGTCGACGAGGTCGTCCTGCACCCCGCCGATCCCCTCACCGGCAAGCGCGGCAACGCGACCGACCGCATCGACCTGGAGCGGCCCTCTCTGGTCTTCTCCTTCGACCACCGCGTCCGGGTGATCGGGGACGGCGGGTGACGGCCACTCCCTACCGGGGCTCCGTCGACGGCCTCGGTTCCTCGCTCCCGCTGGGCACGATGCTGCCCGCCGTCTTCGCCGACGACGACCTGGCCCAGCGGTTCGTCGGCGGACTCGACGACGTCCTCGCACCCGTCCTGAACGTCCTGGACTGCCTGGACACCTACTTCGACCCGGCGTTGACCCCGGTCGACTTCGCCCTGTGGCTCGGCACCTGGGTGGGCGCCGAGACGGACGGCGGCGAGCCCGAGCCCCGGCTGCGGGCCGCCGTCGCGGCGGCCGTCGCGCTGCACCGGATCCGCGGCACCCGCCGCGGCCTCGCGGAGGCGGTACGGCTGGCGTTCGGCGTGGTACCCGAGATCACCGAGAGCGGCGGCGCCGACTGGAACGCCCGCCCCCTCGGCCCCTTCCCCGGTGACCCGCGCCCGCGTCTGCACGTCACCATCCGGCTGCCCGACCCGACTCCGGGCGACTTCCACCGCCTGGACTCCCTCGTCGCAGCCGCCCGCCCCGCCCACATGCCCTACGCGGTCGAGGTGACCGCCACCGAAAGGACCCCGGAGAAATGACCACGCAGAACTGCGCCGAGTGCGGAACGCGCGCAGAACCGGGCCAGTCGTTCTGCGACGCGTGCGGCGCCGTGCTGAGTTGGGACCAGGGCTCCCGCGCCGCACGGCCCGCCGGCCCGTCGTCACACGCGCGCGGACCCGGCGCGGACGCGGCGCGGACCCCGCACGAGGCCTCCCGGACGGCGGGCGGCTCGGACGGCGGTACGCCCGAGCACGCCGGCACGCCCGAGCATGCCCGTACGGCCACCGGCACCATGGGCGCCGCCCGTGCGGAGCGGGCGGCGCGGGCCGCCGGCCGGGGCACCGGGCCCGCCACGGCGTCCGCCGCCGGCGGTGCGCGGGGGCCCGTGTCGGATCCGGTGGAGCGCGACAGCCGTGTGCCCGCCGGGAGCCCTGACGTCACGGGGCCGCCGGGAGCCGCCGGCGGTACGGGGCCGTCCGGGGCCACGGGAGCACCCGGCACGGCGGCGGCGTCCGCAGCGTCGGAGGGACCTGATCCGGACGGCGGCGACGCGCCCGGACGCGCCGCGCCGGTGCCGCGTGCCGGGGATTCGGACCGGTCCGGGCCGACGGCTCGACCGGGCGCGTCCGGGGACGCGGAGCCGTCCGGTCCGGCCGCCGGCGGTGGGCGTCCCGCCGAGCCGGGGTCGGCGCGGCCGGCGCGGCCCGGCACTCCGTCGCCGCAGGACACGGCGGCCACCATCCCGACCCCGCACGCGCTGAGCGACACCATGTCCGACCGGGCGCGCTCCCTCCTGGTGCCCGTGGCGGACCCGGAGGCGCCGCACGACGCTCCGGCGGCCGTCGTGCCCGTCCTGCCCGGCCGGCCGGACGCCGAACGGCCCTCCGTACGCGCTCCGGGGCCGCAGCCCGGCATCGCGGGCGGGCCGCCGTGCCGGTGGTGCGCGACGCCCAACCGTCCCGACCGCCATTACTGCGTGCGCTGCGCGATGCCGTTGGCCGAGACCGCCGATGCCACCGTGACCGGACGGGCCCCCTGGTGGCGGCGGCTCTTCGGCGGGCGGCGCCGCGAGGTTCCGTGGGCGGGCGACCGTCCCCGGCTGCGCCGCGTGTTCGACCGTATCGGCACCTGGATCACCCTCGCCGTCGTCGTCACCCTGGCGATCCTCGGCCTCGTGTACCTGCCCGACGGTGTCCAGGCCACCCGGGACCACTTCGCCAAGCGCGCGCCCGTGGCCCCCGACCGGATCGCGGCGTCCCGCTCGTACCCCGAGCACAAGCCGGAGCTCGCCTTCGACAAGCGCAGCAACACCTGGTGGGGCCCCGGCGTCTCGCAGTCCGGCCAGGGAGAGTGGATCGAGGTCGGCTTCAGCGAGCCGACCCGGCTGCTGGATGTGATCATCACCCCGGGCGTCTCCGCGAAGGCCGACAAGATCGGCGAGTCGGCCCTGCCGCATCGCGTCACGGCGACGATCACCGGGAAGGACGGCAAGGTCACCACGCGCCGGCTGACCCTGGATCAGGGGGCGGGCGGTCAGCGGCGCGAGTTCCGCGTCGGCGAGGTCACGAAGGTCCGGTTCACCATCGAGACGTCGCACGCGGTCTCCGCCGACAAGCAGGTCGCCATCACGGAGATCGAGTTCTTCGGCCCGTCGAACGCCAACCGCTGACGAGTCCGGGGGCGCGCCCGGAGCCTCCTTCGCGGGGGCTCCGGGCGCGGCCGGCGGGTCAGCCGGTGTGGGGTGCCATCCCGTCGATCATCTCGGCCAGCACGGTTCGCCGGTCCTCTCCCGGCCGTGCCCGCAGGGGGCGGGCCAGGCGGGCGCCGTCGTAGTGCCAGCGGTGATCGAGGTCCCGGGTGACCTCGTCGCTCTCGCGGAGGTCGGCGCGGGTGCCGAGGAGTTCCGTGAGGTCGAGGGCCAGGTCATGCCAGGACACGTGCCCGCCGGCCGCGTTGGCGACCCCGTGCACGGGACGGTCCAGGCTCTCGGTCACCGCGCGGGCCAGGGCTGCCGCGTGCACCCACGCCACTCCGTACCAGGGGTGTCCGCCGGTACCGGGTCGGGGGAGTTCGATCGGCCGGCCCTCGCGGGCGGACTGGTAGAGCGTGCCGATGGCGCCCCAGCGCAACTGTTCGCGCAGCCGGTCGTGCGCTCCCCACACGATCGGTGACCGTACGGCGCTCGCGCCGCCGCGTCCCTCGGTTCCCGCGGCGCGCAGCAGCAGGGCCTCGCAGTCGAGTTTGGCCCTGCCGTACGGGCTGACGGGCTCGTGGGGCGGCGCTTCCTCCGCGACCCGGTCCGTGTCGGGGTGCCCGTAGGCGTCGACGCTGCTGACGAAGACGAACGGTCCGCGCCGCCAGGCGTCGACCATCGTCTCCATGGCCGCCAGGTCCACGTCGTGCCGTGTGAAGGTACAGGCGGAGTGGACGATGGCGTCGGCATGCGCGACGGCGTCCCGCAGCCCGGCCAGGTCGGTGAGGTCGCCCTCGATGACGTCGACGCCCTCGCCGGCGATGAGGTGGGCGGACTCGGGCCGGGCCAGTGCGAGCACGGGGCGGCCCTGTGCGGCCAGTTCGCGTACGACGAACGCGCCGACGCCGCCCGTCGCGCCGGTGACCAGGACGGTGCCCGGCCGAATGTCCCGGGAGCGGGGGGCCGGCCTGCTCGCGGCCTTCGCGGCGCTCTGTCGTGCCGCCCGTTCGTCAAGGAGCGCGGTCAGCGCCCGGGGCGTACGGGCCTGGAGGACGTCGAGGCCCGTGAGGGGCAGGCCGAGGTCCGTGCGGAGCCGTTCGGCCAGCTGTACGGCCTTCAGGGAGTGGCCTCCGAGGGCGAAGAAGTCGTCGTCGGGTGCGGGGAGGACACCGAGCACGGCGGTGAAGGTCTCCGTGACCGCTTCGGCCCGGGGGCCGGACGGGGCGCTCGGCGTGGACGACCCGGGCAGCCGGCCCTGGTCGAGGGGACCGGCGGCCGCGCGCGGAAGCGCGTCGAGCAGGGTGACCGTGGCGGGCACGGACTCGGCGGCGAGCGACCGGCGCAGCAGGCCGAGCAGTTCGTGACCGGACGGGCCGACGCTGTCGTGCAGGACGGCGTAGGCGACGGGCGGCCCCTGGGCGGGCCGGACCACCGTGGCGTCGGAGACCTGCGGGTGGGCGCGCAAGGCCCGCGCGGCCGGATGCCCGTCGCCGTCTGCTTCCGCGCCCTCCGGGTCGGCGTCGTGGTCCGGGTCGGCGTCCTGATTCGCAACGGCGTCGTGGTTCGGCTCGGGCAGGGGCAGTCGGCCCAGGGCGAGTTCCGGGTCGGCCGCCACCGCGTGGAGCAGGGCCGCGTAGTCCCGTACGGCCGCCTCCGCCACGGCGTCGTCCAGCGTGTTCCCGTCGTACTGGACGAGCGCCACCGGCCGTGCGGTGTCGCCCAGCCCCAGGCCGTAGGACAGGGTGAACTTCGCGCCGTCGGTGGGTACGTCGACGTACTCGGCCGACGTGCCCGGCAGGCGCAGGACCGTCGGTTCGCCGAGGACGTCGGAGGTGACGCGGATCAGCGCGGTGCCGTCGGCGCCGCGTGCCCCGGCGCCGAGGCGTTCGAGGACCAGGTCGAAGGGAATGTGCCGGTGGCTCTGGGCTTCGAGGAGTGCGGCGCGCACCCGGTCCAGCAGGTGGACGAAGGTCGGGTCGCCGGAGACGTCGACGCGTACGGGCAGGGTGTTGACGCACAGGCCGACCAGGCCCCGCATGGCGGATCCGCTGCGGTGGGTGCCCGCCACTCCGATGACCAGGTCGTCGTCGCCGGTGAGACGGTGCAGTGCGGCGAAGGCCGCGGTGAGCGACACCGCGAAGAGGGTGGCGTTGCGCTGCGCGCCCAGCGCCCGCAGGGCGTCGGGCACGGCCGGCGCGAGGGGTACGGTGCGCACCGCCGCGGGCCGGACCGCGGTGTCCACCACGGCTGCCTCCGATCGGGGCAGGCGCGGTGGGGCGGCGTCGGCCAGCAGGCTGCTCCAGCGGTCCAGTTCCGCCCCGAAGCCGGGTAGGGCGTCGTGCTCGCGGCGTGCGTGGTCGGCGTACTGCGGCGGTGCGGCGAGGGTGCGCGGGCTCGTCCCGTCGGTGGCCGCCGTGTAGAGGACGGCGAGTTCGCCGGCCACCGTCTCCAGCGATCCGCCGTCCACCGCGATGTGGTGGAACGTCACCAGCAGGGTGTGGTCCTGCGGGCCGTGGCGCAGGACGAGGGCCCGTACGGCCTCGCCGGCCGCGAGGTCGAACGGCCGGGCCGACTCGCGCCGCAGCAGCCCGGGGGCGTGTGTCGCGTCGATGTCGACGACGGGTACGGGGAGCGTCCGCGGCGCGGGCAGCACCTCCTGGCAGGGCTCGCCCGCGCGCTCCGTGTAGCGGGTGCGGAGGATGCCGTGCCGGGCCACCAGCGAGGTGAGGGCGTCGGTGAACGCGGCCACGTCGAACGGGCCGCGCACCCGGGTCGCGAACGGTACGTGGTACGAGTCGCCCGCGCCGCCGAGCCGCTCCATCAGCCACATCCGGCGCTGGGCGCGGGAGAGGGGGCCGCTTGTGTCCTGCGGGGCGGTACCGGAGGCGCGGCCGGTGTCCCCCGTCATGGTGTCCCCCGGCACGGGGTCGGTCGCGCCGGCGGTGGGATCGGCCGTCACGCGCCGGGCGTTTCCGGCACGGGCCCGGCGCAGCAGTTCCCGCTGGAGGTGCTGTTGGCGCTCGCGCGCCGCGGAGTCGGCGTCAGTGGACATCGCTGTGCTCCGGGGTCTCGGGGTGGAGGTCGCCGTGTGCGGCCAGGAGGGCGCGTTCGACGAGTGCTGCCTGCGCGGCGACGGTCGGGGCGGCGAAGAAGTCGGCGAGGGAGAGTTCCACGCCGAGTTCCTCGCGCAGGTCGTCGGTGACGGCGAGGGCGAGCAGGGAGTGGCCGCCGAGGGCGAGGAACTCGGCGTCGGCGCGGGTGACCTCGCTGCCCAGTTCCCGGCTCCACACGTCGGCTACGGCCTGTTCCAACAGGGTCATCGGCTGCGCCGGCGCCTCGGCGGGCCGGTTGTCGGCCGTGTGCGCCCGGGCGGTGAGTGCCCGTCGGTCGACCTTGCCGGCCGGAGTGAGGGGGAGCCGTTCCAGGACGGTGACCGCGTCGGGCACCAGGTGGGCGGGCAGGACCGCGGTGAGCCGCTCGCGCAGCGCTCCGCCGGACGGCACGGGGCCGGGCGCGGCGACGACGAACGCGACGAGGGACGCCTCGGGGGTGCCGGCGCCGTCGACGGTGACGGCGGCGTCGTCCACGTCCGGCTGCTCGCGGAGGGCGTGTTCGACCTCGGCGGGTTCGATGCGGAAGCCGCGGACCTTCACCTGGTCGTCGTTGCGGCCGTGGAACAGCAGGATGCCGTCGGTGCGCAGGGAGACGATGTCACCGGTGCGGTAGAGCCGGCCGGCGGCGGGGTGCTCGACGAACCGTTCGGCGGTGAGTTCGGGCAGGCCCGTGTACCCGTGGGCGAGCCTGCTGCCGCCGATCCACAGTTCGCCCCGGTCGCCGTCGGCCACCGGCCGGCCGTCGTCGTCCAGGACGTGCGCCGTGGCCCCGGCGATGGGCCCGCCGATCGGTATCGGAGCCTCGCAGTCCTGCTCGGTGACCCGGTGGGCGGTGGCGAAGGTGGTGGTCTCGGTCGGCCCGTAGCCGTTGACGAGCTCCAGCCAGGGGAAGGCGGTGAGCACCTCGCGGGCCTGTGTGGTGGCCATCGCCTCGCCGCCCACGACGACTGAGCGGAGCTGGGCGAAGACGCGGGAGCGGCGTGCGGCGAGCTGGTGGAAGAGGGCCGTGGTGAAGAACGCCACCGTCACACCGTGTCGCTCGACGTGCCGGGCCAGGTCCTCCAGGGAGGGACGCTGCTCGGTGCAGACGACGACCGCGGCGCCGTTGGCGAGCGCGACCCAGACTTCGAACGTCGAGGCGTCGAAGGTCATGGGCGAGTGGAACAGGACGCGGTCGCGGCCGGTGAGGGTGACGTAGTCGGGTGCGCTGACCAGCTCGGCGATGGCACCGTGCGGCACGGCGACGCCCTTGGGGCGGCCGGTGGAGCCGGAGGTGAACATGACGAACGCCGCGCTGTCCGGATCGGACTCGTCGACCGGCCGGCCGCTCGTGAGCGGCTCCTCGGGCAGCGCGAGGACGGGGACCGGGAGCCTGGCCGCCTCCAACAGTTTGGTGTCGCCGACGGTCAGCGTCACCCCGGCGTCCGTGATCATCGCCTCGGTGCGCGGCCTGGGCTGGGCGGGGTCGAGCGGTACGCAGACCGCTCCGGCGAGCCACAGGCCGAGCTGG
This sequence comes from Streptomyces sp. CA-243310, assembly GCF_050936775.1. Taxonomy (NCBI): domain Bacteria; kingdom Bacillati; phylum Actinomycetota; class Actinomycetes; order Kitasatosporales; family Streptomycetaceae; genus Streptomyces; species Streptomyces sp. CA-243310. The sequence continues at coordinate 567,976 of NZ_JBNJMF010000003.1, read as the reverse complement.
GCCACGACCGTGCGGGAGGACCGCGTCGTCAGGAGCGCCACCCGGTCGCCGCGTGCCACCCCGTGGTCGCGCAGGCGTTCCGCGAGGGCCCGGCCGGCCCGGAGGAGCCGGCCGTAGGTGAGGGTGCTGTCACCGTCCACGACGGCGAGGGCGTTCGGGGTGAGTTCGGCGTGCCGCGCGACGAGCGCCGGCAGGGTGGCCGCCCGTGCCGACGGCGGTACGGGCGTGGTGGTGCGGGCGGCGGCGGGCTGCGGTACGGGCGTGCCGTTCGCGGGGTCGACGGGCCGCAGGGTGGTGGGTGTCATGTCAGGCTCCTTCCGGGCGCGGGGTCCGGCGCTGGTCGAGGAGGGCGGCGAAGGCCCTCAGGTCGGTGCTGAGGAGCAGCTCGTGGGCGCGCGGGCGTACTCCGGTCTCGCGTTCGACGATCGCCAGCAGCCGTGCGGCGACGACGGAGGTGCCGCCGGCGTCGGTGAAGTGGTCGCCGAGGCGGGTGCCGGGGCGGCCGAGGAGGTCGCGCACGGTCGTCAGCACGAGCCGCTCGGTGGCGGTGGCGTCGGCGAGGTCGTCCGTGCCGGCGGTCCGGGACGGCACGGGGTCCGGGGCCTGGGCCGCCAGGGCGGCCCGGTCCACCTTGCCGTTGGCGTCGAGCGGGTAGCCGTCGACGATCCGCACGGCGGCGGGGACGGCCTGCTCGGGGAGCCAGGCACGAACCGCGGCGAGGAGGTCCCCGGTCGCGGGTTCGGCGCCTTCGGCGGGCCGTACGTGGGCGACGAGGCGACTGTGGCCGGAGGTGTCGCGCAGCACGGTGACGACGGCGCTGCGCACCCGGTGGTCCTGCTCGAAGGCGGCTTCCACCTCGGCGGGTTCGATCCGCACCCCGCTGATCTTCACCTGGTCGTCGAGGCGGCCGAGGAAGTCCAGGCTGCCGTCGGCGTTCATCCGCACCCGGTCGCCGGTGCGGTAGAGCCGGCCGGCGGCGGGGTGCTCGACGAACCGCTCGGCGGTGAGTCCGGGGTCGAGGTAGCCGAGCGCCAGGCAGTGGCCGCCGACGCGCAGTTCACCGTCCTGCCCGCGGGCGACGGGGCGGCCCTCGTCGTCGGTGACGACGAGGGTGACGCCCGGCAGGGCGGTGCCGATGGGCGGCGGGGTCAGGTCGCCGGCCTCCGGGTCGGTGCCGCGCATGGCGTGGGTGGTGGTGACGACGGTGGCTTCCGCGGGACCGTAGGCGTTGTGGACGGTGGCGGTGACGTCGGCGCCGGGGCGGCGGCGCATGCGGTCGCCGCCGACGACGAGGTGACGCAGCTTCAGGTCCTGCGGCCACGGCCGGTCCAGGAGCGGTTCGATGGTGGGGGTGGCCGCCACGGCGTGGGTGAGGCCGGTGTCGCGCCACCAGTCGGTGAGCACGTGCGAGTCCCAGCGGGTGTCGTCCGGGGCCGGGACGAGGGCGGCGCCCGAGGTGAGGCCGGCCCACAGTTCCAGCAGGTGCGGGTCGAACGCGACGCCGATGAGCAGGGACTGCCGGTCGCCCGGTGCCAGGCCGGTCTCGGCCCGGTACCAGTCCAGGGCGACGGACAGCGAGGTCTCGGCCACGGCGACCGCCTTGGGGCGGCCGGTGGAACCGGAGGTGAGGACGGCGTACAGGGCGCCTTCGGGTGCGCGCCGGGTGCCGCGGCCGGAGCCGGTGAAGGCGGCCACCGCGGCGGCGGGGGCGTTGACGCCGTCGGTGGGCAGCGGCAGGGGGGCGTGCTCCCCGCTCCGGTGTTCCTCGGGCAGGACGGCGGGGTCGCCGATGAGGCAGGCGACGTCGAGGTCCTCGGTGACGGCCCGGGTGCGGCGTTCGCCGGGGCGGGGGCCGAGCGGCAGGTAGACGGCGCCGAGCCGGGCGAGCGCGACGGCGGTGACCACCAGGGCGGTCGAGCGGTCGAGGCAGACGCCGACCAGGTCACCGGGGCGTACCCGGTCGCCCAGGGCGGCGACGACCCGCGCGGCCGCCGCGTCGAGGTCCTGGTACGTCCGGATCCGCGCTCCGTCGATCACGGCCGGGGCCTGCGGGTCCCGCCGGGCCCGGTCCTCGAAGCGGGCGAGCACGCCGGTCGGTTCGGCGGCGGGGCCGTGGGCGACGCTCGGCGCGGTACCGGCGCCGTGCGCGGTGGCGGGGTCGGTGTCGACGGGCGTGGCGGGGGCGACCGGAAGGGTCGGGGACTGGGTCATCACGACTCCGTGGAAAGGGTGGTGGTGGCGAGGGCCTCGGCCTGGTCGGCGAGCACGGGGTTGCGGAAGAGCACCTTCAGCGGCGGGCGCGTGCCCAACCGGGGCTCCAGCCAGGCGGCCAGTTCGGCGGCGAGCAGGGAGTGGCCCCCGCTGTGGAAGAAGTGGGAGCGGGCGTCGAAACGGCTGTGGCCGAGGACCTCGCGCCAGCCTTCCGCGAGCAACGCCGTCATCGGGTCGTCGGACACGGCGGCGGTCCCGGAACCGGGCTCGGAACCGGCTTCGGAACCGGCCTCGGGCTCGGACGTCACGGTGTCCTCGGGGTCGAGCGCCGCCGCGCGGCGGGACAGCGCCGTACGGTCGGGCTTGCCACCGGGGAGGGTCGGCATGGTTTCCAGCCGTGCCCACCGGGCGGGTACGAGCGGGCCGGGCAGGCGCAGGCTCAGCTCGGCGTGCAGCGCCTTCCCGTCGAAGTCCGTACCGTCGGCGCCGTCTTCGAGGAAGCCGACGAGCCTGGGCCCGCCCGCGGTCTCCCGGTCCAGTACGACGGCGCAGGACCGGCCGCCGAGCACCGCGGACGCCGCGGCCTCGATCTCCTCCAGCTCGATGCGGTGACCGCGCAGCTTGATCTGGTTGTCACGTCGCCCGAGGAAGTACAGCAGCCCGTCGAGACCGCGGTAGCCGAGGTCGCCGGTGAGGTAGACGCGCTCCCCGTCGAGTGCGTCGACGGTGACGAACCGGGCGGCCGTCACCTCGGCGTTGCCCGGGTATCCCTCGGCGAGACCGGGTCCGGCGACGGCGAGTTCACCGACGGCGCCGGCCGGCAGCGGACGGTGGTGGGCGTCCAGGACGAGGACCCGCTCGCCCGGGAGCTCGGTGCCCAGGGGGATCTCGGCGCCCTCGGCGAGGGCGTCGCGGGAGATCTCGTGGACGGTGGAGCTGATGGCCGCCTCCGTGACGCCGTACACGTTGAGCACGGTGGCGTCGGTGTCGGCGAGGACTCCGCGCAGGGCCTCCGCGGGAAGGCGTTCGCCGCCGAGGACCAGGAGCCTCGGCGTCCAGCTCTCGTCGCGCAGCGCGGGACGCAGGTCCTCGCGGGTGGCGAGGAAGTAGCTGGTGGGCAGGTTGGCGACGGTGACCCGGGCGGACGCGAGCAGTCCGGCGAGTTCCGCGCCCGTGGGCACCTCGTGCTCGGGCAGGACCAGGCACGCCCCGGCGTGCAGGGTCGGGAGCACCTCCTCCAGGGCGACGTCGAACGACGGCTGGGCGAACATCAGGACCCGGTCCGAGGTGACGAGGCCGAACCGGTCGGCGGCCGCCGTCATGTGGTGCGTCAGCGCCGCGTGGCCGACGGCGACGGGCTTGGGCGTGCCGGTGGAGCCGGAGGTGTGGATGACGTACGCGGTGTCGGGAAGTACGGCGGCCTCGCGCGCGGGGGGCAGGACCGGGGCGTCGATCCGGGCGATCGGCAGTCCTTGCGGCAGGGCCGGGGCGCTGTCACCGGTGAGGACCAGGGCCGGGGCGAGGCGCTCCAGCAGCAGTCCGAGGCGGGCCGGCGGGTCGGAGGGGGACAGCGGGCAGTAGACGGCGCCGGTCCGCAGGCACGCGAGGAGGGCGACGACCGAGTCGGTGCCCCTGGGCAGGACCGCGGCCACCGGCCGGCCGGGCGTCACGCCGGCGGCGCGGAGCCGCTCGGCGAGCGAGCCGACGCGGTCGTCGAGTTCGCCGTAGGTGAGCCGGCGCGCGCCGCACAGCAGGGCGGGCAGCGACGGGTGGTGCGCGGCCACGGGGTCCAGCGGGTCGCGGTCGGTCGGCACGGGCACGGGCTCGGCGGCCGGTTCCACGGCGGTCGGCGCCAGGTCGGCCAGCGGGATCTCGGGGCTGTCGAGATAGGCGCGCAGCAGGTCCAGGAAGCGGCCGGAGATCAGGCGGGCGACGTCCTCGCCGAAGAGGTCGGCGTCGTAGTCCCAGACCAGGGTCATGCCGGGCGCGCCGTGGCGCGGGGTGACGCCGCGCCGGTCGTCGGGGAGCAGCACCACGTCGAGGTCGAAGCGGGTGGTGCCCGTGTTGAACCCCTCGAAGAGGGTGATGTCGAGACCGGGTACCTCGATCTCGGGCAGCGGTGCGTCGTGGGCGCTGAACATGACGGAGAACAGCGGGTTGTCGGCGCCGGAGGTGTGCATGCCGAGCGCCCGGGTCAGCTCCTGGACCGGCACGTCCTGGTGCGGCAGGGCCCGGATGAGGGTGTCGGTGACGTCGTACATGGTCTCCTGGGCGCAGACGGCTCCGTCCAGGGCGAGCGGCAGCGGGATGGTGTTGACGAACATGCCCACGGCGTCCTCGTAACCGAGGGGCCGGTTGCCGACGGCGGTGCCGATGACCATCCGGGACCGGCCGCTGTGCCGGCGCAGGAGTTCGGCGAACAGCCCCAGCAGCGTGGCGAACGGGGTGAGACCGCGCGAGCGGGTGTGGCCGCGCAGGCGTTCGGCGAGATCGGCGCCGATCGTCTGGCGCAGTTGGCCGCCGTTGTGGCGGCGACGGGCACCGGGGCGGGCGAGACCGGGCAGCGGCAGGTCGTGGGGCTGGTCGGCGAGTTCGGTCCGCCAGAAGTCCAGCGATTCGGGGGCGTACGCGGCTTCGGCGCGGGCCCGGACGTGGTCCGCGTACGACGAGGCGGGCGGGAGTTCCAGGGTCTCGCCGAGGACGTGCGCGCGGTAGACGCGGAAGACGTCGTCGAGCAGGATCGCGAAGGAGTGGCCGTCGTGGATCAGGTGGTGCTCGACGTGGACCAGCCGGTGGTGGCGCTCGGCCAGCCGTACGAGCGTCCAGCGGATCAGCGGTGCCTCGAAGGTGTCGAGCGGTGTCTCGGCCTCGGCGCGCAGGAGATCGGCGAACGCCGCCTCGGGGTCCTTCTCCGTACCGAGGTCGATGGTGCGCAGCCTCGGCGAACACGTCGGCGCGACCCGCTGCCCCGGGACGGACCCGGCGGAGGCGACGAGTTCGAGGCGCAGGCCGGGGTGGCGTGCCAGGGTGGCGGCGAGTCCCCGCCGCAGCGCCTCGGCGTCGAGCGGGCCCCACAGGTCCAGCGCGGCGGTGAAGTTGTAGGCGCGACTGCCGGGCTGCATCTGTTCGTGCAGCCAGACGATCTCCTGCGAGGAGGAGAGGGGAAGCATGGGCGATCCCTGAGGTTGTCGGGTCGGTTTCCGGTGCCGGTCACGGTTGTGTCCGGTGGTCGTGCGGGCGGCTTCGCGGGTCGCGCGGTGCCGTTTCGGGCGTGGGGGGATGCCATGGGGGGAAACTCGGGGCGCGCGGCGGAGCGGGACGCGCGGTGATGCGGGCGGTGCGGGCTCCGGGGCGGTGCGGGCTGCGGGGCGGTGCGGGCTGCGGGGGCCGGGGTGGCGGCCGGGGTCAGACCGCGGTGTGCGGGGCGGGGCGCAGCGCGTGGGTGAGCGCGTCGAACGCCCGGCGTGCGGTGTCGTCGTCGAGCACCGCGCGGTCCCACACCATCCGCAGGCGGATCTCCGCTCCCTGGGTGACGGAGACGGCGAAGGGACCGCGGACGGGTCTGCCGTCGACGTGGACCTCCCGTCCCTCGACACCGGCGAGTTCGAGGGGCGGGCGACGGCTGTCGTCGTCCACGGTGAGCAGTCCGTCGAGGCCGCCGGTCCAGCCCGAGCCGGCGGCCCGCACGGCGGTCACGACCGCGTCGAAGGGTACGTCGGCCCGGTCGAGGTCGTCCCACCACGCGTCGGCCGTCGCCTCCGGGTCGGGTGCGTGTCCGGTGTCGGCGGGGAAGACGACGGTGTTGAGGAAGCAGCCGATGACCGGCTCCGCCCCCGGGGGACGGCCGCCCCACGGGTAGCCGAGCGGGATGAGGAGGTCCGGGCCGTACAGCTCGCGGGCCGCGGCGCGGCAGGCGTCGAGCAGTCCGGGGAACGGTACGCCGCCGTCGTGTGCGGGCAGCCGGATCTGCGCGACACCGCTGGACGGCGCGCCGTCTGGTACGCGTGCCGGACGGGGTGACGGGGCGTGGGCCTGGAGCGAACGCAGCCGGTCCGCCCAGTACGCGGCCGCCTCGGGCGTCTCCGCCCTTTCCTCGGCGGCGAGTTGCCGCAGGACCGTGTCCCGGTAGGCGGCGAGCTCGGCATCCGTATCCCCCGGTGCGACCAGGGACGCGGTGGTCTCCTCGCCGTACGCGGCGCCGAGTTCGTCGACGATCCGCGCCAGCGAACGGCCGTCGCAGACGGCGTGGTCCAAGACGATGGCGAGGACGTCCTCCTCGCGCTCCTCGTCGCGTACGAGGAAGAGCCGCAGGGGGGAACCCTGCGCGTCCCAGGAGGCCAGCGCGCGCCGGAGCGTGTCGGCGGGCCGCTCCCCCGGCATCGGGGCCGGCCGGGTCACGTCGACGTCCGGGTCGGCGACGCGCAGGACGGGAGTGCCGCGCACGACGGCGGGCCGCGAGCGCAGGGCGGTGTGCCGTGCGGCGAGCCGGTGGGCCGCTGCCCGCAGGCGTTCGAGGTCGATGGTTCCGTACGGGAAGGCGAAGAACATCGGCACCAGGTCGGGACGGCCCGACGGGTCCAGCGAACGCACCAGGAGGAAGCGGCGCTGTGCTCCGGTGACGGGCAGCAGGACGTCGGACCGGTCGCCGGCGGCGGTGAGACGCCGGTATCGGGCCAGGTACTGACTCGTGATGCTGAGCACGTGGTTCTCTCTGTCGGGGCCGCGGGCGGGGGCGCGCGGAAGGGTGTGGCGGCGCGGGTGGTCCCCGCGCGCGGTACGGGTGGTCAGCCGGTGGGTGCGGGGGCCGGGCGTTCGTCGCGGTCGGCGGCGGTGTTCTCCCGCGTCGCCCCGTCCGCGGCACCGGCGCGGGCGTCGTCCTGCTGGGCGTCGTCCTGCGGACCGGGGGTCTGCGGGGCGTCGTCCTGCGGGGCGTCGTCCTGCGGGCCGGGGAGGTCCCGCATCCGGCGCAGCGGGGAGAACAGCAGGGGCAGCGGTACGGCAAGGATGCCGACGGCACACCAGGCGAGTGCCGTGCGTGACCCGTAGGACTGGGCGAGGGCGCCGCCGATGAGCGCGCCGAGCGGCAGGGTGCCCCACATGAGGAAGCGCAGGGTGGCGTTCATGCGGCCGAGCAGGCGTGGTGGGCACAGCCCCTGGCGGAAGCTGACCTGGGCGATGTTGTAGACGACGGCACCGAAGAAGACGACCGCCGATCCGGCGGCGAAGAGGGCCGCCCCGGAGGCACCGTGCCCGGACAGCGGCCACAGCAGGGCGAACGGGCCGGTCACCAGGACGGACAGGAGGATGACCCGGGCCTGCCCCAGCCGGGCGGCGAGGCGTCCGGCGCACAGGGCGCCCAGCAGCCCTCCGACGGCGGAGGCGGACAGCACCAGACCGAGCCCGCCGGGCTCCAGTCCGACCACGCGGACGAGGTGCACGGTCTGTGTCGCCATGAGGACGGCGGTGCAGAGGTTGGCGAGGCCGGTGGTGAGGGCGATGACCCGGAGCAGCGGATGACCGAAGACGAAGCGGACGCCTTCGGCGATCTCCTTGCGCAGGGAGGCCCCGGCGACGGGCTCGGGTGTTTCCTCGGGCTGCTTGACGCGCAGGAGGAACAGGGCGGAGAGCAGGTAGCCGATGGCGTCGGCGACGACGGCGAGGTGCGCTCCGACGAGCTGGACCAGTCCGCCGCCGAGGCCAGGTCCGGTCACCTGGGCGGTGGAACGGACCGTCTCCAGCGCGCCGTTGCCGGCCACGAGTTGGTCGCGGGGCAGGATCTGCGGCAGGTAGCTCTGATGGGCGACATCGAAGAACACGGTCGCCACGCCGATCACGAGCGCGACGACGTAGAGCTGGGCCATGGTCAGGGCGTCGGCGAGCGCGGCGGCGGGGATGCTCGCCATGGCCACGGCGCGGACCAGGTCCGCGCGGATCATCAGGGACCGTTTGCGCATGCGGTCGACGAGCGCCCCGGCGGGCAGCCCGACGAGCAGGAAGGCAGCGGTCTCCGCGGCGGTCAGGAGGCCCACCTGGAAGGCGGGGGCGTCGAGTTCGAGGACGGCCACGAGGGGCAGTGCCACGAGCGTCACCTGGGCACCGAGCTGCCCGGTGGCGGCTCCCGCGAGCAGCAGCCGGAAGTCGCGCACACGCATGGGGCCACCGGCGGCGGCTCGGGATGTTTCGGACATGTGACCGACATTCACCGACCCACCGATCAGGAGTCAAAGCAACCCTGTCAGTTTCGGACTTCTTTTGCGTCACTGTGGGGGCAACTCGGGAAATCTTTCGCCCTACCCGGGGTACGGCCGCGTGAATTCCTGCCGGTCGGGCTCGAACGCGGGACAGGTGGGGCAAGGGAGGACAGGGGGCGCGAGGAACACCCGAACGACCCGCCTCACGCAGAGTCACCGGTCCAATCCTGACCGAAAACGCACATCTGTGATCACGCCCCTCCGGAATCACCTATTCCGTCCGCTATGAACGTCACGCGCCGTCGCTCAACGCCGTATGACGTCGACACCGCGGGCACGGCGGCGGGCCTCGCACCCCCGCCGCGGAGACTCGACCCGGTTGCCGCCGGCGGCTCACTTGGGTTGGTGGCGGCGGAGGTTGGCGGCGGCGGAGGTTGGCGGCGAGGATGCGGTCGAGCGCGCGGTCGGACAGCATCGGGCCCAGGCGCATGATCAGGGCGGCGTCCCGGCCGGCGGTGTAGCGGGTACGCGGCCTGCGGGTCGGCGCCCACGGCCCGCGGGTCGTGCGTGCTCTCGCCGGTTGCCTCGACCCCGGCGAAGCCACATGCGTGGGCCGCCGCCTCGGTATCCGTCGATCAGTCCAGGGTGAGCTGGAAGTGGGCCGTCTCCCGGAAGTCGGCGGTCGGCGGGTCGACTTCCACCGTGACCGGGATCCCCTTCACGCTCGGCTTGACGCGGACCGGAACGGTTCGCTTCTTCTCCGTGCCCAACGGCGGCATGAGGGCGGCGGCGGCCTCCCGCCGGTTCAACCAGGTCACGCCGTATCCGGAGGCGTGGTCGTCGAGCGACTTGCCCGCGCGGACCACCAGGGGCGCGGGGCCGTATTCGGACGCGCCGTCGTCCGACGTCTCCCCGCCGGGGCGCAGCTCCTCGTCGGTGTCGTTCTCGTAGGTCACCGTGAGGCGGTAGGAGCCGTCGGGCTCCGGGCGCGGTCGGCTGACGGTCACCTTCAGGCCGTCCTCGTACCGCGCGGTCGCGCCGGGGCCGAGCGGGTCCGCCACGTGTCCGGAAGGGCCGCTCTGCTCCAACTGGCCGTATCCGTCGAGGCCTTTCTCGAACTCGGCCAGTGCCCAGGCAGCCAGAAGGACGAGGCCGGTGAGGATGACGACGGCGACGGCGCAGCCGTTGAGTCCCCGCGGCCTGTCCAAGGCAGGGGTGGTACTCGGGGGTGTCCGGTCCGTGTCCATGAGGGTCACGATAGGGAGCGACCGGCGCGCGGATCATGAGTAGGCGTACTCAAGACCGCCTGAGCAGTCGGCCTCGCGCGCCGGCACGGGTCCGCCCGATCCGGTCCATACGGCGCGCCGGCCGTGCCGTGGGAGGCGCCGGGTCGGCGAGTGCCCGGACCCGGGCGCCGGAGTGGTCGGGTGCAAGCGCGGTCGGCTGCCGGGGCACGGCGGGGTGAGGCGCCGAAGACCCGTGCACGGGCCGTACACGGCCCGTTGAGGCTGTCCGGCAGTTCGGCAGTTCGGAGTCAGGTTCCTCCGCCCCCGGGGGACCGGACCGGGGGATTCCTCATGGACGGACGGGACCGCTCTGGCGTACTTTCCCTCTGCACGCACATCTGCGGGCCATTTCCACTCCTGCCCGTGGGGGTTCCACCGTCATGTCCTCTTCCGGCGCCCTGCGCCCCCGCCCGCCCATTCCCGGGCGAACGCCCGGCACTTCGCGGGGGCTGCTCGCGGGCTTGTGCGTCGTGCTGGCGGCCGTTGCCGTCGGGGACCTCTTCTCCCTCTACGTCGGGGCGCGACTGCACGCCGATGTGGAGACGGACGGGGGCTTCTCCTTCGTCTCCGAGGACCGGCTGGACCAGGCCGACCACTTGTTCCTGGTCTACGACCAGATCCACGTGGTCGGGCTCGCGGCGTGTGCGGCCGTCTTCATCACCTGGTTCCACCGGATGCGCCGCAACGCCGGCGCACTGGCCCCTGACCGGTTCGGGAGGGGACCGGGCTGGGCGATCGGATCCTGGTTCGTACCCGTGGCCGGCCTCTGGATGCCGTACCGCATCGCCGTGGACATGTGGAGCGCCGGCACCCGGGCGACACCGTCCGCGAGCCAGGCCGACGTCTCCTTCTGGCCGGTGAACCTCTGGTGGGGCTCCTTCACGGGCTCGGTCCTGCTCGGCTGGTACGCGAACACGGGCTACCGGCGTGCCGAGGACCTCGACTCGCTCCTCGACGCGGTGAACCTGGGGATGGCGGCAGCGGCACTGAACATCGTCGCGGCGGCATCGGCGGCGTACTTCGCCTTCCGGCTGACACGCGTGCTGGATCTCGCGACGACCGGCCGGAGCCGCTGAGCACCGGCCGGAGGCTCTGAGCACCAGCCGGAGACGCTAAGCACCGGCCGGACTCGCGCCATCCCCTCCCGGCCTCGTCCGCCCGGTCCGCCTATCGCACCCCCTCCGCCTCTTCCGCGATCAGGCGGGTGAGCAGCGCGCCCAGTTGCTCTCGTTCGGCCGGGGTCAGCGGGGCAAGCAGGGCCTCGTTGGCCTGGTCGCCCAGCTCCTCCAGCCTTCGCAACAACGTCCGCCCGGCAGCGGTGATGGAGGTGTAGGCGTCCCAACCGGCGCCGAGGTCCCCGGCCCCCCACAGGAAGCTCTCCGTCAAGAGCCTGCCCCCGGTCAGCCGCAGCTTGGTACAAGGACGGCCGGCACGGGCGCCACCGCCCGTGCCGCTGTGCGCGGGTGTTGTCTCCGACCACAGCGCGAGCCGATCGGGGTCGTGGCGCGGGGTGGTGGCGCGGGGTGGTGGGTGGGCGTCAGGCCGGGATGCCGGTCAGGTGGTGCCAGCCGCTTCGGCCGGCCTCTTCCAGCAGGTCCGGGTGGTCGCCGACGACGACCGGGTGGCCGACGAGCCGGAGGAGTCCCAGGTCGGAGACGTGGTCGCCGTAGGCGTGACAGTTCTCGGGGGCTATCGCCCGCTCGGCCAGCAGTTCCCGGGCGGCCCGGGTCTTCGCGTCGCCGATCATCGTCGTCAGTACTTCCCCGGTGTAGGTCCCGTCCTGGATCTCCGGGCGCGTGCACAGCACCACGTCGGCGCCGACGTGGGCGGCCACGGGGTCCAGGGCGGCGGCGAAGGAGCCGGAGACCAGGACCGTGGCCAGCCCGCGCTCCCGATGGGTCGTGAGCGCTTCGAGGACGTCCCGGTGGAAGAAGCCTCCGTGGCGCAGATGTTGTGCGAACCACGCCCGTCCTGCCGCCTGCGTCCGCTCGGCGCGGTAGCCGGCGAATCGTCGGTAGAAGAGCCGGTTGCCCTCTTCCCGGGGCAGGCCGGGGCGCAGCAGGTCGCGAGCGTCCTGGCGGAGGCGTTGCTGTTCCTGCGGTGTGTGCCCGACGGCATTCAGGAAGAAGTCGTAGAAGTCGAACATGGTCTTGACGGTGGTGAGCGTCTCGTCGACGTCGAAGAACGCGACGGCGTGCGTGGTCGTCGGCAGTGCCGTGGTCACGGAAGACTCCGGGGGCAAGTGGGCGAGTGGGCGAGTGGGCGAGAAGAGCAGGAAGGAAGGGAGGGAGTGAGGTGGGGAAGGCGGAGAGGGAGACGGGTGGCGGTGGCCGGGGCGGAGGGCTCAGCCCAGCGCCACGCGTACCTCGGCGACCGTCTCGTCCTGCTGGACCGCGCTCAACCGGAAGGCCTGTCGGCTGCCGTCTTCCTCGCCTGCGGCGGTGAGACGCACGGGCTCGTCCAGTTCGGCGAACTTCAGGAAACGACCGTGGAGTCGCAGTACGCGTCCGGATTCCGCCTCCGGCGTGGAGGGGGAGCTGTCCTCGGTGGTGGAGGTGTCCTCCGCGGCGAGCAGCAGGGCGCACTGGCGTGCCGCCTCGCTGAAGACCATCGCCGGGACATGGTCGTAGGGGTGGTCGTACATGCTGCGGTTGCGGTACGTACGGGGGCTCAGGCGGGCGGTGAGGGTGCCCGGTTCCTGGTGTACGGCGTCGAGGACGCTGTTCGAGGGGTCGAGTCGGCGTACCCGGGTCGGGGTGACCGGGGCTCCGTCCGGATCGGCGGGCAGGGTGAACGCCGTGGGGACGGTGGTGCCGCGCTGCATGCGGCGCAGGGCGTGGTACTGGTCGGTGGGGGTGCAGTTGGTGTCCATGGTGAGGCGGCCCAGGGTGCGGCCGTCGAGCGTGAGGTCCATGGCGAAGGCCAGCCGGCGCAGCCGTCCGCCGCGCCGTCCGCGGTGGGTGACCTGTGCCTCCATGCGCAGTTCCCCGGGGCGTTCACCGCATCGGAGGGCTTCGGGTTCGGTGATGTCGAGCGTCCAGGACGTGACCATGAACGTCGTGTCGCGGGGCACCTCCTCGTGGAGGTGCGACCCGTAGGTGACCGCCTGGCGGCAGCTCTCCAGGACGAGCAGCGGGTCGTGGAAGTCACGGCCCGGTACGTGGTCGCGGAAGTATCCGTGGGAGAGGGGCAGTTGTGCGGCGGCGGTGAAGGTGCCCTCGCCTGTGGCGATGGAGTCGGTGAGGAACACCTCGGACAGGGCCCAGCGGTGGACGAGCGCGCGGGACACGGTGCGGTCGTAGGCGGGGACGACGGGTGTGGTGGAGCTGACGGGTGCGTCGAGGAGGGGGGCTTCCACGGTGGCTTCCTTTCTTGTTGGGGGCGTTCAGTGCGCGGCGGCGCTGCCGCTCGGTGAGCCGGCGGCAGGCGTGGTGGCCGTGGTGGCGTGCTCCTTGCGCTCCGCGACCACGCCCAGCCCGGCGAGGAGAAGTCCGACGAGGGTGACGAGGGCACCGGCCCAGTTGAGGGCCGGGTAGCCGAAGCCGGCGTCGATGATCCTGCCGCCGAGCAGCGGGCCGGCGGCGTTGGCGAGGTTGAAGGCGGCGATGTTGGACGCCGAGGCGAGCGTGGGGGCGCCGTCGGCCTTGGCCATGATCCGCATCTGGAGCGGGGAGATGGTGGCGAAGGTGGCCGCGCCGAAGAGGAACACGGTCACGCAGGTGGCCGCCTTGTCGTGCACCGTGAAGGTGAACGCTCCGAGCACGAGGGTGAGCAGCGCCAGCGCGCCGCACATGGCGGCCCTGGGGGCGCGGTCCGCGAGCCGGCCGCTGATCAGGTTGCCGACGAACATGCCGACTCCGAACAGCACCATGATCAGGGTGACGGCGTCGTCGGTGAAGCCGGTGACCCCGGTGACCATTTCGGCGATGTAGGTGTACGAGGTCATGACGCCGCCGAAGCCGAGCACGGTGGTGAGCAGGACGAGCAGCACCTGCGGGCGGCGAAGCACCTTGAGTTCGGAGCGCAGCCCGGTGCCCTCGGGCGCCGGGGTCCGGGGCACGAGGGAGGCGATGCCCGCCAGGCCCACGGCGGCGAAGAGGGCGACCATCCAGAAGGCCCAGCGCCAGCCGAAGTGCTGGCCGATGAAGGTGCCCGCCGGGACGCCGAGGATGGTGGAGAGGGTGAGGCCCGCGGCGACCATCGACACGGCGCGGCCCTTGCGGTCCACGGGGACGAGGTCGGAGGCGACCACCATGGCGACACCGAAGAACGCGCCGTGGGCGAGGGCCGAGAGCACCCGGCCCGCCATGAGGAGCCCGTAGGTGGGGGCGAGGGCGGACAGGATCGTTCCGGCGAGGAAGACCAGCATGAGCCGGATCAGCAGGGTCCTGCGTTCGGTGCGGGCGCACAGGACGGTGAGGCCGGGGGCACCGATGACGACGCCGAGCGCGTACCCGGACACCAGGAGTCCCGCGGTGGGGATGGAGACGGCGAGGTCCGCTCCGATGTCGGGGAGGATCCCCGCGATGATGAACTCGGCGACTCCGATGGCGAAACCGCTGAGGGACAGGGCGATGACGGCAATGGGCACGGGTGTGCTCCTGGGGGGTGGACTTCGGCGGAACTGTGGGAGGGCGGGCGCGGCCGCGGTCAGGGCCGGATGTCTCCGGGCAGGTCCCGGTCGCCGGCAATCGCGCGCATGTGCCAGTACGGGTAGGGGGCGGGCCGGTCGCTCGCCGCGTCGAGGCGCTCCCGTTCCTCGGTGGTGAGTTCCCACTCGACGGTGCCGAGGTTGTCCCGGAGCTGGCCCGGGCGGCTGGCGCCGAAGACCACGGACGTCACGGCGGGCTTGGCGAGCACCCAGTTGAGGGCGACCTGGGCGATGGAGACACCGCGTTCGCGGGCGATGCCGTCGAGCACCTCGACCACGTCGTAGGCCTGCTCGCGGTCGGTGAGCGGGGCGATGGACGCGGGGCCCTCGTGTGCCAGACGGAAGTCTGCGGAGACGTCCTGGCCGCGCCGGTACTTCCCGCTGAAGAATCCGCCCGCGAGCGGGCTCCACACGGTGATGCCCACGCCCTGGTCGGCGGCGGCGGGCACGATCTCGTGCTCCAGTTCGCGTGCTCCCAGGTTGTAGTAGCCCTGGTAGGCGGAGAAGCGGGTGAGGTTGCGCCGGTCGGAGATGTCGAGTGCCTTCATCAGCTGCCAGCCGGGGAAGTTCGAGCAGCCGATGTAGCGCAGCTTCCCGGCGCGCACCAGGTCGTCGAGGGCCCCGAGGGTCTCCTCCAGGGAGGTTCGCGGGTCGGTGCCGTGGAGGTAGAGCACGTCGATGTAGTCGGTGCCGAGACGGCGCAGGCTCGCCTCGACGGCGCGCACCAGGTGGTGGCGGGAGGAGCCGGCGGCGTTGATGTCGTCGGGGTCGGTGCGGAAGCGGGCCTTGGTGGCGATGACGGCTTTGTCGCGGCGGTCCTTCAGGGCCAGGCCGAGCAGTTCCTCGCACTCGCCGTCCCGGTAGACATCGGCGGTGTCGAAGAAGTTGACGCCCGCGTCGTGGCAGGCGTGGACGAGGCGGACGGCGTCGTCGCCCGCGTTGACGCCGAACTGGGACCAGTTCGCGCCGGGCAGTCCGCCGAACGCACCGGGGTTGCCGAGGGTGGCCGCCCCGAAGGAGAGCTCGGAGACCTGGAGGCCGGTGCGGCCGAGATAGCGGTAACGCATGGGGAGGGGATGTCCTTACGTGTGGTGGTTCGCGGGTGGTGGGTCGGGAGCGGGGAGCCTCAGGTGCCCGCGTGCGGGTGCAGCAGGACGGCGCAGCCGACCGAGCCGTCCGCTCCGACGGAGGTGACGAGGGCGGCCCGTTCGCTGCGGGTGTCGAGGTGGGGGTCGTGCCAGCGGGCGACCACGGCGGCGACCTGGAGGGCGGCGCTCGCCGCGTGGGTCTCGCCGAGCACCTCCTGCACCCGCAGGAGGTGCCGGCGGGCGAGGCCGTCAGGGCCGTCGAGCGCCGCACGCAGGGCGCGTTCCTCGACGGCCGCCCAGCCTCGCCGGCCGGCCGCACCGGGTGCCACCACGGCGACTTCGGCGGCGCCGACCCCGCTGCGGGCGAGTGCGTTCCGTACGCATATGGCGAGGCGGCGGCTCACGGCGAGGGGCCCGGCCGCGGCGAAGCCGGTCTCGACGGCCATGACGAGGGCGAGGGGGCCCTCGCCGGTGGCACCGTCCGGGTCGGTCCGCAGGGCGAACACCGCGGCGCCCTCGCCGAGTGCGGTGCCCGGTGCGAGCGCTGCGGCCCGGTGCCAGGCCCAGGCGCTCTGGGGCGACAGTTCCTCCACTCCACCGGCCAGCAGCCGGCGTGCGTGGCCGGCCAACAGGGTGTTCCGGGCGAACCGCAGTGCGTGCAGCGAGGCCATCGGTCCCCCGGAGACGGTGGTGTTCGCGTCGGTGAGGCCGTGGCGGATGGCCGTGCGGCCTGCCACCGAATTCATGAGGGTGCCCGGGAAGGCCGACGGGTTCACCATGTACGGGCGTTCCTGGACGAAGCTGTCCCGGGTGAAGCGGCCGACGCCGGCGCTGCTGCCGACGGCGCTGCCGAGGACCACGCCGGTCCCGGACCGGTCGGGGACGGGTTCGAGGGCCACGGCGCAGGCGGCCATGCCCAGGTGTTCGGCCCGTGTCAGCCGGTTCAGTCCCTTGGCCCCGAGGAGGTCGGCTGCCTCGAAGTCCGCCGGACGCAGGGTGAGGGGCGGATAGCTCTCCGCCTCGCCGGCGGCGGGCGGTTCACCGCCGTCCGCGCCGCCCCGCCGCAGGGCGTCGGCGAGCGGTCGCAGTCCCACGCCGGCGGCGCTGATCACCCCGGCGGTGTCCAGTGCCATGGGAACCACCGTCCGCGAGGTGACGGCCGGACGCTGTTGGTCGTCCACGATGCTCATGCGGTGAACTCTCCGAGGATGGTGACGGCGTTGTTCCCGCCGAAGGCGAAACCGTGGTTCTGCACGATGCGCGGCCGGGCGGCCCGGGCCCGCCCCTGGACGCAGTCGAGGTCGGGTCCGAGCGCCGGATCCACCCGGCGGAGCGTGGCGCTCGGCGGGAGGAACCCCTCGGACAGGGCGGCACAGCACACCAGGGCGCCGAAGGCGGCTGCCGCTCCCATCGTGTGCCCGAGCATGGACTTGATCGAGCTGATCGGCGGCGGACCGTCGGTGAACACCTCGCGCACGGCGGCCGTCTCCGTGGAGTCGTTGGCCTTGGTGCCGGTGCCGTGTGCGCAGATGTAGTCCACGTCGCCGGGCTTGATGCCGGCGTGGTGGTGGGCGCGCCGGACGCACTCGGCGATCGACGCGGCGTCCGGGTTGGTCATGTGGCGGGCGTCGCAGGTCATGCCGTAGCCGAGGACCTCGGCGTAGATCCGGGCGCCGCGCGCCAGCGCCGTGTCGAGGGGCTCCAGGAGCAGGGCCGCCGCGCCCTCCGCGGTGACGATGCCGTCGCGGTGCTCGTCGAAGGGACGCGGGACGTCGGCGGCCAGAGCCCCGAGACGATGGAATCCGGCGTGGGTGGCCCGGTTGGAGGCGTCGGATCCGCCGCACAGTACGGCGTCCGCCTCTCCGGTGCGGATCAGGTCGAAGCCGTATCCGATGGCGTAGTTGCCGGCGGCGCAGGCGGTCCCGAAGGTGACGGATTCGCCGCTCAGGTCGAGCTCGGCGCTGACGGCGGCGGCGATCCGGCCCCCGTCAGCCCGACCGGCGAGCATCGGATCGAGCGCGGCGAGGCCGTCGTCCACCCACTGACGGGTCAGGCCCTCCATCACCTGTGACTCGCCGTTGGTCGTTCCGAAGCAGCTCGCGGTGCGTCCCGCGGACAGCGCCGCCGGATGCACCCCGGCGTCCGCGACCGCCATCCGCGCCGCCGCGGCGGCGAAGCGACCGCTGCGCCCCCACCGCGCGGGATCGGTACCCCGCAGGTGCATCTCCGCGTGGAAGCCGCGCACTTCGCCGGCGAGGGTCCGTTCGAAGCCCGTGCCGTCGAACTGTCCGATCGGGCCGATGCCGCTGCGCCCGGCCCGGATCGCGGCGGTGACCGCGCGGGCGCCGAGTCCGAGGCTGCTCACCGCGCCGAGCCCGGTGACCACGACGCGGCGCCCGGTGCCGGAGGCCTCGTCAGACACCCAGCGCCTCCGGAGTGCCGTGCTTCTCGACCAGGCGGTAGGCGCTGGGCAGTTCGTCGAGCTCGGTGAGGTCCTCCTGCGGGATCCGGATGCCGAGGTCGCGTTCGAAGCGCGAGAAGATCTCGATGATCAGCAGCGAGTCCGCGTCGAAGTCCTCGGCGAAGCTGCTCTCGTCGGTCAGGGCGTCCGCGTCCACTTCGAGGACGTCCGCGACGATGGCCCGTACCTGGGCGCGCCGGTCCGCGGATATCGCGATGTCACTCATCTGATGGCCCTTCGATTCATGGGTCGTGGGAGGCCTGATCGGGAACGTCCATGTGTTCCCGATCCGGCCTGAACCAGCCAATCCCAGGTCCGGGGGCAGCGGCAAGCACTCCGAAAGTGACATGGGTGGTGCCTCCGCCGGGGCCCGTGCCGTGCCTGCTTGGGGGTGATCCGCACCGGGGGCGGCGGTCTCGGTCGCCTTTTGCCCGCGCTTTCATCGGGGCGCCCGAGCCTTCCGACGATGAAGACGATCCGATGTGCGGACAGGTGGTGGGGGCGATGAGACCGACCGAACCGGTGGGCATTGTGACGGCCGGGCTGTGGTTGCCCGAGGGGCGCTCGCTCGCCTCGGAGGCGGTCGCCTCGGGGCGGTTGCGCCGCAGCGACGCGAGGGCCCTGGGGCACGAGAGCGTCCCGGACGCGGGGGCGGTGGCCCCGCCGGACGCGGCGGTCCTCGCGGCTCGCGGGGTGATGGACGCGGCGGGCCTGACGGGTGACGGACTGGATGTACTGGCGCATGCGTGGATGTACCACCAGGGGCACGACCTGTGGTCGCCCGCCCACTACGTGGCCCGCCGTCTCGATGCCCTGCGGGCCCTGCCGATCGGCATCCAGCAGGTGTGCAACGGCGGCGCCGCCGCCATGGGGCTGGTGATGGCGTGGCTCGCCTCGTCGGCCCCGGACGCCTCGGCACGGCCGCGGCTGGGCCTGGTGACCACGGGAGACCGCTTCGCCGAGCCCGGTTTCGACCGCTGGGCGAGCGACTTCGGAGTGGCGTACGGGGACGCCGGTACGGCCGTGCTGCTGCGCCGTCCGGCCGCCGACGACGACGTGCTGTTGCTGCGGTCGATCGCGATGGTCGCGGACCCGCTGCTGGAGGAGATGCACCGCGGCGCGGACCCCTTCTCCCAGGTGGCCCGAGGGCATCGCGACCGGGTCGACATGCGCGCCACCAAACGGGCCTACCTGCGCACCCACGGAGTGCTGCCGTTCACCTCCTCCAACCGCCGGGCCATCCGCACGATCGTCTCGCAGGCGCTGGCCGACGGGGGCATGGACGGGCGCGACCCGCGCCTGACCCATGTCGTGCTGCCCCGGTTCGGTGCCAAGACGCTGGCCGAGGCGTGGATCCCGGTGCTGGCGGAGCAGGTGGGCGGGGCGCACCTGCTCGACCTCGGTCGGGAGACCGGGCATCTGGGCGCGGGCGACGCGCTCGCGGGTCTCGCCGAGTTGGTGGCGCGTGGCCTGCCCGCGCCCGGGTCCAGCGCCCTCGTGTTCAGCGCGGGGGCCGGCTTCACCTGGTCGTGCCTGCTGGTGGAGTCCCCGGCGCGATGACCTTCGCGCCGTTCACGACATCGGGCGAGCGCCCGGTGTCCCCGTAAGGAGAGAAACACATGTCACGTTCCGTCTTCATCACCGGCGGCAACAGGGGGATCGGGCTGGCCGTGGCCCGGGCCCTGGCCGCCGACGGCGATCGGGTGGCGGTCGGCCACCGGACCGGTACGCCCCCGGAAGGGCTGTGGGGGGTGCGTTGCGACGTCACGGACGACGCATCGGTCAGGGCCGCCTTCGCCGCCGTCGCGCAGGAGCAGGGGCCCGTGGAGGTGTTGGTGGCCAACGCCGGCATCACCCGGGACACCCTGCTGTTGCGCATGGACGACGCGACGTTCGACGAGGTGCTGGAGACGAACCTGAAGGGCGTGTTCCGTACCGTGCGGGCCGCCGCGAGCGGCATGCTGGCGGCCCGCCGGGGTCGGATCGTGCTGGTCTCGTCCGCACTGGGGTTCCTGGGCTCCCCGGGGCAGACCAACTACGCGGCGGCGAAGACCGCGTTGCTGGGCTTCGCCCGCTCGCTCGCCTGGGAACTGGGCTCCCGGGGCATCACCGTGAACCTGGTCGCCCCTGGCATCATCGACACGGACATGACGAGCGGGCTGACCGACCGGCGCATGAAGCAGGTCATGGGCATGACTCCGCTCGGTCGGCCCGGCACGGCCGAGGAGGTCGCCGCGGCGGTCCGTTTCCTGGCATCGGAGCAGGCCGGGTACGTGACGGGCGTGGTGCTGCCCGTGGGTGGCGGCATCGGCATGGGCATCTGACACCGTCCGTGGCGCACGGGCTCCGTTGCCCGGGCGACCGGGTGCGGCGCCCGAGGCCCGGCGTGCGGCTACGCGAGGACGCCGCCCGGTGTACGCCGCCCGGCCCTACCCGACGACGGCGTCCGGCAGGGCACGGGCATGGCGTATCCCCCGAGGGGCGGTCACGGGAGGGGCGATCAGACCGCGCTGCACCGCCTTGTTGGCCGCCTCCACCCGGGAACCCGCGTCCAGTTTGTCGAAGATGTTGCGCATGTGGCGTTTCACGGTCCCCTCGGCGATGTCGAGTCGGCGCGCGATGCGGTAGTTGCTCAGTCCACCGGCGGCGAGTTCCATGACCTGCGTCTCGCGGACCGAGAGCAGTCCGGTGTCCGAGGGTGCGGGAGGGGCCAGGCTCCGGGCGGAGAGCGAGATGGTGACCCGGCTGCCGCCGGCGCACACGTCGCGCACCGTGCCGGCCAGCGACTGGTGGCTCACGGTCTTGTGCAGGAACCCCCGGATGCCGAGCGGCAGCAGCGTCTGGACCAGCACGGGGTCGTCGTGCATGGTCAGCACCATGATCCGGGCCTCCGGCGCGGTCCGGAGCAGGTGCCGGACGGTGGCGGCCGGGTCCTCGTTGCCGGGCATCTCGATGTCCAGGAGCACGACGTGGGGGCGCAGTTCGGCGGCCAGCCGCACGGTCTCGGCGGCGTCGCCGGCGACGGCCACCACGTCGAAGTCCTGCTCGGCGTGGAGGAGTTCGGCCAGGGCGTCGCGCAGCAGGGTGTGATCGTCGGCTATCAGGATGCGAATGAGTTCCATGTCTCCCCCGGGTGCGGCGCGTGGCCGCCGGTCAACGGCACCCACAGCAGCAGCCGGGTGCCCTCCTGCGGGGCGCTGAACAGCAGGCAGCGCCCGCCCATCCGCGTCACCCGCTCGCGCATGGCCGTCAGCCCGCCGCCGTGTTCGCGCGGGGTGTCGTGGGAGAAGCCCCGCCCGTCGTCGACGGCCTGAACCTCGACGCGGTGGGGTGAGATCCGTACACCGATCGTGACGTTCCGCGGATCGGCGTGGGCGAAGGAGTTGCGCAGGAACTCCCCGACGACGAGGACGATCTCCCGGCGGTGGGCGGGTGGTACCCGCGACGCGTCACCCTCCAGTGTCAGCCGCACGGGAAGTCCGGTCGGGTTGAGCCGGTCCGCGTGGCGGCGCAGCGATTCCTCCAGGCCTTCAACGGTGGCGCGGCGGGCGTCGCGCAGTCCGGTCACCAGGCCGCGTGTGAGGGCGGTCGCCTCCTGGAGCGCGTCGTGGATCGCGCTGAGGTGCCGGTCCGTTCCCGGGGCGTCCGTTCCCGGCGTGTCCGCGCTCGGGGTGTCCGCGCTCGGGGTGTCCGCGCCCGCGGTCCGGGACTTGAGGCGGTGGAGCTCCAGGTGACGGAAGGCCAGGGCGAGGCTGCCCCCCAGGTGGTCGTGGGCATCGCGGGCCAGGCGGGCACAGCAGTCGTCGCCCGGGGCGGTTCCTCGCGCCCGAAGGTGCGTCTCGTAGCCGTGGGCCGCGGCGCGGGTGTGGCGGGCGCGCACGCGGCGCACGACGTCCGCCGCGGCGGCGCCCGTCTCGCGGCCCGAGGTGTCCAGCGCCGCGAGGAGCGCGTCCGTGAGCCGGTCCATGGCCGACAGGCAGTCGGCGAGCCCGAGTTCGGCTGCGGCGCACCGGGCGCCGAGCGTGTGGAAGGACACCTCGGCGGGCCGTACGGCGTCCAGGTGGCTGCGCGTCTGGGCCCGGCCGGGTGCGTCGAGGGCGCGGGCGCACTCCGCGAGGACCAGTGCGGCGTGGACGCGGGTGTCCCGCCACAGGTCCGGGAGTTCCACGAGCGGGTGCCCCTCGGCCCGCAGGGCGTTCGCGTAGCGGGCGAGCACGTCGGTGGCGGCCTGCCTCAGTCGTGGGCCCGGCCCGTCCGGCGCGGGGTGCGCGCTGTCGACCGTACGATGCGCGACGGCGTTCTCCGATACAGAGATGGTCCCCACACAAGCCTCCCGAATCGGGCCCCCGTACCGACCGACCGCTGTCGACGGCCATCGGCGTACACCCGCTTGTTCATCTCAGCTAACGATCCGACCGTAGGTGCGAGGTGAGGGACTGTCAACTAGGATTGGTCGCCATCGCCCTGCTGGTTCACGCTGGCGGACAGAAGGAGTGTTGATGCCCCCCTTGGCCGACAAGGTCGACAAGCTCTTCAGGACCATCCGCACCAACGGCCGGGAGTACACCTACGACGAGGTCGCCCGCGGCTGCAGCCGACTGAGCGGCGGCACGTTCTCCAAGACGTACGTCTGGCAACTGCGCACCGGACAGCGCGACAACCCCACCAAGCGGCACTTGGAGGCGCTGGCGGCGTTCTTCCGCGTGCCCGCCGCGTACTTCTTCGACGACGACACCGCCGAGCGGGTCGACGCGCAGCTCGCCATCGCCTCGGCGATGGGCAACGCCGAGGTCCGCGACATCGCCCTGCGGGCCATGAGCATGGACGACTCCGGTCGCAAGCATCTGGCGCGCATCATCCACGAGGTCAGTCTGTTGCACTCGGCGGCCTCGTCCCGCGGGCGGTCGGGACGCGGCAACGGGACGAGCGACGACCTGGAGGGCAGAGACACCGGCGGCGCGGCGGGTGGCGGGGAGTAGACCGCCGATGCGATTCCTCCAGCGACATCGACGCCGGTCCGACCTCCAGGCGGTACGCCGGGAGAGCCGGCAGCGGCTGGCCTCCTTCGGGCTGCCCGAGTCCTACGACCTCATGACCCTGTGCGATCACCTCAGCGGCTCCCGGGGCCGGCCCATCCATCTGCTGCCCATGCCCCTGGACGCGTCCGGTCCGTGCGGCCTGTGGCTGGCCTTCTCGGATGCGGACTACGTCGTCTACGAGCAGCACACCAGCCGGCACCACCAAGAACACATCATCGCGCACGAGTTGGCGCACATGCTGTGCGACCACCGCAGTGGGAGCGCCGACTCCCGGGCCGTGGCCACGCTCTTCCCCGACCTCGATCCGTCGCTGGTACAGGACCTGCTGTGCCGGGACAACTACTCCGACTCCCAGGAGCGGGAGGCGGAGGTGATGGCGTTCCTCCTCGGTGAGGGCCTGCGCTCGCAGCCCGGCACGGCCGCCGCCGAGACGGACGGGGTGCTCGGCCGCATCCAGGGCTCGCTCGACTGGCGCCGCCGGGACCGGCCGTGAACAGTGTCCGCTACCCGCTGGGCGCGCTGGTCTGCTGGCTGGCGTTCGCCCTGACCCTCCGGCCGGTCCTTCGGCGCGGACCGCGGCCGGCGCTCGTCGCCCTGTGCGCTTCCTTCGGATGCCAGGGCATGTACCTCGCCATGTCCACCCCCACCCACCTGACCGGGAAGCTGTTCGGCACGGTCACCTGGTACAACGTCTCCGTCCAGATGTGGATCATCGCGGCGATCGCCTGTCAGCAGGCGTTGCTCATCCACTGGTTGCACGCGCCGGAGGAGGCCCGCGTCCGCGCTCGCCGCAGGCTGGCCCTGCTGGCCTGTGTGCCGGTGGCGATGGCCGTCCTCTTCGAGTTCGCCGTCCTGCACGGACACCCGCGGAACTCGTTCACGCACCCGCGGGAACAGCCGTACTTCGTGGCCTATCAGGTCGTCTACCTCACGGCCTTCGCCCTCGGGAAGGCCGTGGTGGCGAAGGCCTGCTGGTTCTACGCCCGGCTGACCGAGGACGTCTGGGTACGGCGCGGGCTGCGGACCGCGGCGGTCGGCGCGTGCCTCGACCTCGTCTATTCCCTGGGACGGTTCGCGGACGTGTTCCTCGTGCACCGGGGTTGGGATCCGTCCGACTGGGCGACCGTCACACGGACCTGTCTGACGGTGGGGTTGACCCTGAACACCATCGGCTGGACGGCGCCGTTGTGGGGCCCGCGGGTACAGGCGGTACGGGCGTGGTGGGCCGACTATCGCCGCTTCCGACGGCTGCGCCCTCTCTGGTACGCCCTGTACCGGGCCCACCCCGAGATGTCCCTGCAACCCGTTCCCCGCAGTGACCTCTTCGCCCTGTGGGACCTGCGGTTCCGCCTGCACCGACGGGTGATCGAGATCAGGGACGGCTGTCTCGCCCTGGGCGGGCAGGTCTCGCCCGGGCTCCCCGCCCCGGGTCCGGAGGGGAGCGTCGAGGAGCGGGCGCGGTGGGAGGCGGCGCGGATAACGGCGGCCCTCGCGGTGCGCCCCGGACAGGACGCGAGGGACGGGACGGCGGACCGGGTGGACGACGCCTTGCCGGTGTCGGTGATGAACGCGGGCGACCTGGACTTCTCCGCCGATGTGCGGTGGCTGGTCCGGGTGTCCCGGGCTTTCGCCTCAGCCCCCGCCGCGCGGCCCGAGCCCGACCGCGCGACGGCCCCGTGAGCCTCCTCAGCCGGCGAACGCCGTGGGCATGAGGCCCTGGCCCGCACCGGGCACGACGAAGACGCTGCCCGCCAGCGGTTCGTCGTGTTCGGGTGCACGCCGCGCCGTGGTGACGTAGAGGTCGGTCAGGTCCTCCCCGCCGAAGCCGCACGCCGTGGTCAGTGCGACGGGGAAGCGGATCTCCCGGTCGAGGATCCCCCGGGGCGTGTACCGGCGGACCGCGCCGCCCCGGAAGAGGGCCACCCACACGCCGCCGTCGGCGTCGACGCACAGGCCGTCGGGCACGCCCGCCGTGTCGGTCGGTTCGACGAACGGACGCCGGCCGGAGGCCTCGCCGGTGGACAGGTCGTAGTCGAGTACGTCGATTCGGCGTGTGGGGGTGTCGACGAAGTACATCCGCCGGCCGTCCGGGCTCCAGGCGATGCCGTTGCTCAGTCGGGTGTCCGAGACCGCGCGGTGCGTCACGCCCCGGGTGTCGACGCGTCCCAGCCAGCCCGGGGCGGACGGGCCGGCCATGGTGCCGACCCACAGACGGCCGAGCCCGTCGATGCCCGCGTCGTTGCCCCGTACCCCTTCGGCCGACCAGTCGGCCAGCGGGCGCAGCGATCCGTCCGGCTCGCACACCGCCACACCGTCGCGCATGCTCAGCACCAGCCCGCCGCCGACCCGGGGTTTGGCGGCGGCGACGGGCTGTTCGAAGCGCAGGACCGTGTCGGTGCCGTCGCCGGGGCACAGCCGGTGCACCTCGCTGCGGTTCATGTCGACCCACAGCAGTGTGCGGTCGACCGGGTCCCAGGTCGGGCACTCGGCGAAGGCGGCCACCGCGCGCAGCGGCACCTCCACGTTCACCGCGCGACCCCTGCACGTGCGACCCCTGCACGTTCGGCGTCGTCCGCCTCGGACCACACGGCACGGGCCGCGTCCAGCAGTACCGCCGCGCCGTCGCCGTCCAGGACGTCGGCGACGGGGAGTCCCAGGTGGCGCAGGCGGCGCACGTTGTCCCGTCCGCGGGTGGCGATGGCGGCGACGGGGGCGCCACCGAGGGCTTCGACCATGCGGATCTCCGTTTCCAGGTCGGCGAGTGGCAGATGGTCCCAGTGGTAGCGGGAGACGCGCTCGGCGTCGTGCGCGAAGACGACGGCGTCGGGCTGCGACCCCTGAAGAATCGCACTGGCCAGACCGCCGAACGCCGGGTGCATGACGGAGGCCTGCCCCTTGATGATCAGCAGGTCGTGGCGGGCGTCGGCCTGTTGGATCAGATGCTCGACGAGACCGGCCGCCTGGAACACCGGTGTCCGGTCGATGATCGCTCCCTCCGTGCATCCGGCGAGCAGACAGGTCTGGCCGGTTCCCACGTACCCGGCGTCGATCCTGCGGGAAAGGGCCTCACGGTGTATCTGCAGAGCGGTGGTGCGCTTTCCGACGACACAGTCGCTGCCGGCGACGTGAATCAGCTTGGCACGTTTCCTGGGGACCCTGCCGGAATACTTGGGCAGCACATCGTGCGGACGCCTCACGTCGACAATGCGTTGACCCTCCGACAGCATCCCGGCAAGTTCCGTGTCGAGCAGTCGCAGATGCAGGCAGGAAATCACGTGAAGGCCGCCGCGAACGGCGGCGCGTATCTCCTCCCACCACAGATCCGGCAGGTCGCCGGGGTCTCTCGGCGTATGCAGGAACTTGCCGTCCAGCGACTCGCCGAAGTCGGACTCGGTCAGTGCCACCACGAACGCCTCGGGGCCGTACCTCATGGCCTCGGCGACGGAACCGACGACCGGGATGTCGGTCCCGGGCAGAACGAATGCCGAGGTCGGGTGGGGGTGGGAGCGGTCGACGACCGCCACGGGGCGCAGCACCGTACTGTGCCGGATCACCCCCTGGACGGTCTTCCCCTCGGGATGGGCGAATACTCCGTCGGCGAACAGAACAGCGGGGAGCGGCAATTGCGAGAATTCTGAAAGAAGCACCGTGTCATCCTAACTAGCGCGCCGGGACGGATTGCCCGATCAAATCCCTTACCGTCAAGTGGAGTTCGTCACGAAACGGGTCGCTCAGCGCGTCGATCGTTCCGTCGGGTCGGACGAGAACGGCACACGGACGGTTCAGTCCCAGCAAGGAATGGCCGAGATGGTTCGGATCGGAAATCACCGTGACCCGGATGCCCTCGTATGACCTCCTGAAGATGTCGGCCACGCCCTCGACGTTCCTGCGGCGCCTTCCCGTTCCGGGGAACAGCAGCAACAGCGGGGTCGGGGAGGCCAGCTCCTCCCGCAGCCAGCGCCCGTGTTCCCCGTCGAGCGGTACGTCCGGCAGACGCATCCCGGTCCGCAGGTGGCCGGCCTGCTGCCGCGGCCCCGGATGGGCGAACGACAGCTGTGCCTGGCGCGGTACGACGACGCGGTTCAGCACGCCGCTGCGTCCCGCGATCCCCAGCGCCGCGTCCCGCGCCCGCGCCCGCCAGCCGCTCATCATCCACAACCGCGTCTGAAGGTCGGTGTCGGAGACCACGGCGCGGGCAACCCTGAGCCGCTCCTCCTCCCACCGGGCCAGCGCCTCGTCGCCCCACCGGCCCTCGCACACGCCGGCGAGCCTCCAGGCCAGCGAGGCCGCGTCCTCGATGCCGGTGTTCAGCCCCTGGCCGCCCGCCGGGCTGTGGATGTGCGCGGCGTCACCGGCCAGCAGCACCCGACCGACCCGCAGCCGGTCGACCACCTTGGCGTGCACCCGGAACACACCGGTGCGCTGCTCGCCGATCAGCTCGATCGGTACCGGGCAGCGCTCCGAGGCCGCGCGTTGCACGGCGTCACGGGGGTCGTCCACCGCCAGGTCGGGGGCCGCGCTCACGAACGTCCGGTACATGCCACCCGGCAGACCCACGACCACCAACACTCCGGCGGCCGACATGAAGTAGTGGACCTCGTCATGGGCCAGCGAGGTACGCACCCGGCCGTCGGCGAGCAGGAACCGCTGCGGGTACGAACTGCCCCGGAAGGGCACTCCCAGCACCTCGCGCACCCTGCTGTGCGAGCCGTCGCAACCGACGACCCAGCCGAAGCGTGCCGTCGCCCGGCCGCGCACCGTCTCCAGCTCGGCGCTCACCCCGACGCCGTCCTGGGTGAAGGAGGTCAGGGACGTCCCGAACTCGATCGTCCCGCCCAGCCCGCGGAAGGTCTCCCGCAGGACCGCCTCCGTCTCCTGCTGAGGAATCGACAGAGCGTACGGGTAGCGCGTGCGGCGCATTCCGCCGAACGCCAGGCGGGCGACGCGCTCCCCCTGTGAGTGGTAGTTCTGGGCGCGCAACACCACGCCGCGCCGGTGCAGTTCGTCCGCTGCGCCGAATCGCGCCAGGGCCTCGATGCCCCGCGGCCACAGGGCAATCGCCTTGGAGTGGGGGTTGGGACGTTCGGAGCGGTCGATGACGCGCACCGGCACACCGCGCCTGAGGAGTTCGATCCCCGTGACGAGCCCCACCGGGCCCGCTCCGACGATGAGCACCTGCGACGATTCGGTCATGATTCCACCTTCTGTGCGGATGTCTCTTTAGGCGCAGCCGTGCGCTTCTTGCGGGGCAGAGCCGCCGGACACGGGCCGCGCGCGTGCTTGTATTCCAGCCGGTGAACGGCGATGCGCACGGTGTCGCCGGCGTACTGACGGAGGTGCTGGCAGCAGTGGCCGGCCAGATCTGTTTCTCGGTGCTCGGAGCCCTCGGCGTCTCCACGGGCACCACCACCCACACCCTGCGCGGCCCGATGGTGAACAAGGTGATGGCCCTGCTCCTGCTGAGGGCCGGACAGGTGGTGGAGGTCGACGCCCTCGTCGACGAGCTGTGGGACGAGCGGCCCCCTCGGTGGGCGCTCAGCACCCTGCGCACGCACGTCTACCACCTGCGCCGCCAGCTCGACGAGGTGTTGGACCTCCCCGCCCAACAGCTGTTGCACACCCGCCGGTCCGGCTATCTGCTGGACATCGACCCGGAGCAGTTGGACGCCACCCGGTTCACGCGGCTCTTCCGGGACAGCGAGCGGCTGCTCGCCCGGGACCGGCCGGACGAAGCCGTCGCCGCCTGCCGTGAGGGACTGGCACTGTGGCGGGGCCGGGCGCTGTCCACGGTGGACCCGGGGCGGGTGCTCAGCGGTCACGTCCAGTATCTGGAGGAACTGCGCATCCGGGCCCATCAGGTGCGTGTCGAGGCGGAGATGCGGCGTGGCCGCCACACCCACCTCGTGCCCGAACTCCGTGACCTGGTCGCCTCGCACCCCTTCAACGAGTGGTTCCACCACTCCTTGATCGAGTCCCTGCGGGAGTCGGGCCGACGTGGTGAGGCGCTCAGCGCCTTCCAGGCCCTCAGGACCATGCTCCGGGACGAACTGGGTCTCGAACCCGCCGACGGGCCGTCGTGGAGCGTGCCCGCGTGACGGGGCACCCGTGCGCCCTGTGGACATGGACTTCCTCCTCGCTCCGCCGCCGCCACCCGAATTCGTCCGTCCGGTCTCCAGATGGTGGGGCGCCGCCATGAAAGCCCGATAAAAGCGAGGGGAGCGAGAGATGGGCGAAGTCCACCTCCGCGGCGGAAGGGCAGACTCCTCCTCCGGAACGGCGGGGATACGGGTCTTGGCCGTGCGCCCCGCGCGGGACGTGCTCGCCGTCCTGCGGCCGGCAGGCGTCGGCGGGGACACGGAGGCGCACACGGACGATGGGTACGGGTACGACATGCATCCGGCGGAGCGGGAGCTGGTGCGGGGAAGTTCACCGGCCCGGCGCCGTGAGTTCGCCGCCGGGCGCGCCGCGGCAGCCGACGCCCTGCGACTGCTCGGCCGCTCCGGGCCGGTCCTGCGCGAAGCCCGACGCCCCCGCTTCCCGGTCGGGGTACGGGGGTCCATCAGCCACTGTCGGGGCGCGGCCGCCACCTGCCTGGCCACCACCCGGCCGGACGTGTCGGCCGTGGGTGTGGACGTCGAACGCGTCGGCCGGCTCTCACCGGAGACCGCCGCCCTGGTCTGCACACCGCCGGAGCGTGCTCTGCTGACCGACGACCATGCGGGCGAACGACTCCTCACGGTGATGTTCTCGGCGAAGGAGGCCTTCTACAAGGCGGCCGGCGCCCTGAACCTCCCCCGTGAGCCGGTCTTCCACGACCTGGAGGTCGTCCCGTACCCCGGCCGCGCGAAGCGCGACGCGGGCGACCCCGGGAGCGAATTCGGCACCGGCAACGGGCTGCGCCTCACGCCCGCACCGGGACTCCTCCCCGACGGATGCACTGTCCGGGGCCAGGTCCGGTCCGTGGGGCCGTACGTCTGGACGACGGTGCTGTTGCTCCGGGTCGGCGGCGCCCCCGCGGCAAGTCGGGCATTCCGGTTCGCGTGATCCTCCGGATGGACTCCGAGGCGGCGGAGGGAGAACCTCCGAGAACGGTGGCCCGTGCCATGGAGCCTTCCCGCCGCGCACGAGGGGCGGACACCTTGATCACGATCGTTCACGCCACACCCGCGGACACCGCTTGATGACAGCAACAACCTTGCTGGCAAGGGCACTTGACTGGAGCTGCCGGATAGTTCGCGCGGGGATCTGGTTCGTCCGACCACCTTCCTCCAGCGGTCCGTCCACGCAGGCCGCCACCGTGCGCGCGGGGAGTCGCCGCGCACTCGTTTGCTTGCGGCCCTGCGAGCGTGCACACTTGCGCGAAATTCCGGTACGGGCGCAGCGCCGCACCCCTCCTCACGATGGATGTCCCCGGAAGCCACCCTGCGGGTCATCAGCAAGCCGAACAGGAGCACGTGTTGAGTACACCGGGTACTGCCCGTCAGCAGCATCTGCGAAGCCTCACCGACGGGGAGCTGTGCGCCCTGCTGCGTGGCCACACCTCGGAGTCCGACGCCGAGGTCAGCGACGTGATGGCCGAGGTGTTCACACGGCACCATCCTTCGGTGCTCGCCTACGCGCGTAGCTGCTGCAGGGACCTGTCCACCGCCCAGGACCTCGCCGCCGAAGCCTTCGCCCGTACCTACCGTGCCGTCGCCTGGGGCGCCGGACCCGAATACGCCTGGCGGCCGTACCTGCTGGTCTGCGTGCGCCGCCTGGCGGCCGCAAGGGCGCGGGAGGGCGCCCGCACGCGGCTGTCCGACGACTTCGAGGAATGGGCCGCGCAGTTGGCGGACGACCAGGACGCCGAGGAGAGCGTCTTCTCGGCGGAAGAGGGATCGTTGGTCCTGCGGGCCTACCGGTCGCTGCCGGAACGCTGGCAGGCCGTGCTGTGGCACGCCGTCGTCGAGCACGAGCCGGCGGCGGAGACCGCCGGACGCCTCGGGATATCGGCGGGAGGCGTCGGCTCGCTGGTCGCGCGCGCACGGGAAGGCTTGCGGGAGGCGTACTTGCGCGCGCACCTGGACCAGAGTGCGAGCGACGAGTGCCGGCACTACGGCGGGCAGATCGCCGCCATGCTCCGCCGACCGGGCAAACGCCGCACCCGGGACCTGGGCCGCCACCTCCAGGGGTGCGCCGACTGCGCGCGGGCCGAGCGCGACCTGCGCGACGTCAACGGCCGTCTGGGCGTGCTGTTGCTGGGCGGCATCCTGCTGTGGAAACCCGCCTCGTTCCTGGCGACCCTGGGCCAGAACGGCGCCCACCTCGCCGCGGGAGCGGGAACCCTGAACGGGACCCAGCTCGCCGGGGCCAAGGTCAGTACCGTGAAGTGGGCCGCGGCGGTGGCCGTGGCGGGAACGACGGTCACCGTGGTCGCCCTGCTGCCGGCCGAGGCCGAGGACAACCGGTCCGACCGGGCCGTCGTACCCGCCAGAACGGCCGCGGCCCCCGGAGACCCGCTCCCGGTGGTGACAGCCGTCATGGCCATCGGCACGCCCGCGTCGGCGTCGGCCGCCTCCGCCTCCGCCTCCGCGACACCCGGCCCCTCCGCCTCGACCTCCCCTTCCTCCTCGGCCACCACCACACCGACCTCGGCATCGCCCTCGACGGGTCCCGCCGGCGACGCCCTGGTCAACGTCGGTTCGGGGTTGTGCGTCGGAGTGGGCGGCGGCCGTTCCGACGGCCCGGTGCAGCTGGAGAAGTGCACCGGCACACCCTCCCAGGGATGGCAGCGGCTGCCCGCCTGGAAGAACACCCACCAACTCCGGAACGCCGACACCGGCACCTGCCTCGACGGAACCACCGGCGGCGGAAACGTCGTCGAGGTCACCCTTCGCCCCTGCCGGTCCGGCGCGGACCGCGCGACCCAGCTCTGGCGGTTCGAACCGGAGGAGCGATCCGGCGCGTACCGCGTCTGGTTCGTGCCGAGGGTCGCGCACAGCGACTACTCCGACCACCTGCTGGGTCCGCGGAACTGGCCGAAGGCCGACCCGCCGCGTCCGGGCTCGGAAATGGCGCACCTGCCCAACTACTACAACTCGGTCAACCTCCTCTTCACCCTGCGCTGAGCCCGCACCCGCCGAAGCGGTGGCCCTACGGTTTCCCGATGCGGACACCATCGCCCTGTTCGGGAGCCGTTGAGCCCTCAGCAGTCGGACGTGCCGGAGGCAGGGGCGGGTTTCGCGCTCGCCCGCGCCTCCTTCGTGTCGTCCGCCAGAAGGCCGTCTGCCAGAAGGTCGTCTGCTGGAAGGTCGTCTGCTAGAAGACCGTGTTGAAGCCGGCCGCATCCAAGTCCGTGTACACGGACGAGGTGACGGGGGGCTTGAACGGGGCCGTCGCGTCGCCGGTGCCCGCGTAGAGCTTCGAACCCCCCGGTCCGACCGCGTAGAGGTCGCCGCGTCCGTCGCGGTCCGCGTCACCGACGCCGACGAGGTGGGTGAACGCGCCCCAGCCTCCGCCGAGCTTCGCGCGAGGTCCGAAGGTGCCGTCGCCCCTGCCCTCGTACAGCCACAGGACACCGGAGGTGTCGCGCGCGATGAGGTCTCCGGCGGCGCTCGCCGTGATGTTGCCCACGGCCGTGAGCTGGTTGTAGATGCCCCAGCCGCCGCCGAGTTTCACGCGTCCCGCGAACGGCGCGCTCGCGTTCCCCGTGCTCTTGTGGAACCACAGGGTGCCTGCCGTGTCGGTGGCGAGCAGATCGGACCTGCCGTCGCCGTCGAGGTCGCTGCCGCCGGTGATCCGGCTGTAGCCGCCCCAGCCGCCGCCGATCTTCGTGCGGGCGGCGAAGTTGCCGTCGCCCTTGCCCTCGTACAGCCACAGGACACCGTCGGCGTCGCGGGCGACCAGGTCGGCGGCGACGCCTCCGGCGATGTCGCCGACGGCCTCCAACTGGTTGAAGATCTGCCAGCCGCCACCCATCCGCACCCGTTCGGCGGAGTACGTGTCCGGCGAGGACGGCGTCTTGACGGTGTCGTCGCGCCACAGCACACCCGAGGCGTCCCGGGCCAGCAGGTCAGGACTGCCGTTGTCGGTGTAGTCGTGCATGTTGGTCGCGCGGACTACCTTGAAGGTGCCGGACTCCTTCAGGCTCGGGCCGATGCCGTTGAGCGGCGTGGCATCCAGCTCCCACGTGTAGTCGCCGCCGGGGGCGAGCGCGCCGTAACCCTGGGCGTTGGGGAGGAGCCCGTCCCAGCGGAAGGTGACGGCGCCGGTGCCGTGGGGCGTGTTGAGGTCGAACGTGAACTGCTTGCTCTGCCCCGTACGGACATGGCGCAGGGTGACGGACCCCTTGGCGTTGTACCGGGAAAGGGTCCAACTGAGCGTCGCCGCGCCGCCGTTCTTGTCGAGTTCGGCGACCTGGGGGACTTCCTTCCCGACCAGCGTGAGCGCGGTGGACTCGCCGGTGCTCGCGACGAGCGTGGCGGAGGGCGCGCCGTTCGTCCCGAGCGCGATCCGGTAGATCCCCTCGCCGTGGGCGAGCGTGCCACCGCGTACCAGGAGCGCGCCGTCGGGGGTGGGGACGGCGGACGTGGCGTGGTCGAGCAGCTTCACGGTCGTCCTGTCGACGACGTTGACGGCGTTGAACGCGAACCGCTCGGACGGGTAGGTGTAGTTCTGCGCGTAGGGCAGCGGGGCGTACGCCACCCAGTCGCCCAGGAGGCTGACGTGGGCGTCGCCGGCATTCCCCAGGTCGGCCAGGGTCACGGCCGGGGTGCTCCCGTTCCCGCCGCGGTCGGCGTACTTCAGCTCGTAGCCGCCCGCCGGAGTGCCCACCACCCAGGCCAATCGGTTGCCGGAGGCGGTCGCGTCCACGTCGGACGGGGCCTTGCCCAGCTCGCGGTGCTCGACGACGGAGGCGGTGGCGAGGTCCACGACCGCGAGGTGGGAACTCTTGGTGCCAGGACCGCCGACGAAGTAGCGGACGAGCATCTGGGTGGTGGAGACGGGCTCCATGGTCTGGAACCGGAAGTCCGCCGGGAGACCCGTCACCTGCCGGTCCGAGCCGACCTGGTTGCCCTCGCCGATGAGGCGCAGCTGACCCTTCTGGGTCGCCTCGTCCCACGAGGAGAAGGCGAGCGTCCTGCCGACGATCCCCCTCCACAGGAGACGGCTGTCCGTCTGCTCGATGAACTTCGGGGAGCTGCCGGGCGACGACATGTCGTGGAGGACGTAGCGGCTCGTGGCGTCCTCACGGGTCGCGACGGTGTCGGAACCGCCGACGCGGTAGCCGTTGTACCGATCCGGGAGATCCGTGGTCACTCCGGTCGCGGTGTTCGTCCAACGGAAGACCGTCTTCTGCTGTCCCGTAAGGAGGTCGGAGGACAGGAACCCGCTCTGCCCGGCTCCGACGATCCGCGAGGTCCGGGGGATGGAGATGACACCGTCCCGCGCCCTGGCGGGGGCGGCGGAAGCTGCCTGGACCGCGGCCGGTACCGCGGGCGCGTGGGGCGTCGGTGCGGCGGTCGCGGGGGCCGCCGTCAGCGCGGTGCCGGCGGTCACGGCGAGGACGGCGGTCACGGCGGCGACGAGTCGGCCGCGCGGGGCGCGGGTGACGGCGGTGCGGGCAGTGTCCGCAGGGTCGACGGCGACCTCGGCTTCGGCTTCGGCGTTGACGTTGACGTTGGCGTTGGCGTTGGCTTCGGTGAAGCGGCGACGAGTGACGGCTCGGTCGTGGAACACGATGGGTCCTCCCCCAGAGAGACCGGGCGCACCCTGCGCCACACCTGGTCAGACTCATGATCACGAGGGAGGGTTGTATGGCGGAACGGGCGACCGTACGGCAAGGTGGTGGGCTCGGTCAGGGCGTCGCGAAGGGCCCTCCACATGCAGGCAGAGGACGTGACCAACCGCCCCGAAGGGGAACGCGACCGGCCGCCAGAGGTGCCGTCCACCGCGACCAGGTTGCCGTGGCAGGAGATGCGGGATTCCCCGCGACACCCCGCATCGCCACGGAGTTCTCGGCGCGCCGGCGGGGCGGGGCGGGCATCGACGCCTCCCGGATCCAGGCGTTCGAGGACCTCGACGCGGGCAGCGCCTATCGGGGCGTCACCCTGGACGCCGGACGCACGGCGATCCTGACCGACGATCACTGACGGCTGACGGCTGTCACAGGTCACCGGTCGCCGGTCACCGCCTTCCCCGAGCACGCAGATCAAGGAGACGAGTACGAGCAGGATGGTGGCGAGCCGCTGAACGTCCCGGGCCGCCCACCCCTGGTTCAGGGCGAGGACGAGAACGGCGGTGACGGCGTACGGGCACGAACGGCGCGGCGGCCGGGCGAAGTTCGACATGGACTCTCCAGGTTCGACGATCGACTGAAGACCCAGGCTGCTCCGGGGCAGATCGTCCGGCCGGGCACGACGACGCGGTACGGGTCACGGGCGGGGCATCGGTGACAACGCCGGGTCGTCTGCCGGACAAGTCGGAGGGCTGGGTGCACGGCGCGGCCTCTGGGCGAGTTGCGGAGCACGACGGAACAGGCGAATGAGTTGTCGCTCCGGCTGCGAAAGGTCACGAACGGAGTCGGTGTCCGGCAAAGCGGATCGGTTCCGCTCCGGCAGCCCGGCGGCCCGCGGCCGACGGCGGGTACGAGTCACCGTCAGAACAGCTCGTTGTAGATGTTCCAGCCACCGCCGAGCGAGGCGCGCGGCTTGAACTTGCCGCCGTACGCGCCCTGTCCGTCGTACCGGTATCCCTGACCCGAAGCGTCGATCGCGATCAGGTCGGTGGTGCCGTTGCCGGACGCGTCGGACACGGTGGCGAGCTTGTTGTAGGCGTTCCAGCCGGCACCGACCCGGACGCGGTCGCCGACCTTCCGGGCGGTATGACGCGCGCCACTCTCCGGGGACTTCGGGGCGGGCATGCGCGACCATGATCGGAATGGACACTCGCTTTCTTGGCATCGCCGAACTGCACGAAGTCCCGCCCGTGGCGGTCGTGGTCGACGTCATGCGGGCCTACACCGTGGCGGCCTGGGCCTTTGCCCGGGGTGCGGAGAAGATCGTTCTCGCCGAGTCGCCGGACGAAGCCCTGGCGCTCAAGGCTTCCCATCCGGATTGGGCGGCGCTCAAGGACGGTCCGCCCGCGCCCGGGTTCGACATGGTCAACTCGCCGGGTCTGCTGCGGTCCGTCGACCTCGGCGGACGGACCGTCGTGCAGAAGACCACGGCAGGCACGGTCGGCGCCCTCGCGGTCAAGGGGGCGTCGCTGGTGCTGTGCGCCGGTTTCGTGGTCGCTGAGGCAACGGCTCGGGTGTTGCGGACGCGCGCGGGTGACGGTGTCACGTTCGTGGTCACGGGCGAGAACGGGCAGGCCGATGAGGACCTGGCCTGCGCCGAGTACATCGCTCGGAGAGCCACCGAGGCGGAGACGGACGCCACCGGGTACGTCCGCCGCGCTGCCGCGTCGCGCGCAGCCGGCGAACTGGCGGAGGGGGTGCGTGAAGGAGTCCATCCTGATGACATCGAACTCTGTCTTGAGGTCGACCGGTTCCCTTTCGCCATGGTGGCGACCTTGGAAGGCTCGCTGATGGTCCTCCGTCCGTACGCCCCGCCTTCGCCGGCCGACGACGTCTCGATCTGAGTCGTTGATGGAGTCCGACTCTCACCGTTCCGCAGCCGGCCCCCGTCCACGATCCGATGATCCGATGGAAACGGCCGCCTGGTCCTGTGACGTCCATGGCCATCGGGCCTCTCGGCCGGCCTCGACGAGGCCTATCATCCGGAACCCGGCGTCCGTCAGGCCACCGAAGGTGTGCCGGTTGGGGCCGCCGGGGCCGTGGGCGGGCTGGTACCCCGCCAGGTTCCAGGTGTAGACCGGGACGTCGTCCGGGACCGGTTCCGCCGGACCGCGACGCCCCAGGTGCGGACCCGTCTGCTCATCGGTGACGATCAGGATCCTCTCGTGGCCCCGGTAGTGCGCGCGTACCGCCTTGGCGGTGTCGGTGCCCCCGAGGTCGTTGAACCGTTTGAGTACGTCGAGCACCGGCTCCCCGGCACGGAACGGCACCTGCGCGCTCGATGATCCGAACTCCACCAGGTCCGCCTCCTGAGCGCGCATCGCCAGCGCCGTGCCGAAAACGGCCGCGGCGTCCGCCCGGGTCAGGGTGGACCGCTCCGAGACGGTGTCGTAGAACATGGAGCCCGACCGGTCCACCAGGATCAGGGTCCGGCCGATCAGGGCCGGTACGTTGGCCAGCGAGTGGCCCAGCGCCACCTCCAGCCGCGTCGACCACCGCGCCGAGGGTGCGTGGCGGTGGGCGGCCAGGTAGCGGAAGGGGAACTGCCGGGACCGGGCGACCTCCTCGGCGTCCGAGATCCGTGCGGCGACTCCGGCGGCCGCCTCGTCCGAGATCCCGGCCCCGTCGAAGTTGCGCAGGTTGCGCAGCAGCGCCATCGGTCCCATCGAGGGGATCACGGCTTCCCAGACGGCGGCGTCCATCGGTCCCTGGAGCCAGCCCGCCAGGGCCTCCCAGGTCATGCCCGCCGCGGCCAGCCGCTCGGCGCCGCCCGGCCCGGTGACCACGGCCCGCCGCTCGTCCGCCGGCAGTTCCATCAGGGTCCGGTGCGCGGTGAGCAGCCGGTCGCCGGGCGGCGGCGCCGCGTCCTCCGGGTGGTGCCGGCGGTCCAGGGCATATCGGAACAGCCCGCCCTGCCAGGGCTTGGCCGGGTCGGGTGTGGCGTGGACGAGGTTGAGGACGTCGCCGAAGCGGAAGGCCTTGGACGCGGTGTCGTACTTCAGCAGGGAGCGGGAGGAGTACAGGCGCCGCACGGCGTCGGCGATGCCCCGCTTCACGGGCTGTGGGACGCTCCGCCCGTAGGCCGAGGTCCAGTGGGCGAGCAACTCCCCAGGTTCGTCGGCACGTTGGAGCACGGAGTCGACGACGGACCGGTTGGACGGCCCCACGCAGGACCCGGCGCAGAGCCGTGCCCTGACGTACGCGGCCGCGCCGATCAGGGAGGCCGTACGCATGTTTCCCTCGCCTCGAAGCCAACGCAGCAGGCCGGCTGTCCATGTGGGGTCCTGGAGGGCGAGTTCACCCACGAGGCGGGTGTACCGCTCGTCGCGTTCCGGACCGCCTTCGTAGAAAGTCTGCTGGGAGACGAAGTTCCCCACGGCCAGGAGGAAGAGCTCCTCGCGCGGCTCCCGGACGAAGCCGGGGCCGCCTTCATAAGTGAGCTGGTCCGCCCGCGTGGGGTGATGGTGGGACCAGGGATCGGGCGCGGTGCGGGCCGCCGCGGCGGAGATGTGCGGGGCCACGAGCATCTCGGACCAGATCTTCGACGTGCGCGGGGTGTGGCGAGGCAGGGAATCCCCCCGGATCCAAGGGCAATGGGGAGCCCCACCCGAGGCGTCCGACGAGGCGGCAGAACGGGCGGGGCACAGGCGCCCGCGCCGCCCCGAGATCAGAAGTGGCCGCGGCGTCACTTGGTTTCGGAAGGAAGTAGCCGCAGCCGAGCGCATCGGGGGACGCGGTCGCGCCGTCACATTAGGCAGGCCCGCGCACAGCGTGCCAGTCAATTGAATGGCGGGGGAACGCGGGCACCGGCGTCATGCACCGACATCCGCGCTCTCTCGAGGGGCCGTGTCAGTGCCTCGTGCGAGGCTTCTGATCATCGGCGGCATCCGACCTGTGCCGACACCCATGTTCCAGGGGGGATCTTCATGTTCACAGACCGACGTCGTCGTGCGCTCCGGGGCGTGCTGGCCGCCACGGCCGTCACTGCGGCGATGGCCGCCGCGGCCGGCACGGCCTTCGCCTCCGGCGACCCGGCCGGGGCTGCACAACGAGCCCAGCAGCGGGCCGAGCAGCGAACCAAGCCGGTCCAGGGGGCGGGGCGGCTCGCCCGCGCGGCCGGTTCCGTGGAGACGCCGACCTTCGCGATGAACGCTGTGGACAAGCAGTCCACCGAGCTTTACCTCTACTTCCCGAACCGCCGGGGCGCCTTCGACGACCGGTACAACGTGGAGGTCAGCTTCGACGCCTTCGCCGACTCGATCAACGTCGACAACGACAAGGACGGGGACAGCGACGGAACCTGGAGCCTCTACAAGAGCGGGGTCCTGAGCTACGGCTGGATCGACGACCGGCTCGAGTACCACAGCAAGAACGTCGGCACGGCCTGGAACATCTACACGACGGTCCTGTCCCCCGGCAATCTCGGTGGAGCCCAAGAGGCCGACCTCATCGGCCTCGACAAGGCCGGTGACCTGTGGGGCTACCTAGGCAACCCGGACGGCACGCTCGGCGAGCGCACGCGCATCGGCGGCGGCTGGGGCCAGTACACCCAACTCGCAGGTCAGGGTGATCTGACCGGCGACGGCAAGGCCGACATCGTCGCCCGGGACAAGGCCGGCGTCCTGTGGCTCTACAGGGGCACCGGCGACCACAAGGCCCCGTTCGCGGCGCGTACGCAGATCGGCGGCGGCTGGAACACCTACGACCGTCTGCTTTCGGTCGGCGACCTCGACGCCGACGACAGGGCGGACCTGATCGCGCGCAAGCCCAACGGTGACCTGTACCGCTACTCGGGCACGGGCGACGCCGGCGCCGCCTTCCAGAAGCCGGTCAAGATCGGCAACGGGTTCCAGATATACAACCTGCTGTAGCAGCACGCCTCGACGGGACGGGGCGCTGCCCATGTCTGGGGACGGCGACCCCGCTCCGTCTCCCGTGCATGGGCATGGGCATGGGCATGATGGCAGGGTGTACGGGAGGAGGACGGTGAACGGATCGTCCTCCGTGGGCAGCTGAGCAGCACTGAGGACGGAGGAGCTGTCTTGAAAGTGGGTGACTCGCTGGTCCTGTTCGATCCTTCCGGCGCTGCGCTGCCGGAAGGCGTCGATGGCTGTGGGTTGAGGTCCGTGTGCCACAGGATTGCGTCTCCGTCTGGCCTTACCAGGTCTGAGCGCCGGCTTGACCCTGCCCTGAGATGGGGTCACGGTCCGAAGTGGGCGTGGGTGGCTCAAGCGTCCGGCCCGCTCTGATCGCCTCCCTGGCCTGCGCCGCCACGCGTACTGCCGCTCCTGTTCCTGCCGCCGGAGTCCGCGCCACAGGCGGCGGCGGTCGTGGCCGCGGGCGTCGGTGCGGTCCTCGCGTTCGGCCTGCGGGCGTGGTCCTTCCGCCGCTGAAGGGCCTCTTGGTTCCTCGCCCGAGCGCGGTGCTGTTGATCCCGTACAAGGACCCCGTAACAAGATCCCCTGTCAGGATCCCGTACGAGCGGAACGGCTCCGCCCTCGCGAGGAGGGGGAGCCGTTTCCATCCGGGAGGGACCGGATCGTGTCAGGCGTGGCGGTGGTGACGGTTGTTGCCGGTGACCAGTCGGTAGACGGCGAGGAGGATCACGGAGCCGATGATGGCGGCGATCCAGGTGGAGAGGTCGAAGAAGCCGTCGATGGAGTCGACGCCGAATATGACCTTGCCGAGCCAGCCGCCGAGCAGACCGCCCGCGATGCCGATCAGCATGGTGATGATGACGCCGCCCGGGTCCTTGCCCGGCATCAGGGCCTTGGCGATGAAGCCCGCGAGCAGTCCGATCAGAATCCAGGCGATGATGCCCATGACGCTTCTCCTACCTCGATTGATAAAGCCGGTGTTAACGAGCGTCTGTACCGACTCGAGGTTTCCAAACGTGCCGAGTTCTTGATCATTCCGCGCGCGGAAAGTGACCTCGACCTCGACGGCCCGGGGCTGTTGTGGTCCGTCATGGCGCACGGCGACGTTCCGGCCGCGCGGCGCCGCACCTGAAGCGGGGCCGACAGCGGCCGGCCCCGACCACCATCGCGTACCGGGTCGGTGCCCGGGCCCGTACCGGGTCAGCCCGCGGAGCCGACGCGGCGCATCCGGGCGGCCAGCAGGAGGCCGGCGCCGGAGACGAGTGCGGTGCCCGCGCCGCCCGCGATCAGGACCGCGTCACCCGCGCCGGTGCGGGCGAGCGGGGAGCCGCTGCCGCCTTGGGCGTTGACGGCGGTGTTGCCCGCGTTCGTGCCGGCATCGGGCTTGCCGGTGCCGGGCTTGGTGCCGGTACCGGGGTGGGAGCCGTTGCCGGAGTCGTTCTGGTTCTGGTTCTGGTTCCCGTTGTGGTTCTGACCGTTCTGGTTCTTGTCGTCCTCCTGCTGCGCCTTCTTGTCCCTGGCACTGGCCTCGTGCCGGCCGGTCGCCAGGAACGCGACGCGGTCGGCGGCGGTGCCCGCCAGCGCGGCGCGGCCCGCCTTGACCAGTTCCGGGCCACCGCCGTCGACGATCTTCGCGATGGTCACGCGGTTGTCCTGGTCGCGCAGCTCGTGCTGGGTCACTTCGAGGAACTCGCGCAACTGGGCCGGGGTCGCGGTACCACTGAGGAGCTTGCCGATCGCCTCGCTCAGGATGGGGCCGTCCCACGCCTCGTCGATACGGGCCAGCTCGACCCGGTCGTCCGAGGCCTGCGCGAGGTACCGCCCCGTCTTCAGGAAGGCGATGCGGTCGGCGGGGGTGCCCTTGAGCGCCTTCTTGGCCGCCT
Organism: Streptomyces sp. CA-243310; assembly: GCF_050936775.1. NCBI lineage: Bacteria > Bacillati > Actinomycetota > Actinomycetes > Kitasatosporales > Streptomycetaceae > Streptomyces > Streptomyces sp. CA-243310. The sequence continues at coordinate 526,513 of NZ_JBNJMF010000003.1, read as the reverse complement.
CCTTCACACCGGGGCCGGCAGTGCCGAGCAGCCGGGAGATGTCGACCTCGTTGTCGTCGTCGCGCAGCTCGTGCTGCGTGACCTCGTAGAAGTGGCGCAGCTGTGCCAGGGTCGCGTTGCCGTCGAGAAGCTTGGTGATGCCTTCCTTGAGGCCGGGGCCGGCGCCGTTCAGCAGGCGGATGACGTGGATGCGATAGTCAACGAGACGGATCTCGTGCTGCTCGGTCTCGATGAACGTGCGCATGGCCGCTGGTCCGGCGGCCATGGCTTTGTGGCCGGCTTCCTTCATGCGCCCGCCGGCCATCGGGTCGGCAATGATCGCAAGAATGGTCTTGCGATCCTCGTCGGCCTGACCGGGTGCGGCCTGGTCGGGCACGACACGGTCGGGAACGGTCGGGGCCGGCGGGTTGCCGACAATCGAGGCGTCCGGGCCGGCGGCGAACGCCGGCGACGAGATGAGGGCCACCGGAGCAAGAGCGGCAGTGGTGACCGCTGCTGCGATCCGAGACAACTTCACGAGAACCCCCTGGAAATGTTCCTACGAGGGCGTGAGACTCGCCGGCCGAACCGATGGTTGTATGGCGCACCAAAAATGGCAGCCCGGAAAGCAGTGCGCTCGGGGCGGACCCGTCGCCACTCCAGTCGATGGCGGATGACTTCGGGACCTGTGTGGTGTTCCACCCGCCCGTCGGTCGCCGGGCCGTGAAGTGGGGGCGGGCGTACGGGGGCGCCGAGCAGATCGTCGAGGGATCCCTGCACACCGCGCCACCGGCGCGTTCATGATCCAGGCAGACATCGCCCACGAGCTCGGCCGTCCCGCGGAGTTGCGAACCCTCGTCCACTGCGCGATCAGCGATCAGCGATCAGCGTGGACGCACGGGAGGAGAGCCGGGAGGGCCTCCTTCGAGGAACTCGGCCGGGAAGCGGTCGAGGCGGCTCGGCAGTTCCCGAGCAGTTCCCTAGCAGGCGCTCGACGGCGGAGGCTGAAGCCGTGTCGGCGGCCTCGTCCCGAGGTCGGCGGCCGGTTGCGGAGCGACCACCCGGAGTACCGGTCCGGCGCCGCCCCGGAGTTCGTGTCCGGGGCGGCGCCGTCGACGTGCGGGTCAGGCGGCGGTGATGTTCTCCGCCTGCGGGCCCTTCTGGCCCTGCGTGATGTCGAAGGTCACGGCCTGGCCTTCCTGGAGCTCGCGGTAGCCGGTCGAGTTGATGTTGGAGTAGTGCGCGAAGACGTCCGGTCCGCCGCCGTCCTGCGCGATGAAGCCGAAGCCCTTTTCGGCGTTGAACCACTTCACGGTTCCGCTGGCCATGATCATGCCTTCCAGTCAAGGTCGGATCCGCACCACGCGGACCCGGAGGTGATCGCCCTGGTCCGGCACTGCACAGCGAAACACCCACGCCAGGGGCGCGGGCAGGTACTGCGAACCACGACAGCTGAAGCAGAAGTTACACGCCGGAGCTGCCCGTCACCAGAGAGCAAGGGCCACTGAGGTGGAAGTTTGTGTCCGAGGCGGGTGCTTCTGTGCCCTGCTGCGGTGAACATGCAGGTACCGGACCGCGCGCGGGTCGAGAACGACGGCAACCGCGGGCGCTGCTCCGTGCCGCCGCTTTCGACATCAGCCCGGTGAACCCTTCATCGGAGGATCGTTGCCGGGTCCCGGACGCCGTCGAGCAGGGCGAGTTCGAGAAGGTCCGGATTCGCCTCGGGCCACCCGATTCCGGAGGAGGCGAGCTGCGCGGCGGGGAGCTGCGCGGCGGAGGCGGTCATCCAGGACAGGTACACCTCGTGGCGGTGCGGCTTCGATCCGGCGTCCGACACCAGGTCCGGGTGGCCGCGTCCGAAGCCGTGGGCAGGTCCGTTCCCAGCCCGACCCGCGTGGCATGGGCGGAAGGTCCGGGAGCGCGCCCGAGTCCTACTCCCTGAGTCCTGCCGTGCACACCGCACCCGAACAGGTCTGCCGTGCCTCCCCGTTGGGCAGTGGATTCGGGAAGTCCGCCAGCTCGGCGACCAGTTCACGGGTTGGTCGGAACTCGGGATCCACGTACGAGGTCAGGCGTGCGATGTGGGAGTGAACGGCGCGGCGAAGGTGCTCGCGCTGGTCTTCCACGGCGTCCTGCTCCCGGTCGTGGCAGGAGCATGGTGGTGGGTGCTCATCCGACACGTCGGCAGGTGGAGCCTTCCTTTGGCGCTCCTCGGGGGTGTGGTCGGCTCCGCAGTGATGGTGTGGGTGTTCGTGGCGCTGCTTGAAGTCCCTGACGGATACCGCTGCTGACCAGGGGCCGCCCGGACACCTCCCGGACGGGACAGTGCCACTCAGCCCGCTGTCAGGGAGAAGCGGCGGACCACGAACCGGCCCCGGGCCAGGTCGAGGGCTCTGTTGCGGGGGCCGCCCGGGCCGCCGGAGTTCGCCTGGTGCACCACCCGCACCTGTGGGTGGAGGGCGGCGAAACGGTCCAGCTCGGCGCCGGTCCCGTCCGTGGACCCGTCGTCGACCGCGATGATCTCCAGCCGGGCCATGCCCAGCGCCTCGGGTGAGGGGGCCCCGGGTGGGGTGCGGGGCCCCGGCTGAAGCCCACGCCGGGTCGGGGCCGGTGCTCGACCGGCGGTGAGGTCACGTCTCGCCGATCCCGGTCGGCCGCACGATCGGCGGCGAGCGACCGGGCGAGCGCGATCGGGTACGGCACGGCACACGCAGATCGGGCCCACCCTGGTTCAGGGTGGGCCCGATGCTTCATGCGATCAGTCCGGGACTGGATGTGATCCGTCCGGCCGGGTCTTTCGGGGTTCGCGACACCAAAGCCACGCCACCCGGCTCTCGCCGGCGGTCATCCGCAGTTTCGAGCCGGCGTGAAGTGCGAAGTCAGCCACCCATTCTCACTCGGCCCGCCGACCTTGATTCCATGTAGAGGGAGGTATTGCCCCCCTCAGGATCCAGCAGCACTCTGAATTCAGCGTCCTTCGGCGTGCGGAATCCGATGTACATCTTGTACTTCTTGCTCGCGTCGAGATCGAGCTTGAACTGCTTCATGTGTTCCGGTTCGAAGGGCGGTTCCGTGGGTGGGAACGTGTGGTCCCCGATGACGTCCCATCCGGAAGCGGGCCAGTAGAGCGGACGGGAGAGGTCGACACCATGACCCTTGAGGTACGTCTCCACACAGCTCGTGGAAGCCGTGAAACTCATCGCCAGCTGGATGCCCGGCGCAGACGTCTGCCCGGAGAACGTCAGATTCTCGGTCGGACAGGTTGGAAGTTCCAGTTCGAATCCCTTGAGGACGTCATCTCTGTCCTCCGCTCCACAGCCCCCCACAAAGGCTATGGAAAGAACGCAGGAAGCGACTGCGAACATGGCTGTCCTGGAGCGCCTGTCAACGGCGCTCCTCAAGTTTCCCGACTTCCGCATGTACCCCTCCATGAGACATTCGACTACGTCGCAGACCAGCCTGAACTAGGGAAACGTCATGTCGATCGGCTTGGTCTTGCTTCCGTGGACCTCATAGTCGCGGGCGTAGCCGTATCTGTGGAGTTCGGCGTACATGCCCAAATCGACGAGCCCTCCGAGGAGCTTGTCACCGTAGTCGAAGTTGTAGTTCTTGAAGAAGTCGACGCGGGTGTCGCCGGTGACCCGCACCTTGCCGCCGTCGAGGACCGTCATCGTGACGGTGCCACTCTGGCGGTAGTTGTACCCACGAAGAGCGTAAGTGAGGTCATCGTCGTTCGGGTCGACTTCACCGCTGTTCCAGCGGGTGTCCAGGTTGACGCGGCAGGTGGTGCCCACTTGCCCTTGGCAGGTCGACGTCATCCGGCCCAAGGCCGTGTTGATGTCTTCCCGGCTGCTCTTCGCCCAAGCCTTGTCGGCGAGGAACCTGTCCATCTGGCCCGGGGAGAGGTTGTAGGGGCTGCCCGGCCGCGTGGTCCAGTAGCCGTAGAGCTCGCATGCCAGCGGGCCCTTGACGCATGTGGCGAGATGTCCGCTCAAGAGCACGCCGCTCGGAGCCACGCCCGCGAGCATGTGCTCCCATACCGACGCGGAGTCGTACTCGGGGTGACCCGCCTGACCGTCCCCGGGCTGCTGGCCGCCGGTACCCGTGGCGTCGATCGCCCCGGTGCTCGGTGCCGTCCAGGTCTTGTACGCCTCGAGGACCTTCCGTACGGCGATGTCCCAGGCGTCCACGGCCGCCTTCGCGGCGGCGTTGGCGTCCTGGCCCGCGGCGTAAGCCGATGCGCGGGCCGACAGGGCGGACTGCTGGGCGTCCGCGGCGTACGAGGCGGCCTTGGAGGCGGAGTAACGGGCGGAAGCCGCGGAGGCGTCGGCCTGCCTGGCCGCGCTCTGGGCCTGCTGGGCCGCGCTGCGGGCCTGCTTGGCGGAGGCGGTGGCCTGCTTGGCCGAGGCATCGGCCGACTCGGCGGACTTCTTCGCGTCCGCGGCGTAGACGGCGGCCTGGTTCTTGGCCTTCAGGGCCTCATTGGCGGCCTTGATCGCCTCATCGGACGCGTTCTTGGCCTTGGCCGCGGCCTCCACGGCCTGCTGGGCGTTCTGGTTGGCGGTCGCCGCCGCATTGGCCGCGCCGGCGATCAGGCCCTTGATGTTCGCGGCGTGGGACGCCGCGTCCTGGTCGAGCTGGGCCGCCCGGTAACGGCCGACCGTCACGAAGTCGTGCAGCATGCGCGCCGAGCCCTCAAGGGAGACGAAGGCCGCCGCCTTGACCTGCGCGCCACCGCTCGCCTTGAGCTGGAGCGCCGTCGCGCGGTCGTCCTCCTCGCGCGCCGCGAACCAACCGGTGTCCAGGAAGGTGCGCAGGGCGTCGGTGGTGCGTGCGTCGATGGCGGCCGTGGCGGCCTTCTTGACCTGCGCACCACCGGCGCCGGAGATCTCCAGCACCCGCTCGCGCATCTCTTCCTGCTGCGCGTCGAACTGCCCGGTCTTCAGGAAGGTGGTGACGTTGGTGTAGGAGCCCTGCATGGTGGTCTTCGCTGCTTGCCGCAGGGGCGTCGAGCCGCTGTCGGCCATGTGGCTGACGCGCGCCCAGTCGTCCTGTTCCTCGGACTGCTTCCGCGAGGCGTTCAGCCATGCCTGGACTTCGCCGTCGGTACCCGTCAGCGCGTCCTCCGCGGCCTGGCGCGTCCACGGGCCACCGGTGGTGACCAGGCGCAGTGCGGCCGTGCGGCCCTTGGTCACCGCGTTGGCCGGGGTCACGCCCGGGGCCACCGCGTCCGCGAGGAGCTTGGTGGTCTGCGCGTCGCGGCGGGCGGCCTCGGCACGGTTGTCGGCGGCCTTGGTCGCCTGTTCCTGCTCCTGCTTCTTGACCTCTGCCGCCACGCGGGCGAACTCTTCCTTCTGCGCCTCCAGCTGGGCGTCCTCGGTGGCGCGGGCCGCTTCGTAGACCTTGTCGGCCTGGGCCACGGCGTCTGAGGCCGTCTTCGCCGCGGCGACTGCCGCCAGGGCGTGCTCCGCGGACTTGTTGGCGTAGTCGACGGACTTGCCGGCCTGGGCCACCGCCTCGTCGGCGGCCTTCGCGGCCGCTCGGGCGTGGGTGACCGCGTCGGAGGCCGCCTTGTGCGCCCCGCGGGCCGCGGTGGTGGCCTTGGCGGCGAGTCGTTCGGCCGCGTCGGCCGCGTTGTTCGCGGTCGCCGCGGCGTAACGGGCCCTGGCCGCCGCTTCGGACGCACGGCGCGAGTCCTCGGCCGCGAGACCCTTCTGCGCGCTGGCGTCGGCGGCTGCCGTGGCGGCTGCCGCCGCGTTGTTGCCCGCGCTGGCCGCCGAGCGTGCGGCGCTGGTGGCACCCGACAGGGCCTCGATGGCCCGGAACACGGAGGTGACGGCGAGCTGTGCCCCGTCCGCGGCGATGCGCGCCTGGTCGGCCGCCTCACGGGCGGCCTTCGTCTGGCCGGCGTCCCTGGACGCGGCGGACGCGGCATCGTATGCCCGGGCGGCGGCGTTGCCTGCGGCGGAGGCAGCGGCTGCCGCCGACGAGGCGGCGCTGGCCGCGGTGCGCGCCGCGGAGATGGCGGTGTTGGACGCGCGGATGGCGGTGCGCGCCGCGTCGGCCGCGCCACTGGCGGCCTTGGCCGCTTCGCGCGCCTTCAGAGCGGCCTCCTGCGAGGACTCCTTGGCGGCGGCCGTCTCCTTCTTGGCCTTCTCCGCCGCGGCCTTCGCCAGCGTGGCGGCCAGTTCCGCCTTGGCGCCGGCCTCCTTGGCAGCCTCGGTCTCGGCCTTGGCCGTGTCGCTCGCCTTGTTCGCCAGGTCGGCGAGCTGAGTGACCGTGAGGGTCTCCTGGTCGCGGGCACGCGCGAGGTGCTGCCCGTTCGTCAGGAACTCGTGCATCTCGGCGGGGGTGCCGCTCAGTGCCGCCTGCGCGGCCTTCTTGAGCAGCGGTCCCGCGGAGGCGGAGATCTGCAGGATCTCCATCCGCTCGTCCTCCTCCTGGGCCACCGGTTGGCCCTCGGTGAGGAATCCCGTCATCGCGTCGACGGTGCCCTTGTCGATCGCCTTGGTGCCGGCCTCGCGAACCGAGTCACCCGCACCGTTCATCACCTGGAGCACGGCCATGCGCTGATCCTCGATCAGCGACTGCCCCCAGCCGGAGGCGAGGTAGGCGGAGAGCTGCTCGGGGGTCCCGCTCAGAGCCTGGTTGAGGCCCTTGCGGACCGAGGGTCCGCTCTCGTTGATCAGCTGCAGCGCCCTGACCCGGTTGTCCACCAGGACAAGTTCGGGCGCCTGGTTCACGAGGAAGTCGTGAACGGCGGCATCGGGAGCCGCGAGCACCTTCTCCGCGCCGGCCTTGGTCTCGTCGCCACCGCTGCGCCACAACGCGAGCAACTGGGCACGCTCGTTCGGCGGCAACGGCTTGGCCGGCTCCGCCGCGGACGCGGACACTCCGCCCAGCAGTCCGGCCCCCATCGCGAGGGACAGTGCCCCCACGACCGAGGATCGACTGAACACCCCACCCCACGCCGGTCTCACCCGGAAACGCGTGTCTTTCTCCGACACTTCGCCATCCCCCACTTCATCAAACAAGGCCGGAAGCACGGGGCTTCCGGCCTGACATTTCAATTGGTCGCCGTCATGGTCGCAGCAGGAACGCCCGCCCACGGAAAGCGGAAGAGGGTAATCCGGGCAGCGGCAAGAATGCGGAATCATGCGCTCCAACCCCACAACCACCCATGCTTGAAGGGAAGTTATTGCGAAAGAATGACCTGCTGGAAGCTCCCGGAACGACTCACAGGAACGTGTGTTAATTAGCTCACAGCTCGTCAACTTGGGTCATTGCAAAGACAAATGATAGGAATGCCGTTGCCGTCCCGGACCACAGCAGTGCGACAGGCGTGGCTTGCAGGACAACCAGGGGGAAGCACGGGGGACCTGGTTGGCTGTCAGACGGCCGACCCGCAGGCACCCGTCTGCCCCCCGTCGCATGATCCTCGAAAGTGGAAGCTGATGAAGCTCTCTCCTGCCGTACTTCTCGCCAGTGCCGTCGCCGGAGTGATCGCGATGGCGGGCGTCGCGGTCGCCGTGGACGGACGCGCCGGCGGCGCCGGAGTCCAGGCCACCGGCGCCGATGTCCCCCCGATCGCGGTGGAGGACTTCCAGTACCCGCAGGCGGAGGCCGCCGCGGCTCTCGCGGCCCGCGGCATCAAGCTCAAGAGCGGCGATGGGCACATCGTCTACACCGCCTGCGGGACGGATGTCGACCCCAACCGCATCGAGGTCTACAGCCACAACGAGCCGAACAAGCCCTTCTGCTTCCGGGTCACCGGCAACGGCGGCTCGCTGGTCCTCGAACTGCCGCGTGTCTACGCCGTGCGCTCCAACGACTACAAGGTGCACGTCGACATGACGGTGGAGAACACCCAGGTCTCCTTCGAGGTGCCGAAGAACGAGTGGGTCGGCGTCGGCAAGACCGCCGACAAGGAGAAGCGCGACCACGCGCTCGTCGCGCTCACCGCCTCGAAGTAGGCAGCCCGTTCCACGCGGCACGACGTAGCCGCCCTCACGGCCGGCCGGGACCTCTCGTGGTACCGCATCGAACAGCCGCGTAATGGAACAGCCGCGTGATCGAGCAGCCGCGTACGGGGGGATCCGAAGCGCGGGTGCATGGGAGAGGCCAGACTCGTCGTTCGGTCGGCGGGAACGGCGCGGGAGGTCGACCGCCGGACGCCGACGGCGGGGGCGGACCACTGCCCAGACCTCAGGCCCCTCAGGCCGGCAGGCCGCCACATCGGCGACCGAGGCGAAACCCGCACCCCGCTCGCACCCCGCTCGCGCACCGCACATCGCACCACCATGAGGCGGAGCTCGCACGTCCGTGTTCGCGCGCTCTTGAACCACCCTGGCTCTTCACCCTCCGGCTGTGCCGGTTGACCGCGTGAAGAGTCCTACATGAAGAGGAAGCATGTCCTTCGTCCGTCCGAGACCGAAGTGGTTGGCTGCCTGCATGACGGCAGGCATCGCCGCTTCGCTGCTGTCCGCCGGCACCGCCGAAGCCGTGGTGGGGACCCCTGCCACCGCCGGGAAGTACACGTTCGCCGCCCGGCTGAACATCGGTTCCGAGGCCACTGCCCGGGCGTGCACCGCCGCTCTGGTCGACGACCAGTGGCTGGCCGCCGCCGCCAGTTGCTTCGCCGGCACCCCGGGACAGGCCGTCCCGGCAGGGCAGCCGCAGCAGCCCGCCACCGCCACCTTGAGCAACGGTCAGACCCTCAAGGTCATCGATCTCGTGCCCCGCGACGACCGGGACCTGGTCCTGGCCCGGCTGGAGCGCTCGGTCACCGACATCACCCCGGCGAACTTCGCCACGGCCGCCCCGGTCCAGGGCGCCCAGCTCATCGGCGCCGGCTACGGACGCACGAAGACCGAGTGGGTGCCCGACCGGCTCCACCAGGCCAACTTCAGCGTGACCGCCGCGAGCGCCGGTGCGTTCGACGTCGTCGGCAAGACCGCCGCGGACGCCCTGTGCAAGGGCGACACCGGCGCTCCGCTGCTCAACACGGCCGGTGAACTCGTCGGCGTGGGCAGCAGGTCCTGGCAGGGCGGCTGCCTCGGCACCGCCCCGACGGAGACCCGTACCAACGCGGTCGCGGCCCGTACCGACGGCCTGGCCGGCTGGCTCGACTCGGCGCGGCAGCGCCCCGTCGTGGTCAAGGGCGGACAGACCCTGAAGTCGGGCGAGACCCTGGCCTCCGAGAACGCCCAGCTGATCATGCAGGACGACGGCAACCTGGTCCTCTACCACCGCACCGGCGGACAGAGCAAGGGCGGCGCCCTGTGGGCGTCCGGCACCGGCGGCAACACGGGCGCGTTCGCCAGGATGCAGGCCGACGGCAACCTCGTCGTGTACAAGAAGGGCACCACCGGCGACGATGCCGCGGGCGCCCTGTGGGCGTCCGGCACCGGCGGCAACACGGGCGCCCGCCTTGAACTGCAGGGCGACGCCAACCTCGTCGTCTACACCAAGGACGGCGGCCACGGCATCGGCGGCCACCTGTGGCACTCCGACACCTACCCCCGCGGTGACAAGCTCACCTCCGGCGCGCAGCTCATGCCCGGTCACTGGCTCACCAACGGCAAGAACGTCCTGATGATGGACATCCAGGGCAACGTCCTCGTCCGCGACGTGGCCACCAGCCGCGAGGTGTGGGGCAAGTACACCTGGGACTGGGGTTCGTACCTGTCCATGCAGGCCGACGGCAACCTCGTCCTCTACAAGAAGGGCACCAACACCGCCCTGTGGGCCACCGGCACCCACGGCGGCAACGGTTCGTACGCCACGCTGGACAACAACGGCAGCCTGACCGTGCGTTGGAAGGAAGGCGGTCCGCGCTGGGGCAGCAGCAGCCTGATCGGCGCCCAGTCGAACCGCTGCCTGGACTTCAACGGGACCAACGCCACCATCTACGGCTGCTGGGGCGGCTCGAACCAGCAGTGGGACTACACCCCCGCCAAGGAGATGCGCCTCGCCGGCAACCTGTGCCTGACCGCCGAGACCGGTGCCCCGCAGACCTCACAGCTCAAGGCCCTGACCTGCGACGGTCGCGCCGAGCAGAAGTGGAACTACGACGGAGCCACGATCGCCAGCGCAGTGAAGCCCGACCAGTGTGTGAACGTCTTCAGCGAGGCGACCGCCGATGGCTCCGCCGTCGGCCTGTGGGCCTGCGGCAACGGCGCCAACGCCAAGTGGAACCGCGTCTGACCTGCAGATGGAAGTGTGTCCGACCCCTCCCCGGCCCGCGAGGCCGACGGGTCTGAACGCACCACCCCTGCGCGGGGCCTGACCGACCAGGCCCCCGCGTTTTGGGGCCGCGCCCCGTGACACCGGTCCCGGCCGGGGCTCGGGGCGGTGTGGCGACGACATCGCCCATCCGCTCCACCTTGACCGCACCGCGCGTCACCGGCTCACGGCCGCCCCGCATTCGCTCCGTTCAAGCGCGCCCGCGCACCGAATCCCGGATCAAAGGATGCTCCACATGTCTGTTCTCCGTCCGCGCCCGGCACGGATGACCGGTCTTCTCGTGACCACGACGGCACTCACCGCCGGTCTGGTCAACGCCGGTACCGCCCAAGCAGTGACCGGCCCGGAAGCGACGTCCGGCCGGCACCTCTCCGTCGTCAAGCTCAACATCGGCGACGACACCAACAGCCGCGCCTGCACCGGCACCCTCGTCGATGCCTCCTGGGTCCTGACCGCCGCGAGCTGTTTCGCCACCACGCCTGGGCAGACGGTCCCCGCCGGCAAGCCCGCCCTGAAGACCATCGCGACCCTCAGCGATGACAAGACCGTCGAGGTCGCCGAGATCGCGCCGCGCACGGATCGCGATGTGGTCCTCGCCCGCCTGGCCACCCCGGCCACCGGCCTCACCGGCGTCAAGCGCGCCACCGCCGCTCCCGCCGCCGGTACGGACACGACCGCGGCCGGGTTCGGGCGGACCAAGACCGAATGGGTTCCCGCCAAGCCCCACACCGGGGCCTTCACCGTCACCGCCTCGGACGCCACCACCCTGGCCATCACCGGCAAGGGCACCGACGCCCTCTGCAAGGGCGACACCGGCGGCCCGCTCCTGAACGCCGCCGGCGAGCTCGTCGCCGTCAACAGCCGTTCCTGGCAGGGTGGTTGCCTCGGCACCAGCCCCACCGAGACGCGCACCGGCGCCGTCTCCGCCCGCGTCGACGACCTGCGTGAGTGGATCGACGGGTACCGTGCCCGCGCCCTGGGGTGGAAGACCCAGGCCCTGGTGCAGTCGGGCAGCAGCCTCTACCAGGGTGTCCGTATGCCCGACGGTTCCTGGACCGACTTCACCGACGTCCAGACCAAGGCCGGCAGCCTGGGCGGAATCAGGTCCTCCGCGGCCGTGGGCATGAACGGCGACACCCACGTCCTCGCCATCAGCAACAGCGGCGGGCTCTTCCACACCGTCCGCAAGCAGGACGGCACCTGGGGCACCTTCGGTGACGTCTTCTCCCAGGCAGCCACCCTCGGCAACCTCACTCAGGTCTCCGCCACGAACACCGGCTGGGACCTCCACGTCATCGCCGTCGCCGACGGCAAGGCCTTCCACACCGTCCGCAACGCGGCCGGCCAGTGGTCGCGATTCAAGGACATCTCCAGCGGTTCCGTCGGCAACGTGACGGCCTCGGCCACCGCGAGCGTCCGCGGCGAGCTCCAGGTCGCCCTCGTCTCCGGCGGCAAGGCCTACCACTCCATCCGCCAGACCAACGGCAACTGGCTGGGCTGGGGCAACGTCGCCCAGGCCGCCGGCAACACCGGTCCCATCGGCGCGATCAGCGCCGCCGGCAGCGGCGACGAGGCCCACTTCGTCATCGCGACCGACAACGGCGCCCACCAGTACCACACCATCCGCAACTTCAACGGCACCTGGGCCCCCTTCGGTGAGCTGAAGGACGTCCTGGGCACCGTGACCGCGAAGTCGGTCTCCGCGGCCGCCGTCAACGGCGAGGTCCAGGTTTCCGTGACCACCGCCGACGGCAAGGTCCTGCACACCATCCGCCACACCGACCGCACCTGGGACTCTCCCGCGCAGGTGCCGCTCCAGGGCCTTCCCGCGGCGCCCGGCAACCTCGCCACCACCCCCACCTGGAACAACTGACCCACAGCCCGGATCGATCGGCCAGTCGGCCCCGCTCGCACCAGGATTCGCGTCCCGGAGCGAGCGGGGCCTTGTGTCACGCGCCCCCGGACTCACTGCCTTCGGTGGCGGGCCCGCATTCACACGGCACGTCTCGCGGGTCATCGCGTCCCCACTCGACTCCCCCAAGGAAGCTCCGCATGACCACGATTCTTCCGCGCCCGGCGCGGGTGACCAGCCTGCTCATGACAGCGACCGCGGTCGCCGCGGGCCTGGTCTCGGCCGGCCCTGCCCAAGCGGTCACCGGCCCCGAGGCGACGGCCGGCGGGCACACGGCCATCGTCAAGCTGAACATCGGCGACGACACCAACAGCCGTGCCTGCACCGGCACCCTCGTCGACTCCTCCTGGGTCCTGACCGCGGCGAGCTGCTTCGCCACCACTCCCGGTCAGACGGTCCCCGCCGGCAAGCCCGCCCTGAAGACCATCGCGACCCTCAGCGACGGGAAGACCGTCGAGGTCTCCGAGGTCCTCCCGCGCGCCGACCGTGACGTGGTTCTGGCGCGCCTGACCGCTGCTGCCACTGGCATAAACGCCGTCAAGGTGGCCGCCACCGCTCCCGCCGCCGGTGCGGAGACGACCGCGGCCGGGTTCGGGCGGACGAAGACCGAGTGGGTTCCCGACAAACCCCACACCGGCGCCTTCACCGTCACCGCCTCGGACGCCACCACCCTGGCCATCACCGGCAAGGGCACCGACGCCCTCTGCAAGGGCGACACCGGCGGCCCGCTCCTCAACGCCGCCGGCGAACTCATCGCCGTCAACAGCCGCTCCTGGCAGGGTGGATGCCTCGGCACCAGCCCCACCGAGACGCGCACCGGCGCCGTCTCCGCCCGCGTCGACGACCTCCGTGAGTGGATCCAGTCCACGCCCGGGTTCGTGATCAAGTCCGGCCAGGTCATCGCGTCCGGCACCACTCTCGTCGGCAAGCACCTCAAGCTCAGCATGCAGGCCGACGGCAACATGGTGATCTACCACAACAGTGGTGGCGAGGGTAAGGGCGCCGCCCTGTGGTCCAGCAACACCTACGGCAACCCCGGCGCCTACGCCGTCATGCAGACCGACGGCAACTTCGTGATCTACACGAAGACCGGCGGAGACGGCAAGGGCGGCCACCTGTGGTCCACTGCCACCTTCGGCAACGCCGGGGCCTACCTCGCCTTCCAGAACGACGGAAACCTCGTCGTCTACAAGAACGGCGGCGGCGAAGGCATCGGCAATCACCTGTGGGCCACGGAGACGTACCTGCGTCCCAACGTGCTGAACAGTGACGGACGTTACCCTGCAGGCTTCTGGTCCGACAGCCCCAGCAAGATCCTCGTCATGGCTCGTGACGGCCGTCTGTACATCTGGGACAAGAACCAGGCCAAGCAGGTGTGGAGCTCGGATGTCGCCGGCGGCGACGGCTCCTTCCTCCACATGGGTCGCGACGGCAACCTCGTCGCCTACCGCAAGGGCGGCGGCGACGGCATCGGGAACTCCTTCTGGTCCACCGCCACGTTCGGCAACCCCGGCGCCTACCTGCACTTCCAGAGCGACGGCAACCTCGTCCTCTACAAGAAGGACGGCGGTCAGGGCAAGGGCGGCTCCCTCTGGGCCACCGGCACCTTCGGATAGTGCTGTCCATGGAGCCGGCGCGACAGCACGCGTTCGCGCCGGTTCCGGTGAGAGAAGCCTGCGTCATCACCTACGCAGGCGCCCGGCGCGAATGGCCACCATGCGTGAAGCCGGTGCCGGACGGCCCATGCACGTCCAACCCACACCCGGCAGATCGGCACACCGATCAGCCCCACGGAAGTCGGCGCGTGGGGCGTCTCCTGAGCCGGGCGAGGTAGCGGGTACCGCTCTCCACGGCACCCATCAGGTACACACATCTCGAGGCCGGGCGAATCACATCGCCCGGCCTCGACCCATGGGGGTGAGGACAGTGCCACTCAGCCCGCCGTCAGGGAGAAGCGGCGGACCACCTCGATGCTGAGGTTGTCGTGGATGGTGAAGAACGGGCAGGCGGCGAGTTCCGTGCCGCTCGCCGTGTCGCGGGCCACGACGCGGGGGCGGCGCGCGGTGCGGTCCAGGTCCGGCGCGTGCTTGCGGCCCAGCCGCACCCGGCGGGTCACCCCGTCGGCCCGTACGTCCAGGAACGCGTCCCACACGCCCGGTCCGATGGGGGCGCCGCCGTCCACCACGGCCAGGTTCGCCTCGACCCGGAAGCCGGCGGTGTCCAGGCCCTCCCCCAGGTCCGGGGAGGCGACCACGACGACCTCGGCGGTGTGTTCCCGGCCGCTGTCGCGTTCCCGAAGTACCAGGTCGCCGCCCAGCCGGGCGGTGCTCAGCGACTCCACGTACGCGTGACCGGTCAAGCTGACCTTGCCGCCCTTCCAGGCCATCGACGCGAGGAAGTGCTGGGCGCGCAGCTTCGACGTGACGTCGAACAGGACGTCCGGGAGGCCGGCGGTCGGATCCCGGAACAGCGGGTAGAGCCGGTACACCCGGCCGTTCTCCGCCAGGTCCTCGGCCGGCTCCACCGCGGGGTCGTACTCCATGAGCCGCTCGAAGGCACTCGGCGCGCAGCTGACGAAGGCGTACAGGCGAATCCAGTCAATCCGGGACAGCTCGTCGCCCATGTCGGGCGTCCAGTACGCCTGGACGAGCGCCCGCCCCCGGGCGTACACCTCGGCGGTGAACCCCGGGTTGCGGTGTCGGGCGTTGACGGCCGGGAGCAGTGCCGTACGGATCAGGCTGCGGAAGTGGCGGCCCAGCATGCGCCGGCGGCCCACGGGGTCCTGTACCCGCTCGGCCACCAGGGCCATGACGCGCTCGATGTGGCGCACCGTCTCGTCGGCGGTCCGGCTGCGCGAGGTGATGTTCTGTCCGTCTTCGCGCAGGCGCAGGTAGTAGCAGTCGTAGTCGCCCACGACGGAGATCGTGCCGGCGGCCAGGTAGGCGGCGGTGACGAAGACCTGGTCCTCGCCGTACCAGAGGTCGACCGGGAAGCGGATGCGGTCGGCCTCGATGATCTGGCGACGGATGAGCTTGGCGACGTGCAGGGACCGGTAGACCTCGGAGGTGTACAGGTCCGCGACCTCGGCGTGGCGGTAGGCCTTCTCGGAGACGGTGCGGCCGAGGCCCACGTGGCGGCCGAGCACGATGTCGCTGCCCTGCGCGTCGGCCATCGTCAGGAGCCGTTCCAACGCCTCCGGGCCGAGGTAGTCGTCGGCGTCGAGGGCGAACACGAACCGGCCCCGGGCCAGGTCGAGGGCTCTGTTGCGGGGGCCGCCCGGGCCGCCGGAGTTCGCCTGGTGCACCACCCGCACCTGTGGGTGGAGGGCGGCGAAACGGTCCAGCTCGGCGCCGGTCCCGTCCGTGGACCCGTCGTCGACCGCGATGATCTCCAGCCGGGCCATGCCCAGCGTCTGGCCCGCGACCGAGTCGAGGCACTCGGTCAGGTAGGGCATCGCGTTGTAGGCAGCGATGATCACCGATATGTCGGGGAGACGTTCTTGGGGCATGCAGAGATTATGAACGCCGCCGGATGCAGGCCTGCCGGCCGGGGGCGGGGGTGGGCGCGGGGAGGGCCCGACGAACGTGCATGTCATGGCCATGATGCACCGCGACGCCAGAGATCACCGCAGGCGATGACACGCTCAACGGGCCACGAACCTGGGGTGACGATCAAGCCGGGAACGGCGGGTACCGCCTCCCCTCAAGGGGGCGGTACCCGCCGTCCGGCCAAAACGTCAGATGGCGATCATGGTCACTGGCCCGTCACCTTGGCCTCTTCATCTGCTTCCACGACGCGACAGCCAGGGGTACGGAGACGATTCCTATGCCGAGCAGGATCAACCTGACCCCGATCCCGTCGTTCGTTATCGCCCCGCCGAAGCCCAGCACCATGCCACAGCACCCGAGGAACAACGAGCGCCAGCCGAGAAACATCTCGCGCAGTCCTGCGGAGGAACCCTTGACGAATCCCCCTCCCTGCAAGGACTCGAGCCACCTGCTGATCGCGTTCATTTTCACCGTCACATGATCGGGGCTTCAGGGAGCGGCTGCCCCAGAGGACCGAGGTGCCGGTCCCACACCAAGCCGCCCTTCGGAATGGCATAGTCGATGAGGGTTGCTCCGATGGCCACGGGCCAACCGAAGAGACGCACACCGAACCTACCAATCACTCCCGTGACCGGACCAATCTGACCGACTGAGCTGGCCCAGCCTCCCACCTGGCCGGTGAAGAAGGGACCGATGAATCCCTTGAAGGACTCTCCGGACTCCTCGAAGCGACCCCCCAGAGCGAGACCCACTCCGTCGATCGCTCCTCGCAGACTGAAGAAGCCCACGATGTCGCGAACGTAGTCCGGAACACCCGCGTTGCTGTGGATGGGGTTCGGCAGGTCGTTCTTCGGGTCGTCCTGCGGCCGGTACCCGGCCGTTGCGTTGTCCTCGGCCGTCTTGCGGGCTGCCGCGGCCTCGGCCTGCTGTTCCTCGTGCCGCTTGGTGGCTTCGAACTGCCACGCTTCCTTGGCGGCCTGATCGGCTGCAGCGGCATCCTTGCCGGCTGCCAGCGCGGCCGCCCTTGCGCGGCCGGCGGATTCGGCGGCACCGGCCGCGTAGTTGCTTGCGGTGACGGCGGACGCCGTCGCCTGGTTGGCGCTGTAGTTCGCCTGACGGCCGGCGACCTTCGCCGTCTGCGCGGCGTTCTTGGCGGTCTGCGCCGACGCGGCGGCTTCCGTGGCGGACTTGTCCGCGCTCTTCGCGTGCGCGCGAGCGGTATTGGCGAAGCCCAGTGCGTCATTGGACGACCTGCGTGCCTGCTCCGCGTACTTGTTGGCGTCGTCCGCCCTGCCCTGGGCGCGTGCGGCCGCCGCGGCGGCGGTGGCCGCGTGGTCGTAGGCCTCGGCCGCGGTTTGCGCCGCGATGCTGATCTGCGTACGGATCGCCGCCACGTGCGCGACGGTGTCCTGGTCGGCCTGCGCCGCGGTGAACTGCACCTGGGAAACGAACACCCGGATCACCCAGGAAGGACCCTCCAGCGCCGCGCGCGCGGCGGACTTCACGTTCGGACCGCCCTGCTCCAGAAGTCGCAGGGTTTCGACGCGATCGTCCTCGGCGAGAGCCTTGGGGTACTGGACGGTCAGGAACTGCTGGAGCGCCGTTGTCGAGCCGTTGTCGAGCGCCTTCGTACCTGCGGCCTTTACCGCCTTGCCCGCGCCTTCCATCACGCGCAGGGTACGGACCCGGTACTCGTCGTACTGGCCCTCGAACATGCCGGACTTGAGGAAGGTGCTCACCTCGGCGGGCCCCTTTGCCATCGCCGTCTGTGCGGCTGCGGCAGTCTTGGCCGTGCCCATCTTGGCGACGGCCAAGGCCGTCTCGCGGTCGTCCTGGAACCCGGCCTCGACGCGTTGGGTGCGCAGCCAGTCGAGCACCGCGGCATCGGATCCGGTGAGAGTGGTGTGGACCGCCTTTCTGGTCCAGGCGCCCGTGCTCTTCAGCATCCGGACGGCGGCCCTACGGGCCAGGGACACTGCTTCGACGTCGTTGTTCCCCAACTGCGCGTTCGCCTCGGCCAGTAGCTTCTTGGCGTCGGCATCGACGAGTTCGGCCTGCGTCTGGGCCATCTGGCCGAAGCTGCCCGCCTCCTCCTCGTAGGCCTTCAGATCCTGGGCGGCCTTGACGGCCTCGGCCTGCATCTCGTCCAGACGGACCTGCTCCGCCTCCCGGGCGAGGGCGTCCACACTGCCCGCCTGCTTGACGGCCTCCTGCGCGTTCTCCGCGGCTTGAAGGGCGGCCAGCGCATGGGCAGCCGCCTTCTTGGCCTCCGCGTCCGCTTCACCCGCGTGAGCTGCGGCCTCGTCGGCGGCCTTGGCGGCCGCCTCCGCGTGATCGGCGGCGGAGTTCGCGTAGCGGTGCGATTCCGTGGCCGCGGCAGCGGCCTGGTTGGCCAGTCGCACAGCGCGGTCTGCTGCATGCGTTGCCTGGTCCGCGGCGGCCTTGGCGTCGGCGGCTGCCCGCTTGGCCCGTTGCGCCTCGGCGCCAGCCACTCCTGACTGGGCGCCGGCCTCGGCGGAGGCGGCAGCCGCGGCGGCGGCGTTCTGGCCCGCGCGGGCTGCTGCCTGTCCGGAGGCGCCGGCCTGTCGGCTGGCGATGCCTGCGGCATCGGCCGCGGAGGCGGCACTACGGGCGCCTGCGGCGGCGTTCCGCGCCTCCACGGCGAGCTTGCGGGCGTTGGCGGCCTGCCCCGCGTCACCGATGGCAGCGTTGGCGGCCCGGTAGGCGCGCGCTGCGGCATTGCCTGCGGCTGCCGCGGCGGAGGCGGCGTTGGAGGCTGCGCCTGCGGCCGCGCGGGCTGCCGCGACAGCGGTGTTCGACGCGGATACCGCTGTACGAGCCGCGTCGGCCGCGCCCTTCGCGGCTTCCGCGGCGCGGTAGGCGGCTCGTCCGGCCTTGTCCGCGTCACCCTGAGCGGCGGCCGTCTCCGCAGCCGCCTTCACGGCGGCCTCCTTGGCGAGACGGGCCGCGGTGTCCGCCCGTTCCGCGGCCAGTTTGGCCCCCTCGGCCTCGACCTTGGCCTGCTTCCCGGCCTCGGTGGCGGCCTGGCCCAGCTGGGCTACGGTCATGCTCTCCATGTCGCGTGCACGGGCCAGGTCCTGACCGGACTCCAGGAAGGTGAGGATCTCCTGCGCGCCACCGTCCAAGGCCCGTGATCCGGCTTGCTGCATGGCGGGGCCGCCTGAGTTCATGAGGCTCATGACCCGCACCCGGTTGTCCTCGAAGGAGGCCTTGTGCCGGCCTTCTTGAAGAAATGCGTCCAGGGCCTTGGGCGTCCCGTTGTCGAGGGCCCGCTGGCCCTCACGGTTCATGGCCTTTCCGCCGTCGTGCATCAACCGCAGTACGGCCACCCGCCGGTCGTCCTGGAGGGGTTTCTCATAACCGGACTTGACGAACTCCAGCAGTTCTGCATCCGTGCCGGAGAGGGCCTTCTGGGCGGCGTCGGACACACCCTTGTCGGCGTTCGGCAGCATTCTCAGTACCGCGACGCGCGTATCGTCCACCGTGGCACGGTGAAGTCCCGTCCGGAGGAACGATTCCAGCTCGGCAGGCGAGCCCGTGAGGGCCTTTTCAGCCGATCTCTGGACGCCAATCCCGCCAATCAGCCACGCATCCAGCGCGTACTGACGGGCGTTGGCCGGCAAGGCCACGCTGCCGGGCTGCGCCGGAAGAGCGGCGGCGGCGGTGGTTCCGAATATGGAGGCGGCAACGGTGAGCGTCGCCAGAGCGCCGAGTCTCCCCCGGCGTTCGATAGTCGTCCGGCCCGAAATTATTGACGGTTTCATGTCAGATGTTGACCTGTCTATAGCGCACCCGTAGAGCGCGTGAGATCGAGAACGGCATCTAGATGATCACACGAGCCGACGCTCCCGACGCTGCGGGCATTCCGAGAATCGAGTGAGGGGGCAGCAATGCGGGATGGGCTCTGACCAGCCCCGACATGCGCCGGGATAAATAACATGACGTTGCCTCAAGGGCAACTCTATTAAGGCCTGTTGGTCAACTATGGCATGGGTCACACCAATGATCATCTTAAGCTGATTCTCATGTAATGTCCTTCCTGCCAGCCGCCCTGTGGGCATCCGTGACGATGCGTCACTCGCGTATCCGCAGGGGGTTCGCAGATGTGTCGACTTCAGGATGGCCACTCGGCGACCTTTCTTCCTGAACGAATGCGAGTCTTCAATGAGGCTGCCCTCACGCCTGATGGCCCTGAGCCTGACAGCTTCCGCCCTCTTGGCCTCCGGCGTCGCCTACGCGGCCGCTCCGGCCGGCCTCACCTCGGCCCAGAACAGCGCTGCCTCGAATTCTTCGGACATTCCCTCGGCGGTCGAGGATTTCGCATATCCGGATGCCGACCGGATCCTGCGCGAGAAGAACCTCGTACTCAAGCGAGGCGACGGAAACATCACGCTCGCCGAATGCGGTAGCGCCCCGGATCTGCTGACCTTCATCGGCCGTGACAGGGAGGACTTCTGCTTCCGCGTCACGGGCAAGTCGGGCTACCTTTCCCTGGAAGTACCCGCTGTCACCGGTGTGAAGAGCAAGGACCAGGCAGCCCTGATCGACATGACTGTCGACGGGGAAACCACGTCCTACACCGTGCCGAAGAACTCGTGGAAGGGTGTCGGCGAGACGATCGATCCCGCCAACCGTGAGCACGTCCTCGTCAAGATCGTCACGTCCCGATAGTCAGGCGCCCTGCCGGAGCCCTGTGGCTCAACTGTGGCTCGCCCGCCGGGCCACGCCATCCGCGCCAGGGTTCCGGTCGACTCGTTCCCGGTGTCACTCGGGTTCCGTGCTCCGGCAACACCAGCCAGGTCGCAGGCCACCGCGGCCGTGAGGCGAAGCCGATCCGCCATCCACGCCGCCCGTTGTCTTCAGCGAGGCGACCGCCGATGGCTCCGCCGTCGGCCTGTGGGCCTGCGGCAACGGCGCCAACGCCAACGCCAAGTGGAACCGCGTCTGACCTACAGGTGGAACTGCTTCTGATCCCCGGATGGAAGCGCGTCTGCCCCCTTCCGGCCCTGGGGCCGGCGGCCCGAGTGGCCGAAGGGTCTGAACCGAACCACCCCGCGCGGGGGCCTGACCCACCAGGCCCCCGCGTCTGCGGCCGGATCTCCCGGCCGAAGGACATGCAGTCCGAGCAATGACCGCGCGGGAGTCCGGCCGCGAGACAACGATCCGGCAGGTGTTGGCGGGCAGCCGCGCGGACGCCCGCTTCCTCTCGTCTCTCCGTACCCCCGGCCGGCAGCTCCCCGTCTCCACTCCACTCAGTGCGCCCGCGCACCGATCCCGGCTCAGAAGGATGTTCCCCATGTCTGTCTTCCGTCCTCGACCTGTACGCATGACCGGTCTCCTGATCACCGCGACCGCAGTCGTCGCGGGCCTGGTCTCGGCCGGGCCCGCCCAGGCCCTCACCGGCGCCGAGGCACCCGCCGGACAGCACCCCTCCGTGCTCAGGCTGAGCATCGGCGACGAGGCCGACAGCCGCGCCTGCACCGCGACCCTGATCGACGAGTGGTGGATCGCCACCGCCGCCAGTTGCTTCGCCGGCACGGCGGGGTTGCCGGTTCCCGCCGGCAAGCCCGCGCCGAGGGCCACCGTCACCCTGGCCGATGGCGACACCCGTGAGGTCACGGAGCTCGTACCGCGCCCGGAGCGCGACCTGGTCCTGGCCCGGCTGGTACTGCCCGCGCGGGGCGCGGTCACCGCCAAGGTCGCGGCCAAGGCACCGGGGGCCGGCACCGACCTCACCGCGGCCGGGTTCGGTCGTACGAAGACGGAGTGGGTTCCCGGCAAGCCGCACACCGGCGCGTTCACCCTGAGCGGCAACGACGCCACCACGCTGGCCATCACCGGCAAGGGCACCGACTCGCTCTGCAAGGGCGACACCGGCGGCCCGCTCCTGAACGCCGCCGGCGAGCTCGTCGCCGTCAACAGCCGCTCCTGGCAGGGTGGATGCCTCGGTACCGCCCCCACCGAGACCCGTACCGGAGCCGTCTCCGCCCGCGTCGACGACCTGGCGCAGTGGATCTCCCAGACCATCGCACCCCGCCGGTCGGCGGCGGTCAACGAAGCGGGTGGCAGTGGCCCGATCCGGTGGGCGGACTGGGACGGTGACGGCAAGCCGGACTACATCAACGTCGCCGACAGCGGCAGCGTCGAGGTCTACCTCAACCGGGGCGGCGACGGACGCGGCGGCTGGCAGGGGCTGGGCAAGGTCGCCGAAGGCGTGACCTCCGACCGCAACCGGGTCCGTTTCGCGGACTGGGACGGTGACGGCAAGTCCGACTACATCGTCATCAACACCGATGGATCCGTGGAGGCCCACCTCAACCGGGGCGGCGACGGACGCGGCGGCTGGAGCGGTACCGGCAAGATCGCCCGGGGCGTCACCAACGACGCGAGCAAGGTCCGTTTCGCGGACTGGGACGGCGACGGACGCACCGACTACCTCGTCTTCAACGACGCCGGCGCCGTCACCGCCTACCTCAACCGGGGCGGCGACGTGATCCCGGACAACGGCTGGCAGGTCCTCGGCCAGATCACCACGGGCGCCACCAGTGACCGCAACCGGGTCCGGTTCGCCGACAGCGACGGTGACGGCAAGGCCGACTACTTCACCGTCAAGCCCGACGGGAAGGTCGACCTCTACCTCAACCGGGGCGGTGACGTCGTACCGAACACCGGCTGGCAGGTCGTCGGTCAGATCGCGGCCGGTCTGACCACCGATCACACCAAGGTGCAGTTCGTGGACTTCAACGCCGACACCCACGCCGACTACGTACTGGCCGGCCCCGGCAACAGCGCGTCCGTCTTCGCGTGGAACGGCGGCGACAAGGGCAACGGTTGGACCGACCTCGGCAAGGTCGCCAGCGGCTCCTGACCTCCGGCACCCACCCCGAGCGGGTGGACGCCCCGTACGACGCCCCGTACGGCTCGACGTGACCGACCGCCTCCGGTCCTCCCCGCGGGGAGGACCGGAGGCGGCGTCCGTTGTGCCCGGCTCCTCCTGCCCCTTCCGGCGCGGCCCTCGTCTCGTGTCGTGGGCCGCCCTCACCTCCGAAGGACATCACGACGATGCGACGCAGTACCTCCCTGGCCCTGGCCCTGACCGCGGGTGCCGCAGCCGCCCTCGGCCCGAGTGTCACACCGGCCGCCGCGGCTCCGCAGCCGGCCCCACCGCTCGTGAGGATCATGCCGCTGGGCGACTCGATCACCGCCGGCGCGGGCAGTTCCGACGAGGCCGGATACCGTTCCCGGCTGTGGGAGTTGATGGCCGGCCAGTCCCGCTACACCGCCGACTACGTCGGCTCCGGCTCCTTCGGCAACACTGCCGACCCGGACAACGAAGGGCACAGCGGCTGGACCACAGGCGGGATCCGGGACAACATCGACCGGTGGCAGGCGGCCGCCGCCCCCGATGTCGTCCTGCTCCACCTGGGCATCAACGACCTCAACTCCCACAACGCCGACCCCGAGGGCGCCGCGGCCGAGCTGGTCTCGCTCATCGATCGCGTCCACGCGAACAAGCCCGGGGTCACCGTCATCGTCCAGGGACTGCTCCCCGACACGCGTGGCCAGTACGAGCGTACGAACGCCTTCAACGCCGTCCTGCGGGCCGCGGTCGCCGCCCGCTCCGCCACCGGCCGGCACCTGACCTACGTCGAGCCGCCGCGCCTGGACGTGGCGACCGAGCTGCCCGACGGCCTCCACCCCAACGACGCCGGCTACCGCAAGATGGCCGCCGCCTACCGGCAGGGCCTGGAGCAGGCCGTCACCGACGGCTGGACCCGGTCCACCCCGGCCCCGCGGGCCGGCACCGAGTCGGGCGGCACCGGACGCGTCCGCTGGGCCGACTTCGACGGCGACGGACGGACCGACGAGCTGACCCTCGCCGACTCGGGAGAGGTCCGGGCCCGCCTCAACCGGGGCGGGTCGGGAGCCGGTACCTGGCAGGACATCGGCCGCATCGCCACCGGCGTCACCACGGACCGCACCCGCGTACGTTTCGCCGATCACGACGGCGACGGGCGCGCCGACTACCTGTACGTCGCCCCGGACGGTTCCGTCACCGCCTACCTCAATCGCGGGGGCGACATCGGCGGCCCGAACGGTTGGGAGGGCATCGGCCGGATCGCCCGGGGCACGACGCCCACGCACCAGCAGGTGCGTTTCGCCGACTTCGACGGCGACGGACGCGCCGACTACTGGAGGATCGCCGACAGCGGAGCCGTCAACGTCCACCTCAACCGCGGGGGCGACACCACGGGGGCGGGCGGCTGGGTCGACCTGGGGCAGGTCGCCACCGGAACGACCACCGACCGGGCGCGCGTACGGTTGGCCGACCTCGACGGAGACGGTCGCACCGACTACTCCACCGTCAACCCGGACGGCAGCCTGACGACCTACCTCAACCGCGGAGGCGACCGCCACGGCGGCTGGCACGGGGCCGGCCAGATCACATCGGGCGTGACCACCGCCCACGAGCGTGTCCAACTCGCCGACGTCACCGCCGACACCCACGCCGACTACCTCGTCCAGGAACCCGACGGCCAGATCACCGTCCACGCCTTCAACGGCGGTGACCCCTCCCCCACCGGCTGGACCCGTCTCGGCCGGATCCCCGACGGTTCGTGATCACGCCATCCGCGCCTGTGTCCGGTACCTGACCGACGCTGGTGCAGTCGGTCAGGCACCGGGTCTACTCGGCCTCCAGGTCACCGCGGATCAAGGACACGGCGGATGCCAGTCGGCCGATTCCCTTCTGAACCTCGCGGATGCCGGCGGATGCCCGGGGTTCGTCCTTCGCGCCGGCCCCGGCGACGCACTCATTGCCCCCGTGTTCGAAGGTGGTCAGGGCCTCCGTCCAGAACCCGCGGGCGTTCTCGCTGGGGATGGTGTCGAGCTTCTTGGCCTTCTTCACCTCTGTCAGCAGTTCCTGGCAGGTGGTGCCCCAGACGTCCATCGGACGCATGCTCACCGCGTTGACCTGGCCCGAGGTGTCGGAGAGCGCTTTGACGCCGCTCTCGCCGCCGGAGGACCACCAGTCCTCCAGCTCCTCGGCCGGGGTCGAGCTGCACCCGGTCAGCAGCATCGCGGTGACGACGGCGGCTGTGGTGGTGATTAAGCGGACGCGGATGCGCATGGGTCCCCCTTGTTCGGTCCCGTGATGCTGTCAGGAACCACCGGAACCGGGTAGGGCCCGTACCGGAACCGGTCACTTCCGCCAGAACAGGTGGTGCGTCACCCCGCTCGGGCTGGGAACGACGTCCAGGTGGAACCGGTCGAGCAGCTCATCGGGCGACTCCCACAGTCGCACCCCGGAACCGAGCTTCACCGGCGAGACCGCCACGTGGAGGGTGTCGACGAGGTCGGCGTCGAGGAACTCCCGGATGGTGGTCGCTCCCCCACCGAGCCGGACGTCCTTGCCTTGCGCCGCCTCCCGGGCCCGTTGGAGGACCGTGGCCGGGTCGTCGTCGACGAAGTGGAAGGTGGTGTCGGAGAGGCTGAACGAAGGACGCTTGTGGTGGGTCATGACGAACACGGGGGTACGGAAGGGGGGCTCCTCGCCCCACCAGCCCTGCCAGTCGTGGTCCTGCCAGGGCCCCCGCTGGGGCCCGAACTTGTTGCGGCCCATGATCTCGGCACCGATGTTTCGGGGGTAGTCCCGGGTGAGGTAGTCGTCCAGGCCCCGGCTTCCCCCGGGTGCGGTACGCATGGGCCAGCTCGCCGTGGCGCCGGCCCAGGCGAACAGTTTCTCGGGCTCGACATGACCGAAGGGCCGCTCCAGGGTCTGGTCCTCGCCGGCGCCGATTCCGTCGATCGAGACGTTGAAGTTCTGGACTCTCAGCAGCTGAGCCACGTGTTCCTCCTGTGATCGCGACAGCGGTGATCGGTTCAGAGGCCGGCGCGGGCGCCGCGCCTCTTGAGGCATCATCGAACGAACACCTCGAAGCGTTCCACGTCAGCGGTCACGCGGGCTCGTGACGCGCGCTCTGCGCGAGACCACCCGTGTCGGAACGCTCGGCGCCCGCTGCCGGCAGCGCGGCAGCGGGCGAGCGTCAGGGGGACCCGCTTGTCCACTCAGGCGAACAGTTCGCCGAGCAGTTCGGGGCCGAGGGGGATCGGGGCAGGGCGGTGGGCCGGCGGCTGCGTACCCATCAGCTCGCGCACGAGGAAGTCCCAGGAGCGCTTGCGGACGTACGTCAGGCAGTCGATGAACGTGTGCTCGGCGCCCGGCACGATGAGCAGCTCGAAGTCCTTGTCGGCGGCGATGAGTCGGTCGGCCAGGCGGAGCGTGTGGTGCGGGTGGACCTGGTCGTCCAATTCGCCGTGGACGAGGAGGAGTTTGCCGGCGAGCCGGTCCGCGATGTCCACGTTGGAGGTACGGGCCCAGGCCTCGGGGTTGTCCGCGCCGTCGTAGGTCTCGACGAAGCCCGGGTTGAAGTGGGGGGCGTCGTGGGAACCGGAGAGCGCGACCCCGACCTTGAACACCTCGGGGAAGTCCAGCATGGCTCGCGCCGCGGCGAACCCGCCTCCCGAATGGCCCATCACGCCGAGCCGGTCCAGGTCCATCCACGGGCGGGTCTGGGCCAGCTGCCGCAGCGCCGCGACATGGTCGGCGAGGCAGCCGGCGTCGGCCAACCGGCCGTACGAGGCGTCGTGGAAGGACTTGCTCCGCCCCGGGGTGCCCCGCCCGTCCAGTGCCACCACCACGAAGCCCAGGGCCGCGAGGGGTTCCGCGTCGAGTCCCATCCCGCCGGGATCGAAGGAAGGGGCGACCCGGTCGAGCTGCGGTCCGGGGTAGACGTTGTCCACCACCGGGTAGCGTCGGGCGGGATCGAACCCGCGGGGTCGGTACAGCACCCCGTATATGTCCGTCACCCCGTCGGCCGCCTTGACGCGGAACCGTTCCGGCGCCGTCCAGCCGGTGGCGGTGAGCTTGCCGATGTCGGCGTGCTCCAGCTCGACGAGCACGCCCCCGGTCCAGTCCCGGACGCGGGTCACGGGCGGGGTGTCGACGGTGGACGCGGAGTCGATGAAGTACTCCTGGTGGTCGGGCATGGTGACGACGTGGTCCAGCGCGTCGTCCGTGAGCCTGGCGAAGCCGGAGCCGTCGAGGGCGACCCGGCACACCGTGCGCCGGTACGGATCCTCGTCGACCAGCCCGGAGGCGGTGAAGTACACCACCCGCTCGGCCTCGTCGACGCGCAGGATCTGCCGCACCGCCCACGCGCCGGAGGTGACCCGCCCGAGCAGTTCGCCGGTGCGCAGGTCGTGGCGGTACAGGTGTCCCCAGCCGTCCCGCTGCGAGTACCACAGCACCTCGTCGGCGAGTATCCGTACGATCGGCGGTTCGTACATCCACTGGTTGGGCTCCACCCGAGTGGATCCGGTCTCGCCGAGCACCGCGGTGACCTCGCCGGTGGTCGGGTCCATCCGGTACAGGGTGAGTGTGCGCAGGTCGCGCGGCCGGTCGAGGTAGTACACCGCCGAGCCGTCCGGGGCCCACCACGCCCACTTGGCCGTGATCGGCGACAACTGCGGCATGAGCAGCGGCTCGGCGTGCGCGCGGACCACCGTGCCCTCGACGACGTCCAGCACGACCAGTTCGGCCAGTGGCAGGTGCTCGTCCCCCGCGTAGGCGTACCGCTGGGTGTGCAGGAGGGGTGCGCCTCCGTCGGCGGGCCTGGCCTCCACCAGGTGCGTCCGGCGGACCTCGCGCTCGTCGGTCCGGTGCGCCAACACCTTCGTCGAGTCGGGCGACCAGGCGACCGCGGGTGGCAGGTAGGGCAGGCCGATCTTGCGCAGCAGGGTGCCGTTGGCCGTGCACTGCGGGCCGGGGCCGTACTGGTGGTCGGGCGCGCCGTCGGTGGTCAATGCCCACTCGCGGCCGTCGGACAGCGAGCGTGCCCACAGGTCGTGCCCTCGCCGGGACACTGCGAACTTCCCGTCGGGTGAGGGCACTTCCAGGGGGTTGCCGGGCGGTGTGAACTCGGCAGGCTCGCAGGCGTAGCCGTCCAGGCGGCAGCGCCAGTACGCACCGAGCGCGGCGAACTCCACGGTGTCACCTGCCAGTTCGATGGCCGTGAACGGCAGGGCCTCGGGGTCGACCGGCTGCCCGGAGGCGGTGGCCAGGGCATCGGCGAGCCGCGTGTGGTCGAAGGCCGGCTCGCGGGTACCGGCTGCCGGATCGACCAGGACGAACCGGCGGCCGGCACCCGTACTGACGGCGTACCAGAAGCGGGCACCGCCGTCGATCCACTGCGGTCTGACCTTGTCGCCGATGACGAGTTCGCCGGGGCGAACGGGGCGGCGGAAGAGTTGCTCTGCGGCCTGGTAGTCCTGAGTGGTGCTCATTCTGTGTCCCCTGTCGGTTTCGATCTCGGTCATGAGTGGTTCTCGTCGGGCTGCGGGTCAGAGGCTGCGAACCAAGGGCTGCGGGCCAAGGGCTGCGGGCCAGAGGCTGCGATTCAGAGGCTGCGGGCGGTGATGTCGCCGTAGGCGGTGGTCGCGTGGATGCTCAGGCCGGCGGTGGAACCTTCGGTGTTCTGGAGTGCGTTGTGGATGCGGCCGTGGCCGGTGCCGGCGTCCAGGGAGGCGGAGACCCCGCGAGCGGCGCCGACCGAGATGTCGCCGGCCTCGGTGCGCAGCTCCACGCTGCCGCTCACGGCCTCGGCGATGTCGAGGTCGCCCTTCTGAGTGGTGATGTGTGCGGGCCCGGACAGGCGGCCGATCGAGATGTCGCCGGCGAGGAGGGTGAGGCGGGCGCTCGCGGTCTCGTCGAGCTTGACCGTGCCCTGCGCGCCCTCGAAGGTCACGTCACCGAGCCGACCGACGCCCCGGAACTCACCCGCGGCGATCTTCGCCTCGACGTGGGAACCGGCGGGCAACTGGACCGTGATCTCGACGGATCCGGAGGAGGTGCCCAGGATCCGGTTCTTCGTCGGTGCGGCCTCGATCCGCAGGACTCCGTCGCGGTGGTCGACGGTGATCTGCTCGGCCGCCTTCACGTCGCGGCCCTTCGAGGCGTCTTCGGGCAGGACTTCGACGGCGGTGTCGGCGCGGTCGGCGGCGATGAACCGGATGCGGCCGGCGGGGATGTCGAGAACGGTGGAGATCGGGGCGGTGGTGTCGAACTTCAGCATGGTGTCTTCCTTCGCTTCGTTGTTTCCGATGACAGAAACGCTACGTTGCGTTCGAGAGACTGGCAACATACTTATTGCACGAAGTAGCCATCACAGCAGCTCAGATGCCCTATATCGTTGCAACGGAATGACGCCTAATGCAACAGCGGCATTATCGTGCGTTGCAACCGACTGAGAGTGAACGCTATGGCCGAGATGCCGCGGTCCCCGGGAAGCGTCGAAGAGACGCAAGAGACGCAAGACGGAAGAGACGTACGAGCATCCGCCCCGGGACGTCACGGCGTGGCGGGAGCACGGCGAGACGCCGACAGTCGTGGTGGCATCGCTCCACGGCGCGCCCGTCACCCCGTCGGACGACGCGGTGGTCTACCGGTCCGACGGGGTACGGCGGTTCCGACTGTGCCCGCCGCCCGGCCTGCCGAGTGTGGGCATCGGCATCCGGGACGGAGGCGGCGCGCCCGGACGGTGCGACAGCGCGGTCAAGCCACGTTGGCGAGCGGTGTGGTCACGGCGTGACGATGGCGAAGGCGGGGTCGGGGGTGTCGAGCAGGCTCACGAGGGTCGCGAAGGCCCCCGGGTCGCCCTGGACTTGTACGCCGTCCAGGCCCTTGCCGTCCAGGACGGCGAGCAGTTGTGGCTTGGTGAGGGTCAAGGTGAGGTCGGCGGCCGGGGACAGGCCGTCGGCCTCCGCGGCGGTGTCGGTGCTGCGGTAGGTGAGGGCGCCGTTGGACAGCAGCAGGTGCCAGGTGCGGCCCTCGTCGGTGACGTTCCAGTTCATCGTGAGCTTCTCGTCCCACGCGCGCGGTCCGTCGACGCGGATGGCGAGGGAGTCGACGAGCATGTCGACGGTGAGTGCCATCGCCATCTCGGGGTTGGTCGAGTCCAGTGCGGTGTGCGCGATGGTACCGCGCAGTTCCTGGGCTCCCATCAGATAGAAGTTCCGCCAGGTGCCGTTCTCAGAACCGTGGCCGAGCTTCTCGTACACCGAGGCCAGTGCCTGCTTGGCGGCCGTGTCATCGGGGGCGGCGAAGACCGCGTGCCCGAGCAGCGTCGCGGCGAAGCGCAGGTCCCCGGAGGCGGCGTACTCCTGGCCCTTGGCGACCAGCGCGGGAACGCCGCCGTAGTCGGCGGCGAAGCGGTGGGCCTGCTCGACCGGCGGGTGCTCCCACAGGTGTGCGGGGTTGCCGTCGAACCAGCCCATGTAGCGCTGGTAGATGGCTTTCACGTTGTGGCTGACGGAACCGTAGTAGCCGCGGTTGGCCCACCGGCGCGCGACGGCAGGCGGCAGTTCGATCAACTCGGCGATCTCCGGACCGGTCAGGCCCTGATTGATCATGCGAAGGGTCTGGTCGTGCAGGTAGGCCCACATGTCCCGCTGGCCGGCCAGGTGCGCGACGATGCGGTCCCGGCCCCAGGTGGGCCAGTGGTGCGAGGCGAACGCGACCTCGGCCCGATCACCGAACAGGGCGATCGTCTCGCTCAGATAGTGCGCCCAGACTCGTGGGTCGCGAACCAACGCGCCGCGCAGGGTCAGGATGTTGTGCATGGTGTGCATCGCGTTCTCCGCCATGCACAGCGCGCGCCGGTCGGGGAAGTGGAAGTTCATCTCCGCGGGCGCCTCGGTGCCCGGCGTCATCTGGAAGACGATCCGCACCCCGTCGAGGGTCTCCTCCTGGCCGGTGTGGGTGATGTCCAGTGTCGGCGGTACGAGGGTGATCGTGCCCTTCGACGTCGTCATGCCCAGCCCCGCGCCGATCTGCCCGGCAGGCCCCTTGGCCAGTTCGGCTCCGTACATGTACACCGCGCGGCGGGTCATCGCACCACCCGCGTACACGTTCTCCGCCACCGCGTGCTCCAGGAACCCGGCCGGGGCGAGCACCGGCACCGGCGGGTGCCCGTGCGGCAGGACCCCGCGCGAGCCGCCGAAGTGGTCGCCGTGCGAGTGCGTGTAGATCATCCCGGTGACCGGGCGGTCGCCGCGGTGCTCCCGGTACAGCGCGAGCCCGGCTGCCGCGGTCTCGGCGGAGATCAGCGGGTCGATGACGATGACACCGGTGCCACCCTCGACGAAGGTCATGTTCGACAGGTCCAGGTTCCGGACCTGGTAGATCCCTTCGGTCACCTCGAACAGGCCCTGCTTGTCGCACAGCCGGCTCTGCCGCCACAGGCTGGGGTGCGCGCTGTCGGGACAGTCCCCGTCCAGGAACGCGTACGCGTCACCGTCCCAGATGACGCGGCCGTCGTCCGCCCGGACGATCGCCGGCGTGAGGGCGGCGACGAAGCCCCGCTCGGCG
The DNA here is from genome assembly GCF_050936775.1 of Streptomyces sp. CA-243310. Classification (NCBI taxonomy): domain Bacteria; kingdom Bacillati; phylum Actinomycetota; class Actinomycetes; order Kitasatosporales; family Streptomycetaceae; genus Streptomyces; species Streptomyces sp. CA-243310. Next base: position 495,381 of record NZ_JBNJMF010000003.1, on the reverse strand, counting down.
TCCTCGAAGTCGGATCTGTCGGCGTAGTCGAGATCAGTCATAGGCAACAAATAACCCAAAGAGGTTCAATTTACTCGTCACCGCGTCGAGCGACAGGTCCGGCAGCCCGGACGCCGCCTCGCGAGGTGCGCGCTCACCGGTGGAGAGGTCTTTCGCGGGTGGGGCGAGGGCTCGGGCAACCGGTTCGGTCAGGGCGGCGCGGAACCGGCGGCGGAACCGGTGCCCCGTCGGGATCGGCGGGATGGGAGACTTGCCGGCCATGCACATGGCACATGGCTGATGCCGGACCGCTGTTGGCAGGCGGCTGATGCCGGACGGCAGACGGCTGACGGAAGATGCGGAGAGCGGACAGGGTGGACAGGGTGGACAGGGTGGAGATCATCGTGCGACGACGACGGAGGCGGCCAGCCGTGGTGTCCCTGGTCATGGCGGCACTGGTGACAGCGACGGCCACGGCCTGCGCCTATCCGCTGCAGGATCTCGGCCCGCTGCCCCCGCGGTTCTCCGGTCCGCCGCTGCCCGCGGACACTGCGGTCGCGGAGATGACGTCCGCACTCGCGGCGGAGGGCATCACGGTGGAGCGGGAACCCTCGACCTACAAGGGCATCTGTCACGAACAGCTCTTGGGACGGCATGCGGCGGAAACGGCGGACACCGCCCTCAAGGCGGCCTTCGTGCGGGCCCGTTCCGAACACGGCTGGCAGGACGGTCCTGACATGGGCAGCCGGACGCTCACGCTGACGAAGAACAACTGGACGGTCACGGCAGGCCTCCCCGGAGGGGAGGTGGCCCAAGGCATTCAGCCGCTGATCGTCATGTCGCTGACCTGCGTGGGCGGTGACAGCACCCCGTCCGCCGCCACCTCGCCTCCCGCGACCGCGCTCATACCTTCGCCTTCGCCTTCGACGGCGCTGACGCCCTCTCCGACGTCACCCTGACGGAGCTGACGGGCCTGACGGAGCTGACGGGCGTCCCGGTCTGACCGGCCCGCCGGCGACGAGACACACCTGGGGCAAGCACCCCACCCCACCCGACCTCAGCGGGACCCCACCTCTGAGGGGTTCGGCGGGCCGGGTTGCCGCAGGAACCGCTCGAACTCCTCCAGGAGCCGTCGTGACGCCGCCTGCATCGCGGACCGGGTCATGCCCGCCACGTGGGGGGACAGGACGCAATGGGGGTTGTCCGCAAGGGGCGAGGAGAAGCCGGGGCCCTCCACGTCGAAGACGTCGACCGCGGCCCGCCAGGGTCCGGACTCCGGGTCCCGCAGCGCACGGTCGAGCGCCGCCTCGGGTACGACGCTCGCTCGGGCGGTGTTGATCAGCACGGATCCGGGGCGCATCATCCGCAGCTCGTCGACCCCGATGAGGCCGGCCGTCTCGGGTGTGGCCGGCACGTGGACCGAGACCACGTCACAGCCGGTCAGCAAGTCGGCGAGGGTCTCCACACGACGGCCGGGCCAACCCGTCGCCCGCCCGGCGGTGAACCGCGGCGACCCGAACACCCGTACTTCGGCGCCGAACGCGCCGACCAGCTCGGCCACCCTTCGGGCAATCGCCCCCGATCCCACCAGCCCGACCCGCGCGTCGGCGAGGCTGCCCGTGGGCAGGCCCTCGATCGCCGCGCTCCAGGAGCCTGCACGCAGGGCGTGCGTGCGCCGGGAGACATCGCGCAGCGCGTCGAGCATGAGCGCCACGGTGAGTTCGGCGACCGCGTGCGCGTTCGCCCCCGGCGTCGTCCGGATGGCGACCCCCAGCCGTCGCGCCGCCTCGTGGTCGAAGGTGTCGGATCCGGCCGCGGCCCTACCGACGAGAGAGAGGCGGCGTCGGAGGCCGTCTGCCGTGGCCCGCTCCAGCAGGGCCCGGGTGAGGGGGATTCCGGCCCGGCACTTCAGGGCCTCGTACCCTTCCCCATCTGCCTCGATCCGCTTGGCAAGTTGCTCTTCGGAGAAACCGTCGAAGTCGACCGTCTCCCACTCGGCCTCGATGCGTGCCCGGAGACCGGCGTCCGGGACACGCCGAAGGTTGACGGTCGGGCGGAGGCCGAGGCCGGCCAGAGCGGTCAGTTCCGTGAGCGCCGTCCCACCCGGCGCCGGGTCCACGACGAGCACCCGGGCGGGGGTGCGAAGGTCCTGTGCCGCCTTCACGCGCCCCACCCCCGTCCGTGCTCGACGGCCGGCACACAGGGGCGGTCCAGCAGCGTGGGCCTCCCACCGGACGCGTTGGACTGCAACTCACTTATGTGGCGGCGCGAGTTGTGCGGACTCATGGCCGCTCCTTCCGAGTACTTGTCGCGATGCGATCGAGGTCGACGAGCCGTACGGGCTGTATGAGCTGTATGAGGCTACGAGCCGTACGAGGCTACGAGCTGCGTGGGGCCAGGGGATCCGCAGACTCGCTCGGGCAGAACAGGTGCTCCGCCACGGCTCCACCGGAACGCACACCCGCCGCTCCCGTCGCATGAGCACGACGATCGGTCATCCGCACCTTCTACAGCGAGGGCTGACGCGCCACGCGGTAGCGGAGGTAGACGACCTTCGACCTGAAGGTGCGGGTCTCGACGAGTTCGAGATCCACCCGGCGCTCATGCCGGGGAAAGAACGGAATGCCACCGCCGACCAGCACCGGGTGAACCCTGGCGCGGTACTCGTCGATGAGACCCGACGCGGCCGCCTCGGCCGCGAGACGCGCGCCGCCGATCGCGATGTTCCCCTCCCCCGGCTCGGCCCGCAACCGCTCGATCTCCTCCGCCAGGCCGCCGGAGACCAGGCGGGCATTGCCCTGCACCGTCGACAGCCTGGTGGAGAACACCACCTTGGGCAGCGGATTCCAGAGCGCGGCCCACTCGAGCATCGAGTCGTCGAGCGATGGATCCTGCTCGGCGGTCTCCCAGTACAGCATCGTCTCGTACAGCCGTCGCCCCAGTAGGTGGACGCCGACCTCTCGGATCTCGTCGATGGCGAAGCGGAAGACCTCCTCGTCGGGCGCCGTCCAGTCGAAGCCGCCGTCCGGCCCGACGATGTAGCCGTCAAGGGAGACGCCCATCGAGTAGGTCACGCTGCGCATCGGAAGTCCTCCCGGGAGACAGGTTCGACACCACGACCCGCCGGCCGTCACACGCCACGGCCTGCACGTCGCTTCCTGGACCTTCCCGGACGGCCCATCCGGCACACCGACACCTTCCAGAACCCGCCCTGGGTCCTGTCGTCGAAACGGGCCAGGCGAGACTTCGACGACAGGGTCCAGGCCGTTTCGTTCGGATCATCTGATCGCTGCTGTTGAGTGACACGCAACGATCTCGCGCATGCCGTGCTGCGCCGGTCGGCGGGGGCGGGCCGTGCCGACCGTGGCAGCGCCCCGCACATTCGAGTGATGTTCCGTCCGTGAGTGATCACTCATAGTTACTCTCTGTGTACGGTCATAGCGCTATCAACACCGCATGTCTGGAGGATTCGTGACACGTACGCGCAGTCGCCTGGTACTTCTGGGTTCAGCGGTTGCTCTCGCATCGGGCGCCCTGACTCCCGTTCAGCTTGCAGGCGCGGCCCCTGTCGTCGCTGCGGCGGGCTACGAGTGGGTCGCCTTGGGCGACTCCTACACCGCCGGGGTCATCCCGGCCGCCGGCGACATCTTCGAATCCCCCCGCGACGGCTGCGAGCGCACCGACCGGTCCTACCCGCAGGTCATCGACCGGGACTTCGGCTCGCTGATCGATCTGACCAACGTCAGCTGCGGCGCGGCCACGATCGAGAACGTCACCTCCACGGCCCAAGAGCCGATCGGCCGCAACGCGCCGGGCAACCCCGACCCTGACTACCCGTTCCCGCCGGTCCCGGCCCAGTCCGAGGCGGTCACCTCCAACACCGATGTGATCACCGTCGGCGTGGGCGGCAACACCCTCGGCTTCGGCGACATCCTCGTCAAGTGCCTGGAACTGGGCCATAGCAGCGAGGGCGCGGGCACACCGTGCAAGGACGACTTGGCCGCGAGGATCCCCGGCCGGCTGGCCACGGTGAGCACGCAGTACAACCAGATGCTCGAAACGCTCCACGAGAAGGCGCCGACCGCCAAGATCCTGGCTGTCGGCTACCCCACGGTCGTCCCCGACGACACCTCCAAGTGCCAGTACAACAACCCGCAGCAGTTCGGCTCAATCACCCTGGGCGACCTGGACTGGCTGCGCAGCGACGTCCTGGAACCCCTCAACACGGCCATCGAGAAGTCCGTCGCCACACAGGACTCCGCAACGTTCGTCGACCTCTACGACTCCTCCCGCAACCACAGCGCCTGCGACACCGACAAGTGGATTGAGGGCATCCTCGACAATGACTACAAGCCGACCCTCGTCCACCCCAACGCCAAGGGTCACCGCAACGCCGCCGACCACGTCACACAGGCGATCCTGAACATCATCAGCCCGGCCTGACCCACACCCCGCAGCCCGGGGCCGCCCCCGGCAACACAACGGAGGCGGCCCCGGCCTGTCCCGCGGTGAGCACGAAGGCTAGCGGCCGGCACCGGTCGTCAGCGGCGAGATGAACCTTGGTGGTCAGTCCTCCGCGGGACCGGCCGATGGCATGGTCATGCGGCTCGCCGGCCGGGGCCCCTTTTTACGGGCCCCGGCCGCGTGCTGATGAGCGCGCACGATCGTCGAGTCGACCGACACAGCCCAGTGCCGATCCTCATCGGCGTCGGCCTGCGCCATCGGTGCGGTGAAGACTCGTTCCCAGGTGCCGTCGACGGCCCGCATCCGCAGCCGGTTGTAGACCCCCCGCCAGTTGCCGTACTTCCCAGGCAAGTGGACCCGCTGCGATCCGGTCTGGAACTTCCAGACGATCGCGTCGATCATCTCCCGGTGGTCCCTCCACCGCCCGCCCCGCCTTGGTGTCCGATCCGGCAACAACGGCTCGATCCGCGCCCACTGTGCGTCGCTTAACGGCACACTCATACCAACGATCAGATGATCCGAACGAATCGGCCTAGGCGTCCAACGCGGCCAAGCCGTCCTGCCAGCGCGTGCGCCGCTCCTCGGGGCTCTGCTCCCACCACGGGGTGCCGCGCTCCCCCAGAGCCACCTTCGCCAACTGCACCCTGTCCAGGGCCGCACGCTCGGCCCGGGCGTCGTGGGCGCGAAGCGCGACGCCGACGGCTCGCCGGGCAGCCATCAGGTGGACGCGCAGGCGGGCGCTGACGTCATCGGGTACGGCCGGGTCGGTGGCGCGCCAGCGACGTCCACCGATGACGACGTGATGACCGTCCGGGGTGGTGTCCGGAGGGGGTTTCCGAGTCACGGGAACCGGTTGCCCACACCGGGCACGCGGCAACCCACCCTGAGCCGAACGCCCACCGGCCGGCTCTGCGGCATCGTCCGTGCCTGCCGACTGCGTCCCCAACGTCACCTGGCAATACACCTAGCCCGCCGGGTACGCTCCGACCGCCTGGCGGTAGGCCACGTGGCCGCCGAGCGCGCCGGTGACGGCGACGGCCGTCAGCCCTGCGACCGACCACAGTCGGCCCTTCGCCCGCCGGCCACTCAGCCGGTTCGTGAGGGCGATGGCGTAGCAGGTGACCGCGACGGCGTTGGAGGCCGCGTGGGCGAGTCCCACCCTGGCCTGCTCGGGTGGGAGGTCGGCCCAGTCGACCCAGCCCGCCACGGCCGCCGGGGCCACGCCGGCCAAGCCCACCGCCGTGAGGACGGTTCCCCCGCACTGAGCCCCCGGTACGAAGTCCAGGACGGCGGCCGACAGCCAGCAGCCGATGGGCACCTGCACCAGAACGGGATGGACCGGGTGGCCCAGCGCGCGACCGCGCAGAAGGTCACGTGCCCCGCCCAGGGGCAGCGAGCGGATCGCCTTCTGTAGGGCCCGCACGGCCGGGTCCGCCTGTGTCGAGTGCTCGATGCGGTCCAATGCCGTCAGCCACCACGTCGACGCCGTCCCCAGGACGGAGCGGCCGGGAGGGACGGGAAGGTCGGAGGTGTGTGTGTCCATACGCAGCACCTACCCGCCCTCGTGCGACACCCCGACGGCGGGCGGGCGGGTGCGCCCACAAGGCCCTGCGACGTCAGCCTCCCGGGTGGGTTCTGCCTGTGTCGTGACCGCCGTGACGGCCGTGACCGCCGTGACGGCCGTGACCGACGTGCACCCGTGGCGCCGTGACCGCCGCTCCGCATCAGCCGTGGTCGGCGTTAACGCCGTTAACGCCGTTGGACGCCGTTGGCGCCGTGCCTGCCGCGACCATCCGGAGACCGTCGGTCGGCATGGGGGCTCGCCGGGAGGGAAGACGCAGCCGTAGCGGAACCCGTACCCCCGTTTGCGCCGCCAGAGCGTTCGGCGGGCGGGACGGGCGCTCCAGGAGGAGAACATGGCGCTCGAAAAGAACGACCGGGTGGGCTACCGCGACGGCCGAGAGGGCCGACACCACGGCCGTGTCGAGGAGGTCCGCGATCCGGGACCGCATGCGGTGTACCGGATTCGCAACGAGCTCACCAACGAGATCCAGGTCATCACGCAGGAGCAGATCGTGCAGGGTGCGGGCGAGGCGGACGCGTGACCGGCTGATCCAGACCCGGGAGAGGGCGTGCCGCGGAACGCACTCCGGCCCTCGCCCGCGCTCGGATCGGCTCGGGCCCCCTCCGGATCGACATCCCTCCGGATCGACACCCCTCCGGATCGGGCAGCGCGTCGGAGGGCCGCCCGCGTGGCGCTCCGATGTCCGCGCGGGGCATCACGGGGCGCTCTCCGAACGTGATCGGTGCCCATGGGGACCCGGGCCGGTCCGGCCGTTCGCCATGTAGGACCATGGCCTGGTGAACGGAGACGAAGCGGTGGTCACCACGACCACGCACGAAGGTACGACGGTCGTCCGCCTGCGCGGCGATCTCGACGGGGAGAGCGCGCCGGATCTGGCTCGGGCTCTCGTCGAGGCAGCGGCGCGCGGCGTTTCCCGCACGGTGGTCGACCTGTCCCAAGCGGAATTCGCGGACTCCTCCGTCCTCCACGCGCTGTTCGACGCACGGAGGGCCCACATGGCGGCGGGAGTGGTCCTCGTTCTCGCGGGCCCGCTACAGGTGACGATCCGCCGACTTTTCGAAGTGACCGGATCCGGAGCTGCGTTCCGTATGACGGACTCCCTGGAGACCGCGATGACATGCTGAGCCGACGTGGTGCGCAGCCCCTGTACGAACCGGCGTGTCACCTCATGACACGCCCGACGATGGGCAGGCGATGACGCAGTGAACGCGCCCACGGAAGCCGATGACAGCCGCGGCTCCGGGCACCGGGAGGACCGCGGTCACCTGACCGTCGCGACACCGGCCCCCCACTCGCCGACACCACCGACGGCCGACCCCACTCGCGTACCGGCCACGGCCGCCGCCGCCCGTGCCAGGGTCTGCGACCTTCTGCGCCGTGCGGGCATCAGCCTGGACAGCGTCACCGCCGCGGACACCCTCCTCGTGACCTCCGAACTCGTCACCAACGCGATCCGCCACGGCGGCGGTCTCACCGCGTTCCACACCGAAATCGCCGACGACACCCTCCTCCTGTCCGTCGCCGACGCCAACCCCCACACCCCGCAGCCCCGCACGGGCACCCCCGACCGCCCCGGCGGCTACGGATGGCCGCTCGTCAAACGCCTCACCCAGCGAGTCGACATTCGCACCCATCTCAACGGCAAGACCATCAACGCCGAACTACGCCTCGCCTGAACCGGATTCCTGCGACAGGTGGTTCACCTGGTGACGCCGGCGGCATGATGCGACGCCGGCAGCAACGGCGCGGCGCGACCCCCGGCCAGAGCCGTGCCCGGTCCGGGCATGACGGCGGGGCCCGCCCCCGGTGAAGGGGTGGGCCCCGCAGGTCTTGCGTCAGTACGCCGAGGTCAGTACGTCGGAACCGCAGCTACCAGCGGTACCAGCGACCGCTGCCCCCCTTGGGACGGGCAACGAAACCGACGAGCCACAGCACCAGCACCGCAATCGCGACCCACCAAAGGATCTTCACCGCGAAACCGGCACCGAAAAGAATCAAAGCGAGCAGAAGAACAAGAAGCAGGGGAACCATGATTATCAACCTCCGAAGCGTCTACTGCCCTGGCAATCCCCGCGCATGCATTCTTATTTAGGCGTTTCTTATCCGCCCAGGCGGGCACCCGTACACCCCTTCCATCGCCGCCGGATTCCCCTGCGACCACCCTTCGGCACGTTTGTCTCGCCAGAAGTGGGCAGACGTTCCTGCGTAAGCGTTCTCTACCGCTTGGAAGTGATGACCATGTCCGGTGAAGAGAAGACCCAGGCCAAGACCGAACAGGCCAAGGGCAAGGTCAAGGAAGCCGCCGGCCGTCTCGTCGGCAACGAACGCCTCACCGCTGAAGGTCGCGCCGAACAGGCCGAGGGTGATGCGCGCCAGGCCAAGGAAAAGGTCAAGGACGTCCTCAAGGACTGACCTCAGGGCGAACGTGCGGGAGGGGCGGCCCCCGAAAAGGGCCGCCCCTCCCGCACGTTCGCCCGTGGTGCGTCGAGTGGGACGAAGTCCGCGACGTCCGTGTCGAAGTCAGCCGGGACCACGGAACGCAGTAGATGCAGTAGATGCCAGAGGATGCAGGTGTGCGCAGGTCCGGGCCGAGCCGGGACGGCTGCTGCTTCCCTGGAGGCGGGTTCCTTGCTGCATCGCAACAACCGCCCCGGCATGGGTTCTCATGCCCTTGATATCCGACTTCATCCGACATGGGGAAACCAATTTCCCGGGGCACTCCCCGGCATGGCGGTGGCCCGTCCCGATATCGGGACGGGCCACCGCCACACCGCTGTGAGGTACCAGCCAACTACCAGCGGTACCAGCGACCGCTGCCCCCCTTGGGACGGGCAACGAAACCGACCAGCCACAGCACCAGCACCGCAATCGCGACCCACCAAAGGATCTTCACCGCGAAACCGGCACCGAAAAGAATCAAAGCGAGCAGAAGAACAAGAAGCAGGGGAACCATGATTATCAACCTCCGAAGCGCCTACTGCCCGTGATTCCAGGTCTCACACCCCTTCCCTTCTCGTGTTCACTCCTGTCGTGGATGCCCGCTCAGCGACCGGGGCGGGCACATGAGGGACGGCGCGTTCGGCGCGGGTCACGGACGGGTTTCCTCAGCCACGTCCACGTCGACGCCCACGTCCCACTCCTGCGGCGGGATCCGCGTGGACTGGTTGGTGACCTCACCGACCTCCCATGACCCGGACCCCTGGTGGAAGCTCATCTCCCCGGGGGCCAGGACTGTTTCTCCGCCGGCACACACCACGTGCTCGCTCCTGCGCGGCGCCAGACGCAGCACACCCGTGGCATCGACGACGAACGTGAAGGGCTCGGCCAGTTCCTCGGTCGTCCGAGCCGATGCCCAGCCGTGGAAGTCCGCCGCCGAGCAAACGGGGCGCCCTTCGCCCCCCGGTCGAACCAACGCCCGCAGATCATCCGGGCCCACGGAGGCGTAGTTCCGTCCCCGCACATCCATGTCGGTGAATGTAGTGCCGCACTGGCCGAGGCGGGCGGGGTCGGATGCTGCGGACCGCGTATCGGTATGCAGTCGGCCGTCAGGTCCGCATCACCACGGCACGACTCCGTTGTCGTCGAACAGCAGCCCGGTGGGGCCGTCATCGGGCAGGGTCGCCAACCGGATGGCGATCATCGCGCCCTGCTCGGGGGTCCGGGTGCCGCTGAACCCGTTGAGGTCGGTGGCAACGTAGCCGGGGCAGGCGTTGTTGATGAGGATGTCGGTGTCACTCAGCTCCTTGGCGTACTGGACGGTGACGGCGTTGAGGTACGTCTTCGTGGGCGCGTACGCCCCGCTGACCCCGCCGAGGTCGACACCGGGCGTGGTCTGCAGGGCCAGGGAGCCGACATGGCTGGACTGGTTGACGATCCGCGGGTGCGCCGAGCTGCGCAGCAGCGGCAGCATGGCGTTGGTGACGCGGATGACGCCGATGACGTTGGTCTCCACCAGCCGCCGTACGGTCTCCAGGTCGATGGTCGACGGCGCCTCCGGCCAACCGGCCGCAGCGCCGGCGTTGTTGACGAGTACGTCGAGGCGTCCCGCCCGCTCCTCGATCAGTCGCGCCGCGGTGCTCACGCTCTCGTCGTCGGTCACGTCCAAGGGCACGCCGAAGGCGTCGGCACCCGCCGCGCGCAGTCTCGCCACGGCGTCCTTCCCTCGCCGCTCGTCTCGGGCGCCGACACCGACGCTCCAGCCCAATGCGCCCAGCCCGGCCGCTATCTCGTATCCGATGCCCTTGTTCGCGCCGGTGACCAGCGCGATCGTCTTCTTGCTCATGGCAGTGAGCATGGCTGCGCCTCGACCGGGCTCCAACACCCTCGCGATCATCCGGCGATACCCGGGAGGCATCGATCGGCCGCCCGCCCGAGCCCCGCGCCGTCCACCCCGGCTCCCGCCCGGAGTCATCGTGAGCGCATGCAGTTTCCGTTGAACGCATGGAGTTACCGTGAGCGCATGGAGATACGCGAGCTGCGGTACTTCGTCGCCCTCGCCGAGGAACTGCACTTCGGCAGGGCTGCCCAGCGTCTGGACATGGCCCAGCCGCCCCTGTCCCGCGCGCTCGCCCGGCTCGAAGGGCGGCTCGGGGTCACGCTGCTGGAGCGCACCAGCCGCACGGTCACGCTCACCGAGGCCGGGGCCGTGCTGCTCGCCGAGGGGCGGGCGATCCTCGGCGCGGTGGCCGCGGCCGAACGACGTACGCGGCAGGCCGCGCGGACGAGCCCCGTTCTCGTCCTCGCCGTGAAGTCCGGCACCGCCGGCGGGTTGTTGGCCGAGCTGCTCGACGCGTACCGCGCGGAGCCCGGCGCGGCCGGCGTCGACCTGTTGCTCTGTGAGGCGCATCAGCAGCAGGAGTTGCTTCACGGCGGGCGTGCCGACGTGGCGCTGCTGCACTTGCCCTTCGATTCGACGGTAGGGCTCGACACCGAGGTCCTGCACACGGAGGGGCAGGTGGCGATCCTGCCCTCCTCCCACCCCCTTGCCGGTCGATCCCGGGTTCGGGTGGCCGAGGTCTCCGGGTTGCCGGACCTCCCGATGGCCCGCTGGCCCGGACCTGGCGGCAGCTATCCGGAGGGCCCGGGGGCGGAGGTACGGAACCTCACACAGGTGTTCCAGCTGATCGCGCTCGGCCGTACCACCGTGATCGTGCCCGAGTCCGCCGCCACCGACCTGCGCCACGATCTCGCCGCCGTGCCGGTCCTGGATGCCCCACCCGTGACCACGCTGATCGCCTGGCCGCCGCAGAGTCGACTCCGCGCGGTCGCCGACCTGGTCCGCGTCGCCACGCGGCTGTAACCGGCCTCGGCGCGTCGGTGGAGAGCGCGGCGCGGCCACTCGCCCCAGTATCACCTCGGCGGAGCACCGGCGCATCGTGTCCTGCGCCCCCAGGTCGCCCACCTGTCGATTCCACCCGCGGGGGCGACGCAGCGCCGGGTCGGGTGCAGGGGCCCGACCGCGCTCGGGCTGCCCGGTGGCCGTACCGGTCGATATCCTGGGACCTGCCTCGGGGCTCCCCTCATGAAGGGCGGCACGATGAATCGGCAGACGAACCGGCAGACGAACCGGCCTCGGCTTCTCATGCTTCTCGCGACCCCGCTCCTCGCCTCCTCGGTCGCCCTCGCTCCCGCCCTCACCCCCGCCTTCGCTTCCCAGGGCCGCACCGCGGAGCCGGGAGCCGCGCCCTCGACGCCCTCCTGTGCGCTGATGCCCGGCGCGGGCGGCAAGGGAGGCGGGGACGCACGCTACACACTGCGTCTCGGCGGGTTTCCCGCGAAGCAGTCGGTGCGCGTGGACGGGCCGAAGACGACCTTCCGGGCAACGGTGAACGGCAAGGGTGGTCTGGATCGGCCGGGCCTGCGCCACGGGACGTACAGCGTCAGCTACCAGGCCGGTGGATCCCAACAGGTCAAACGCGTCACCTGCACCACACCCCCGCAGAAGCCGGGCGGCGGCAAGCAGGACGTGAAGGTCACCAAGGTCGAGGTGCTCGTCCTGACACCGGCGGGGTCCGTCATCGACTGCGCCAAGGGGACCACTGCCGAGTTCGACGGGAAGATCACGGCCACCGGACCGGGGAAGGTCCGCTACTACTGGACGTTCGCCTCCAGCTCGACCCCGGTCTCGCCGGGTTCCGTCGACTTCACCCCCGGCACCACGAGCCACGCCCTGCTGCACGTGGTGCAGGTGCCGGGCCAGGCGAACGCCTCGACGGTGAGTACCTTCGTCACCCTTCACCTCCCGGACCAGAAGATGAGCGCACGGAGTGGACAAGTGACCTTCACCTGCGAGAAGTAGTGCGCCGGTGGGGGGAGGGGCGGCACCGGCCGGGGTCGCCGGCCGGCGTCCGTCCGTTCGTAAGACCGGGACACCACCCGCATCTTGTGGTTTCTGCCAGTACGGACGCCCTGTCGGGGTGCGCGAGACTTCCCGCCAGAGCCGCCGGGTGGCGCCCGGTAAGGGGTGGGCCCGCGAACGGGCGCATGACGAGGTGTGGGGGGATGACGTCACGGTGAGCACGCAACAGTACGACGAGATCGGCGAGGCGTACGAGGGCTTCAAGGCCCTGCCGTTGGAGCAGTACGCGGTGGTGCCCGGTTTCCTGGCCCTGGTCGGGGACGTGCGCGGCAAGTCGGTCCTCGACCTGGCTTCCGGCACGGGCTTCTACAGCAGGGAGTTCAGGCGGCGTGGCGCCTCGGAGGTGCTCGGGATCGACATCTCCGGTGAAATGGTTTCCGTGGCACAGCAGTTGGAGGAGAGCGACCCGCTGGGTGTGCGCTACGAGGTCGGTGACGTGGCCGAACTGCGGACCTTCGACGCGGGCTTCGACATCATCCTCGCCGTCCAACTGCTCAACTACGCACCGGACATCGCCACCACGGAGCGGATGTGCCGCAACGCGTACCGGAGCCTGAGGCCCGGGGGCGAGTTCTTCGGCCTCAACCAGTCGCCCGACTTCCGCTTCGACGGGCCGCCGCCGGACAGGTACGGCTTCCACAGCGAGCTGACCGGGAAGGAGGTCGAGACCGGCCGGCAGGTGCGAACCACGGCGCTGCTCGACCCGCCGGTCTCCTTCGTCGCCAACCTCCCGCGCCGGGACGTCTACGAGAAGTGTCTGCGGGCGGCCGGATTCAGCGAGGTGACGTGGGTCCCGGTGACGGTGTCGGAGGCCGGGGTGCGCGAGTTCGGTGCGGAGTTCTGGGCGGACTTCCACGCCAATCCGCCGCTGGAGATGCTGCGCTGCCGCGCCTGACCACCGAGAACACGTCCGCCCTGGCCCGGCCCTCGCGACGCGCCCGAACGTGCGCCGAACGTGCGCCGAACGAGCGGCCGGGTCGGGGCGCGCGTTCGCGTGAGGGAACCTCGGCCGGGGCGTCGGTGACGGCGCCGGTCAGGTGGGGCGTCGGTGGCCGCGCCCGGGGGCGCCGTTCAGGCAGGCGCGTTCCAGGCGGTCGTCAGGCCGTCCAACCACGCGGGCGGCAGCTCCGCGGCGTCCCACTCCTCCCGCAGCGCCTGCGGGGCGACGACGAGCCGCTCTAGTACGGCGATGCTGGTGACGGAGTGGACGAGCGAGTAGCGGCCGTGCACCGTGATGGCGCTGCCCGGTCCGAACGCCGCGAACAGTCTCTCCAGCCGGGCCCGGTGGGCCGCGACGAACGCCGTCAGCCGTCCGGCGTACGCGGCCCGCTGGCGGGGGGTCATCGTGGAGAGCACGGCGGCCAGCACCTCGTCGGTCACCTCCGGGTCCAGCTCGGACACCGCGGTGTACGAGAGGTACAGCGGGGTGAGCGCCACTCGCGCCCGCTCCACTTCCATGCGTCCGGGCCGTGGACGTTCCTCCGCCTGGGCCGGCAGCCCGTCGGGCCCCACGACCCGGAGCAGGGTCCGCTCGGCCACGTCGCCGAGTTCCTCCAGGAGGTCCCGGGCCCCGTCGAGCCAGCCCGACTCGTACACCTCGCCCTTGTCGCCCGGCGCGCTGCGGCCGGTGCCGCTCAACTCCTCGTGTGCGAGGGCCAGCGCGCCCGCCTCCAGGAGCCCGATCAGTTCCCGTGCGTCGCCGGAAGGGACCCCCGCCCGCGCGAGGAGCTGCAGCAGCGTCGTCCTCGCGTTGTCGACACTGACCTCGTCCGGCCACTGCCGTCCCTCGTCGGCCGTGCTCATCGGGTCCTCCTCATCGTTCGGGTGGTGCGGTGTGTCCAACGAGATCGTTCCCTTCGACGGTCCAACGTCCGACGCCCGGGTTGTGCTCCCCCGCGGCCCGACCCGGATGGCGGACCCGCGTGATCGGCACGGATCGTCCGCCGTCACGTTCGGGCTTGCCATGGCCGCACGCAGGGCGTCACGGGCGACGCGCTCCCCGCGCCGACCGTCACCCGCCGCCTCGTGTGGCGGTTCGACCGTCCCTCGGCATCTCGGTGTTCACGGCGGTCATCATGCCGCAGACCGGGGACGATCGGGGCGTCACCATCGGAGCCCCGTGCGGATCCCGAGGGCCCCCTCCGCTCCCGCCCCGGGTCGCGCCCCGCCCGGCCGGACCACATGGGGTCCGTGCCGGAGCCGAATGGGCGAGTGTCCGGGTGCGGAAGGTGTTCTCGCGTGTGTATGTGGTGATGGGTTCCGTGTGGATCCGTACCGGCGCCATCTCGCTTGAGGAGTTCCCATGAAGCGTCTTCCCGTGATCGGCGTGCTCTGCGCGACCGCGGTCTTCGGTCTCACCGCCTGCTCCGACGACAGCAGCTCCCCCGCGGAGGAGGCCACCAAGGCCGCGAGTGAGCTGTGCAGCGATCTCACCGGGCTCAAGGCCGACAACGCCAAACTCAAAGCGCTCAACCCGTCGTCCGCGACGAAGGACCAGATCAAGGACGCCGTCCAGGCCGTCCAGGACGGCTGGAACAACGTCAAGGAGAACACGAAGCAGCTCAAGGAAGCCGAGGCCTCTGCCGTCAAGAGCGCCGCCGAGAACCTGAAGAAGTCCTACGAGTCCCTGCCGGGCGACACCACGGGCCAGAACGCGATGACCCAGCTCCAGCCGCAGATCCAGCAGCTGGACGAGGCCACGAGCGCGGCGACCACCCGCCTCAAGTGCTGACGACGGCACCTCGGCGATGACCCCGACGTCCGGGCGGCCGAACCGGGACGGCCCGGCCGGCATCCCTTGCTGACCGGGCGTCGGTCGGGCCGTCCGTTTGCCACGCCGGGGCGAAGGAGTACGACCGTCGTCCGGCCGCGGGTCGCGGTGCTCGCCCGCTCTCGGAGGGGCGGCCGCGCCGACGACGACCGGGCCGTGCGCCGTGTCGAGCCGGACCACCCCGAACCGACCGACACGTTCGGGGTGCACTTCCACGCCCCGGAGGAGTCCCTCGGCCGTGGAGACGAGACGGTTCAGGTGGAGACGAGACCGTTCAGAAGGCTTCGGCGGGGGTCCAGACGAGCGGGTAGGCCTCGCGGCCGGTTCGTTCGACCCACCGGAGCCGGTCGCGCAGCACGGTGCGCCGGCGCTCGGGGACCCGCTCCGAAAGCCCGCACAGCAGGTCGCGCATCCTGCGCAGGGCCATCGGGGATCCGGCGGTGGCGAAGAGCACGTCGTCGACGGCGGTGCGGACGTAGCGGTCCCAGTCGGGAACCGGGACGCTCACCCTCGGCCGGCCGGTGGAGTCGTCGAACCCGCCGATCTCCAGGTCCCGGTCGGCGAGACGGGTCAGCAGGTCTTCGAGCCGGTCCAGGGCCTCCACCGCCGTGGCCGGATCGTTCACCGCCGGGGACAGGGCGCGCAGCGCGATGTCGGCGAGGAGCCGGAACGGCAGTTCGGGGTCCTGGACGAAGCTCCGCTCCACCCCGGCCGTCAGGGCCGCGCGCAGGGCCGCCGCCGTCGGACCGTCCGCCGTGACCTCGGCGAGCACCGTACCGGCCGTCAGGGTCGCGCCCGGGGCCACCCGGAAGGCGATCTCGGAGTCGTGTTCCCGTGCCAGACCGACGAGGGTGCGCATGTCGATCCGCTGGAGCACGGCCGGCGGCCCCGTCCAGCGGACCACGGTGCGGCCCGCGCCGGTGTCCGACGGCTGCGGTACGGGGGCCCGGTCCGGGGGGACGGGGATTGCGTCCGGGTCGTAGGGGCGCGGGTACAGGCCGTCGTACAGGTCGTGCGCGCGGGTGGCGATGGCGGTCAGCGAGTGACCGAGTTGGATGGAGTTGAACGCCCTCATCTGGAGCGACCTCATCAGGCCGAGGGCGATCAGCGTGAGGACCATGGCGACGCAGGGGACGAAGACGGACACGCTGTCATGGCTGCCGATGGCCAGGCCCGAGGTGATGCAGAAGACGAACACGCCGACGGTGAAGGCGAAGGCACGCCAGACGATCGGCTCGTCCCGGAACAGGCCGAGGCGCGGCGTGAACATGGTCGAGGAGAACTGCACGACCAGGAAGAGCATCGAGTAGATGATGCTCACCAGGCTGACGACACCGAACCCGATGGTGAACAGCACGCTGACCACCCGCCCCGCGGCGACCTGGGGCCCCAGCGTGACGAGGGGGGCGAGCAGTCCCAGCAGCAGCCCGACGACGGCGCAGAACAGTTGGGCCAGGTCGCGGCGCAGGGCGTTCGCCGGCCGCCTGTAGGGCGCGCCGCGCGGGCGGCGCGTGCGGGCGCCGGAGCGGGCGGGACCGTCAGCAGAGCCGGGCATCCGGCCTCCTCCAGGGTCGTGTCTCACGGTGGTCGATCGCGGCGCGTGCCGGGCGCCCGGGCGGGCACGGCGCCCGGCCGGTGCCCCGACCGGGACGAGAACACCGGACCATTCCCTCCCGAAAGGCACGAAGGGGCTTCAGCCCGGCACGATCCCACAACGACCCGGCGTCACCAAGGACCTGCCGCGCGAACCGCGGGGGCGAGCGGCGTCACGCGCGGGGCACGGCCCGAGCCGTGACGTCGGAGCGCCGGTGAACGTGCCGGCGGGTGTGGCGCTGCCGAGTTCGCTCAGGTGCGGCGGGCGGCCCAGACCGTGCGCCGGGTACGGACGGCCAGGTCGGTCCGGTGGAGGATGCCGTGCGTACCCGTGGTGTCCAGGAGCCGGTCGAGGGCGGCGATGTCCTCGGGTGACAGGTCGTCGATGACGGCGGCGCGTACGCGCCGCAGGCCGCTCAGGGCGTACTGGCCGACCTCGTTGGAAGGGGAGGCGTCGACTTTCACCGTGATCGTCCGCTCGGCCTCGACGTCGAATCCGGCGGCGGCGAGCAGGGGGCCCCAGTCGGCGCCGCGATGCGGGAGCCGGTTGCCGTGGCGGCGGTCACTCACCGTGTGGAGGCGCTCTTCCAATCCGGGTCGCTCTTCGGGGGCGTCCGCGGGCAGGAACCGGGGGAAGCCCGCCAGTTCGACGACGGCGAAGAGGCCGCCGGGCGCCAGACCGTCGTGGACCTGCCGCAGGGTGCGTCGGGGGTCGGCCATGTGGTGAAGGGACGCGGACGCCCACACCAGGTCGGGCAGGTCCGGGCCGGTACGGGACGGGTCGGGGCTGCCCAGGTCGGGCCAGTGCGTGTCGAGGTCGGCCAGAACGGTGTGCACGCGGCCTTCGACTCCGCCGGCGCGGGCCTTCTCCCGCAGGCGCCGCAGGTGGCCGTCCGAGGCGTCGACCGCCGTCACCCGCGCCCCGGGGAAGCGCTCCAGCAGGGCGAGTGTGCCCGCACCGGTCCCGCATCCCAGGTCCACGATGTGTCGGGGAGGGGCCGTGACCGGTAGCCACGCGGTGATGGACGCGAGGTGCTCGGTGAGGACGTTCGCGTCGAGGTCGAGGATCTCCGCCTGGTCGTGGTCGTGGTCGTGGTCGTGGTCCTGATGGTGCTCGTGGTCGTGGTCGTGACCTTGGCCGGGGCCGGGGCCGGGGTGGGGGTCGGCTGCCTGGTCGGTCCGGCCGTGGGGGTGAGGATGGGACGTCATGCGGCCCAACCTAGCCGGCCCATGCGCATCCGGCATGACTCCTTGCCGGATGCGCAAGACATTGCCCGCGCCGCCGGCCGAACCCGCAACGGCCGACGCCGGTGAGCGGACCGGCCTGCGGACCCCCGATCTCCGGACCCCTACCCCCCGGCCTCCGGGCCTGGGGGGAGGCGTTCGCCGGCGCGCTGATGGCCGCGCCGGGCGTCGCGGTCGAAGATGCCCATGATTTCGCACGGTCCGCCCGCGGTGCCGATCGCGTGCGGAAGCATGGTGGGGAACTCCGCGGCCTGGTTGGTCTCGATCCGGTAGCGCCGGTTGCCCAGGAGCAGGATCGCGGTGCCGGAGAGGACGACGAGCCATTCGCGGCCGGGATGGGCGCGCAGGCGCGCCGGGCTCTCAGGGGGCGGTTCCGTGATGCGCTGGCGGACCACGGTCATGCCCGGGTCTGCCTTGACGGGCCAGCGCATCGATCCGTGGGCTCCGTCGATCACCGGGCTGGAGATCACGTCGTCCGCGGCGGTCTCGACCAGTTGGTCCAGGGTGGTGTCCAGGGCGCGGGCGAGGGTGACCAACTGGTCCAGGGCGAGGCGTCGCTGCCCGTTCTCGATGCGACTGAGCGTCGACTGGCTGATGTGGGCGCGGGCCGCGAGTTCTTCCAGCGACCAGCCCTGTGCCACGCGCAGCGCGCGGACGCGTTTGCGGACCAGGCTGTCCAGCTCTCCGTCGTCTTGCGTCATGGGCAAGAGAGTATGCCCTCATGGCAAGACGACGCGGCCCACCCGTCGCGCGACCGGTGCCCGCGCCGGGCGGCCACGCCCGCGTCCGGGACGTCACGTCACGTCACGTCACGTCACGTCACGACATGTCGCAGTCGTGTAGGGCGGGGAGAGAAAGACACGCGGGGCGCGAGGGGCTGACGGGGCCTGAGAGGTGGCCGGTTGGGTGCCCGTACGCCCCACCCACCCCAATCCCCGGGAACGGGTGGACGCCCTCGCTTCCGGGATTCGAAGATGGGCCCGGTCCGCGCTCGGCGGCCCGCGAAGGGAGTCCCATGACGACGTCTCCGGTGGCCGGCAGGCGGGTTCCGCCCCCGAGCAGTGCACGCGAGGTCCCCGACAAGGTCAAATGGGCCGTCAGGCCGTTGAACGACGGCAAGCACGACTACGCGCTGCCCGCCGAGTGGAAGGGCGGCGCGCTGCACCACAAGATCTCCAAGGAACACCTCAGCTGGATCGCCGAACAACTCACCCCCGCCTGGAACTCGGAGAACCCACAACTCCAGAGCGCCGCGAGGACGTTCTGGTCCCTGTGCTGGGCGGTGGCCGGCGACAGTGTCGGACAGGCCGTGGCGATGGCGGGTCACGGGGGCAGCCCCAACCCGCACCGCCTGTTGTGGAACCTGCCGCTGATGGTGTCGCTCGGCCCGCACAGCCCGGCCAACGATCCCGGCATGAACTTCGACCCCGACACCGAGCCCGTCCCTGACGGAGCCGGCGTCCGCCGGATGGACGACGTGTCGCTGGCGCTGAAGGACCTGGAGAACACCTGGCTGAAGGCAGCCCGCGCCGGCGGCGGGCAGGGCGTGTACGACGCCGCCCTGTGGACGACCCTGCACCGACACCTGCAGAGCGCGCACACCGCCGCGCAGCGGGTCGAACGGGAGGAACGGGTGTTGTACCCGCCCCTGCGCGAGCAGTGGGTGTACGACGCCACGACCAGGCAGAACCTGCGCAAGGGGCTGACCCCGTTCCCGGAGCCCGGGGAGGGTCTGCGCCTCTTCGTCGAGGCGCGGCGGAACGCGCCGTCGATCGCCGCGTACGCCGACTCCGACGCCGACGCCGCGACGGCCGCTGCGGACGCCGCCGTCGGAGAACGTCGGGTCAGCCTCACGCTGACCGCGGCCGAGCGGAACGTGCACCACGTGTGCGTGCGCCACACGCTCACGTTCTTCGATTTCACGGAGACGTCGCGACCCCGGCCCGTCAACACGTTCTGGCCCGACGTGCGCACCTTCGCCGACGCCACGGACCTCGCCGAGGCGCTGCTGCCGGGGATCGCCCGCAGTTGTCTGCGCGAACTGAAGCGCACGCTGGGCACCGTGGCCGAGGCCACCGACTGGCTCGGCGAGGTCCTGGAGATCTCCAGCGAGGACATAGACGGCCGGCTGGTCTTCTACAACGTGCAGATCACCGAGGTCGACGGCGAGGACTCCGCTCCCGTCGTCCAGGCCGTCATCGAGTCGTTCGCGCCGGACGGCGCCGACGGTCCGGGCTTCACCCGCGGGGACCTGGACCTCATCGCCGGGAAGCTGTGACGCCGGGCACGCACGAGGGCGAGCGCGGTCGCGGGGGCGGCCGACGGGTCGGCCGACGCCGTCGACCACGCGGCCGGAGTCCTGGCTCGGCATCGTGCGCAGGCCGGCATGCTCGCGGTCTCGTTGCGCGAGCTGCACCGCACCGCGGACATCGCGTCCGGGAACATGAAGGCGTCCCTGCGCGGCTGCGATCCGGCCGCCCTCGTCGCGGACGGACCGTTCGCCGACGACCGGCAGGTCACGGACTGGTTCCTCGCCCGCGTCGACGACGAGGCCGGCTATCTCGAACTCGCCGCTTCTCGCGCGGAACAGGCCCTCCTCCTCCTGCCGGCGCCCGCGGGTCCGGCGGACCGGCGACCGCGCCCCGTCGTCCGACGGCAGACGCCCGCCCGGGAGACGCCCGCGCAGGACATCACCCGCAACGTCTTCGTCGTCCACGGCCGGGACGAGCAGGCACGCGACGCCGTGTTCGCGTTCCTGCGGGCTCTGGACCTGCGCCCGTTGGAGTGGGAGACGCTGGTCGCCGGTACCGGAAGCGCCTCACCGTACCTGGGCGACGTCATCGGCCACGCCGTGCGCCGGGCCCGGGCCGCCCTGGTCCTGATGACCCCCGACGACGTGGTTTCCCTGCACCCCGGCCTGCGGACGGAACACGAGGTCGGGGCCGCGGGCGGTTTGCAGGCCCGACCCAACGTGCTGCTGGAGCTGGGGATGACGCTGGCCTCGTACCCGGACCGCACGGTCATCGTGAAGGCGGGTGCGCAGCGCGAGGTCACGGACCTGGGCGGCCGGAACTTCGTACAACTCGACGGCGGGCCCGCGTGCCGACGCAAGATCGCGGATCGGCTCCGGTCGGCGGGCTGCCGTGTCGACGACACGGGCCAGGACTGGCTGGCTCCGGACCTGTTCGCCGGGCTGGGGGCCTACACCCGCGGGCTCCCGTTCCCCGAGGTGGCTCCCGGGGGTGGCGCGGGCTGATCGAAGCGACGGCGCCCCGGTCCGGTGCCGCTCCCCCGCGTGTGCGCGGGCCCTCGGGTGCAGACGCGGGCCGGACCCTCATCCGCGCCCGGTCGACACGGGCCGGTTGCGGCGCAGGGCGTCGCGCAGTCGGACGGACTGGGTGACCAGTCGGGACCGGCCGCCGCGGTCCGCCGCCTCCGCGAGGCCGGCGGGGTCCGGCGAGGCCGCTCCGGACTGCTCCACGCAGTCGGCGGCCGTCGCGAGGAGTTCACCGGCGCCGCGCGGATCGCCGGTACCGGTGAGCAGCCCGGGCAGGGCCGCCGCCAGTACGGCCCAGGTGGTGGCGTGGGCGCCGGTCGCGGCGGCGGTGCGCAGTGAGTCGGCGAGCCGGTTGGGCTTGACGGTGCCCAGTGTCAGGAGTTCGGCCAGGTCCTCGCCGAGGCGGGCGGCGTCCAGCTCGTCGCGGCCGGCGAGGGTGAGGAGCGCGTCGACGGCCCGCAGCCGGTCCTCGGGGTGGCGGGCGCCGAGCGCGGTGGCGACCGCGAGGTGCAGGGCCGGGCCGGCGGGTCCGCCGGCGGCGGTGATCGAGGGCAGTGCTTCGGTCCCGTCGCGCCCTTCGTGGACGGCGCAGGCGATGACGGCCGGAAGCCACCAGGCGGCCAGGGTCTCCCGGTCCTCGGGCAGGACCGCGATCAGCAGGGCGTCGTCGCCTCCGTCCCAGCAGCGCTCGGAGGTCTTGCGCGCCCCGGCCGACTCGTGGAACGGAGCAGGGAACTCGGCGAGCACGGTGGGGCGTTCGCCGGTGTCCAGGACGAGACGGGCGGGGGTCGCCCCGTACGCGTACCGCACGGCGGACGCGGTGCGGCGGGTGACGGGCGCGGGCTGTCCGGCGGCGCCCAGCCAGGATGCCAGTCGGTGTCCTTCGGGGGTGCCGAGGGCGGTGGCCCCGGTGATGGCCCCGACGATGGCCCCGGCGTCACGGCGGACCCTCAGCAGGGCCTGGGCGAAGTCCACCGGGGCGGGGTCCTCGCCGAGCCGGCGGTACTCGGCGAGCCGCGCGATCAGCACGTGCGGGTCCAGGGAGCCCGACTCGACGGTGGGTGTGGCGAGGAGGAACGGCAGCGGTCGGGTCGTGACGCGCCGCGCGGCCTCGTCCAGGCGGGCGCCGACGACGGCGCGGAGCCCTGTGTGGTGGCAGTCGGAGCGCCAGGACAGGAGTGCCACGGGCGGTGTGCCGCTCGGCAGCTCGTCCAGGACGGCGGCGGCGACGTGTTCCAGGCCGGGCAGTTCACTCGTGTAGTGGCGGGACTGTTCGGGATCGAGCCACCAGCGGCCCGCCAGTGCGGGGCGCAGCGCCTCGGCGAGGGCCGCACGGTCGCGGTGGGCGTGCCGCACCAGCCCGTCCAGGGCGCGCTCGAACTCCTCGACGGTCGCGGTGCGGGAGTTGACGACCGCCGCGACGAGCTCCGCGGTCTCCTGGACGGTCTCCGGGGCGGGGGCGAGCGGGGACGGGACGGGGGGCGGCGGCAGGGTCTCCCGGTAGGGGTCGGTGTCCTCGGCGGGCGCGGCGGCCGGTCCGAGGAGGTCCACCGCCCGGGCCCGGTGGGTGGGGCTCAGCAGGTGTGCCCGGTCGGCGAGTTCGGCGCGCAGGTCGGGATCGTCGGTGAGGTGCGCCGCGGCGAGGTTGAGGGCCCGTTCCTGGATGTCGGTGTCCGGGTGCCCGAAGGCCTCGCCGAGTGCGGGCAGCAGTTCCGGTGCGGCGGCCGGGTCGCGGCCGAGTTGCTGCCGGATCAGTACGAGCTGGGCGCGCACCAGCTTCTTCTCGGGGCGGAACAGGGCGGCGCTCGACATCTCGGCGAGCATGCGGGGGGTGAGCCGGTCGGCGGCCGCGAGCCGGGCCAGTGTCCGCTGGGCGTCGCCGGCGACGGAGGACGGTGCGTCGGCGGTCAGCGCGATCCAGTCGGCGGCGCGCCGCCCCTCCTCTTCCTCGGTCGGCCGCAAGGCCCGCAGGACGGCCTGGTAGGGCTTCAGTTCGGCGGGCTTGCCGCCGCGCAGCAACCGGGCGACGCAGCCGTTCAGGAGGACGGCGCGCTCCAGGCGTCCCTCGCCGGCGAGGCAGACCAACGCGGCGGGCCAGTGGTGGGGGTCGTCCGGGTCGCAGCGCCAGGCGAAGGAGCCGACCGGTTCGGCGGTCTCGAAGAGGCGCGGTGCGAACGCGGTGAGGTGGGGGTCCTCGCGCAGGGCCCGCGCGAGCCGGTTCCCGGACGCGCCGACGGCCTGCGCCCAGCCCTCGACGCAACCGTCGGTGGTGGGCATCGGGCAGCCGGCGAGTCGGACGAGTTCGCTGATCAGCGGGTAGTCCTGGGCGGCGGTGCCGGCCCGGGCGGCGAGCCGGTGGGCGAGGTCGCCGAGCCATCGCGGTTCCCGGCCGGCGAGGACGTCGAGGAGGATGGTGGTGGGGTGCTGTCGCCAACGGCGCAGGTCGCGGGCGCCGATCCAGCCGGCGGCGGCCGCGGCGCCGGTGTGGCAGCCGGCTCCGGCGACGACCAGCGCCGGGCTCATCAGGTCGCGTTCCTGCCAGCGGTCCCAGCCCGAGGCGCGCAGTTCGGCGCGCAGTTCCTTCAGGTCGGCGAGCAGGGCGCGTCGCTGCCCGGCGTCGAGCGGCTTGAGGAGTCCGGGCACGGCGGTGGTGCGGCCCGTCCGTACTGCTTCGAGGACGTCGTCGGTGGCGCTCATCGTGCGGCTCCGGAGGGGACGGAGGTGGAGGTCGGGGTGGTGGCGGAGGCGGCGCGCAGGGCCATGCGGGTGGCGAGGGCGTGCTTGCAGGGGCCGCGGCGGCCCCGGTAGTCGGCCCACCACTGGCAAGTGCAGCTGAGGGCGCCGCCCGACTCGCGTACCTGGTAGCGGCGTTCGCCGGAGGCCACGACGGCGATACCGGCGCGTTCCAGGGTGACCGCGCCCTCCTCCAGCAGGGCGCGGGCCGCGACCAGGCGGGGGTTGTGGCGCTCGGCGCGCCGGGCGTCGTAGGGCAGTTCCCGGTGGAAGTAGGCCGCTTCGGCGATGTCGTATCCGACCCGGCCGGCGGTACCGAGGCGGGTGAGGGCCGCCCGGACCCGTGCCACGGGAAGGCCCGACTGCTCGGCGAGGTCGGCCGGGTCGATGCGCGGTTCCCACGCGAGCAGTACGGAGATCAGCTCGGCGTCCTCGGCCGCGGCGTCGGTGGCGAGGGCCTCCAGGACACCGCCCTCGCCGGAGAACCCGCGGTCGGCCTGCGGGGAGAGGGTGAGGGTGAGCCGCATGCCGGGCAGGCCCACTTCCCACGCGGACGTGGTGGGGTTGGCGCCGTCCGCCGCGGGGCCGTACACGCGCAGGGCGGTGGCGTACCGCAGTACGCGCTGGAAGGCGGCGAGGCGTTCGGGACCGGGCAGGCACACTGCTCCGGGCACCGGGCGGGTGGTGGGGCGCAGCGTACGGCCGGCGGGAACCACCCACAGGGCGGCGCTCGCGGCTCCGCCGCCGGACGTGGTGCGCGGCAGGGAACGCAGGAAGCGAGCCGTCTCGGTGGCGGTCAGTTCGGCGCGGAGGTCGAAGCCGGTGGTGACGGCCTGGGCCTCGGCGAAGCCGCGCAGCCAACGGTCCGGCAGGGGGACCTTCTTCTCGACGACCGGGCCGTCGAGGGTGGTGACCGCCAGTTCGTCGGGCCCGACCCGCAGGTGCAGCGGATCGTCCCCGGCGAGGCGGGACAACGCCTCCCGCAGCGGGTTGTTGACGTCCACGTTGGTGGTGCCGTGGCCGGTGTCGGCGCCGCGCAGGCCCTCGGGCAGCACGTCAAGCCGGGCGTACACGCCACAGCACCCGGAGAAGGACTCGAACCGCAACCGGTCGCCGTTGCCCGTGACCACCGGGTCGAGGGACGCGCGCAGGGTGCGCTGGTAGTAGCGGGCCGAGGCCACGTCCGCCACGGCGAGCAACGCCCTCGCCGCCGCCTGGGGGGCGCTCAGGAACCCGGAGAAGAACTGCGGATGTGCGTCGGCCCCGGTCGGCGTCAGACCACCGGCCGTCTCCAGGTTGAGGGCCTGCCCCGCCGCGGCGGAGGTGAGGGAGGAGGGACGGGCGTAGGCGAAGGTGTGTGCGGTTCGCGTCATGTCCGAGACGCTAGGTGAGACCACTGACAGCGCCGCCCGACCGGAACCCGGGAGGCCTGTCCGCCGGCCGCTCGACCGCCATCGGGCGTACGGACGGGTACAGAGTGGTGTGGCGGTGATTTCCGCACGGGCGTCCGGTCGTTGTGCGGGGAAACGAAGGAGAGGTGCCATGCCCACTCAGGAACCCGCGGACCGACCCGCGCCCACGACCGAGCTCGACGGGCGCTACAGCTCAGCGCTCAATCCCCGCCCGGGCGCCGAGGACGTCACCGCAACCGAATGGGCGGATGCCCAGAGGCAGTTGGAGACCGCCGAGATCTTCTGGGTGTCCACGGTGCGACCCGACGGGCGACTCCACGTCACTCCCGTGATCGCCGCCTGGCACGACGGGGTGTTGTACTTCTCGACCGGCCCGGGCGAGCAGAAGGCGAGGAACCTCGCCCAGGACGGCCACTGCGCCCTGACCACCGGGGGGAACTCGCTCACCGAAGGGCTCGACCTCGTGGTCGAGGGCACGGCGAAGCAGGTGGCCGATCCGGCGGTGCTGGAGGAGGTGATCGCGGCGTACGAGGCGAAGTACGGGGCACACATCACCTCGCCCGAGGGCACCTTCCACGGCATCGGGGACGCCTTCCGGGCCGGCGACGCGGTGGTGTTCGCGGTGGCCCCGGGCACCGCGTACGGCTTCGGTCGGAACGACGGTCTGTACACCCACACCCGGTGGACCTTCTGAGCCCCGGCGCGCGCGGGGCCGCCGGGGGTACGCGTACCGGGCGCGGCACGTCCTGCCGAAGACGGCCCGCCCGCCACCGGCATCCGTCGTCGTGACCGTCCTCCGGGGCCCTGTCACCGGATCGACGGGTGGCGGGGCTCCGCCGCGGCCCCGGGCCGAATGGCCGGGCGCTCGTGGCGCGGCGCGTGTCAGGATGCTCGGCATGTCCGGTCGCGCACTGAGTTTCGGAGCAATGGCGTACGCGTACGAACGTTTCCGGCCGGGGTATCCCGACCGGCTCTTCGACATGGTCGCGTCGTACGCGGGTCGTCCG
Source organism: Streptomyces sp. CA-243310 (assembly GCF_050936775.1). Classification (NCBI taxonomy): domain Bacteria; kingdom Bacillati; phylum Actinomycetota; class Actinomycetes; order Kitasatosporales; family Streptomycetaceae; genus Streptomyces; species Streptomyces sp. CA-243310. The sequence continues at coordinate 468,958 of NZ_JBNJMF010000003.1, read as the reverse complement.
CTGCGTACCGCGCTGGAAATCGGCGCCGGGACGGGCAAGGCGACCCGGCTCTTCGCCCGACGGGGGGTCGCGGTCACCGCGACCGAGCCCGACGAGGCCATGCTCGCCGAGCTGCGCAAGCACGTGCCGGCGCACGTCGCAACGGTGCGGGCCGCGTTCGAGGACGTGCGGGAGGGCGAGAGGTACGGGCTGGTCTACGCGGCGGCGGCGCTGCACTGGACCGACCCGCAGGGCCGGTGGTCGCGCGTGGCCGGGCTGTTGGAGCCGGGCGGCGTGTTCGCCTCGTTCGGGGGGCCGTTCCGACTGGCCGACCCGGCGGTGGAGGAGGCCGTTCGCGCGGCGCGGGCGCCGTTCCTGGAGAGCGACGAGATCCCCTCACCGGACGGGACACCGCCGGAGCACACCATGCAGTGGCCGGGTACGGAACTCCAACGGTCCGAGTGGTTCACCGATGTCCGACAAGCGCTGATCGAACGGCACTTGACGATCGGCGCGCGCGACTACGTCGGTCACCTCTCGACGGTCTCCGCCTATCTCGTCCTGCCGGCCGCGGCGCGCAGGCAGGCGTTCGACCGGATCGCGCGGGTCCTTCCGGAACGGGTCGGGATCACCGCCGACCTCACCGTCCACCTCGCCCGTCGCCACGACGAGCGGTAGCGCGTCGGCGGGACACGGGGCGGCGGCGTTTCCCCGCCACCCCACCGGCGGCGACCCGTGCCCGCGGGTCGGTGGACGGTGGACGGTGGACGGTGGACGGTCACATTACGTCGGGGTGACCGATGCCGGTCGGGGGGCGGCCGACCTAACGTCAGTGACGTCACCCGATCGTCTCGAAAGCAGGTCCGCGTGCGTCGACTCACCTACTACGTCGGCACCAGTCTCGACGGCTTCATCGCCGGTCCGGACGGGCGGTTCGACTTCTTCCCCTTCGAGGGGGACCTGGCCGCCGCGCTGCTGGCCGAGTACCCCGAGACCATCCCGGTCCAGGGTCGTGGGCCGTTGGGCATCGCAGGAGCCCCCAACCGGCGCTTCGACACCGTCCTGATGGGCCGGGGCACCTATGAACCCGGGCTCGCTGTCGGCGTCACCAGCCCCTACCCGCACCTCACGCAGTACGTCTTCTCCCGCACCCTGTCCCGACTCGACCCCGCCGTGGAGATCGTGTCCGCGGATCCGGTGGCGTTCGTCCGCGAACTCAAGCGGCAGGACGGGGCGGGCATCTGGCTGTGCGGCGGAGCGGACCTGGCCGGGCAGCTGCTGGAGGAGATCGACGAACTGATCATCAAGCGCTACCCGGTCGTCATCGGATCCGGGATCCCGCTGTTCCGCGCTCCGTTCCTCCCGGCGAGCTTCACGCTCACCGACTCCCGCGTCTTCAACACCGGCGCGACCATCACCACCTACTCGACCTCCTCGACACCGCAGAAGTGAGCACACACATGTTGTTCCGTCCCACGACCGACAGCCACACCGATCTCGACCGCGTCACCGCCGTGACCGTCGACGAACCAGTCGGCTGGATCCCCGCCGACCGCTACCTCGAAGAACTGAAGGAGGGCATGTACCGGCCCGAGTGGACCTGGATCGCCGAGGACGGCGACCGGGTCGTGGCCCGCGCCCTGTGGTGGGGTCACGCGGACGGTCAGCACCCGATCGCCCTGGACTGCCTGTACGTCGATCCCTCGGTTCCCGACCGCGCGGCGGTCGGGGCCGGACTGATCACGGCGGGGCTGCGGGCCTTCGCCGAACAGGGCGCGACCAAGCCCCCGCTGTACAACCTGACGCTGCCGACCGGGTGGCGTCAGGACCCGGCCGTCGTCGCCGCCCTGGACTGGCGGCACGAGGCCGCGCGGGCGGCCGGGCTCACCGACCAGGTGGAGCGGCTGCGCCTGGAGTGGACCCCCGACGCGGGGCTCCCGGTCTCCAGCGGGCGTCTCACCTTCAGCGAGGGCTCGGACGAGGAGTTCCTCGACGTCTTCCGGCGGATCGCGGTGGGCAGCCTGGACGGCGAGACGCGTCGCAACCTCGCGTCCATGGGAGCCGAGGCCACCGCCCGCGAGGAGGTGGACTTCTACCTCGGGTGTCCGGGCGAGCGCTCGTGGTGGCGGCTGGCGCGCACTCCCGACGGGCAGGTCGCCGGGCTGGCGCTCCCCTCGGCGACGCCGTACCACCGCAACGTCGGCTACCTGGGCGTCGTCCCCGAACTGCGCGGGCACGGGTACGTCGACGACGTACTCGCCGAGATCACCCGGGTACAGGTGGAGGCGGGCGCCGAGCTGATCACGGCCACCACGGACACCGACAACGCGCCGATGGCCGCCGCGTTCGCCCGGGCCGGCTACCGGATCGCCCAGACCCGGATGATCTACTCGGTGCCGGAGGCCTCGGAGGAGGCGACAGCGGCGCCGGCCGCGGCCTCATGAGGCGTGTACCGGGGCGAGCAGCGCGGCCAGTTCGGTGCGGGAGGCGACGCCGAGTTTGGGAAACGCGCGGTAGAGGTGGTGCCCGACCGTGCGGGGGCTCAGGAACAGTCGCGCGGCGATCTCCCGGTTGCTCTCACCGGCCGCCGCCAGTCGGACGACCTCGCGTTCCTGCGGGCTCAGCAGGCTGATCGGGCCGTCCTCGCGGGCGGTCAGCCCGGTCTCCCCGCCCGCGGCTCCCAGCTCCGCGCGGGCGCGGCCGGCCCACGGGTGGGCCCCGAGCCGCTCGAAGGCCTCCAGCGCGGCGCGCAGTTGGTGCCGGGCGTCGATGTGGCGCCGCAGACGGCGCAGCCATTCCCCGTAGAGCAGCGCGGTGCGGGCGCGGTCGTAGTCGCTGCCGTTCTCGTGGAGGGCCAACGCCGCGGTGAAGTGTTCCTCGGCCGTACTGTCGGGGCCGGTCAGCGCCTGGCAGCGGCGGGCCAGGGCGGACAGGACCGGCTGCCCCAGGGCGGTGGCCCAGTCCCCGAGCAGCCGTGCCGGTTCCGCCGCGCGCTCCGGGCGCCCGGCACGTCCGGCCGCCTCCACGAGGTCCGCCAGCAGGGGCAGGCAGAGCGGCGGACCGGCCGCCCCGCGCGGCGCCCAATCGAGGGGTCGCGGCGCGCGCTCCGGGGGTTCCGGCGCCGAACCCGGGGGTTGCGACTCGGGCTCCGGGGATTCCGGGGCGCACTCCAGGGGTCGCAGCGCCGATTCCAGGGGTTCCAGCGCCGCCTGCGCCCGTCCCAGGCCGAGTTCGAGCACGCCCAGCGCCCACAGGGCGTCCGCCGTACCCCGCCCCACCCCGCGTGGTCGCGTGTACGCCAGGGCCTCGGCGGCCAGGGCGCGGCTCTGTTCCTCCTCCCCCCGTACGGCCGCCGTCATCGCGAGTGCGGCCCGCAGGTGGGCGGCCCGGTGGGCCAGGTCGTGGTACTCGGCGAGCCGGAGCCCCTCCGCCGCGTGCGCGGACGCCTCGTCGTGGCGACCGAGCGCCAGTTCCGTCCGCGCCAGCAGGTGGAGCGTGGTGGGCAGCCATCCGCCGATGCCCTGCTCCCGACAGTGGGCGACGGCTCCGGCGGCGACCTCCCGCGCGGTCGCGTGATCGCCGGTCAGCTGACAGTGGATCCCGGTCATCAGCCGCTCCATGACGCCCGTGTCCGGGTCCCGGCCGTCTTGGACGAGCGTGCGCAGCGCGTCGAGCGCGCCGGGTACGTCACCACCGAACAGTCGGGCGGGCACGGCCAGTACCGGCAGGTCCGGGGCGCGGGACGCGATCTCCTCGATCAGCGTGGCGTCACCCGCGGAGAAGGCGGCGTGCACCGCGTCAGTCAGCAACGAGGCGACGGTGTCCGGGCGGGCGGTCCCGGTCGGATCCGCGCAGGCGAGCAGGATCCGGGCGGCCGTCTCCGGTCTGCGGAAGCCGAGTTCGACGACCGCCCGGGCGCGCGCGAAGTCCGCCGCCACGCCGGGGTCCTCCAGGGGCAGCGGCACCTGGTCGGCGAGCGCGCCGCAGCGCTCGTCCTGTCCGGCGTCGGCGGCCCGCCAGGCCGCCCGGACCAGGCGGCGCGCACGGGATCCGGGATCCGCGGTGAGCTGGGCGGCCCGCTCGTAGGCCGCGGACGCGGATGCCATCGCCTGCCGGCTCCCGGCCCACTCGGCGACCCGTTCCAGTTCCTCGGCGACCCGCTCGTCGGGGCCCGTCGACGCGGCGGCCAGGTGCCAGGCACGCCGGTGCGCCTGGCCGGCGTCGCCCAGGGCCCGCGCCAACGCCCGGTGAGCGGCGATGCGCCGGGCGAGCGGGGCGCCCTGGTAGGCGGCGTACCGCACCAGCGGATGACGGAAGCGCACCACCGTCCCGGCCACGCGCACGAATCCGGCACGTTCGGCGGGTTCGAGGTCCTCGACCGTCGCGTCGAGCGCTCGCGCGGCCCTCAGCACCACGGCGAGGTCCCCGGAGTCGTCGGCGGCGGCCACCAGCAGGACCGCCTGGGCGGCTTCGGGAAGCCTGCGGATCTGCTCCAGGAAGCCGTCCTGGATCCGGCTCGGCAGTCCGGCGCCCTCCTCGGGAAGCGCCAAGGGGCCCAGCCGCCCGGCGCGCTGGGCCGGGGTGAGTGCGGCCGACAGCTCGATGAGGGCGAGCGGGTTGCCGCGGGCCTCCTCGATGACCCGGTCCGCGACGTACGGCGGCAGCCCCGGCAACAACTCGGCGGCGACCGCGCGTTCGAGGCCTTCGACGTGCAACCGCGGGAGTCCCTTCACGGCGGCGCCGGGCGCCCCGTCGCGGACCGCGAACAGCATCACGACTCCCTCCGCCCGCAGTCGGCGCGCGGCGAACGTCAACATGTCCACCGAGGGCTGGTCGAGCCATTGCGCGTCGTCGATCAGGCACAGCAGCGGGCGCCCGGCCGCGGCCTCCGACAGCATCGTGAGCACCGCCAGGCCCACGGTGAAGCGGTCGCGGACGTCGTCGGCGGTCAGCCCGAAGACGGCCCGCAGGGCTGCGGCCTGCGGTTGTGGCAGGCCGTCGACGAGGTCCAGTACGGGCAGGAACAGCTGGTGGAGACCGCCGAAGGCCAGTTCCATCTCCGACTCGATGCCCTCGACGCGCAGTACGCGCGCCCCGTCCGCCCGACCGGCGGCGTGGTCGAGCAGCGCGGTCTTGCCGATCCCGGCCTCGCCGTGCACCAGCAGGGCGCCGCTCTTGCCCTGACGCGCGTCGCCGAGCAACTGCTCGATCCGGTCCCGTTCAGCGTTCCGCCCCCGCACGTGGTGCCCCTGTTCCGTGTTGCCTGTGCCCGTGCTGCCTGTGCCCGTGCTGCCTGTTCCCGTGCTGCCTGTTCCCGTGGTTCTCCGCCCGGGGGTTTGGGAGCCATTGTCGCTGGTCAGGCATTCCGCCCGGCGGTCCGGGTCGGATTGCGGCGGTGCGCGTGCTTCCCTTGCCGGAGGCGGCGGACGCACGAGCGGGGCGTCGCGCACGGGCGCCGGCCCCGGGAGCCGGCGGAAGGCAAGGAAGGGTACGAAAGGTGACCGAGGTCAACGAACCGGATCTCCAAGGACCGGATCTCCAAGGATGGGTGGAGGAAGGCCGCCGCAACGTGGAGGACGTGGCGGACATGCTCGGCGTACCGCCCGAGGTCTACGCGCGGGACCCCCTGAGTCTCATCCCCGCCCTCCAGGAGTACGTCTCACGTGCTCCGCTCGGCGCATTCGAACCGTCGGACTGGATCACCCTGCACAGTGATCTGATGTCCTACGTGGCCGACTACCTGACGCGCAGGCATGGGGCACGGTGGACCGTCGCGCAGGACGCCCGGGTCCCCCGCGGCCACCGCTTCGTCATCGAGGCGACGGGGCGTGACGGCCGGATCCGCGGCATCGATCCGATCGATGTGGTCAGGAGGGAGTTCTCCGACCTGCCGATCGACATCGCCCGCATGCTCGCGACGGCGGAGCTGTCGTTGGGCTTGGCAGCGTCGGGCGACGCGTGAGGCGTGAGGCGTGAGGCGTGCTTGGGGACTCTCTCAGGGCGTGGTGCCCGTGAGTACACCGATCTTGTCGATGCGGTGTTCCGGGTTGTCCTGCGCGTCCCGCCAGTGATTGCCCGCCGCCTCGTCCTCGGGCGTCAGGCAGGTGGTCACGGTGATCATCGCTCGGCTCGGCACGGCGCCCGGGGAGCCGGGGACCGCGGCCCGTTGGGCGTCCATGGAGGCAGGCGACCGGAACGAGGTCGTCCGCGTCGCGGTGATCGTGTACTCGTACGTGACGCCGCCGGAGGTGACGTGGACCGCCGCGCCGTTCGGCACTGACGGCAACGCCCGCAGGGGCCCGCCCGCGACGATGCGGTGACCCGTGACGATGTAGTTCCCCACGTCGCCGGGGCCGACCCCACCGCCGGGACCGTGGGGGCTCGCCGCCGCGCCCTGGTCCTGGATCCGGGTGCCCGGCGCGTCATCGGGGGTCCCCTGGTACGGGACGACCGTGAGCCCGGACACGCCGATGGCGGGGATGGACAGGGTGGCCGCCTGGACGCCGGTGACGGCGTGGCCGGGTGGTGCCGCCGGTCCGGAGAGGGCGGCCGGCGCGGCCGGCGCGCTCATCAGCACCGCGAGGGCGGCGCTGGCGAGCACCGCCGGCGCGGCGCGGAAGGCTGGGTACAGGGGCATGGCTACATCCGTGGTTCAGCGGGCCGCACGGGGCAGAACCGGCCCGGGTGGCCCTTCCAGCGTTGCACACGGAGGTCCGCGCGGCAGCCCGTGGACGCCGCGCCGCCGCCGCCGAAACTCACGGCCCCTCGGCGGACCGACCCTCGTCCGCCTCCGTCGGGGCACCCCCGCGCACACTCGCGGTCGGGCCGGCTGCCCGGTCTCAAGTACCGCCGTCGGAAAGCCGGTTGTCGGCGGTCCGTGCCGTCGAGGTCCGTGCCGCGTCGGCGACGCACGCCTCGTCGCCGTGTGTGGCTCGGGGTGCCGCGTCGGCGATCAGGCGGCGGTGGGAGGGAGCGGAGCCCTGTTGATCGCCGAGAGCGGACCGTTCACGGCGAAGATCCGGCCACGGATGTCGGCGATGCCCCAGGACCGGAGCCGTTCGGTGTGTTTGGTCAGGTACTTCTGCGCAGCCACCTCGGAATCGAAGAGGTAGACGCCGCCCGCTTCGCGGTCCTCGCTGTTCTCGGTCCAGATCTTCCAGATCATCCCCGGTTCGTGGTTGATGCTCTCCGCCAGTTGCCTGTACTCGGTCGCCATCTGCTCCCCGAAGGGGCCGTCGCTCGGGAAGTCGACCTGAAGGAGGTACGTCGTCGTCATGTCTGTTCCTTCGTGCTGCGTCGTGCGCGTGTTCGTCGGGAGTGGAGGGCCGACGTCATGCGGGCAACCCCGGGGTCGCGGGCGAAATTCCCACGTCATCCCGGCCCAACCCCCCGATGCAACGGGCCGATGAGGGCGGCACGTTCGCGGAGATGATCGAGATCCTGACCCGCCGAGGCCCATGCCTGTCGTCGACGTCGACGGACCGGACCGGACCGGACCTCCGACCGTGACGAGTACACCGCCGGAGGGCAGGGCCGGGCCGGGCCGGCCGCGCGTCCGTCCTATGCCGTGCGACGGCATCCGGCGAGGAGGGTCGCGACCATGTGCCTGGCGTCGGCCTGGTCGTAGTCGGGCCCGGTGATGGAGAGGTTTCCGATGGCGCGCATGAGCTTGTAGGCGGTGATGCCGGGATCGAGGTCGTCGGCGGCGGCGCAGGCGTCGAGCAGCGTCGCGCAGGCCGGGACCAGGGTGTCGAGCATGAGGGCGTGGAGGTTCTCCAGCCCTGGATCACCGGACCCCAGGGCGGCACCGAGGCCGTGCTTGGTCACCAGGAACTCCACGAACGCGTCCGCCCAGCGGGTGAGGGCGGTGAACGGGGAGGCCGATTCCTTCAGGAGCTGCGGCGCGAGTGCGGCGCAGGTGTCGATCTGGTGCCGGTAGACGGCGGTGACGAGGTCCGCCCGGGTCGGAAAGTTCCGGTAGATCGTGCCGACGCCGACACCGGCACGTTCGGCGATGTCGCGGATGGGGGCCTGGACGCCCTGGTGCACGAAGACCGCCGCCGCGGCCGCCAGTACGGCGCCGCGGGTGCGTTGTGCCTGTGCCTGGCGCACTCCGACCGGTTCGGACACGAGACCACCCCTTTACTCGCGGAACAATGTTCCGCTAGTTTGACGGAACGCCGCTCCGCCAAAGTATGGCAGGGCACCCCCATGGAGAAAGCACAGGTCCCCCATGTCTTCCAGTCACCTCGACCGGCGGATCGTCGCGGTCAAGCCGATCACCGTTCCCACGCCCGGCCGCAGCGTCGACCTCCAGGTGAAGGTCACCGCCCCCGCGTCGGGCCGGAACCTTCCCGTCATCGTGTTCTCCCACGGCAACGCATGGTCCATGGACGGATACGAACCCCTCGTCGACCGGTGGGCAGCCGCCGGATTCATCGTCGTGCAACCCACCCACCTGGACTCCCGCCGCAACGGCATCACGTGGGACGACCCGCGCTTCGCCACCATCTGGCGCGTCCGGATCGCCGACCTCCACGCGATTCTCGACGGCCTCGGCGACATCCTCCTCCAGGCGGGCGATCTGGAGACCCGCGCCGACCGGGACCGCATCGCGGTCGTCGGCCACTCGTGGGGCGCCCAGACCGCCGGCGCGCTCCTCGGTACGCGCGTGCTCGACGCCGACGGGAATCCCGGAGAGGACTTCTCTCACTCCGCGGTCTCGGCCGGTGCGCTGATCGCCGCGACCGGAACGGGCGACACCCTCACCCCGTTCGCCGTCGAACACCTTCCGTTCATGAGGCCGGACCACTCCACCATGACCGCTCCGGTCCTGGTCGTCGCGGGTGGCAGGGACCAGTCTCAGCTCTCCACCCGGGGGCCTGAGTGGTTCACCGACGCCTATCACCTCAGCCCGGCCCCGAAGAGCCTGCTCACCATCGACGAGGGAGAGCACACCCTGGGCGGCCTGGCCGGCGAGAGGGTCGCCGAGACCACCGACGAGGACCCCGCCCGCGTCGCCCTCGTCGCCGACGCGATCTCCGCCTACCTCCACGACGCCTTCAAGCTCGACGACACCGCGTGGACCGCCCTCCACAACGCCGCCGCAGCCGGCGACGGCACGTGGGGCATCACCGGCAAGTGAACCCCTGCCAGGCCCCGCTCCACCATGGGCGGTGTGGGCGTTCAGGCCGGTGGCGGGTGCCCGGCCGCGGCCCCGTGGCCAGGTGGCGTCGTCGACGTCGAGCGCCGTACGGAACACGGCTCGGCTCCGTGCCGACATCAGGGTGAAGGCGATCACGAGGTCGCGGGCGGGACCGCCGATGCCGCGTTCGCCGGGTTCGCCGAGGTCGGCGACCGTGGCGAGGCGGCCGTCGAGCGTCAGCGGGTTCCCGGTGTGTGAGTCGCCGTGGAACCACACCCGAGGACGGTTCCACGGCGGACTGCGTCGAGCGCCGCGTTCCGCAGGTCGGTCATGGCCGCGGTGTCGAACGCGCCGAACGGGCCCCGACCGCGGTGATCGCGGCGCGCGTCGGGCGGTCCCGGTCGCTCAGCGGCGAACCCGCCAGTCCCACAAGGGCGTTCGGGCAACCGGGGCTGCTCCGATGAACGGCCCGTTCCGTGCGCGGCGACCGCGATCAGGACACCGCGCCGCGGACGTCCCTGTCCATCCGTCGATCGGCGTCGCCCGCCGAACGTCTCCCTGTCAGCCGTCGGTGTCGAGTACCTCCCGAAGGGTCCGGGCGAACTCCTCCGGGGCGCCGTGCTGACCGTACTCGCCGCCCAGGAATCCGCCGTGGTCGCCGGGGAACAGCGCGAGGAGGGTTCCCAGGCCGGCGGCGGTCGCCGCCGCGGCGCGGGCGGGGAACTGTTGCCCCGACTCCTTGCCCGCCGCCACCACGATGCGCGTGGGAGCGGCGCGCAGCGCGGTGAAGTCGGGGCGATGGGCGGTGCAACCGCGCATGTTCTGACCCAGCAGGGGGTCCTCGCGCAGGCCGTCGTCCTCGGTCGGCAACCCGAAGTCGGCCGGGGAGGGCGCCGGCCGGTCGGTCCAGTCGTCGGGGAAGGGGCCCTGGTGGGAGACCAGTACGAAGAACTTCGCCATCGCGGGGCCCGATCCCTCGCGCAGGTAGGTCCCGTGGATGTCCACGCATGCGGCGAGCGCCGCCTCGTGGTCCGGGAGCACCCGGGCCATCGGGGGCTCGTGCGCGACGAGGGTGCGTACGAGGTCGCCGTGCCGTTCGACCAGGGTCAGCGCGTTGACCGCTCCGCCACTGCTCGCGAACACGTCCACCGCCCCGACGCCGAGGGCCTCGATCACCCTGCGCAGGTCGTCGGCGTGCTCCTCGGGCCGCGTTTGCGCGACCCCGTCCGTGCGCGCGCTGCGGCCCACGCCCCGGGGGTCGTAGGTGACCACGGTCCGGTCGGTGAAGTGCGAGGCCAGGGTCCGGAATCCGTCGGCGCCCATCGGGGACCCACCAGCAGCAGCGCGCGCGGCTCCCCGCCCGCGCCCGTGTTCCCGCTCCCGTTCCCGCTGTCGTTCGCGGTGTCGTTCGCGGTGTCGTTCGCGGTGTCGTTCGCGGTGTCGTTCGCGGTGGTGGGCCGTCGGATGTCGAAGCCGAGGGTGGCGCCGGTCGCGTCGAGGGTCCTGGTCTCAAGGTCGGTCATGTCCGTCTCCTGCCGTGCGGGGTCGTCGAGGAAGAAGACCGCCGGCGCCGCGCAAACTCATCGGTGTCCCGCGAAGTCGCGGAGAAAGTCGGGGATGTCGTCACGTTTCGGGTGGTTCGGCAGGGGCGCCGGTTCGTCCTGGAGGAAGGCGTCGATGACGGCGGCGGCCCGTTGGTCGTTGTCGTCGAGACCGTTCCACATGTGGTGGCCGACGCCGGGCATGTACTGGGTGCGCCGGATGCCGGGGGTGTCGGCGAGGATCGCGGTCGCCCATTCGCGGAGCTGCGAGGAGCATGCGGCGATCATCAGCATCGCGGGCGTCCGGGAGCCCCTCAGCTGCGGGGCGATGGAGGGCGAATCCTTGATCGTCTGCTGGACGCGGAGGCTCGCGGCGGGGCTGAAGGAGAAGGTGCGCGCGGTGTCCTCCTCGGGGATGCGGTGGGCGTCGCGGGCGCAGTAGGCGGAGGCGGTGTCGCTGCCGAGGTCGGCGGCGGTGAACGCGTTGACGCCCTCGGCCTGACCCACCAGGGCGCTGTCGGGGTCGAGGAGTCCGAACCGCATCAGTGCGAAAGCGGTTGCGTAGCGCGGAACGCGCGTCGAGCGTGGTCCGGCCACGGTTGGTGCGGTGTCGCGCGCGGACGGCCGGCCCCGGTGCCCGGCGAGTCGGGCGGTGGGGCCGTCCATCGGGCCGGGCTCGGCGATGACGGCCCGGTGGACGCGCGGGGCGACGTTCGGGTCGGCCAGGGCGCGGGTGAGTACGACCGCGCCCGAGGAGAATCCCAGGACGTCGACGCCACCCTTGCCCAGCCGGCCGATGAAGGCGTCGAAGTCGCGGACCGACCTGGAGATCGTGTACTGGTCCATGGGGAGCAGGTCGCTGCGTCCGCCGCCTGCCTGCTCGTAGGCGTACACGTCGTAGCCCTGGCGGGCCAGTAGTCGCAGGAACCGGTGGTCGAGCGTGGAGATGCCGCGTACGGGTCCGCCGTGGAGGTACACGAGCGGCACGGGGTGCGGGGCGGCGGAGTTCGCGGGCGGGTGGTGGTAGACCGCGACCCGGCTGCCCGTGCTCAGCGTCCAGTGCTGCGCGGTCACGAACGGAAGGGCCGCCGGTACGCGTCGCGCCGTCGGCACGGTCGGGACGCAGACGGAAGCCGTCAGCACGGCGGCGACGACCACGGGCAGGAACGGTACGCACCGTGCCCGCCAGGTGCCGCGACGGCGACCGCGCCACAGGGCGGCGGCGACCGCGACGGTCAGGGTGGCCGACCAGGCGACGAGCCCCGATCCCGCCCCGTCCGTGAGGACGATCAGCGCCAGGAAGACGACCACCAGTGCCACGACGGCGGTCGCTGCCGCGAGCACGCGACGGGTGACGCGGACGGCCGTGCGTAACGCGGCGGGGCGTGGGGCGGGCCGAGGTACGGGGTGCGGGGCGGGCGATGGCACGGGTGTCCCCCAGGAGGTTCGCAAGGGCTTCGAAACAGTTTCAGAACGCTGTTTCAAAACGATGTTATCAGCGCCGGTAGGCTGACCCCGTGGGTAGGCCGAGAACGAATGACGCCGCGGTCAAAGAGCGGCTTGTGGCGTGCGCGACCGAGATGTTCGCCACCCGTCCGCGCGAGTCGGTGACGGTGCGCGCCCTGGCCGCCGCCGCCGGGACGTCGACGGCAGCGGTGTACACGCTGTTCGACGGCAAGGACGCGCTGGTCGGCGAGGTGCGCGACCGGGCGGTCGCCGGCCTGTTCCGGGACCTGTCGGCGGTACCGACCTCCGACGACGTCCTCGCCGACCTCTACGCCCTGGCCGCCGCGTACCGGCGCTGGGGCGCCGAACACCGTCACCTCTACACGGTCTTGTTCGGCGGCGCGCAGTCCTTCGACCCGTCGGGGGCGATCGGCACCCGAGACCCCGTACGGCCGCTGGTCGCCGCGATCGACCGCGCGGTGGCGGACTCCGTCCTCGACGGCGAGGCGCCCCTGATCGCCGTCTCGCTGTGGGTGACCCTGCACGGCCTCGTCACGCTCGAACTCGCCGGAGCCCTCGATGCCGCCACGGCCGAGAGCGCCTTCGCGTCGACGGTGCGGGCGGCGCTGCGCGGGTGGGCGACCCCCGAGGTGTTCGGCCGGCTCCGGCGTGGCGACACCGCGCGGTGAGGCCGGTCGACGGCACGGCGGCCCGGGGCCGATGCCCGGGTACGGGTCCGGGCCGGGTTCCGGGTTCCGGGTTCCGGGTTCCGGGTTCCGGGTTCCGGGTTCCGGGTTCCGGGTTCCGGGTTCCGGGTTCCACTGACGACGATGCGAGAAGCGAGGAAGAGTCGATGACGCTCACGGAGGGCCGGCGCGTGAAGCTGACCGCGGACACCAGGCTGACGGATTCCATCGAGGTGTCGGGGCTCGTCGTCGGGTTCCTGTCCCTGGCGGCGGACACCGAGGGGACCGTCGAACGGGTGGTCGAGCACCGGGAGGAGAGCGAGGGCGTCCGCGAGTACGAGCGGCTCAGGTCACTGCTCGACTCCTTCGGCGGCCAGATGCCCCCGGAGAGCAGGAAGCAGCTCGAGGAGAAGGTCGGTTCCCTGGAGCCCGAGTGGGTCGCCTTCCAGGAACGGGGCCCCCGGGTGACGGTGCGCGTCCGCTTCGACAACGGATTCATCCTCGACGAAGCGGACGCTGCCGTCTTCACCCCTGCCTGAGCCCCGGCGAGACCCTCGCCGATCCGGCCCCGAACACCCGTGAACGACCCTGTGAACGACCGACGACGAGGAGCGCCGGGCGCCCGCACGGCGCCTCGGCGCCCACTGGGGCCGGGAGGGGTTCGTCGAGGCCGAGGACGCGTGCGCGATGAGGCTGTGCGTCGCCGGGTACGGGGCGGTCACCTCCCGGCAGCCGGACGCCTGACCGGCCCCCTCCGCCTGGCGCCCGTGCCGGGCCGCCCGCAGCATCGGACCATGGCCGACAGTGGCAAGTGGGCGGGGCCGGCGGGACGGGAGACCGCGGCCCGGCACCTGCGCCGGGGCGTGGACGTCGTCCAGGACGTGAGCCGGCGCAGTGCCGAACTGCCCTGGCGGACCCTCGTGGCCGCGCTCGTCGTCCTCGCGGTGGTCTGCGGGATCGGGATCAGCCTGTACTTCGACGAGCGCAACACCCGACAGCAGACGGTCGTCATCGGCCCCGAGCAGGCCCCGGACCGCTTCGACGTCGACGCCGACATCCAGTTCACCGATCCCACGCTGCACCAGATCACCCTGCGGCTCACCGTCACCCCCGTCGGCCGCTACGAGGGCCCCGACGGCTACCCGACCCGGCCCCTCACCCTCCACACGAACACCACCGGGCAACAGGCCCTCACCTTCGCCCCGGACAGCGGGCTGTGGATGCGCGACATCGACCTCCCCCTGGAGGGCGGCACCTCGTCGGACTATCCCTTCGACCGCTACGCCGCCGAGTTCGCCTTCGCCGCGACGATCGGCGACTCGGCCGAGCGGGTACCGCTCGTGCTGTGGTTGCACGACAGCGACCCGTACTTCACCTACAAGCCGGGCGCGGGCTCGTACCGGGGCCAGTCGGTCCACCTGCTCAGCGAGGTGAAGCGCTCGCGCAGCACGTTCATCCTCGCCTGGTTCATGATCGCCGCCATGTGGGCCGTCGCCCTCGCGATCGTCACCGCCTGCTGGCTCGTCGTCGGCCAGCGTCGCGGCCTGCTCTGGCCCGCACTCGGCTGGATGGCCGCCAGCCTCTTCGCCCTCGTCGGCCTGCGCAACGCCGCCCCCGGGTCACCCCCCAACGGCTGCCTGCTCGACTACCTCGCCTTCTACTGGGCCGAGGCCCTCATCGTCCTCAGCCTCACCGTGCTCGTGTTCCAGGGCATCCGCATCGAGCACCACCACGGGGGCCCCGTCGCCGAGGGCCGCCGCGGCGGCAGGAGGGGGCGCACCCGGTCGCCGCGCACGCGCGCCGTCCCGGCCGGCCACCGCCGCCGCCACCGCTCCTGAGCCGTCGTGCGGTCGGAGCGTCCGGTCCGGGCACCGTCCCGTCGGGCGGCCGGGGCGTCGGGAGGCCGGGCGGCCGGGCGTCGGCGCGGGTCGGCTGTCGTGACCGGCGCGGCGGGAGTCGAGCGGCGGGGCGCGGCTTCGGCGTACGGACGTACGACCGCCCCGCTCCCGCGACCCCGACCGCGACCCCGACCGCGGCCCCCACCTCGGCGGATGCGGGCGGGGGGCGGGATCAGGAGGGAGTCCGGTCGGACCGGTCGGTGGGATCGGTGGGGGCGGTATCGCGGTTCCGGTTGCGGACCGAGGCCCGGACCTTCTTGGCTGTGTACCCGAGCCCCGCCACGAGGAGGGCGGCGAGGGTGTTGCCGAGTACGTCGTGGCCCAGGAACGCGTAGAGCGTGGACAGGGTCATGGTGGTCTCCCCCGGTGGTTCGGCTGGTGCGGTGACGAGGGAGAGATTCGCCGTGAACGGGAGGCTGCCGGCCGGGCGGGGGACGTCACACCTGGTGGGAGGGGGGCCCGGGCTGGACTGCGGGTGGTCATGGCTGGACAGGGTGGTCAAGGGAGGGGGGTGCGATGTCGCCGCGAAGGGAGATCCCGGAGGGGACGCCGGCGGGTGATCTGGCCGTGTTCCTCGTCGGGTTGACGCGGGGTGCGACGGTGCGCGCGCTGGCGGAGCGGTTCGGCCGGAGCAGTTCGACGTGGGGGAACTACCTCAACGGGTCCCAACTGATTCCGAGACCGTTGCTGGGCAGGCTCGTCGAGGCGTACACGCCGCCGGGGTCGGCGCGGAACGTGAAGGCGGTCCGGGCGAGCGAGCTGTGGAGCGCGGCGGATCGGGAACGTCGCGCCGGGCCGGCCGCCGTTCATCCGCTGCCCACCGTGCGCCGTGACGAGGCGTTGTGGCAGGTCGTGAAGTATCAGGGTCTGGCGGCGAACGCGGAGAAGCACCTGGCGGAGCTGCGGCCGATGCTCGCGTACACGCAGAGCCGGCTGGAGAACGCACGGATGCGCTTGAAGGTGGTGGGCGATCGGGAGCGAGTACGGGTCGAACACCAGCTCGTTCAGGCGAAGGAGCGGCTGGGCCGGGTGCGGGTCCAGCAGGAGCGTGCGAGGAACCGCAGGCTGACGGCGGAGGAGCAGCAGCAGTTCTGGACGACGGAGGCGTTGACCGCGCAGGAGGAGATCAACCGTCTGGAGCGTGAGGCGCGCAGCCTCGTCGTTCCGGTGGGTCCGTCCGACGCGGACGGGCGGTCGCCGAGCGGTGCCGATGCCACGGAGGGCGACGATGAAGCGGACGAGACGACCTTCGACGTCCGGCTGGAGCACATCGTCGCCGAGGGCTTGGAGGACGAGGCGGTGATCGAGGCCGACATCCGCTTCGAGTCCGAGGTCGCGGTCGTCGGAGCCGCTGTCCCGCCCGTGTCCAATGTCCCGTTGGACAGGGCGGGTGTCGATGGCGGCGGCTCGCGTCCGATACGTCCGGCCTTGCCGTACCGGGCGCTCCGCACGATCGGCGGGGCGCTGGGTCAACCCCTGGTGAAGGCGCGTCTCCACGTCATCGCCGCTCTCCTGTGCCTGGGGGTCGTCGTCATCATGTACGGGGCGGCCGAGGGGGTGGAGAGCGAGCGCGGCTGGTCCGGAGTGGTCCTCGCCACCCTGTTCGGCCTCCCGTTCCTGTACGGGGTCCTCAGGTTCGGCGCGGTGCCCGTGCGGGCGGCCCGGGTCGCGGCCGTCGTCCTGCATCTCGCGTGGGCGGTGGTGTTGCTCCTGGACGCCCTGCCGTGGCCGATGCTCACCCGTCGGTGAGACGGGCGCCGAAACCGAGGCTGTCCGAGCCCGCCGGCGGCGCACCGCCCGGCGCGGCTCAGGCCCGCGCGGTCGGCGGGTTCTCGGATGTCGGCGGGTTCCCGAATCCGGCGGCGGCCGTGAGGAAGGCGTCGTTCTCCTCGGGGGAGCCGATGGAGACGCGGGCGCCTTCGCCCGCGAAGGCGCGGATCGCCACGCCCGCCTCCGCGCAGTGGCGCCCGAAGTCCAGGGTCCGTTCGCCGAGGGGGAGCCACACGAAGTTGGCCTCGCTCGGGGGGACGGGCAGGCCCAGGGCCCGCAGGGCCTCGCGCACCCGTTCGCGTTCCCGGGTGGTGGTCTCCACCCGGGCCATCAGTTCGGCCTCGGAGCGGAGCGCGGCGACGGCGGCTGCCTGCGCGATGCCGTTGACGCTGAAGGGGAGGAACGCCTTGCGGATCGCCTCGATCGTCTCGCGGTGCCCCACCACGTAGCCGATGCGCAGGCCCGCGAGGCCGTACGCCTTGGAGAAGGTGCGCAGGACCACCACGTTGGGCCGGCCGGTGCGGAGCGCGAGGCCGTCGGGGACCTCCCGGTCGCGGACGTACTCGTGGTAGGCCTCGTCGATGACCACCAGGCAGTCGGCGGGTACCCGGTCGAGGAAGGCTTCGAGTTCGGCCGCGTGCACCACGGACCCGGTCGGGTTGTTCGGGTTGCAGACGAAGATCAGGCGGGTCCGGTCGGTGATCGCGGCGGCCATCGCGTCGAGGTCGTGGGCCCCGTCGCGCAGGGGGACCTCGACGGGGGTGGCGCCCGAGAGCCGGGTCAGGATCGGGTAGGCCTCGAAGGAACGCCAGGCGTACATGACTTCGGCGCCGGGTTCGGCGACGGCTTCCAGGAGCATCTGGGAGACGCCGACCGAGCCGCAGCCGACGGCGATCTCGTCCTCGGCGACCCCGAAGCGCGCCGATATCTCGGCGGTCGTCTCGACGCAGTTGTTGTCGGGGTAGCGGTTGACGCCGAGGGCCGCCTCCTCGATGGCCTTGACCACGGCGGGGAGCGGCCCGTACGGCGACTCGTTCGCGGCGAGCGGGTACGTGCGGCCCTCGGGGGAGCGCACCGGCGGACCCGGCTTGAAGTTCACGAGTCGGTCGAGCACCGGGCGGAAGGTGGGTTCGGGCATGTGTGTTCTCTCCTTGTGGTGGTCGCCGGCCGCTCGGCGCGTGCCGTCAGCCACGTACGGCCTTGCGGAGCGGTACGTCCGGGTCGGCGGCTAGGTCGAGGTCCAGGTGGCCGGCGTCGGTGATGAGGCGGCGGCCCTGCACCAGGTCGCGGGGGCGGTCGACGGTCAGGATGGCCTCCAGCCGGTTCCCGGTCAGCCACAGCACCGTCCAGGCGGGGCTGTCGGGCGAGCCGCGGAAGAGCATCCGTTCCGCCGCCGGGTGGTGGCCCGCGTACTGGACCATGCGTCCGAACTGCTCCGACCAGAAATAGGGCACGGTGTCGTGGGCGGCGTCGTGGCCCAGGAGCGTCGCGGCGGCGGTCTCGGGGGCGTTGAGGGCGGCGTCCCAGTGCTCGACGAGCAGCCGGCGGTCGTAGCGCCCCGACCACCAGGCGGCGCAGTCGCCGACCGCGACGACCTCGGGCCGGGAGGTCCGCAGTGCGGCGTCGACGAGGACACCGCGCCCGACCTGGATGCCGGAGCCGTGGAGCCAGTCGACGTCGGGGCGTACGCCGATGCCGGTGACGACCACGTCGGCGGCCAGGAACTCGCCGTGGTCGAGGGTCAGTCCGCCGTGGTCGACGGAGGCGACGCGCACGCCGCACCGCAGGTCGATGCCGGCCTCGGCGTACCAATCGGCGGTCAGCGCGCCGAGTTCCGGCCCGAGGGCCTCGGACAGCGGCGCGGCGGCTGCCTCGAGGACCGTGACCCGGCAGCCCTTCGCGGCGGCGGCGGTCGCGACCTCGGCGCCGATCCAACCGGCGCCGACGACGGCCACGCGCGCGCCTTCGACGAGTTCGGTGCGCAGTGCCAGGGCGTCGTCCCGGGTCCGTACGACGTGCTGGGGGCCGTCGCCCGGCAGCCGGACGGGGCTCGCGCCCGTCGCGAGGACCAGGGCGTCGAACTCCAGCGGGCCGCCGGTGGTCTCCAGGATCCCGCCGGGTCGGTCGGCGTGCGGTCGCAGGGCCTCGGCGCGGCGGCCGAGGAGCAGGGTGCAGCGGAGCTTGTCCCAGTCGGTGGGGAAGGCCGTGTCGTCGGTCTCCCCCGCCAGGACGGCCTTCGACAGCGGGGGCCGGTCGTAGGGGGCGTGGGTCTCGGCGCCGACGAGGGTGAGGTCACCCTCGTAGCCCCGGGCGCGCAGCGCTTCGGCGGTGCGCAGGCCGGCGAGGCCGCCGCCGACGACGATCACATGGCGCATGGTCGGACCTTCGGTTCTCGGGCGGTGGTGCCGGCGGCCGCGAGGGCGGTCGTCGGGGGTCCCGGCCGGATGCCCGGCCGGGACGTGGGGCGGGGTGTCGGGTTCACTCGATGTCGAGGGCGTGCCGCATGGGGCGCAGCTTGGCGCAGGTCTCCGCGTACTCGGCCTCGGGGTCGGAGTCGGCGACCAGTCCGCAGCCCGCGTACAGGGAGGCGGTGGGGCCGTCGAGCAGGGCGGAGCGGATGGCGACCGCGAACTGGCCCTGGCCGGTGCGGTCGGCCCAGCCGACGGCTCCCGCGTACCAGCTGCGGTCGAGTCCCTCGTTGTCGTCGAGCCAGGTCAGGGCCGCCTCTCGGGGGTGACCGCCGAGGGCCGGGGTGGGGTGGAGGCGTTCGACGAAGTCGAGGATGCCGGCCGGGGAGTCCTCGGCGAGCCGGCCGTGGACCTTGGTGGACAGGTGTTGGACGTTGGCGAGTTTGACCACGCGGGGCGGGGTCTCGGCGTCGACGTCGGCGCAGGAGTCGCCGAGCGCGTCGCGGAGCATCTGGACGACCACGTCGTGCTCGTGCTGGATCTTGGGGCTGTCGACGAGTTCGCGTTCGTGGACCTCGTCCTGTTCGGGCGTGGCGCCGCGCGGGGTGGTGCCGGCCAGGCCGAGCGCGTGCACGGTGCGGTCCTCGACCCGTACGAGGTATTCGGGGGTGGCGCCGAGGAAGGTGCATCCGTCGTGGTCGACGGCGAAGACGGTGGTGCCGGGGTTGGCCGCGCGCAGCCTGCGCACGGCGTCCGGTACGTCGAAGGCCGTGGACGCGGTGACGCGCAACTCGCGTGCCAGGACCACCTTCTCGAACCCGCCGGCACGGATGCGGCCGGTCGCGCGGCGGACGAGTTCCTTCCAGTCCTCGGCGGCCGGCAGCTCGACGGCGGTGTGGGCACGGCCGGCCGGGGCGGTGGGCAGGTCCCGGGCGGGCTCGGGTTCCCACAGCAGGCAGGTGTCGGCGAGGGCGGCGAGTTCCTTGGCCCGCTGCTCGGGGTCGTCGTCGGGCGACAGGGCCGCGTTGAGCCGCAGTTCGGCGCGGGTGGGGCCGTCGGCGGCGCCGCGGGCGGGCGCCAGGCTGCGGATCTGTAGCGCGGGCACCCACACCAGGGCGTCCGGGAGACGGCTGCCCCGCGGGCCGGCGGCGGCGAAGGCGAAGCCGCCGATGGCGAGCGGGCCTTCGCCCGATGCCGTGGAGCGGTCGGCGGCGCCGCCGCAGACCGGGTCGCGGACGAGTTCCGTCCAGCCGGCGCGGACGGCCGCCACCCGGTCGGCGCCGTGTCCGTCGAGGTCGTGGGCGCTGCCGAAGGCGACGACGGAGCCGCCGTCCCAGGCGGACTGCCACAGCAGCGAGCGCGTCGTGAGGAGGCGGGCCCGCTGCCACGTGTCGACGGCGGAGCCGAGGGACAGGGGCTTGGCCCAACTGGCGAGCGTGAGGCGCCCGGTGTGGCGGGCGCGGTCGGAGGCGAGCCGTAACGTGGCGAGCAGGCTGTCCAGGTCGCGGTGGTCGAGGGCGCGCTCGTACGGCGCGGCTTCGACCGGCGGGGCGAGCGCCGGCGTGGCAGCCGGGTCGGTGAGGCTGTCCGGCACGGTGAGGGACTGCGGCGCGGTCAGGGAGGGTGTCGCCATGCTCAGTACACCCCTTCGATGGCGGTCGGGCCGCCTTCGACGGTGAGCGGCTGGACGTCGGCCAGGCCGTCCTGGGGGTACTTCGACGTCGGGGTGACGCGGAGCACGGAGTCGCGCTCCAGGGTCCACGGCAGCAGCAGGTCGCGGGAGACGAGGCTGATCCGGGCCTGGCCGCGTTCGCCGTAGCCGACCTGGGTGTCGGTGTTCTCGGGGTCGACGACCGTCACGCGGCTGAACGGGTGGAACGGCACGAAGACGCAGCGTTCCTCGTCGGGTTCGCCGGTGCGGGGCCGCTGCGGGGCGATGCCCATCATGGTGTTGCCGTACAGCCCGACGACGGTGGCCTGCGGGAAGAGTTCCTCCTCGAAGACGCTGAGGGTCTCGGGGCTGACGCTGGTGCCGGCCCAGATGATGCCGCGCACCTTGTCCTGGACGAGGTCGAGCAGTTTCTCGTCGGCGGCGATGGCCTCCAGTACCGGCGGGGTGGCGAAGAGCACGGAGACGGGCTGGGTGGCCAGGATGTCGTGGGCCTGCGCCAGGATGTGCTTGACGTAGCGGCCCGCCTCCTCGGCGCGCCCCTGCTTCACGCTGCTCTTGACCCAGCGCGGGTCGAAGTCGATGTAGTGGCAGAAGGTGCCGCGCTGTTGGGCCAGCAGGCCGACGGAGCGTCCGACGATGTGCGGTCCGGTGGGGCCGATGTGGAGCCAGTGGCCGTCGCCCTCGCCGGGCATGCCGTGGTCGGCGAGGACCTCGCTGACCCACAGGACGCCGTTGCGGCGGGACCGGGACTCGACGATGCGCTTGGGGCGGCCGGTGGTGCCGCCGCTGTCGAACACCTGGAAGTCCCAGCCCTGTCGGCCGATTCCGGCCGGGACGAGCGCGTCGACGGGTATGTCCCGCCATTCCTCGCTGACGTCGGGGAAGAGGGCGAGGTCCTCCCAGGTCCTGATGTCCGTCAGCGGGTCGAAGTCCAGCGCCGCGGCGCGCTTCACCCAGTACGGGGAGCCGGTCGCGGGAGAGAAGTGCCATTGCATGGCGGCGCGGATGAACTCGTCCGGCGCGAGATCGGCGGTGAAGGGCTCGACGGTGTCGTCCAACATGTTCTTGTCTCCAGGAGGGGGCGGGTCAGACCGAGGCGAGGGAGTGCGCCCGCGTGGGCGCCATCGTCCGGCCGACGGCTTCCACGACGGGCGTGAGCCGGGTCATGACGTCGGCGAACTGTTCACCACTGAGCGCCTGGGCTCCGTCGCACATCGCGTTGCGCGCGTCCGTGTGCACGTCGATGATCAGGCCGTCGGCGCCGCAGGCCGCCGCGGCCAGGGACATCGGCGCGACCAGGTGGGGCTTTCCGGTGCTGTGGCTGGGGTCGACGATCACCGGCAGGTGGGTGAGCCGCTTCGCCTCGGCCACGGCGCTGAGGTCCAGGGTGAACCGGGTGCTGCGGTCGTAGCTGCGGATGCCGCGCTCGCACAGGACGACGTCGCCGTTGCCCACGTGCAGCAGGTACTCGGCCGCGAGCAGCCACTCCTCGATGGTGGCGGACATGCCGCGCTTGAGGAGGACGGGCCGCCCGGAGGCGCCGGCCTCGCGGAGCAGCTCGAAGTTCTGCATGTTGCGGGTGCCGATCTGGAGCATGTCGCTCTCCTCGGCGACGAACTCGACGTCCTTCGGCGTGACCACCTCGGTGACGACGGGGAGGCCGGTGCGCTTGCGCTGCTCCGCGAGGAGGGTCAGTCCCGCGAGTCCCAGCCCCTGGAAGCTGTAGGGGGAAGTACGCGGTTTGAACGCGCCGCCGCGGAGCATGACCGCGCCGCTTCCGACGACGGTGTCGACGGCCGCATTCATCTGCGTCACGTTTTCGACCGCGCACGGGCCGGCGATGACGACGAATTCCGGCCCTCCGAAGACGGCACTCGTGAGGGCGCCCACCCGTACGTGGCTATTTTCCGGCCGGAAGACCCTGCTGGTCAGTCGCTGCACGCCCGGGACCACGACGACGCGCTCCACGGCCGGCAAGTTTTCGACAATTGAAATCAATTCGGAAGTTCCGGTTCCCTCACTGATGAGCATGGAGGATTCCATTACCGAACTCTCCATGGCGGACAATCCATGGGCGTGAAGTATTTCCTTCACGGATTCGATCTCTTCACGCGTTGCGTGCGGACGCAATACCACAATCACGATGACGCCTTCCATGGGATCAATCGCCGGGATTTCGCACTTCAGATTGCGGCGAGGCTAGCGCACAGATATTTGGACGAGCAACCCGCTAAAAATGGAGCCCGCTCCTCCGTAACTTGTTTCAGGACAGCGGGCGTTCATGGCCGGAAACGTTCGTAGACAACGGGGTTGGGGCCCACACAAATGGAAGCGTCAAATCCATAAAGAAGTGCCTGGCAGGCTGTAGTCCGGCCCCTTCCGCTGTGGTAGAAAGTCATGCCGCGGTGAAGGCGACAGCACATCCGGGACTTTCCCCTTTGGTCACTTAAGCGACATGGCTCACCGCCATTGCCTCGCCGACCGCTGTGCTAGCTTCCGCAATGTTCCCGCGAGAGCGGGAGCCGAGATGTACGCCGCTTGATCAATGGAGTAGATCGTGAAGATGATTGACATTAGCCAGGGCTGGCACGAGGGCATGCCCTCCTACGACGCCCCCTGGTACCCGAAATTCGGGATCCGTCGGGCCATGACCCCGGAGACGGACCCGGCCAAGGGCGGGCGGACATTCTCGGATCTGCAGATTTTCCCGCACAACGGGACACACGTGGAGTCGGGCTACCACTTCTTCGAGGACCGCGAGAAGATCGACGAGGTCCCCCTGGAGACCTTCGTCGGCCGCGCGTGCGTGGCCGATCTGTCGCACAAGCGGGATCTGGATCCGGTCACCGGCGAGGACCTGGAGGAGGCGCTGCGCGACGTGTGGCAGCCCGGCGACCGGCTGCTCATCCGCACCGACCACCCGAACCGCTACCTGGGCCGCGAGGACTACTGGGACAAGCCCCCGTACCTCACCCTGTCGTCGGCCGACTGGATGGTCGACAACGGCGCGACCCTCGTCGGCATGGACTGCATCACCGAGCGTCCCGACGACCGCAGCGGTCAGGTGCACCGCCGTCTGCTGGCCGCGGGCATCCCGATCCTGGAGAACATCCAGAGCCTCGACCAGATCACCAACCCGATCGTCCAGTTGATGGCGCTTCCGATCAAGGTCGCCGGTGTGGAGGCCGCCCCGTCGCGTGCCGTGGTCTTCGACGGATGGCAGTTCTGAGGCTCCCGAAGCCCCGAAACAGCCCGTACGCGCAGGGAGTTCGCATGACCGGCGGGTCCACGGCCACCGCCCCCACCGGGGCCGGGGCCGTGGGCTGCCCCCCGGGCGATCCGGACGGCCGGTCTCGCCCGGCCCGTACCCGAGGAGTTGGTCTGACATGACGCTCGCCATACCCGTGCTCCGGGACGGACGGGAGCGGACCTCCCGGGACACCCGCGTCCTGAACGGCGTCGACGGCGTCCCGCTCGCCACGGTCCACGAGGCGCCCGCCCTGGTGACGAGGTTGACCGTGAAGGCCATGCGCCGGGCTCCGCGCATGGCACCGGACGAACGCCTGGCGGTGCTCGCCAAGGCCGGTGCCCTCTTCGGCTCGGCCACGCTGGGCGGAGTGGCGCCCGAGGAGTACTGCCGGGTCCAGGCACTGGCCTCCGGTGTCCCCGTCGACGTGGCCCGGCGGACGCTCGGCCGCATCGGCGACGACTGCGCGCGGCTCGGCGAGGTCGTCGACCGGCAGGCGCCGGTCGGGGCCGGTCGCACCGCCCGGTGGGTACGCCGCGGCTCCGTCTTCGGCGTCGTGGCCCCCAGCAACCACCCGGCCACGCACGGCGCGTGGCTCCAGGCGCTCGCCATGGGCTACAAGGTCCTGGTGCGCCCCGGGGCACGCGACCCGTTCACCCCGCTGCGGCTGGTGCGGGCGCTGTTGGAGGCCGGTCTGGAGCCGGGTTGGATCAGCCTGCTGCCCGGCCCCCACGCCGCCGCCGACACCCTGGTGGAGACCGCCGACCTTTCGTTGGTCTACGGCAGCGAGTCCACCGTGGCCCGGCTGCGCGGCAACGACCGGGTACTGGTGCGCGGCCCCGGCCGCAGCAAGATCCTCGTGGACGGTCCGCTCGACGAGGCGACCCTGGACCACCTCGTGGCCGAGATCTCGGCGGACGGCGGCGTGCGCTGCACGAACACCACCGCCGTCCTCACGTCGGGTGATCACCGGGCACTGGCCGAGGCCCTCGCGGAGCGGCTTGCCGCGCTCCCGGCCCACCCCGTCACCGACGACCGGGCGGTCCTGCCCGTACGCCCGCGGCGGGAGGGCGAAGGCCTGCGGGCGGCCCTCGACCTGGCCGCGGCGGGCGCGCCGGACCTGGTCGCCCGCCACCACGAGGACGGTCCGCTGCCGCTCGTCGCCGCGGACGCGGTGGCGCTGCGTCCCGCCGTGATGTGCGTGGACCGCTCCGACCATCCGGGGCTGGCGACCGAACTCCCCTTCCCCTGCGTGTGGGTGGCCCCCTGGCGGCGCTCGGAGGGGGTGGGCCCGCTGGACGATTCGCTGGCCCTGACTCTGCTCACCGACGACTCCGCGCTCGTCGCCGAGGCCCTGGAGTCCCCCGGTGTCCGCACCGTGCTGCACGGCAGGGTCCCCGGCTGGTGGAAGGACCCGTTCCTGCCGCACGACGGGTATCTGGGGCAGTTCCTCAAAGAGGCCCGCGGTTTCGCCGCGCCGTCCTGACACCCGCGGGCCCGGCGCCCGGCCTTCCCCACGGCAATTCCGAACGTTCTGAGGTGACCGACATGTTTGCTGCCTGCCCTGACATCCCCATCGTGGTGCTTCCCGCGAACAACCTGGTGCGGGCCGCCGCCCGACCCGCCGAGCGGGTCGAGACGGCCCTGACCGCCGCGATCGAGCAGCTGACGCACCTGCACGCCGCGCTGCTCGACCCGCAGGGGGCGAGCCCGGCCGCGAAGGCGGCCATGGACGCGGCGGTGGAGAGGGTCCACCGGCTCGCCGCCGAGGCCCGCGTCGCGCCCATGGACGCCGCGGCGCTGACGCCGATCGTCCCCAACCACGAGTACTTCGGGGTCAGGACGGCGCCGATCGACGACGCCCGACTCGTCTCCGAGGTGACGACGATCGTCGCCCGGGCGCTCACCGACCTGCGCGTGGCCCGGCTCGACCTCAACGACCAGGCCGCCGTGGTCCTGTCGATGGTCCGGATCCTGCGCGGTCTGCTCGCGGCCGACGGCGCCCCCGCCGCGCCGTCCGCGACCGGCGAGGACGCGGCGGAGGTCGGCGCCCCGTACGCCGTGGGCTCGGACGAGCTGACCCGGTGGGTCATCACCCACCACTTCTACTTCGTCCTGAACCTCGCGGCGGCGGACGCCGTCTCGCGGGCGATCACCGCCCTGAAGGCGCTGGACCGCGACACGGCGCTCGCCGCCGTGGAGGAGGCCATCGTGCTCGTGCGCGGTTTCACCGCGGCGATGCTGCACTCCGGGGACATGTCGGCGGCCTGCTACGGCGCCGTGGTCCGGCCCACGATGGCCGCGCCCGCCTGCCCGGTCGCGCTCACCGGCCGTACGCAGCCCGAACACAAGGCCTTCCGCAAGGCCATGCGGAACCTGATCAAGGTGTCCGCGGAGCCGTTCGCGAAGCTGGCCGCGGCCGATCCGGAACTGGCCGCCGCGCGCGACGCCCTGCTGGAGGCCGACCTCCAGGACATCGAGAAGCACGTCATCATCACCGCCAAGCTCGTCGGCGACGACCGCTCGATCGTGCAGGGCGAGGACTCCGAGAGCGCCATCGCCGTGCTGCGCACGATGCGGCACGGCCGCGCGGAGTCGTACCGCGACCTGATGCGGTTCGGCGACACGGTCACCCTCATCGGGGGCTGACGCATGGCTCCCACGACACCGCTCCCCCTGGAAGGTTCCGAGATGGCTCCGCGCATCGCCCTGCTGGGCGGCCGACCGAGTGTGTTGAAGTCCGCGTCCGACCTCGGTTGCGAGGTGGTGCTGATCCAGACCCCGGGCGTGTACGACCCGGAGGCCGCCGCCGCGTTCTGCGTACAGGTCGTCGACACTCCGCTCGTCGACCAGGAGGCGGCGGTCGCCGCCGGTCGCAAGGTGTTCGCCGAGCAGCCGGTGGTGCGGTTCTTCTCGCCCGCCGAGCTGGGTCTGGTCGCCGCCGCCCGGTTGAACGAGGAGTTCGGCCTCGGCGGCAACTCGGTGAGGACCGTCCGGCTGCTCAAGGACAAGGCCGCGATGCGCGAGCGGCTGGCCGAGGTGGGTCTCTCCCCCGTCCGCTTCCGTGTCGTGGAGAGCGAGGCGGAGCTGCTGGAGTTCGTCACCGAACTCGCGGGCCCGGTGATGATCAAGCCGCTGGACTACGGCGGCAGCCGCGACGTCCACCGGGTCGACGGGCCCGCCCGGGTTCCGGAGATCTGGCGGAGGGTCGAGGCGGTCGGGCGCGGTCGCATGCTGGCCGAGGAGTTCCTGTCCGGTCACGAGGTCAGCGTCGAGGGCTTCTCGCAGGACGGTGTCCACACGGTCGTCGCGGTGACGGACAAGCTGCTCGGCGAGGGCGGATCCGGCTTCATCGAGGCGGGTCACTCCGTCCCGGCCCGGGTGGACGAGGCGACCCGGCAGGGGATCGTGGACCTGACGGGACGACTGCTCGACGCGGTCGGCCTGGTCGAAGGGCCCTCGCACACCGAGATCATGATCACCGACGCGGGTCTGCGGATCATCGAGTCGCACAACCGGGCGGGCGGCGACAACATCCCCGAACTGGTGCGCCTGGCCTACGGCGTGGACCTGGTCCGGGCCGCGGTGGCGGTGCCGCTCGGCCTGGAGGCGTGGGAGCCCGAGGTCCCCGAGGCCACCGCGGGCGCGGCGATCCGCTTCCTGCTCGCCGAGCCGGGCGTCGTGACCGACGTCGAGGCGCCGACCGAGGTGGAGGAGGGCGTCACCCTCGCCGTCCAGGCCGTGCCCGGGACCGTGGTGCCCCCGCTCACCTGGTCCGTGGACCGGGTCTGCGGCCATGTGATCGCCGTCGGCGCCGATGCCGCCGAGGCCGTCGCCCGCTGCGAGAAGACGGTCGCCGCCATCGAGATCAGGACCAGGCCGGTCGGCTGACGCGGCTCCGTCACACGTCCACATCCACAGCTGAGGTAAGTAATGAGTGGTGACACCGTTCCCCGTACGGTCGTGATCGTCGACGCGTACGCGAGCGCACGCTGCCTGGCGCCGCTGTTCCGGGCCCGGGGCTACGCCTGCGTCCACGTGCAGAGCACCCCCACGATCCCGCCCGCGTACGAACGGAGCTTCCGGCCGGAGGACTTCGTCGTCAACATCGTCCACGACGGGAACGTCTCCCGGACGGCCGCGGCCATCGCCGCGCACGCCCCCAAGGCGCTGGTGCCCGGCGTGGAGCGGGCGGTCGTCCTCGCCGACCGGCTGAGCGAGGAGCTCGGCCTGCCGGGCAACGGGACCGCGCTGAGCGCGGCCCGCCGCGACAAGTACCGCATGATCGAGACGGTCAGGGAGGCCGGAGTCCCCGGCACCGACCAGGTGCTGGCCGCCGACCTGGACACCCTGTTGCGGTGGTACGAGAAGGCCGACGCCCGTGTGGTGCTCAAGCCGGTGAGCAGCGCGGGCAGCGACGGCGTCCACTTCTGCGACACCGTCGAGGAGGTGCGGGCCGCGTTCGACGCGCTGCTCGGCAGCACGAGCGCGCTGGACCAGGACAATCACGCGGTGCTGGCGCAGGAGTACCTCGTCGGCAGCGAGTACATCGTGAACACGGTGAGCCTGGACGGCCGGCACTACGTCAGCGACATCTGGAAGATGCACCACCTCAGCGCGAACGGCGTGCGCGACCTGCCGGCCGGCGCCGAGCTGATGACACGTCACGGGGTCGAGCAGGAACAGCTGGTGGAGCACACCCTGCTGGTGCTCGACGCCCTGGGCATCCGCAACGGCCCGGCGCACACCGAGCTGAAGCTGACGCCCCGGGGCCCGCGGCTGGTCGAGACGGGCACCCGCGTCTGCGGAGCCGACGTGCACGTACCGGTCGAGGCGGCCATCGGCGAGAGCCAGTTGGACTGGACCGTCGACGCCTGCGTCGATCCCGAGCGGTTCGCGCGGCGGTGGGAGAGCGGCTACGAGGTGAACCGGCACGCCCGGGTCGTCAACATGGTCTCGCCGGCCGAGGGGGAGCTCGTCGGCTATCCCCGAATGGCAGAACTGCGGGCGCTGGAGAGCTTCCACGACGTGCTGTTCCGCGTCACCCCCGGCAATCCCGTCTTCCGGTCCGTCGACGACTGGACGTTCCCGCTGCGGGTGTACCTGCTGCACGAGACCGCGAGCACCGTGGCCCGTGACGCGCTGACCGCTCGGTACATGGACGGGGACGGCTTCTACGACATCACCTGAGACGTCTCGGCCGGCGGTCCCCTCCCGCCACAGCACCCCACGTTTGGAGATCCATGTCCTTCCTGCGCCCTCGGTTTCCCGGTGAGCGCGCCCTGGCCGCCGGGATCGCGATCGACGCGACCGGCAACGGGATGTACGTCCCGTTCAGCCTGGTGTTCTTCCTCCACGTCACCGGACTGCCGCTGGCGCTGATCGGCCTGGTGCTCACCGTCACCGGGCTGATCGGCATCGCCGCGCTGCCGGTGGCGGGCATCGCCGTCGACCGCTTCGGCGCGCGGAGGGTGCAACTCTTCCTGTACGTCCTGCGCGGGCTCAGTTTCGCGTGCTTCCCGCTCGCCCACTCGCTGCCCGCCTTCGCCGCGGTGGCGATGGTGGCCGCGATCGGCACCCGGGCCTTCCCCGCCGCCCTGCAGGCCAGGATCGGGGAACTCGTCGACGGCGAGAACCGGGACCGGATGCAGGCGCTCAGCCGCAGCCTCGGCAACGCCGGGCTGGGCATCGGCACCCTGATCGCGTCGCTGCTCATCGCCACGTCGGGGGACTCCGGTTACATCGCCGCCGCTTTCCTGAACGCGGCGAGCTTCCTCGTCGCGGCGGTGTTGGCCGCGCGTACGCCGATCACCGTGCCGGCCGCCCGGTCCCGGGCCGACAAGAGCGGCGGGTACCGGCTGGTGGCCAAGGACCGCCCGTTCCTGACGCTGACCCTCGCGAACCTGCTGGTGGCGTTCGGATACACCTCGCTCAGCGTGCTGTTGCCCGTCTACGCCGTCGACTGGCTGCACCTGCCCCAGGGGCTCACCGGTGTCGCGTTCGTCGTCAACACCGCGCTCTGTGCCACCGTTTCCGTACCGGTCGCCGCCTTCGCCCGGCGCCGGTTCACGACCCGTACCCGGGCGGCGGCGGCCGGGGCGGCGCTGTTCGGGACCGGTTTCATCGGGCAGATCGTGCTCGGCACGCTGCGCCCGGAGAACGTGCAGGTGCTGTTGGCCGGGCTGCTGGCGGCCGTGATCGTCATGACGGTGGGCGAGATGGTGCACAGCACCTTCTCGGGCGCGCTGGCCCAGGCCGCGGCGCCGGAGGCACTGCGCGGGCGGTACCTCGCCGGGTACCAGTTGTCCTGGTCCCTGGCGTACGCCCTCGCGCCGACCCTGTTCACGGCCCTGATCACCCTCGACGGCCGGCTGCCCTGGGTGCTGGTCGCGTCCACGACCCTGCTGGGCGCCGGATTGCTCCTGCGCGTCGAGCGCTCCCTGCGTCCGGACGTCGTCGCCTTTCCCGCGCCGCCCGTCGAGAGCAAGGCGGCCACGGCGAGCCGCTGAACGCCGCGGCGGCCCCGGAGCCGGCACGGCCGATCGGCGCACGCCGGTCGTCACCTGACAACCAATCGACCCACATCGCACAGAAGTCAGAAAGAGGTTCGCATGGATCGCGTCGCCTTGACCGAGGAGTACCTGGCCGAGCTGGCCGGCGGCAACCTGAAGACGAGCGAGCTGTTGGGAGGACTGCCGCAGAACAAGATCCTCAACAGCGACAAGCCCAACGGCATGGGCCAGTGGCTCTCGCGGCCCCTGTTCCTCGGCCGCGACGAGCACACCCGGCTCGCGGGTGACCTGGACAACCTGCTGAACGCCCTGTCGAGTCTCCCCGACCGCCTCTTCGGCGGGGACTTCGCGGCGTTCGCGAGCGCGGGCGGCCTGAACGAGGTGCAGGTCGCCGCCGTCATGCGCAACCGCGGCACGCGGATGACCCGCCAGACCCGGGCGGACCTGATCTGCGACGAGGCAGGCTTCAAGCTGCTGGAGTTGAACATCGGCAGCGCGGTCGGCGGCATGGACAACGTGGACGTGTGCCGTGAGCTGCTCGCGCACCCGGTGCTCGCGGAGTTCGCCGAACGGCACGGGCTCACCTTCATGGACTCGCTGCGCGAGCAGGTCAACAACATCCTGGTGGAGAGCGGGTTCGCCCCGGGGGACCGACCGGTGGTCGCCCTGACGGAGTGGCCGAGCGTCTTCGAGGACGAGATCCCGTACATGACGCAGCTGTGCGAGCGCTGGGGCGAACTGGGCCTGGACGCCTCCCCCTGTCACCTGGGGCAGTTGGAGGTGCGCGACGGTCGGGTGTGGCTCGGCGGGAAGCCGGTGGACATCATCGTGCGCACGTTCCTGATCCGGGACCTGCTGACTCCCGGGGCGGAGGAGCTCACCGCGCCGGTGTTCGACGCGGCGAACCGGGGCGAGGTCAAGATCTTCACCCCGCTGGACACCACGGCGTACGCCAGCAAGGGCGCCCTCGCGATGCTGTCGGACGAGGAGAACCGCGGGCTGTTCAGCGCCGAGGAGCTGGCCAGTCTGGACCGCATCCTGCCCTGGACGCGGATGGTCCGGCCGGGTCTGGTGACCCTGGAGAACGGCGAGCGCGTCGACCTCGTCTCCTACGCCGTGGAGCACCAGACGGACCTGGTGCTGAAGCCGACCTCGCTGTCCGGCGGCAAGGGGGTCGTGCTCGGCTGGTCCGACGACCTGACGCCCGAGCAGTGGCGGGAGCAGGTCGCCTTGGCGCTGGAGAGCCCGTACGTCATCCAGCGCAGGATCCGCTCCGTCCTGGAGTCGGTGCCCGTGGACGAGGACGGCACCCTGGGTCGGTTCCGGCCGGTGTGGGGCGTGGTCACGGGGGTCAACGGCTTCACCGGCGCCAGTGTCCGGGCCATCCCGGAAGCCGCCGGGGACGTCGTGGTGAACGTGGTGAACGGGGCGCACGTGGGCGGGGTGCTCCACCAGACGGCAGGGTCCGGCGCCTGACCCTGCCTGCGGGCCCGTCGGCCCCCGACTCCGTGGTGACACGGGGTCGGGGGCCTTCGCATGCGGTGGCGCCGTTCGGTCGGGCCCCGCCCTCGGGGCGTCAGTCGCGGTCGGGGAAGAGGGTGTGCGGGCTGAGCAGGTGGCCGGGATCCAGGGCCGCCTTCACGGAACGCATGACCGCGATGTCCGCGGCGGACCGGGTGAGGTGCAGGTGGCGGGACTTGGCCCGGCCGATCCCGTGTTCGGCGCTGATGCTGCCGCCGGCTGCGGCCACGCGGCCGAGCACGGCCCCGGTGACCGCCTCCTCGTCGTCCGGCGCGACGTCGAGGAGGTTGACGTGCACGTTGCCCTCGGCCAGGTGTCCGAAGAGGTACGGCCTGGCCCGGCCGGCGAGCAGGGCGGGCAGCTCGGCGGCGAACGCGGGGAGATCGGCGAGGGGGACGGTGACGTCCAGTTTCAGCGGGATCCCGGCGGCGTTCAGGGACTCGGTGTGTCGTTCGCGGTAGGCGGCGAGCCGGCGGCTGTCGGAGGCCGTCCGGGCGACGGCCACCTCCCGTGCGGGCGCCTTCTCCAGTACGTCGGCGAGTTCCTCGGCGGGGTCGCGCCGGCCCGCGCACTCGACCAGCAGGTAGACGGGATGGCCGGTTCGGAAGGGGGCCGCCAGTCCGCTCTTGTCCAGGACGAGGGCCAGGCCGTCGGCGGTGAAGAACTCGACCAGTTCGAGGGATTCGAGGCGGCGCAGGTCCGTCAGGAGGGTGACGGCCGCGTCGAGCGAGTCGAGGGCGAGCAGGGCGGTGACCCGTCGGGGCAGGTGCGGGACCAGCGCGAGTCGGGCCCGGGTGATGACGGCCAGGGTGCCCTCGCTGCCGACCAGCAGGCCGGTGAGGTCGTAGCCGGTGTTGTCCTTGGGCAGACCGGCCAGCCGGTCCAGGACGCCGCCGTCGGCGAGGACCGCCTCCAGTCCGACGACGTTGGCGCGCGTGGTGCCGTACCGGACGACGCGTTCGCCGCCCGCGTTGGTGGCGATCATGCCGCCCAGGGTGGCCGAGTCACGGGAGGCCAGGTCGACCCCGAACTCCAGCTCCCGCGAGGCGACGTGCCGCCGCAGCGCGGCGAGCGGGACGCCCGCGCCGACCGTGACCCGGCGCGCGGCCACGTCGATCGGGCCGAGTGCGGTGAGGCGGCGCGACGAGAGGACGACCTCGGTTCCGGAGGGGTCGGGGACCGAGCCGCCGACCAGGCCGGTGTTGCCGCCCTGCGGGACGATCGGGACGCCTGCCGCGTGGCACCGCCGCATCACCTCGGCGACCTGGGCGGTGTCGGCGGGGCGCACCACCAGCCGGGACCGGCCGACCCAGCGGCCGGTGAAGTCGCTCTCGTAGGAGGTGCGCAGCGACGGGTCGGTCAGCACGTGGGCGTCCCCGACCACGGCCGAGAGGTGGGTGGCGAGGGGGTCGGGTTCCATGGGTGGTCGGTCGGTCCTCTCGGTCCTGGGGGCTTGTCGATCAGGTGGGGGCGCCGGCGAGGATGGATTCCGCGACGGTGGTGCGGGCGTAGAGCACCGAGCGGCCGGCCCGGTGGGCGCTGACCAGTCCCGCGTCGCGCAGCGCCGTGAGGTACTGGGACACCCCGGCCGTGGATATGCCGGTGCGGTGGGCCAGTTCGGTGGTGGACGCCGGGGCGTCGAGTTCGGTCAGCAACAGGGTCCGCGAGCGGCCGAGCACGGCGGCGATGGCATCGGTCCGGGCGACGGGCCGGGACTCCCACAGCGGGCCGATCCCCCGGGCGGGGTAGGCGAGTTGGGGTGGGTCGGGCAGTCTCACGCGGGTCAGGACGCGCGGTCCGGCGAAGGCCGAGGGGACCAGCAGCAGACCCGCTCCCGCCGTCTTGCGGGACAGGGTCCGCTGCCGGCGGACCATCCGCAGCCCGTTGTCCACCCAACTCAGCGATACGTGCAGCTCGTTGAAGAGGCGGCCGGCGCCGTGCTCGGCGACCTGCCGGGCGCGGTGGAAGACGTCCGCTTCGAGCACGGTCCGGATGCGGGCCCAGTAGGGGGCGAGCGCCAGTTCCCAGTACGCCTCGATCTCCTCGCAGACGCGCGCCAACTGGGGCCGCGGCTCGGCGTACAGGGCCCGCAACCGGGGCCCGCGCGAGCTCAGGTGCTTCTCCAGGTGGTCGAGGTCCTGGCGGACCAGCTCGTCCGGCTCCTCCCGGATCGCCACCAGTTCCTCCGCGAGGGTGGGCGCCGCGCCGGGGGGCGCGGGGGTGAGGAAGTCGGGGAGGTAGCGCGCGGGCGGGATCAGCTCGGCGAGCCAGCCCCGATCCAGGCCCGCCGCCTCGACGCGTGGCCGCACCTGTTCGACCCAGGGCCCGTGGACGGGGTGGGCGAGGCCGGAGCGCAGCAACCGGAAGCTGGTCACGACCTCCCACATCGGGGAGACGGCGAACCGCATCTGCGCCAGGTCACTTGCCGAGAACGTCAGCTCCGCCACGACAACCACCCCATGGATTCAAGCATTTCTTAATCAATGGCCTTCAGCGTACAGCGGCGGGAGGATCCGGCACATGCTCTCCACCTTCAGTGGGCTGCCCCGCACAGCCTGGATCGTCTTCGCGGGCACGATCGTCAACCGACTCGGTTTCATGGTCACCCCCTTCCTGGTCTACTACCTGGGATCGCGCGGGATCAGCACCTCCGACGTCCCCTACGTGCTGGGGGCCCTGGGGGCCGGCAACCTGGTCGGCCCGCTCCTCGGCGGTTTCCTGGCCGACCGCAGCGGCCGGCGCGCGACGATGGTCATCGGGCTGGTGGGCGTCGCCGCCTCGCACGGCCTGTTGTTCGTCGCCCCGAACCTGCTGAGCCTCATGCTGACGGCCGCGCTCCTGAGCGTCACCGGCAGCCTGGTCGGTCCGGCCGCCTCCGCGCTGGTCGCGGACGCGGTGGACAAGGACCGGCGCCGGGCCGCGTTCTCGCTGGTCCACTGGGCGGTCAACATCGGTACCGCGGGCGCCGGCATGCTCGGCGGGTTCCTGGCCACCAAGGGGTACTGGCTGCTGTTCACGGTGGACGCGGCGACCTCGCTCGTCTACGCGGTGATCGCCGCCACGATGCTGCCCCGGGGAACCGGCCCGAAGGCGGCCGGTCCCAAGGCCGGCGCCGGCGGGGCCGGTTACGGCGTGGTCTACCGGGACCGTCTGATGCGGGGCCTGCTGCCGCTGTTCGCCGTCTCCGTCGCGATCTACTGCCTGATCGAGGCGAGCCTGCCGCTCGCCATCCGCGACGACGGCCTCTCCCCCACCGTCCTCGGCATGATGTTCGCGCTCAACGCCGCGCTGGTCGTCATATTGCAGCCGATCGCGACGGCCGTGCTCGCCGACGTGAAGCCGCTGCCGGTCTACGTCTCGGCCAGCGTCCTGGTCGCCCTCGGCGTCGCGCTGACCGGTGTCGCCGACAGCCCCTGGGCGTACGCCGGTACGGTGGCCCTGTGGTCCCTCGGCGAGGCGTCCCTCGGGGGCCTGCACTCGTCGATCATCCAGAGCATCGCACCGGAGGACGCGCGGGCCCGCTACCAGGGAGCCTTCCAGTGGGCCTGCGGCATCGCCCGGTTCACCGCGCTGACCGCCGGCACCGCGGTCTACGCCCACGCAGGTCCCTCCGTCCTCTGGTGGATCGCCGCCGTGGCGGGTGTGGGCGCCTCACTCACGGTCGGAGCCCTCGGCCCCATGATCAACCGCCGGCACATCGCCATCGAACAGGCCGCCGCGTCGGACTCCGCGCCCGTCGCCGGCTGAACCATCGAAAAGGAACGGCAATGCCTGAAGCACAACCGAGGAAGAGGGTCGTCCACCGCGGGCGGGTCCTGCGGACCGAGCGGATCGCACCCGCGATGGTCCGGATCGTCCTGCACGGCGAAGGACTCGGCGAGTTCAGCGCCGGGCGGTTCACCGACCACTACGTCAAGATGCACTTCCCGCCGCCGGGCGTGGAGTACGCGGACCCCACCGACATCCCCGCGATCCGCCGCGACCACCCGAGG
This sequence comes from Streptomyces sp. CA-243310, assembly GCF_050936775.1. Taxonomy (NCBI): domain Bacteria; kingdom Bacillati; phylum Actinomycetota; class Actinomycetes; order Kitasatosporales; family Streptomycetaceae; genus Streptomyces; species Streptomyces sp. CA-243310. The sequence continues at coordinate 433,141 of NZ_JBNJMF010000003.1, read as the reverse complement.
GAGGAATGGCCGCGGACCAGGACGTACAGCGTGCGCGAGTGGGACGCCGGGACCGGGCAGCTGACCATCGACTTCGTGGTCCACGGCACCTCCGGCGTGGCGGGCCCCTGGGCGGCGGCGGCCCGACCGGGCGACGAGGTGGTCTTCTCGGGCCCGGGTGGCGGCTACGCCCCGGACGCCGGGGCCGACTGGCACCTGCTCGCCGGGGACGAGAGCGCCCTGCCCGCCATCGCGGCGGCCCTGGAGGCCATGCCCGCGGACGCCGTGGTGCGTGCGTTCGTCGAGGTGGACGGCCCGGCGGACGAGCAGCCGCTCGCCTCGCCGGCCCGGGTGGAGACGACCTGGCTGCACCGCGGGGCGCGGCCCGTCGGCGACGCTCTGGTCGAGGCGGTGACCGGGCTGGAGTTCCCCGCCGGATCGCCGCAGGTCTTCGTGCACGGCGAGGCGCACTTCGTCCGGGAGCTCCGCCGCCACCTGCGGGTCGACCGCGGCCTCGCGCCCTCTTCGCTGTCGGTGTCCGGCTACTGGCGCAGGGGCGCGGACGAGGAGGCGTGGCAGGCCACCAAGGGCGAGTGGAACAGCGACCCCGTCCCCGCCGCGCCGGCCGCCACCGGCTGACCCACGGCGCCACCACCCGCGTGACCGGCCCGGCCGGCCGCCCCGTCGGCGGCCGGCCGGGTCCGCTCGCGTCGCCGTCGGGCGGGCGATCACGCCCCGGGCGGACCTGTTGGCGTACTGTGCCCGAGGGGTTTCCGGCGGCGGTGCCCGGCGGATTCAGGAGTGGGATCACACGGTGCGGGCGGGCGAGCAGGGGCACGGCGCCCCCGGAACGAGCGGGGCGGCGAAGTCGGACGACTGGGCGGCGGACCTCCACGCCCTGTGGTGCGCCGCCGTCGAGGTCCCGGACGTCACCGTTCTGGCCGACCGGCTGTACCGCGTGCTGCGCGACCAGCCCGGAGTCGTGACGGTCGTCGGCGCGCGCTGGAGCGGCGACCGGATCCGGTATGTGCGGTACCTGTCCGCGGGCGACGCCGCGCCGTCCATCGCGGAGCCGACCGACGGGGAGTTCACCGACCCGGGCCCCGACGCCGGCGCCGGCGGATTCCCGAACGGGAGGCCGACCCTTCGCACGTACGACCCGGAGAGGGACACGACGGCGGGCCCGCGGACGCTCGGCGTGCTGCGGCCGGCCGGCGCCGCCTCGGCGTTGGAGTGCGCGTTCGCCCTGGACACGGGTGACCGGGCCACGCTGACGGTCGGGCTCGCCCCCGGCGTGGACGCCGACGCGACGCTGCGGGCCAGGCTGGTCCAGGTGTGCGAGATCCTCGTGGCCAGCAACCGGCGGATCCTGGAGGAGCACCGCCACGAGCGGCGGCAGGTCAGCGACGCCTTCCTCGCCGAGGCGTCCCTCCAGATGGACAGCAATCTCGATGTGCAGGAGACCCTCGGGCGGGTGGCCCGACTGGCCGTCCCGGCGCTCGCCGAGGGCTGCATGATCCACCTGTCGGGACCGGGCGACCGGCTGGTGCCCAGCGCGTCCGCGCACGTCGCCGCGGTGGAGCAGGCCTGGATCGCCGACACCGCGCGGCACGACCCCTGGCTCGCCGACCTCCTGGGGCTCGTCCGGCGCCGACGTGACGGCGTGGTGCTCGGCGGCCCGGAGTTGGCGGGCGGACCCTTCGGCGTCGGAGCCCGGGGGGCGGGCCGCTCCGTGGGAGCGGTGAGCGTCAGCCCGCTGCGGGCCCGCGGTCGTGTGCTCGGCACGATGACCTTCCTCTACCGGCGTGACGACGGGACGGTCGACGTACGGCTGTTGGACGACCTGGCCGATCGGGCCGCGCTGGCCATCGACACCAGCACGCTGTACGAACAGCGCCGCAGCCACGTGCAGTCGTTGCAGCGGCACCTGCTGCCGCAGGCCCTCCCCGAGGTGGAGGGGCTGCGATTGAGCGCCTCGTACGAGGTGTCGGACGGCATGCTCGACGTGGGGGGCGACTTCTACGACGCGGTGGTCACGGCCGACGGAGTGGCCCTGATCATCGGCGACGTGTGCGGCCGGGGCGCGGAGGCCGCGGCGCTCACCGGTCTCGCACGACACACCCTCAGGACGTTGCTGGAGGACGGCACGGATCCGGGGAGCGCCCTGTCGCGGCTGAACCGGTCCCTGGTCAGGGAGGGGACGTCCCGGTTCGTGACCGCGGCCGTGGCGGTGCTGCGGCGCGCTCCCTGCGGGTACGTGGCCTCGGTGGCCGGCGCCGGGCACCCGTCGCCCCTGGTACGGCGGTCCGACGGGACCGTGGAGGAGGTGCGCGTCTCGGGAATGCTCCTCGGGGTGCTGCCCTCGGTGCCTTATGCGGCGGTGGACGTGGCGTTGGGCCCCGGGGACGGCCTTGTACTGTTCACCGACGGTCTGACGGAGGCCCGGAACGCCGAGGGGACGTTCTTCGAGGGCTTCCTGCCGGACGCGGTGGCACGGTCCGGGGAGGGTGACCCGGGAGCGTCGGCCGCGCGGTTGACGGCCGAGGCCAAACTGTTTCGCACGAGCGGCGCCGACGACACCGCGGTGTTGACGGCGCATGTGGAAGAAGGCGCATGAACCAGGCAGACGACGCAGTCCGGCCCATCGACCGTGCGCTGGTCCTGGTGATCGAGGACTCGCAGGAGGACGCGGAGGCCATCGAGCGGGCCCTGGGGCGTTCCCACCCCGATCTGACACTGGACTTCAGGGACCGCGGGGACGGGGTCGTGGAGGAGTTGTTGGGTGCCGACCGGCTGCCCGGTCTGATCCTGCTGGACCTCAACATGCCGGGACTGAGCGGCCATGCGGTGTTGGGCGCGATCCGCGCGCAGCCGTCGCTGGGCCGGGTGCCCGTGGTCGTGTTCACCTCGTCGACGGCGCCCACCGAGGTGGACGCCAGTTACGCGGCCGGCGCGGACAGCTACATCTACAAGCCGGTCAACTTCGAGCTGTTCCGTACGGTCCTCAAGGGCGCGGTCGACTACTGGCAGGACCGACCGGTCACCCCGGCCGACCCGGAGTGACATCGGCGTCGGCCGCGCCGAGGGTGAAGAAGAAGGTCGTCCCCTCGCCGGGGGCGCTCTCCAGCCACAGCCGTCCGCCGTGCCGTTCGACGACGCGTTTGACGACGGCGAGGCCGACTCCGGTGCCGCCGCCGTGCTCCGACGGCCCGTGCAGGCGGCGGAACAGGTCGAACACCTCGTCGTGACGGTCGGGCGGGATGCCGATGCCGTTGTCCGCGACGGTGATCGCCTGTTCGGCACGGTCGGATCCGGGGGGCGTGGCGTCGACGACGCAGACCTCGACGCGGCGTTCCCGCCGGTTCGGGTCCGCGTACTTCGCGGCGTTGACCAGGAGGTTGACGAGGATGTCGACGACCCGGTCGGGGTCGGCGTCCAGGGTGGGGAGGGAGGCGGCCCGTACGAGCCGGACGTCCTGTTCCGCCAGGCGGGGTCCGGCGATCTCCAGGGCGGCGTCCAGGAGGACGTCGAGGTCGGTGCGGGTGCGGCGCAGGCCCGAGCGGCCGAGCCGCGCGTAGTGCATGAGCGAGTTCAGGAGTTCGTCCATGCGGCCGGTGAGCCGGTGCATGGTGTGGAGCCGGCGCACGGTCTGCTCGTCGAGGTTCGGTCCGGCGTCCTCCAGGATGAAGGTGGCGGCGTTCGAGATGCCCCGCAGGGGCTCCTTCAGGTCGTGCGCGGCGACGTGCGCGAAGGAGTCCAGGTCGATGTTGGTCATGCGCAGCTCTTCGTTGAGCCGGCCGAGCGCGGTGGCGTGCCGCAGGACCAGGCCGGTCAGGAGTTGTCTCAGCTCGCGGGCGACGCCGAGGTCGACCGGGGTCCAGGGCAGGCTGCGTCCGCGTACGGTCGCCCTGAACACGGCACCGGAGCCGCGGGGGGTGAGGCGTTCGCCGCGCGGGCCGGTGCGGACCGGGGTGGCGGGGTCGGCGGCCCACTGGCGCGGCAGGGGCCGTTCGTGGCGGGTCCACGCGATGAAGTCGCCGCCCCCGAGCGGGATCATCAGCACGCCCGCCGGGGTGGCGCCGTCGGCCGGGTCGCGTTCCTCGGACCCCAGTTCCTCGGGGAGGCGATCGGTGGCCCAGACGGTGCCCGGGGTGAGTTCGCAGGCCCGGCGCGCGAGGTGGTCCGCGACGTCCGGGTGCGGGGCGGTCCCCGTGGTCTTCCCACCGCGCGACACGAGGAGTCCGTCGGCGGCCAGCAGACCTTCCAGGGCGGCGCGGTGCGCGGGCAGTTCGTCTGCCGGCGCCGGGTCGAGGAAGTGCGCGGCCCGGGTCAGTTCCCGGCGGGCGGACTCCAGGGAGCGGGCCTGCTCGCGTTCCTCGATGACGTCGAGGCGGAGCGAGAACGCCGACCCGAACAGCTCGCAGGCGGAGCGCAGTTCCGGGCCCAGGACCGCGGGCGTCCCGCCGTGGCAGGCGATCAGGCCCCACAGTCGGCCGTCGCGGACGACCGACACGGACATGGAGGACCGCACCCCGATGTTGCGCAGGTACTCCAGGTGGAAGCCGGACACGGTGCGCAGCGCGGATCCGGAGAGGTCCAGCGGCCGTCCCGTGGCCGCCCGTGCCTCGGGGACCAGGTGCGCGGAGTCGTCCTCGACGTCGCAGATGACCCTGATCCAGTTCTCCAGGTAGAGCCGGCGGGCCTGCGGCGGGATGTCGGTGGCGGGGAACCAGAGTCCGAGCCAGGGTTCCCAGCCGGGCGCCAGGGCCTCCGCGACCACCTCTCCGGGGCCGTCGTCACCGTCGAACCGGTACGCGACCACCCGGTCGAAGCCGGTGAGGCGTCGCACCTCGCGCACCGCGATGTCACAGCACTCCGTCACCGAGCCGGCCGACCGCAGGCGGGCGAGCGCGCGGCGCACTCCCTGGTAGAAGACCGTGAAGTCGAAGCGTTCGGTGGCGTCGCGGGGCTCCAGTTCGAGGACGAGCAGGCCGTCGCGGCGGTGCGCCGACAGGTCGAAGTCCCGGTCCCGGCCGTCGACCGCGATGACCACGGGCAGGATGCCGGCCGGTCCGTCCGGTCCCTCGGTGCTCTCCAGGGCTTCCCGGAAGTCCTCCCGCGACACGATCCCGGTGACCGGGGTGCCGACGAGCGGTTCGGGCGGCAGGCCCAGCAGGGCGGCGAGGTTGTCCGACGCGACCTCGATCCGGCCGTCGGCCGGGTCCACGGCGAGCAGGGCGCCGTAGGACTGGACGCCGCCGAGGAGGTGGATCGGCTCGCGTACGCACTGCTCCAGGTCGAAGCCGCCCGGTGCGGCGCGCTCCGCCTCCACGTTGCGGCGGGACAGCCAGTCGCGTTCCACTTCGACACCCCTCGGTCTTCTGCACGGCCGGGACGAGCCTGCCACACGTGTCGTCGTGTGCGCGGGCGGCCCGTCCGCGCACACGACGGCGGGGCCCGCCCCCGGGTGGGGTGGGCCCCGCCGTCGTGTGCGGTGTGACGGTGGTCCGGGCGGGCGACGGGCCCGACGGGTCAGGAGGAGGCGACCTGCCAGATGAAGCAGTCGGCGACCTTGCGCGGTTCCTGGTCGAGCAGGGCGGTGAGCGTGCCGCGCAGCTCGGGGGCGCGCTCCTGGGTCACGGGAAGGACGATCAGGCCCGCCTTCCAGTGGGCGAGGTCCGCGCGGGCCTGGTCCCGCATCGGCGGGGGGATCTCCGAGGGGCCGGCCGCGCCCCAGCGGACGTCGCGCAGCAGGTCGGACAGCATGCGCGGCTTCGCGCCGTAGATCCCGACGCGGTCGGGGCCGTCCGGGCCGTTGAAGTAGCCACCGGCCAGCTTGAAGCCGAAGCCGGTGCCGCTCTGCCAGCGCAGCGCGGCCGCGGAGCCGGGGTCGGGGAGCGGCACCGGGACGAGGGAGCGGCCGTCCTCCAGGTACTCCTTGTAGTGGCCCTCGGCGATGAACGCCGGTACGGGCTCGCGGTCCGCGGTGACGAGCGGGAGCGGCAGGATCGGCACGAGCGCCGCCGCCACGGCCAGGTATCCGACGACGCGGTGTTCGCGGGCCCGCAGGTCCCGGATCCGGTCGAGGGCCAGGGCGATCAGCATGCCGAGGACCGGCGCGCACACCATGGCCACCCGGCCCTCGATGACCGATTCGAGCAGGGGCAGGTGCCGCAGCAGCGCCCAGGGGGCGGGCAGGGTGACATCGAACTTGTCGATCCGGACCTGGGGGCCGAGGGAGAGCACGGCCGCGGCGAGGGCGGTGAGGCCGAGGGCGCGGACGACGGGCCGGCGCCACAGCCACAGGGTGATCCCGGCGGCCAGGGCGATCAGCGGCCAGCCGTAGAAGGCGTTCTGCTCGGTGGTGTTCAGCGAGAGCCTGCCGGCCGTCTCGGCGTCGCCGAACAGCGAGCGGGCCGAGTACTCGGCCAGGGCGCCCAGCGGGTTGCCCGCGCCGCCCTCGCCGTGCAGCACGGAGTGGTAGCTCTGCGGCCCGAAGAACTGCCAGGCCAGGGGGAAGGCGACCAGCGGCACGGAGACGATCGCGGCGATGAGCAGTCCCTCGCCCAGCGGCCGGACGGCCGTGCGGGCGCTCTCGCGGTCGTACAGCGCGAAGACGAGGGCGAAGATCAGCATGCCCATCGCCGCCAGCAGGAACGGCTCCTCGCCCAGGAATACCTGGTAGGCGGAGAACAGTCCCAGCAGGATGCCGTCGCGGACGACGTTCCTGCCCTCGCAGAGCCGCAGGGCCCGGTCGATGATGACCGGGATCATGAAGAGGACGACGAAGTTCGGATGCGCGTTCGCGTGCGAGACCATCGGCGGCGCGAAGGCCGCCAGGGCCCCGCCGACGGCCGCCGCCCAGCGTTTCTCGGTCAGCCGCCGGTGGATCAGCCAGTACCAGGCCCAGGCCGTCCCGGCGATGCCGAGGGTGAACACCAGGGCGAGGGTGATGGTGGGCCCGAAGAGCAGCGTGACGGGGGTGAGCGGCACGGACAGGCCCAGCATCACCGTGTTGCCCATCAGGTTCACGCCGTCGGGCATGTTCTGGAAGTCGGTGAACAGTGGGTTCCGCAGGTGCGCGACATTGTCCGCGGTGACGCCGAAGAACCATTCCCACTGGTTCTGGTCCTGGAGGGAATGGGCGAGGATCGCCCCGTCCGGATCCGCCCACAACCCCTTGTAGAGGAAGAACGCGGCGAACAGGTACAGCGCGGCCACGAGGATGCCGCGGGCATTGAGGCGGACCAGTTCACCGAGGGTGCGCACGTAGTCCGGGAAGCGGACCTTGGAGCCGTCCTGGTGTGCCCAGCGGACGGGTACCTCGGCCACCGGCCACCCCTTGCGGCGGAAGTACTGGAGGATCTCCACGTCGATGGCCCAGCCGTCGAGCCGGGACGCGCCGAAGGCGGCGCGGGCCTGGTCCCCGTCGAACAGCTTGAATCCGCACTGGGTGTCGCGGATGCCGCGAACGGCCACCAGCCGGATGACCCGGTTGCCGGTCCAGCCGAGCACCTCGCGCAGCGCGCTCTGCTGCCGCTCCACGGTGGAATCGCGGTGGGCGCGCGAGCCGATGGCGGCGGCGAGCCGCGGGTCGTCGGCCAGCGTCTTCTGCAACCCGGCCAATTCCTCCATCGGGGTCGACAGGTCCGCGTCCATCACCAGGACCCGCCGGCCCAGCGAGGTGCCCACTCCGAGGCGCAGCGCGCTGCCCTTGCCCTTGTTCTCCTCGGACCGGACGAGCCGGATCCGGTGCTCCTGAACACCGGCCTTCAGCGCGATGGCGGTGGTCCGGTCCGGGGAACCGTCGTCGACGACGATGACCTCCCAGTCCTCCGGGCCGCTGCCGACGTGTGCGTCGAGGTAGGCCCGGACCACCTCCAGGGTCGGAGCGAGCCGCTCCTCCTCCAGGTAGGCCGGAATGACCACGGACAGGCCGACGGACCCCGGTCCCTGGTCGACGGGTTGACCCGTGATGGTCGCACCACGAGGCCTGAGTCTGTCGTTCTGCACGTGCAAGCCATTCGTCGAGTTGTCCCGTTCCACCGGGAGATGCACGGCGACCGCGCGGGTGACGGATCCGAAGCCACTGCGTGCGTCCGCCGCGGAGACGGCTCGGGGAATGGCCCTCGGACCACGCCGACCGTTCCGATCTTCATGACGGTGCCGGGTCTACCCCGCGGTGTGACGCATCGTCCCCCCTCGGAGCGACTCCGGCTGTCTGTTCATCGCAGCGGAACGGGCGGACAGCCCGACCAATATAGATCAGCCCTCGCAGGGGCCACCCACGCATGACGGCCTTCGGGTGCCGGTGCGCCGTCGGCGCGCCGGGGCGGCGCCCCGCGAAGGCCCCGCGCGGGCGGGACGTCGCCGCGTCCGACCGCGGGCCGGGCGGGCCGAACCGGGAGGCATTCGTCACGGCACGACCCGCCCGGCGACGGCGGTGAGGGGGCTCGGGCGGGGCGACGGCTCAGGCGAGCCCGTCCGGGGACTGCTGTCCGCGCCTGCGGTCCACGACCGCCGGCAGTTTGCCGCTCGTCGGCGTACGGAACAGCGCGGCCCCGTCGACCGCCTCGACCGTGAAGTCGAGCAGCTTCTCCTCGACCGCCGAGCGCACCTCCGGGTAGGCGGCGAGGAAGGCGGCGCGGGCCGTGTCCGGGTCGAGCGCGTGGGACCGCTCCATCCGCAGGGTGATCCCCTCGCGGGTGGACCCGCTCGTCAGGACGGTCTGCATCTCGCCGGCGTGGCCCAGGTGCTCCGCCGCGATGGAGACGAAACGGCGGTGGTTCAGGAAGTACGTCGCCACGCGCATCACCTCGCCCAGCCGGCCGAGCAGCTCGAAGCGCGGGGCGTGACTGCCGCAGGGGCAGCGCCCGGGAAGCTCCCGGCCGAGGTCCCCGATGACGTACCGGTCGAGGTGCTGGCCGCGGCGGGCACGGGTGGTGAAGACGAGCCGGCCGGTCTCCCCCGGTGCCACCGGGCGGTCCGTGTCGACCTCGACGATCTCCAGGGTGTGCAGGTCGGCGTGGAGGTGGTGGACGCCGCCGGTGCCGTGCGTGCACTGGTAGCCGAGGGGGCCGAGGTCGGTGCTGCCGTAGGTGATGGAGTGGACGACCTCGATGCCGAACGTCTCGGTGAGGACGCGGCGCTGTTCGTCGGTGAAGTGCTCGCCACCGTAGTAGATCTTGCGGAGGCCGCCGTAGGCGCGCAGGAGGTCGGCTTCCTCGTGCAGGAGCTGCCAGAGGTAGGAGGGCATCCCGAAGAGGGTGTCGACCTCGTACGCGACGATCATCTCCGCGGTGGCCCGGTGGTCGGGGCCCGCGGCCATCGGCATCTGGACGCCGCCCAGGCGTTCCAGGATGGAGAAGAAGCTGATGAAGCCGCCGTACATGCCGCCGCAGTAGAAGAGGTTGGCGGTGCGGTCGCGTGCCGGGTCGTAGCCGGCGGCGAGCAGGCCGCGGGCGGCGGCCCGCATCTGCGTGTCGTAGTCCTCGTACGTGAAGAGGGACAGGGCGGGCGCGCCGGTGCTGCCCCCGCTGCGGAAGTACAGCTCGGCGTCGGCCCGGTCGACGCCGCGGTTGAGGTCCCGGACGTCGTTCTTGTCCAGCAGCGGCCCGGCGGGGCGGGGGAAGTCGACCGGGCGGGCGAGGTCGTCGAGGCAGGCGGTGGCGGCGAAGCGTTCGTCGGCCTGGACCGAGACGCGGCGGCTGTAGCGCTGGAGGGCGTAGACGCCGTCGTGCGGTTCCCCGGAGTAGCCGGCGGTCATGGCGCCGACCGGAGTGACCCGGGTGGCTCCGGCGGCCAGGACCAGGGTGGAGAGTTCCGCGATGTCGGTGCGGCTGCCGGCGAGGCCCACCGTCTGGAGGTAGCGGCGCATGGGGCGCAGCGTCGCCATGAGGTGTTTGCGGGGCAGCGGCTTGACCCAGACGCTGCGGTGCAGCGGGGAGGCGGTGAGGGCCGGGCGGATGTCGGCCATGACGCGCCAGGTGCGGTCGGGGGCGGCGAGGACGCGGGTGAAGCCGAGGTGCTCCTCCAGGCGGGCGAGGTGCTCGGTGGTGGTCAGCTCCGCGTACTCGGCCGGGTCGAGTTCCTCGTCGGCGGGTGCGGGCCGGGCGGCGAGGGCCGCGGCGAGCCGGTCGCAGAACGCGTGGAGTTCTCCGGTGTCCTCGGTGTCGAGGTAGACGACCTGGGGGCTGGAGCAGGCCTGCTGCTCGAAGAGGCAGACGTCCTCGGCCAGGGCCTCCAGGGTCGCCTCGTCGGACCAGGCGTCGCGCGTGAGGTAGGCGAAGGAGATCTTGTGTCCCCATTCCACGAGCCGGCAGCCGGCCGGGACGTGGGCGGCGACACCCTCCACGGCGGATTCGCCGCCCCAGACCGCGACGGCGTCGGCGGGCGCGCACATCAGGCGCAGCCAGTCCTGGCGGGAGGAGGGGAAGCGCAGCACGATGACGCGTTCGGCGAGGGCGCCGGTCGGGTCCTGCGCGACGAGTTCGGCGAGGAGGTGAGGGGCGAGCAGGGTGTCGGTACTGCTGGTCTTCAGGACGTTCACGTTGCCCGCGAGGAGTCCCTCGACCAGGCTGAGCGGGGCGACGGTGGCGGCGTTGCCGGGGGCGATGTGGGCGACCAGGCCGACGGGCGCCCAGGCCTCGTACACCGTCTCCTTGGCGTCGGGGCGGTTCAGTCGCTGCGGGGCGGCGCCGCCCAGTTCGCGGCGGAGCTTGCGGGTGAGGGCGCCCCGGTCGAGGAAGGCCGCGAGTTCGGCGTACAGCGCGTCGGCGTCCTCGGCGTCGCCCGCGGGCAGGTGCGGGGCCAGCCGGTCCCGTACGGGGTGGCCGGGATCGCGCAGGGCCGCCGCGAGGGCGTCGCAGGCCGCCAGGACGGTCTCGGTGTCGAGGGGCTCGGCGAGCGCGGCCTCCACGGCGGCGGGCAGCGCGGCCAGTCGCTCGGCGGCCTCGTCGTCGCCGATGAAGGCGCCCTGCCAGTAGTGGTGGTTGATGGTGTCGGTCATGACATTCCCTTCATCAGTTCGGCGGCGGCCACGGCACAGCTGCGGTTGCGGCTGACTCCGGCGCGACCGTGGATGGTGAACCACGGGGTGGTCAGCTCGCAGCCGCACTCCTCGCCCGGGTGCAGCGAGGCGAGGTCGCCCATGACGACGCTCTGTGCCGGTACGGAGGTGATGTACGGGGACACCAGGTGGAGGTAGCCGCGCTCGCCGTACGGGAGGGGTTCGAGGGTGCGGGTGGAACGGATGAAGACGCGGGACCAGACGGGTGCGTGGAGGTTGTGCCGCGCGCACTCGATGTACGGGACGCAGTGCTCTACGGAGCCGAAGGTGTCGCGGATCCGCTCGGACGGCACGCCCAACTGCTCGGTGACACGGGCGTACAGCTCGTCCTTGCCGATCCGGCGGTCGGCGTGGCCCTTCCAGCCGCCGCCGAGGATGATCAGGGAGCCCTCGGGCAGGCGCAGCGGTGCCAGCCCCATGGCGCGCATCCGTTCCAGGGTGAACCAGAGGAACGCGGGGAAGCCGAGGATGCGGACCGGGACGTCGTCCTCGGCGAAGCGGCGCAGCGCGGCGACGCAGCCGAAGGGGTCGAACTCGTGCCCGTTGCCGGTGTCGCGCAGGGCGTACTCGACCTGTCGGGCCGGCGCGAAGTCGCACAGGTAGTTGTCGGTGAACGAGGTGCCCAGGTTGAGGTCGCGGGCGGGCTCGTAGCTGTAGAGGAGGTAGTTGACCGGCTGGTCGGGGGTGATCCAGCCGTTGTGGTCGAAGATGCGGGCGACCATGCGCTGGGCGGAGCGGATCGTCCACTCGTCGAAGAACATCTGCGACTTCTGTCCGGTGGTCCCGGAGGAGGTCAGGTGCAGGTGGACGTCCTCGCGGGGGATGGAGAGGACTTCGTGGCGCTTGAAGAAGTTCGCGTGCACCAGGGGTGCCGCGTACGGGGTGTCGTGCGCGTCCGCGTCCTGGAGGTCGCGGAAGAACGGGGACCGGTCCCGGTGCCAGGCGTTGATCTCCGCCATGGCCGCGGTGAACAGTTCCTCCTCGGCCGGACCGCCGGCGTACGGATCGGTCAGGTCGCAGAGTTCCTGCAACCGGGCCAGGGCGGCGCCGTCGGGGACGTCGACGGGGGCGAGATGGGGCTTCGGGCCAGTCATGGGGCGACCTCACGGGAGGGCAGATGCGCCGACGCCCAGGCCGACACATAGGAATCGAGGAAGGGTTGGAGCGGCGGGTCGACGACCACGCCGCGGAAGTCGATGTGCTCGGTGGTGCGGGACATCACCACGTAGTCGTGGAAGCCGTCCCCGTCCCGGCGCATGGCCGGGTACACGGCCCCGGCGATGAAGCCCTGGGCGGCGAAGGCGGACAGCGCGGCGTGGTGTTCGAGGGGGACGAGCGCCTCGACGTAGCCGGCGCCCGCGCGGGTGAGGGTACGGGTGACCGGCTCCAGCCACCCCGCGGCGGCGGTCGGGTCGGGGTGGGCGGCGACCAGCGCGCAGTAGCCCCCGGTGCGGTTGAGGTAGGCGTACACCTCGAAGTCGCCGTCGGCGGGGGTGAGCAGGATGTTCGGGGTGTGCAGCGGGTAGAACCAGCGGCCGCCGTCGGGGAAGTGGGCGTGGAAGCGGCGGCGGACGAACGCCGGTGCCTCGATCACTTCCAGGGGCGCGGCGGCGGGCCCGGCGGGCAGCGGCGCCGCCGGCGCGGGCCGGGCGTCGGCGTAGCTGATGCCGAGGCTCGCGCCGGCGGTGCGCAGGAGCGGCGCCAGGAGGGCGGGCACCTCGGCGACGGGCACCCGGCGGTCCAGCACTCCCGGCGAGTGACGCGCGTAGAGTGCGAGGCTTTCCCGGCTGCCCAGGTCGACCGCGTTGGGCAGGATGCCGAGCGGGCGGAAACCGTGTCGGGCGACGACCCGTTGGGGTCCGGCGCTGACGGTGCGTACGGTGGCGTACACCGAGTCGAGGGTCCCGGCGTCGAGGGTGGCGGAGCACAGGGCCTCGGTCAGCCGCCCCGCGAGCCCCGAGCCGCGCTGGTCCGGGTGGACGGCGAGCCCTTCGAGGCGGCCGATGCGGGTGCCGGCCTCGCCGTGGATCGCGGCCGATCCGGCGAGGGCGCCGGTACGGGGGCAGCGGGCGACGAGCCAGAGGGTGTGCGGGTCGCGGATGAGCCGGGACATCTCGGCGGGGTCGGTGCCCAACGCCGTCGGGTAGTGCGGTCCGTAGACGGCGTAGTAGAGCTGGCGCAGATCGGCGATGTCCGTCGGCGCGGCCTGCTCGATGACGGCGCTCATCGGGTGCCTCCGGCAGGGGTCGCGGAAGCCGGCGCCGCCTCGGGCGCGTCGGCGGGCCGGGCGGCGGCTGCGTCCGCCGTGCGGTATCGCCGGGGCAGCAGGAGCAGGGCGAGGGCGGCGGGCACCAGACCGGCCGCCTGGATCAGGCACAGTGTCCGCGCGGAGAGGTGGTCGCCCAGCAGCCCGAACAGCAGCGAGGCGACCGGGAAGGTCGCTCCGAGCACCGCCTGCATGACGGCGAAGAAGGCCGGTTTGTCGGCGGCCGGGACCAGGCGCTGGAACAGCGCCACGAAGCGGACGCCGATCACCCCGACGCACCAGCCCGTCACCAGGAGGGCGCCGGCGATCACGGGCCACGCCGCGATCAGGCCGGGGACGGCGAGGGCTACGGCCATCGCACCCAGGCAGGCGGAGCCGACCGCGGTGGGACGGCCGGGCACCCGGGCGCCGGTGAAGGAGCCGATGAGCGTGCCCAGGCCGAGGGACGCCTCCAGGAGCGACACGGTGGCGCCGTCGCCGTGCAGGACCTTGGCGGTGTACAGCGGCATGACGACGAAGACGGCGGTCGTGAAGAGGTTCGCCGCGGTGAAGCAGAGCAGGATGGCGCGGACGTACGGCAATCGGCCCAGGATGCGCCGCAGCGTCCGCCGCGGGGCGGGGGCGGTGTCGGCGGGGCTTTCGGGGGCGGTGTCTGCGTCGGAGCCGACGGAGGGCCCTTCGGCGGGAGCCGGGGCGCGGAAGCGGACGGTCGTGATGAGCACCGCGGCCGTGCCGTAGGCGACGGCGCAGCCCGCCGCGAGGCCGGCCACGCCGGCCGCGTCGACGACGAGTGCGCCGAGCAGGGCTCCGCCCAGGCTCGCGAGCGACTGGGTGGACAGTTCGAAGCCGGTCGCCGCCTCGATGTCCTCGTCGTCGACGAGTTCGGGCACGGACGTGGTCAGACACGGGTCGAAGAAGGCCTGACAGGTCGCCAGGGCCAGGGCCGCCGCGTAGATCGCGACGACCGGCAGGTCGCTCGCGGCGGCCCAGCCGGCGAGTACCGCGGCCACCGTGCCCGCGCCGGCCGCCGCGCCGCGCAACAGCGAGCGGTGGGAGCGGCGGGCGATGGCGCGGGCCACGAGCGGGGCCAGGGCCACGGCGGGCAGGGTGCTGAGGGCCATGAGCATGCCGGCGGCGAAACCGCCGTCACCGGAGGCGACGTGGCCGATGAGCCACCAGGAGGTGCCGACCTGGAACATGCGCGTCCCGGCCTGGGTGAACACCTGGCCCAGCCATACGGTGCCGAAGGCGCGGTTGCGCAGGACGAGCGGGGGCCGGCGGCCCGGGGCAACCGTCGGGGTGCTCATGCGGTGGGCCTCTCGTCGAGGACGCGGACGAGCTTGCCGGAGCGGGAGTTGACGACGAGGTCGCGGTGACGGGTCCACTCGACACCGAGGGGGTGGACGAATCCCGCGGCGACGCTGTCGGGGTAGAGCGGTCGGGCGGTGTTCAGTCCCTCGACGACCGCCTTGGCCAGGGCCTCCCGTGTGCCCGGGTCGTGTTCGGGCGCGGTGGCCAGGCGCAGGATCAGACCATCGCGCCCCTCCCAGCGGCGGACGACGAGTTGTGTGCCCGTGACGAGGCCGTCGGCGTCGGCTTCGGCGACGGCGTTCGTGGCGTCGTCCCAGTACAGGGAGACGGGTCCGACGCGTACGCCTTCCTCGGCGCGGCCCAGGATGCGGAACTCCCCGCCTTCGCCGCCGGTCCACTCGGCGCGGTCGCCGGCGGGGTAGCGGATGACGGGCATGAGGCTGCGGAAGAGCTGCGTGACGACGACGCGGCCGGGCCGGCCCGCCTCGCGGATCGGTTCGCCGGTCGTCTCGTCGAGGATCTCCACGACGGTGTGCGGGGTGAAGGGCCGGTGCGTGCGCGTGTCCGGGCCGGCGACGGGCCTGCCGAGGAGGCCGCCGTCGACGCTGGCGTAACCGAGCGAGCGGGGTTCGGCGTTGGGGAAGGCGCCTGCGAGGAGGCGTCGCTGGTCGGAGAAGAGCGCCTCGCCCCCGAAGAACAGGAGCTCCACCTGCGGAAGTCGGCGGCCCGTCGACGTCAGGTGCTCGGCGAGCCGGCACAGGGTGGTCGGTGTGCCGGCGACGACGTGGGCGCCGAAGTCCTGGAGGGCGGAGACCGTCGACTCCAGGGGCGCTCCGCCGCCGATGGGCAGGCGCACGTTGGACACGGGGGCGTGGGCGAGCGAGTCCAGGACGAACAGGAAGCTCGCGTAGAGCTCGCCCGCGTAGAACAGGTCGGCCACCCGGTGACCGGGTCGCAGACCCGCGTCGACGAGACCGGCGCCGAACGCCGTGACGAACTCGCGCCACTCCTCCCGCGTGTAGCAGGAGAAGCGCGGGGTGCCGGTGGTGCCGCCCGTCTTGTACACGACGGCCTCCGCCAGAGGGGCGGTGAGGACCCGGTTGTCGTGCAGGGTGTTGGCGGCCCAGAACTCGTTCTGATCCACCACCGGCAGGTCGGTGAGCCTGTTCACCTCGTGCGGCAGGTCTGCGTAGAGGTCGGCGTAGAAAGGGGAGCAGTCTCGGGCGAAACGCACGAGGTCGGAAAACCGCTGGACGGGCATGCTGCCTTTACCTGAAGACGAAGTTGAAAGGGAAAGGAAACAGGCGGCTGCTGCGGCGTGACGGTCCCCCGACCCCATCTGTTGACTGGTCAACAATGCACGTGTGCCCTGTAGTTCGAAGGTGCGAGCCACACCTGATCCCGTCTCACATCATGGAACACGGGGAACCCACCGCCAAATCGATGGCGTGTACGAGCGCGCCGCAAAGTGAACTTCCGGCCCCCTTGGCCGAAAAGGTTGCGTCGGATCCGTTCGCGGTGGCCCACCAGCCAACCGGCCGTCGAGCGGGCGGACTTCGAGAAGCCCCGGCCGGCAACCGACCCCGCATGTGCCGGACATCACGTCCTTCGGGCAGTTCGGATCGAGGAGATTCGTTACCACTCCTGCGGACACGCCATGAAGGGGTGACGCCAATCACTCCCCCGGGCGGCTCGGGCCATCGACCACGAAAGCCCTCTGGGCGTGGCGAACTTGACAGTGCACCGACGCCAATGGAAACGTCCTCCACAACCCGGAGTGTGCGACGTTGGGGGAACGTAAGCGCCATGACTGCCAAACGTGAGCAATGGGCCTCAGGCTTTGCCCGCAGGCCACTCGCAGCTCATCAGGGGAGCAGGCGTCTGCTCGCACCAACAGCTCCAAGGGACTGCCCACGCACATGTTCCACCAACGCACCACCGCCTTCCGCGCCGCGACCACGGCCCTTTCGACCCTGACCGCGCCACCGTGCGCGGCGAAAACGATTCCGGCCCGCAATCCGTGCCCGCGTCTCCCGCTGCGCCGCCACCTCGGACCCGCTCGCTCCGCCGAGCGCCAGGGGCTTTTCCGAGCGGATCCCGTTCCCGGGGGGACAGCGGCGCGTCGATAGAGTCACCGCCATGCAAACAACCTTCTCTGTCGGCGAAGTGATTGTCCGGCGCGAAATCCTGGACGATTGCGAATGGATTCGCTATCCGGTGCGGGTGGCCGCCGACGACGGCCACACCCTGGCCGTCTTTCTGGCCAAGAACACGCCACTCACATTCGGGACCCACGAGTTCCGGTGGGGCCCGCACCCCTGGTCCGCCTTCGAGCACGTCTGGCAGTCGGACGGCGTACTGCAGTTGCAGCGGCCCGGGGAGGGCTACTCGGTCTGGGCCCGCCGGGAGGGCTCTCGGTTCCAGGGCTGGTACGTCAACTTCCAGGAGCCGATGCGCCGCACACCGGACGGTTTCGACACGCTGGACCAGGAGTTGGACCTGTGGATCCCCGGCGATGGTTCGCCCTACCGGTGGAAGGACGTCGACGAGTTCGAGGAGCGGGTGCGCTCCGGCGGCTTCACCGCGCACGAGGAGGCGTCCGTACGTGCGGCGGCCGCCGAGGTGGTCTCCCTTGTGGAGCGGGGTGCGGGCTGGTGGGAGGAGTGGCGCGACTGGCGGGCACCGACCTCCTGGGAGGTCCCGGCACGTTGAGATAAACCGTCGTCACAGGCCGCCATATTGCCATTCCATAACCCGGGTCAGATTGCTTCGGCGGCTGCCATGTGATTGGATCATGTCATTCGCATTACCGACTGGTAAGTCGGCTGTACGCGATCGGTCGACCATGCAAGTGGAATTGATGGACGACCGACTGCGACAGCTCGCTGGAGGTTGTTAAAGGGGAGTCAAAAAGTTTCTCCGACTCCCGTGAAAGACTCGGTGCGACTCGCGCTCCCTGAGCCGCTGTCGGGCATCTCCCATTCCGTGCTGCCCACATGGTCAAACCCCACCGGCAGTTCAAGCCGAAAGCACGTGCTCGACCTGGGCGCGCTTTTGCCTTGGCGGCAGATTCGAGAGGATCGACATATTGAACGCGACTATTGTGGAGAAGCTTTCCCACCTCTGGGAAGAAGCTCTCGGCGAGCCCGTCACCGATATCGACGCCGATTTCTTCGACCTCGGCGGTGATTCGCTCATGGCATTGACCATCGCGACCCGCGCAATCGACGCGGGCCTTCCCATGCCGCGTTCCGGAGTTCTTCGCCGGAGCACCATCAGGCAGCTCGCGGAAGCGGTGGAAGAGCCGGAACTCTTCGACCAGGTCTGAATCGAGGAGTTGCCGCTCCGGGGTGCGCTCGCACCACCACCGGGACCACGTGTCGGTGGCGCATTCCGTCCGCCGCGACAGGGTGACCCGCCACACCGTCCACACGTTCCCCCGCATCATCGAGTTCAACGGACGGCCTGGCGGCCACCAGGCGGAACTCACCCACCGGACAACCGACTTGGGCCTCACCGCGCCTGCGGGTGAGGTCTGCGGGCGAGATTGCCTTCCCCCGGCGGTCCGGCCGGAAGCAGATGCGTCCGGACCGGATCCGGCTGCGACTCGACACGACCCGACGCACCGCGCATTGCCCCCTTCACGGCATCCATCACGTCGCGGAAGCGGAGCGTTGGCCGATGTCGGCCCCCTCGTCCGTCGGTCCTTCCCGGAGCCACCGTCCGCCGGTGAAGTCACAGCGGGCAGCCGTCCGCAACCCTCCCGCTGCTAACGGGGATCCCCCTTGCCCAAGAGCCCTCTGCCCACCGCACTCACCAGACCCCTCGACCTCCTGCGCGACCTGGTCCCCGAGCCCGGCGCGGCCCGCCCCATGGCCGCCCTGACGTTCGCGCAGTCGCTCGGCACCGGTCTCTTCCTCACCTCCAGCGTGATCTTCTTCACCCGGACCGCGGGATTCTCCGCCGACCAACTGGCCATCGCCATGTCGATCGCGGGTGTCTGCGGCTTCCTCTGCTCGATGCCGGCCGGGCGGATCGCCGATCGGTTCGGGGCACGCGTTCCGCTGGCCGTCAGCTACGCGTTGCTGGGCCCCCTGTTCTTCGTCTACCCCTTCGTTGACAACGTGGTCGAGTTCGCCGTGGTCGCGGCCCTCATCGGGGTCTGTGAAACAGGGGCCGGCGGCCCGCTGCGCGGCGCCCTGATCCACGCCCTGTTCGGCAAGGCCAAGGCTTCGGGGGTGCGCGCCCAGATGCGCAGCCTCTTCAACCTCGGCTTCACCGGCGGGGCGGCCGTGGCGGGCCTCGCGCTGGCCGATGGCAGCCGATCCGCCTTCATCGCGGTCACCACGGCGAACGCGGTACTACAGCTGAGCTGCTCCGTCATCGCCTTCCGGTTGCGCCCGCCGGCCGGTACGGAGCCCGTTCCGGCGGCGCCCGCCAAACGGTCCTGGGTCGCGATCAAGGACCGGCGCTTTCTCCTCGCGACCGGGCTCAGCGGGATGCTGGAGTTCTATCTGCCGGTCCTGACGGTGGGCATGCCGTTGTGGATCGTCCACAGGACCGGCGCCCCCGGAGCTCTGACGGCCGTTCTGTTCGCGCTGAACACCATCATGGTGGTGCTCTTCCAGCGCGTCGCGAGCAGGGGCTCGGAAACCGTCCACGGCTCAGGTCGCCTGCTCGTACGGGCAGGAGTGTTGCTGGCGGTGGCCTGTGTGCTGTTCGCGCTGTCCGATGGCCGAGGAGCCGTCTGGGCCACGGTGTTCCTGGTGACCTCGCTGATCGCGCTCACCCTGGGCGAGCTGGCCCAGGCTTCGGGCAGTTGGGGACTGGCCTTCGCGCTGCCGCCCCCCGACCGCATGGGCGAGTACCAAGGCGTCTTCGCTCTCGCGCGGGGCTTCCAACAGTTCCTGGGCCCCGCTCTCGTCACCGTGCTCACGATGAGTCTCGGCGCCACCGGCTGGCTGATCCTGGCCGCGCTGTTCCTCGTCACCGGCCTTGCCGCCGGGCGAGCCTTCACCCGAAAGACCCCATCGGACCCGGCGGTGTCCACCGATGCCGCCGCACCAAAGGAGTTAACCCCATGATCCGCAACAGCTATCCGTCGTTCCGGCAGGTACTCGCCGACAACCCCCTCACCAAGATCGCCGGTGCGCACTCCTCCCTGGGCGGCCGCATCGCCGAGCAGAGCGGCTTCCAGGCCGTGTGGGCGTCGAGCTTCGAGATCTCCGCGGCGCGCTGCCTCCCCGACGCCAGCCTCCTGAGCATGACGGACTATCTGGAAGCGGCCACCCACATCCAGAAGGCGCTCTCCGTGCCGGTCGTCGCCGACTGCGACACCGGGTTCGGCAACAGCATGAACGTCGCCTACATGGTGTCCGAGTACGAGAGCGCCGGCATCACCGCCGTGAGCATCGAAGACAAGATCTTCCCGAAGATGAACAGCTTCGCGGCCTCCGATCACACCCTGCTGGACGTGAGCGCCTTCGCCCACAAGATCGAGACGGCGAAGAACGCCCAGCGGACCGACGACTTCTTCGTCATCGCCCGCACCGAGGCCATGATCAGCGGGCTCGGTGTCGACGAGGCCCTCAAGCGGTGCACCGCCTACGCCGATGCCGGCGCGGACGCGGTGCTCGTCCACTCGAAGCAGAAGACCAAGGACCAGGTCCTCGAGTTCCTCGCCCACTGGGACGACCGGCTGCCCGTCGTCGTGGTGCCCACCACCTACCCCGACTGGCACGCGGACGACGCCCGGGCCGCGGGTGTCTCGGCCGTCATCTACGCGAACCAGGGACTGCGCGCCACGATCACGTCGCTGCGCTCCACCTACCGGTCGATCTACGAGACCGGCCACACCTCTCACCTGGAGGACAGCATCTCCGGGGTCAAGGACGTCTTCGACCTCCAGCAGCTCGACGAGTGGCAGCAGCTGGGCGTCTGACAGCCGTATTTCCCCCGTTGCCTGACGTTCCATCAGGCATGAACCAGGAAGGAACATAGTGTCGTTGCAAGACGCGGCCACGGTGCGCCGCCAGGCGGCGCGCGCCCGGGCGCTCGCGCTGACCACGGTCAGCACCGCCAAGACCGGCCACATCGGCGCGGATCTGTCCGCCATGGACATCCTGTGCGCCCTCCACTTCGGCGTGCTGCGCGGCGAGGCCGACGAGGCGGACCGGGACCGGTTCATCCTCAGCAAGGCGCATGCGTCCGCGGCCATGTACAGCGTGCTGGCGCTGAAGGGCTTGCTCCCGGAAGAGGAGCTGGCGACCTTCGGCGGCGCGGACTCGCGGCTGAGCACCGTGGTGTCGACCCGGGTGCCGGGCATCGAGTTCAACACCGGCTCGCTCGGCCACGGCCTCTCCCTCGGCGTCGGCTCCGCACTCGGCGCCCGCATCCAGGGCTCCGCGCGGCGCACCTTCGTGCTGACCGGCGACGGCGAGCTCCAGGAGGGCAGCAACTGGGAGGCCGCGATGCTCGCAGCCTCCCGCAACCTCGACAGCCTCGTCGCGATCGTCGACCGCAACCTCGCCCAGAAGGGCGCCAGCACCGAGGACATCAACGCCCTGGAGCCGCTCGACGACAAGTGGCGCTCCTTCGGCTGGGAGGTGCGCACCGTCGACGGGCACGACATCGACGCGCTGCTCGACGTGTTCCGTTCGGCGCCGCTCACCGCCGGCAAGCCGACCTGTGTCATCGCCTCCACCGTCAAGGGCAAGGGCGTCTCCTTCATGGAGCGCAACCTCGAATGGCACAGCCGCCAGATCACGCCGGAACTTCTGCAGCAGGCGCTCCAGGAGCTTGAGGAGGTCTCCAATGACTGACTGCGCCACCGCGTTCTCCGCCGCTCTGCTCGAGCTGGCACGCAAGGACGAGCGGATCTGCATCGTCAACAACGACTCCGCCGAGACGCACTCCGCGCTCGGCTTCCAGTCCGAGTTCCCCGACCGCTTCGTCGACGTCGGCATCGCCGAGCAGAACCTGGTGGGCGTCTCGATCGGCCTGGCCAACAGCGGCCTGCGCCCGTTCGTCTACTCCGCCTCCTGCTTCATGGCCTCACGGGCCCTGGAGCAGATCAAGAACGCCGCCTACACCAACTCCGACGTCATCTTCTGTGGCTTCGTCAGCGGACTGGCCTACGGCGCGCTCGGCGGCACCCACCACGCGGTCGAGGACCTGGCATGGATGCGCGCCATCCCGCGCATGAAGGTGCTCGCACCGGCGACGCCCCGCGACACCGTCGCCGCGCTCCACGAGGCCCTTGCCCACGACGGCCCGGTCTACATCCGGATCGTCAGCAAGCTCGACACCCCCGAGCTGTTCCCGGCCGACCACACCTTCAGCTACGGCGGATCGGCCCAGCTGCGCGACGGTGCCGACGTCACCCTGATCGGCAGCGGTCTGCTCACCACCCGGCTCGTGGAGGCCGCCCGCCTCCTCGCCGAGGACGGCGTGGACGCCCGCGTGCTGCACCTGGGCTCCGTCGAACCGATCGACGCCGAGGCCATCGCCAGGGCGGCTCGCGAGACGGGCCGGCTCGTGGTCGCCGAGGACCACGTGGTCAACGGCGGCCTCGGCGGCGCCGTCGCCGAGGTCGTCGTGCGCACGACCCCCGTGCCCGTCCTGCAGATCGGCATACCGCAGGTGTTCGCACCCATCGGCCCCGCCGAGTTCCTCTACGAGCACTTCGGGCTGACGGCACAAGGGCTGGCGCAGCGGGTACGGCAGTGGTTGGGATGACGGTGCGTGTGGCCGACTATGTGGCCTCCTACTTGCATGCGCTGGGTGTCCGCACCTGCTACGGCCTGTCCGGTACCGGTTCCATCCACCTCGACCATGCCTTCTCCCGGCAGCCCGACCTGCTCAGCGTCTGTGCTCGGCACGAGACCGCGGCCGCGCTGATGGCCACGGGTGCCGCCAAACTGACCGGCACCCTGGGGGTCGCTCTGGTCACCAGCGGCCCCGGCGCGGTGAACGCGCTCGCCGGGCTGGTCGACGCCTACGCCGACGGCGTACCCGTGCTGGTCATCTCCGGCCAGGTCGAGACCCGGCACATCGACGAGGACGCCCGTTCGTTCGGCGTCCAGGGCTTCGCCGTCGTGAAGAGCGCCCGGAGCATGACCAAGTACGCAGCCGTGGTGGAGCAGCCGTCCGACATCCGGGCACATCTGGACCGGGCGGTCCGCGAGGCGCTCTCGGGCCGGCCGGGCCCGGTGTGGCTGGACATCCCGCTCGACGTGCAGGCGGCCGAGATCGACCCGGCGACCCTGCGCGGGGAGCCGTCCGCCGAGGGCGAGCCGAGGGGTGCGGGTGCCCGGCAGGCCGCCCGGCAGATCATGGCCATGCTGCGCGGCGCCGAACGGCCCCTGGTCGTCGCGGGCCAGGGAATCCGTCAGGGCGCGGCCGAGGAGCAGTTCCGGACGCTGATCGAGCGCCTGCGGCTGCCGGTGGTCGCCTCGCGGCTGGGCAACGACCTGCTGCCGTACGACTCGCCGCTGTGGTTCGGCCAGGGCGGCATCCGCGGCCGGCTCTACCCGAACCTGATCATGGCTCAGGCGGATCTGGTCCTCTCCCTGGGGTCCAGTCTGTCGATCGGTTTCGTCGGCGAGGACGCCGACGGCTTCGATCCCGAAGCGACGGTCGTCGCGGTGGACATCGACCCGTCCCAGTTGAAGAAGAAGGGTGTGCGCATCGACTTCCCGGTGTGCATGGACGTCCGTGACCTGCTGGACGCGCTGCTCCTCGAGTCGGCGGAGTCGACCGAGCCGGCCGCGAGCGAACACTGGCTGACCACCTGCGCCGAGCTGAAGGAGGCGCACCCCACGATCGCCGGCGGCGAGCTGCGGGAACCCCTCAACTCGTACCGCTTCGTCGAGCGGCTGGACGCGCACACGGGCCCCGACCACGTCTTCGTGGTCGACACCGGAAGCGCCTACTACGTGACGGGCCAGACCCTGGCGTTCTCCGCGTCGCAGCGGGAGATCACCTCCGCGGCATTCCTCAACATGGGCGCCGCGGTCCCCATGGCGGTGGGCGCGGCGTTCAGCAGGCCCGAGTGCCAGGTGCTGGTGCTCGTGGGCGACGGCGCCATCGAGCTGAACATCCAGGAGCTGGCGACCATCAGCCAGTACGCCCTGGACATCAAGGTGTTCGTGCTGAACAACGGCGGGTACGCCTCGATCCGGGAATCACAGGAAGCCCTGTGTGACGGCCCCGCCCTGGACGAGCCGGAAGCACTGAACTTCCGCGACGTGGCGAAGGCGTTCGGCCTGCCGTACCGCAGGCTGGAGCGCGCCGCCTCGCTCGACGCCGACCTCGCCGGGCTGTTGGCGCACCCGGGACCCGAGCTGGTCGAGGTGATGTGCGACCCGAACCAGCTGCTGCTGCGCCCGCTCCGAGCCGACGGCGGCGTACGGGCGCATGACGGCGCCTCCCTCGTGCGACCGGTGAAGGAGCTCAATCATGCGTGAGTCGATGCCCGTCTCCTGGAACCAGCGGCACCGCCTGGGCCAGACCCTGGAGGACGCCGAGAGCGGGGTCTTCAACCCCCACCACGCCACCCTCCCGCTGGCGTTCACCGGGCCCGTCGACCTGGCCGCCATGAACCGTGCCTGGCACGCCCTGCAGCGGCGCCACCCGGTGCTGCTGAGCGGCTTCGACCTGGACGCCATGGTGTGGCACATCGGGCTGGCCGATCCGGTGGACCTGCGGCAGATGGCCACCGCCGGGACCGAAGACGCCGATGTGGCGGCTCTGCGATCGGCCTGCGCGGCCCCCTTCGACCTGGAGCGGGGCCCGATGGCCCGGCTTCTGGTGATGACCCGCCCCGACGAGGAGACGTACTTCGCCCTCGTCGCCGAGCATTTGGTCAGCGACGGCTGGTCGCTCAACGTCCTGGCGCGCGACCTGTCCGCGCTCTACGCCGCCGAGCGCGACGGCTCGGGGCTCGAACTGCCGCCCGTGCAGATGACCTACCCCGACTTCGTCCGGCGGCAGAACCGGATGATGGACTCCCCCGAGGGGAAGCAGGCCCTGGAACGGCTGGCAGTGGGGCTGAGCGGGGTCGGCGCGATCCCGACGATGCCGATCTCCGGTTTCAGCGGGCGCTCGCCCGTCCGCTACGAGGCGAAGGACGGCTTCAGCCGCCGGCTGTCGCTCGACGTGTGCCAGAGCCTGGGCGCGGTGGCCAGGCCGCTGCGGATGACCGCCCTGAACCTCATGCACGCCGCGCTGCACCGCTCGCTGTCCACCCTTTCCGGCAGCGAGTCGGTGGCCACCACGCTCTCGACCGCCAACCGGGAGCTGCCCGAGCTGCACCAGACCACGGGCTGGCTGGCCAGCAAGGCCGTCCTGACCAGCGAACCGGGGAGCCGGCCCGACACCGAGGACTATCTGCGGCACTTCCGCGGGCGGATGTTCGCCACCCTGGACGACGGCCATGTGCCCTGGCCCGCCCTGATCGACCGGATGGACCCGCAGGCCGTGGGACGGCAGTCCCGCGTCCCGTACGTCACCTTCAACGCCCGCCCCCTCGGCATGCGCAAGACGGTCGGCACCGTCGAGATGCCCGGGGTGCGGACCCGGCCGCTGCCCATCGCGGTGGGTTGGCACGACGCCTCGATCGCGACTTTCTGGGTCGAGGACGAGGACGGCGTGACGGCGACCGTCAACTTCAAGACCGACTGGTATGCGCGCGGGGACGTCGAGGCCCTGTGGGACGGCGTGGACGCCCTGTTGCGCACCTGGGCCGCCCAGCGTCGCTGACGGCACGTTCCCTGTTGTCAAGAGAGGATCCATCATGATGCACGTTTCGACCATGCGCGACTCCACGTTGGTGACGCAACGAGAGCGCGACTGGACACCGCTGACGGAGGAGCAGCTCGAAAGCTACGAGCGTGACGGCTACATCCACCTCAAGGGCGTCTTCAACCAGGACGAGGTGGCCCGGGGCCTCGAACTCATCGACGACGTGGTCGCCGAGGGCGCCCAGACGATCGAGAACCATGCGAGCTTCACCGACCGCAGCCACACCGTCCGGGTCCGCGACGCGGTCAGCCGCACCGCGGGGATGGACCAGTTCCTCGACCACCCCAAGCTGGTCGGGCCGCTGATGTCGCTGTTGAACGGCAGCGTCCAGATCCTGGGGACCGAGATCTTCGTCCGGTCCCTGCAGGAGGAGGCCCTGGAGTACTGGCACACCGACGGCGGGGAGTACCTGCAGCGGATCCAGCTGACCCCGGGCAGCCCCGGCCTCCAGGTCAAGGCGCAGATCTTCTTCACGGACGTCACCGAGTCCAACAGCGGCAACTTCCTGCTGATCCCCGGCAGCCACCGCAAGCTGCCCACCAGCAACAACGCCCTGTGTTACATGGAGGAGCTGGACGAGCCGTTGCGCCGCGGCGTGCTGCCGGACGACGCCATCGAGGTCAAGGCCGCGCCGGGCGACGTGCTCCTCTTCCCGTACTCGCTCTGGCACGCCGTGGCGCCCAACACCCACCGTGAGCGGAAGACGTTCATCCTCCGCTACGGCCAGCTGTGGCACCGTCCGCACGACTACTTCAGCCAGCCCCGGGAGATCCTGGACCGCATGTCGCCCCGACTCCGCCGCATGTTCGGCGACTTCGGCGGCGACGCGCACCCCACCGACTACTACAAGCCGGTCGACCAGGGTGACGTCATGGCTGTCGGAGGTACCTGTGAACAGCGCTGACCCACTGGTCGGCGCCCGCAGCCTGACCGACCTGTTCGCCGGGTCGGTCAGGCTGCGGGGCGAGGCCGCCGCCCTCTCCGAGAGCGGCCGGGACATCACGTATGCGGAGCTCGACGAGGCGTCGGACGCCGTCGCCGCGCTGCTCGCCGACGCCGGGGTGGGCCGCGGCGACCTGGTGGGCGTGCTCCTGGAGCGCTCCCACCGGGTGCCCGGCTGGATCCTCGGCATCCTCAAGGCGGGGGCGGCCTACGTACCGCTCGACCCGACCTATCCCCGCGAGCGGCTGCACTACATGGTCGCCGACGCCCAGGTGAAGATCCTGGTCGGAGACCCGGAGCAGGCGGCCGCCTGCGGGCTGGACGGCGTCGACGTCATCGACCCCCGCTCGTCCGCGCCCGGCGTCACGCCCCCGGCCAGGCCCACCGCCACGCCGGACCCGCAGGACCCGGCGTACGTGATCTACACCTCGGGGTCCACCGGACAGCCCAAGGGCTGCGTCGTGACGCACGCCAACGTGCTGGCGCTCCTCGAGGCCACGCTGCCCCTGTTCGACCTCGGACCGCGGGACCGCTGGTCGCTCTTCCACTCCTTCAGCTTCGACTTCTCGGTCTGGGAGCTGTGGGGGCCGCTGGCCACCGGCGGCACCGCCGTGGTGATTCCCGCGGCGGCGGCCCGCGCCACCGAGGACTTCCTGCGGCTGCTGGCCGACGAGGGTGTCACGGTGCTCAACCAGGTGCCCTCCGTCTTCCGGTTCCTGGCCCGCGAGTACGCCGACTCCGGCGCGCCCGACCTCGCCCTGCGCTATGTGATCTTCGGCGGCGAGAACGTCGACCTGGACGTCGTCAAGGCGTACACGGACGCCGCCGGGGACCGGGCACCGGAGTTCGTCAACATGTACGGCGTCACCGAGACCACCGTGTTCACCACGGTCAGGACGCTCACTCCCGAGGACCTCGCCGGCGCCGTGCGCTCGCCCATCGGGGTACCGCTGCCCCATCTGTCGGTCCGGCTCCTCGACGGGGAGCTCGCACCGGTGCCCGACGGCGAGGCCGGCGAGATGTGGGTGGCCGGTACCGGTGTGACGGCGGGCTACCTGCACCGGCCCGAGCTGACCGCCGACCGCTTCCGCACGTTCGACGGGACGCGCTGGTACCGCACCGGCGACCTCGCCCGCCGGCTGCCGGACGGCGCCCTGGAGTACCTGGGCCGCAACGACCAGCAGGTCAAGATCCGCGGCCACCGGGTGGAGCCGGCCGAGGTGGAGGAGGCGCTGCGGGCCGACGCGGCCGTCCACGACGCGGCCGCCGCGGTGACGTACGACGCCGACGGCACCGCCGTGCTGGTGACGCTGGTGGTCCCGGCGGGCGACGGCGCCTTCAGCGTCGCCGCGCTGCGCCGCCACGCCCGCGCCACCGTGCCCGCCTACCTGGTGCCCAACCGCTTCCTGCGGGTGGACACGCTGCCGCTGACCCCGTCCGGCAAGCTGGACCGGCGCGCGGTCCAGGAACTCGCCCAGGCCGGCGGCGCCCCGCCGCCCGTGCCCGCCGCCGCGCGCGCCCGGGTGCTGGTGGTGGACCCCATCCACGAGAGCGCCCTGGCGGAACTGCGGCTCACCCACGACGTCCACGTCGAGCTGCGACCCCCGGCCGACCGCCTGGTGCGGCTGGTCGAGGACGTCGAGGTCATCGTGGTGCGCAGTGGTGTGCGCATCGACGCGGACGTCATACGGGCGGCGCCCCGGCTGAAGGTCGTGGCGCGGGCGGGCTCCGGGGTCGACAACATCGACCTCGACGCCGCCGAAGCCGCCGGGGTGGCCGTGTTCAACGTTCCCGGCGTGTCCGCACCGGCCGTCGCCGAACTGGCCCTGGGGCTCATGCTGTCGGCCGCCCGCCACATCGTCCTGGCCGACCGCCAGGTGCGGGCCGGAGTATGGAACAAGGCCGCCCTCGCGGGCATCGAACTCGGCGGGAAGACCCTGGGCCTGGTGGGGCTGGGCCAGATCGGCTCGCGCCTCGCCGAGTTGGCGCGGGGCATGGGCATGCGCGTGGTCGCCACCGTCGACCGGGACACGCCCGAGCGCCGGGCGCAACTGCGCGGGCAGGGAATCGAAACGGTGCCCCTGGACGAGCTGTTGGCCACCGCCGACGTGGTGTGCCTGGCCGTGCCGCTCACCGACCGTACGCACCACTTGATCGACGACCGTTCACTGCGGGCCATGAAGCGTTCGGCGTTGCTGGTCAACATCTCGCGGGGCCCCGTGGTCGACGAGGAGGCCCTGTACCGGGCGCTCACCGACGGCGAGATCGCGGGCGCCGCACTCGACGTGGTGGCCGAGGAGGGCAACCCGGGCCGCCTCGCCGAGCTGGACAACGTCGTGATCACGCCGCACATCGGCGCGATGTCGGCGGACTCCCAGGAACGCATCGGTCGGATCCTCCTCGACTCACTGCACGAGGTGCTCGCCGGACGGAAGGTGGCCACCTCGTGCCGATGAACAGCGCCGTGCTCACGGAGTACGGGCGGATCGAGTACCGGAGCGGGCCGCTGCCCGCCGTCACCGACGGGGAGGAACTGCTGGTCCGGGTGCTCGCCACCGGCGTGTGCGGGTCGGACCTCGCCACGTACCGGGGCACTCACCCCTACAAGACCGCACCGGTCGTCCTCGGCCACGAGCTGTGCGGCGTCGTGGAGCGGGCGGCGGGCGGCTTCGCCGTCGGCGACCTGGTCTGCTCGGCGGCCTACGCGCACTGCGCGAGCTGCGACCGGTGCGCTCAGAGGCTCACCAACCTCTGCCGAGACAAGCGGAATCTGTGCCACCTGGGGTGGGAGGGCTCCTTCGCGGAGTATGTGACGCTCCGGCCGAACATGACCTTCGCCCTGCCCCCGGGGCTCGACCCGGAGCTCGGCGCGCTCGTCGAACCGCTCTCCATCGGCCTGCACGCCATCCGGCTCGCCGGCCCGGCAGCGGGGCGCACGATGCGCGTCATCGGATCCGGCAACATCGGCCTGTCCTGCCTGATCGCGGCACGCCGGCTCGGCTTCACCCGGATCACGTGCACCGACGTCGGCCAGGAGAAGGGCGACCGCGCCCTGGCTCTCGGTGCGGACGCGTACGCCGACGTCCTCGCCCCGGCCGGGCCGCCCGCCGAGGCGGACGTCGTCGTGGTCGCCGCCGGCCACCCCGGAGCGCTCGACGAGGCGGTCGGCCACGTGCGGGCCGGCGGCACCGTGATCGTGGTCAGCTTCTTCGACGGCCCGGTGGCGCTGGCGGCCAACGCCCTCGTCGGCCGGGAGGTGACGGTCGTCGGCTCCTCGTTGTCGACGGCCGCGGACTTCCGCACCGTGATCTCCTGGCTGGCCGCCGGGGAGATCGACCCCCGCCCCATGGTCACGCACCGATTCGCGCTGGCCGACACCGCCGAGGCCATGAGCCTGATGGCCGAGGGCAGGGCCACCACCGGCAAGATCATCCTTACTCCGCGAGGTGACGCATGACGCTCCACATCGGCATCGTGGGAGGCACCGGCCACGCAGGCGGCGAACTCGCCCGGCTGCTGCTCAACCACCCCGGAGTCGGCTCCATCACGCCCACGGCCCGGGGCGACGAGGAGTTCGACCGGGTCCATCCCAATCTGCTCGGCTGCGGGCTGAGCTTCGTCGACGTGGATGAGCTCCGGCGCCGCGCGGACGACCTCGACGTGGTGTTCTTCTGCACCCCGTCGGGCGAGGCGATGCGCTCGGCGGCCCACTTCCTGGACCGCGGGGTGAAGGTCGTCGACGTCAGCGCCGACTTCCGCTTCCGCGACCCGCAGCGGTACGCCGAGGTGTACGGCGCGCCCCACGCCGCCCCCCACCTGCTCGACGAGGCCGTCTACGGAGTGACCGAACTCCACCGCGAACAGGTCGCCGGCGCCCGACTGGTGGCCAACCCCGGCTGCTACGCCATCACGACCGTGCTCGGACTGGCCCCCCTGTTGCGCAGCGGCCTCGCCGACCTGGACGTCCCCGTCCACCTCGCCGCCGTCAACGGCACCACCGGGGCCGGGAACAAGCCGCTCACCGAGATCATGCACGCCGAGGTGTTCGGCTCCATGCTCCCGTACAGCCTCGAAGGGCATCGCCACGCCCCGGAGCTGGAGAACCATCTCGCGCCCCTGGCCGGCCGGGAGTTGTGCGTCGACATGACCACGGCACACGGAAACTTCGCCCGGGGCATCTACATCCAGGCGAGCCTGGCCGTCCGTCCGCAGGAGCGCGCGCGGATCGACCGGGCCTCGCTGCTGGACCTCTACGAGCGCCACTACGCCGACGAGTTCTTCGTCCGCGTCAACAGCGCACCGAAGAGGGCCGGTCTCAACGCCAAGGAGTACGGCGTCTATCCGAGCCTGAAGGCCGTCACCGGCTCCAACTTCTGCCACATCGGCGTGGACTACGACGCCGCCCGGGGGTTCGTCAAGGTGATCGCCGTGACCGACAACCTCGTCAAGGGAGCGGCCGGATCCGCGATCCAGAACATGAACGTGATGTTCGGTCTCGACGAGCGGACCGGCCTGTCCCACTACGGGCTGTGAGCACCATGCGGCTGCTGCGCGATCATCCGGTCGCGCCCGGGGAGCGCTGGGTCTACTCCGCCGGGTTCAACGTCGGCCCCGCACTGGCCGACACCGGCCGGATCGACACCGAACTGGACGACCTGCGCGGCCTGGCCGCGGCGGGCGCCCGGGTCGCGCTCCTCAGCCATCAGGGCAGCGCGAAGGACGGCACGGCCCGGCACCTGGACCATCTGGCCGAGTACCTCGGCCGGCGCCTGGGGCGGGACGTTCGCTATCTGCCGGAGTGCTCCTCGCGGCAGGCCCGGCGCTGGGCCGCGGAGCTGCGCGACGGCGAGATCGCACTGTTCGGCAACGTCCGGCTGGATGCGGGCGAGGAACGCGGCGACCGCGAACTGGCCGCCGCGCTCGCCCGCCTGGGCGAGCGGGTGGCCGTCGGCGGATTCTCCAAGGCACACCGCCGCCACGCCTCCAACGTCGGCATCCTCGACTTCCTCCCGGGCTACGCGGCCTCCAGTCTCCTGCGCGAGACCGAGCTGCTGCGACCGTGGGCGGCCGGTGGCGGGACATCCGGTTCGGTGGCCGTGCTGGGCGGCGTCAAACCGGAGAAGACGGTGGTGGGGCTGGAGAGCCTGACGCGCACGTACGACGTGGTGATCCCCGGCGGGGTGGTGCTCAACACCCTGCTGGCGGTCAGCGGGTACGCCATCGGCGCCTCCGAGCTGGGCACCGACGCCGAGCGCTGTGCCACCGTGGCACGCACCGTGCTCGGCGGCCGGCGCCGGGCCCGCATCCACCTGCCTCGTACGGTCCTGATCGCCGGCCCCGACGGCGCGACCCGGACCGTGGGCGTCGAGGCGGGTGTCCCGGACGGCTGGGCCATCGTCGACTTCGACCTGGAGGGGTGGGCGGTGGACGCGGTACGGGAAGCCGGCCGGGTCCTGGTGGCCGGGACCCCCGGCAGACACTCCGAGGGAAACCACCGTGCCGCGGCAGCGGTGCTGGGTGCCCGTGAACCCGGCGAGCCGCACACCCTGCTGCTCGGCGGCGACACCGTCACGGAGCTTCCCTGGACCGGTCCCCGGTCCACCGGCGGCGGCTCCGCACTGCACTACCTCGCCGACGGCACCTGCGCCGTCATCGAGGCACTGGAGGACAACCGGAAGAAGGGAGTCGGTGACCATGCGGCTTGAGTTCCCCGTACCCACCCACGTGGTCTTCGGGAGCGGCACCCTGGACCGGGTCGGCGCGCTCTCGGCCCAGTGGGGCGGGCACGCGCTGATCGTGTGCGGGCGCACCGCGATGCGCCGACACGGCTTCCTGGACCGGGCGGCGGATTCGCTGCGCCGGGCGGGCCTGTCGGTGACCGTCTTCGACAAGATCAGCGCCAACCCCCGGTCCGACGAGATCGACGAGGCCGTCGCGCTGGCGAGGTCACGGTCCTGCGACGTCGTGATCGGCCTCGGCGGCGGCAGCGCCATCGACGCGGCCAAGGCCGTGTCCGTGGCCGGCCCGTACGACACCGTGCGCGACATCATCGGCGAGACGCTCGCCGCCTCACCGTCGGCGCTCCCCGTCATCGCGGTGCCGACGACGGCCGGCAGCGGGTCCGAGGTGACCAAGGGGGCCATCGTCACCGACGTCGTCCGGGGCTTCAAGTCCGGCATCCGCGGCGACGACGTCTTCCCCAAGGTCGCCATCGTGGACCCGGACCTCACCGCGCCCCTCCCGGTGTCGGTCGCCGTCGAGACCGCCTTCGACGCGCTCGCCCACGCGATCGAGGGCCACGTGGCGGCCCGCGCGACCGACGAGAGCCGGTCCCACGCGCGGCACGCCATCGCGCTGATCCGCGACCACCTGCCCCTGGTCGCCGCCGGGAACGCCGGCCCGCGTACCCGGGAGGCGATGGCCCACGCCGCACTGCTCGGCGGCGTCAACGTCGCCTGCGCGAGCACCTGCCTGCCGCACCGCCTCCAGCAGGCGATGGGCGCGGTCCGGCGGATCGACGTACCGCACGGCAGGGGCCTGGCCCTGCTCTACCCGGCCTGGCTGCGCACCGTCCGGCCGCACGCCGAGGACGCTCTCGCCGACGTCGCCGAGGCCCTGGGCCACCACGACATCCACCGGGCCGTGTCCGGCGTGCTGGACACGACGGGGCTGGCGACCGGGCTGGAGGACTGGGGGTTCACCGCACGCGACATCGACACGTTCGTCGAGGGCATCAGCGGGAACCTCGACAACGATCCCACCCCGGACATCGACACCGACCTCATCCGGCACATCTACGCGGAGTCCTTCCGCAGGCCCTGAGTCGCACCGAGGCGGCGATTGCGTCGGTGGTGACGGCCGCTCACACCACACCCTCCGGCCCGGCCTCCCGGCCGGAGGGTGTGGTGGGTCAGTCGGGTGCCCCCCGAGCCGCCGGCCGGCTCCGTGGCCGGATCAGTAGACGTCGCGGGCGTAGCGCCGGTCCGCGGCGAGTTGCTTCAGGTACGCGGTGGCCTCGTCGGCGCTCAGGCCGCCGTGGGTCACGGCCACGTCGCGCAGGGCCCGGTCCACGTCCTTGGCCATGCGGCTCGCGTCGCCGCACACGTAGAAGTGGGCGCCGTCCTGGAGCCAGGACCACAGTTGGGCGCCGTGCTCGCGCATGCGGTCCTGGACGTAGACCTTGGTCCGCTGGTCGCGGGAGAAGGCCAGGTCGAGCCGGCTGAGGGTGCCGTGCCGGTGGAGTTCCTCCAGTTCGGAGCGGTACGAGAAGTCGGTGGCGCGGCGCTGTTCGCCGAAGAACAGCCAGTTGGCGCCGGGGTGGCCGAGGGCGCGGCGGTGTTCGAGGAAGCCCATGAACGGGGCGATGCCGGTGCCGGGGCCGACCATGACGGCCGGGGTGTCCGGGTTCGCGGGCGGCCGGAAGTTCGCCGAGCGCCGGACGAACAGCGGTACGGGCGTGCCCGGTTCGGCGTCCGCGAGGAAGCCGGAGGCGACGCCCTTGCGCCGGTGGCCGCGCGGTCCCTCGTAGCGCAGGACCGAGACGGTCAGGCTGACCTCGCGCGGGTCGACGAGGGGGCTGGAGGAGATCGAGTAGAGGCGGGGTCGGAGCGGTTTGAGGCGGTCGACCCATTCCTGGGCGCCGAGTCGGACCGGGAACTCGGTCAGGACGTCGACGGGCTGTCGCCCCCAGGTCCAGCGGGCGAGACCGTCCTTGTTGTCGGGGCGCGTCAGGTGCTTCAGGGTGCGGTCGCCGGTGTGTTCGGTGATGAGGCGCAGCAGGTCGGTGGTGACGCGGGTGATGTCCAGGTGCCGGTGGAGGGCCTCGGCGAACGGCATCGGGTCCCGGCCGTGGACGGCGACCTCGGCGTCCGGGGACAGGCCGGTGGCGGCCAGCCATTCCGTCACCAGGTCGGGGCAGTTGACGGGCTGGACCCCGAGGGCGTCGCCGGCCTCGTACGCGGGGCCGTCCTCGCCCAGGTCGAAGGTGAACCGGCGGATCTCCTTGGCGGCGCCGGGCAGGCTCAGCAGCCGGTTGCCGGACAGCCGGGCGAGGTGCGGGACGTCCTTGTGCGCGGGGCCCGAAGCGGCCGGGGACACGGGGGTCGGGGCGGGCTCGGGGCCGGACGCCGGGTGCGGGGCGCCGGTCAGGGCGGCGCGGACCCGCTCCAGCCACTGCCGGGCCGGTTCCTCGTAGTCGGGCTCGCAGTCCACCCGGGGCAGGAGGCGTACGGCCCCGAGTTCGTCGAGGCGCCGGTCGAGCCGGCGGCCGTGGCCGCAGAAGGCGTCGTACTGGGAGTCGCCGAGGGCCAGTACGGCGTACCGGACGTCCTGGAACGCGGGGGCGGCGGGGTCGCCGAGCGCCTCCCAGAACCCGGCCCCGTTGTCGGGGGCGTCCCCGTCGCCGAACGTGCTGGTGACGACGAGCAGGTCGGTGCCGGGGGTCAGGGAGAGCGGCGTGCGGTCCGCCATGTCGTGCACGGCCGCCGGGTGCCCGTCCGCGGCCAGCCGGTCGCCGATGGTGGTGGCGAGGTCCTCGGCGTTGCCCGTCTGGGAGGCCCACAGGACGAGGATCCGACGCGCCGGGGCGTCCGGGGCGGAGGGGTCCGGCGCCCCGCCCGGTGCGGTCTGCGGGGGCGCGGGCGGTCCCGCGGACGGCTCGGGCGGCGACACCGGCCTGCGGGAGTACGTCCCGGCGAGGACGCCGTCGATCCAGAGCGCGTGCGCGGCCTCGAACGGGGCGTCCGGGGGGAGCGCGGGCACTCCCGCGAAGGACGGTGCGGCGGCGAGTCCGGTGAGGAAGCCGGACAGGTAGCGGCGCTCGTGGTCGGCGAGGACCGGTGGCGCGAGGTCGCCGGGACCGCACAGCGCCACCAGGGCGGCGACGGGAACGGGGGCGGCCTGCGGGATGGTCGTCTCGGCGGCCCCGGATGGTGCCGGGGGCGTGGCGGGCAGCGGGGCGCGGGTCTTCGTCAGCGTCACCGCGCAGGCCTTGAACTCGGGTTGGAAGGAGATCGGGTCGACGGCGTCGTTCGTGACGGCGTTCACGCCGAGGTATTCGCCGAACAGGTCGTTCCAGTGGAAGGGGGCGAAGCAGTTCCCCGGCCTGACCCGGTCGGTGACGACGGCCGGCAGCACCGCCCGGCCCCGCCGGGAGGCCACCTCCACGCCGTCGCCGGCGGTGATGCCGAGGGAGGCCGCGTCCTGCGGGTGGATCTCGACGAACGGCCCGGGGTTGAGCTTGTTCAGCTTGGCGACCCGGCCCGTCTTGGTGAGGGTGTGCCACTGGTGCTGGAGCCGCCCGGTGTTGAGGACGAACGGGTAGTCGTCGTCGGGCAGTTCGGCGGCGGGCAGGTGCGGGCGGGCGTGGAAGACGGCCCGCCCGGTGTCGGTCGGGAACACCAGGCGGGGGCGCGTGCCGTCCGGGCGCTCGACCAGGGTCTGGCTGACGCCGTCGTTGAGGTAGCGGATCGGGTTGCGGTCGGGACCGCCGGGCGCGGCCGGCCACTGCACGGGGGTGGAGCGCAGCCGTTCGTAGGTGACGCCGCGCAGGTCCCAGCCGGTCCGGGGGTTCCAGGCCTGCCGCAGCTCCTCGAACACCTCCTCGGCGCAGGTGTACGTGAACGCGTCGGCGAATCCCATCTCGCAGGCGACCCGGGCGATCAACCGCCAGTCGGGGACGGCCTGGCCGGGCGG
Source organism: Streptomyces sp. CA-243310 (assembly GCF_050936775.1). Classification (NCBI taxonomy): domain Bacteria; kingdom Bacillati; phylum Actinomycetota; class Actinomycetes; order Kitasatosporales; family Streptomycetaceae; genus Streptomyces; species Streptomyces sp. CA-243310. The sequence continues at coordinate 397,079 of NZ_JBNJMF010000003.1, read as the reverse complement.
GTCGGCGGCGCCCGGGACCAGGGTGAGGTTGCGCTCCGAATTGATCATCACCCCGTCCGACTCGGACCACAGGGTGGCGGGGAGCGCGATGTCGGCGTAGGCGTTCGTCTCGGTCTCCGCGAAGACGTCCTGGGTGATGACGAGTTCGGCGGTCTCCAGGGCTTTGATGACCGTGCCGCGGTTGGCGACCGAGGCGACCGGGTTGGTGCAGATGATCCAGCACGCCTTGATCGCGCCGGCTGCCATCTCCTCGAACATCTCCACGGTGCCGCGCCCGACGTCGGTGCGCAGGGTGCCGCGCGGCACGCCCCACAGGTCCTCGGTGAACTCCCGCTCCTCGTCGACCAGTACGGAGCGTTGCCCGGGCAGGCCCGGTCCCATGTAGCCCATCTCCCGGCCGCCCATGGCGTTGGGCTGGCCGGTGAGGGAGAAGGGGCCGCTGCCGGGTCGGCAGATCGCGCCGGTGGCCAGGTGCAGGTTGACCAGGGCGTTGGTGTTCCACGTGCCGTGGGTGGACTGGTTCAGGCCCATGGTCCAGCAGCTCGTCCACTCCCCCGCCTCGCCGATCCAGCGGGCGGCGAGGCGGATGTCCGCCTCGGGTATGCCGGTGATCTCGGAGACCCTGTCGGGCGGGTAGTCCGCCAGGAAGGCGGGCATGGCCTCCCAGCCCTCGGTGTGGGCGGCGATGAACTCGGGGTCGGTCCGGCCGTTCTCGACGAGCAGGTGCAGCAGACCGTTGAGGAGGGCCAGATCGGTGCCCGGCCTGATCTGGAGGAACAGGTCGGCCTTGTCGGCGGTGGCGTTGCGCCGGGGGTCGACGACGATGAGTCGGGCGCCGGCGGCCTTGACGCGGTCCATCATCCGCAGGAAGAGGATGGGGTGGCAGTCGGCCATGTTGGCGCCGATGACGAGGAACGCGTCGGCGTGCTCGAAGTCCTCGTACGAGCCCGGCGGCCCGTCGGCGCCCAGCGAGGACTTGTAGCCGCTGCCGGCGCTCGCCATGCACAGCCGGGAGTTGGACTCGATCCGGCTGGTGCGCAGGAAGCCCTTGGCCAGCTTGTTCGCCAGGTACTGGGCCTCCAGGGACATCTGGCCGGAGACGTAGAGCGCGAGTGCGTCGGGGCCGTGCGCGTCGAGGATCTCCCTGAGCCGGCGGGCCGTCTCGGTGACGGCCGCGTCCACGTCGGCGGGGACGGGCTCGCAGCCGCGGTCCCGGCGGATCAGCGCGGTCTCCAGCCGGCCGGGCGCGGCCGTCATGTCGACGTGGGTGGCGCCCTTGGTGCACAGGCGTCCGGAGTTCGCGGGGTGCTGCCGGTCGCCGGTGACCTTCACCGGCCGCCGGCGTCCGTCGGGGCCGCGGGCGAGGTCCAACACGATCCCGCAGCCGACACCGCAGTAGGAGCAGACCGTCCGTACCCGGCTGGTCGCCGCATCCGCATCGGCCACAGGAGCCCCCCGTCGGGAACACCGGGTGGCGCCGGGAGCTCCGGACGCCACCGGGGTGCGCGGGTCCGTCCCGCGGCCCTCACCGTAGGAAACGCGTGTTGCGCGCGCGTGACGGGCGGGGCCGCGCGGGCGTTACGACGAACCACACACCCGGCGTGCGGCGGGCGTGAGGCCGGCCCCGGGGGGCCGTCAGACCGCCGGCGGGTTGAGGCGGGCGAAGCCCTCCTGCCGCCGGTACGGGAAGTGGGGATAGGGGGCCGGGCGCTCGCTCGCCGCGTCGAGCCTCGCCATCTGGTCGGGGGTGAGGGTCCACCCCACGGCGCCGAGGTTCTGACGCAGCTGTTCCTCGTTGCGGGCGCCGATGATGACGGAGGACACGGTCGGCCGCTGGAGCAGCCACCTCAGGGCGATCTGCGGAACGGCCCTGCCGGTCTCCTCCGCGATCTCGTCCAGGGCGTCGACCACCCGGTACAGGTGCTCGTCGTCGACCGGCGGACCGTAGTCGGCGGTGTCGTGCAGCCTGCTGCCGGCGGGCAGCGGCCGGCCCCGGCGGATCTTGCCGGTGAGCCGGCCCCAGCCGAGCGGGCTCCAGACGATCGCACCCAGTCCCTGGTCGAGGCCGAGCGGCATCAGCTCCCACTCGTAGTCGCGGCCGATGAGGGAGTAGTAGACCTGGTGGGCCACGTACCGCGCGCGGCCGTGCCGGTCGGCGGTGGCGAGGGACTTCATCGTCTGCCAGCCGGAGAAGTTGGAGACCCCGGTGTAGCGGATCTTCCCGGCCCGGACCAGGTCGTCCAGGGTGGACAGCACCTCTTCGACGGGGGTGCCGGCGTCGAAGGCGTGCAGCTGGAAGAGGTCGATGTAGTCGGTGCCGAGGCGGCGCAGGGCTTCGTCGACGGAGGTGATCAGGCGGGAACGGGAGGTGCCCGCGTCACCCGGGCCGTCGCCCGTGGACAGGCCGGCCTTGGTGGAGATGATCACCTGGTCCCGGCGGCCCTTGAGGGCGGCTCCGAGGACCTCCTCCGAGGCGCCCGCGGAATAGACGTCGGCCGTGTCGAACATCGTGATGCCGGCGTCGACGCAGATGTCGACGAGGCGGCGCGCCTCCTCGACGCCCGTGTTGCCCCAGGCGCCGAAGAGCGGCCCCTGTCCGCCGAAGGTGCCCGCCCCGAAACTCAGCGCCGGCACCTGAAGCCCGGACGCACCCAATCGCCTGTACTCCATGACGCATCCCCTTCTCCCCCACGCACCCCAACTAATGGGTCCGCAGTTCCGTTAAGATGGGGCCAGCGTAACAAGCCATGCCCATTAATGGAACAGGAGTCCCGTTATGGAGTTCGCGAAGGGCGAGCCCGAGGGTGAGACCGAAGCGGGGAACGGTGCCGGGAGCGAGGCCGGCGCCGAGGTCGAACCGGGAACCACCCGGCCGGGCGGTCGCACCGCGCGGGTACGGGCGGCGGTGCTCCGGGCCGCCGGGGACGTCCTGGCCGAGCGCGGTTTCGCCCACCTGGACCTCACCGACGTGGCACGCCGCGCCGGGGTGGGGAAGACGACCGTCTACCGCCGCTGGGGCACCGTCACCGGCCTCGTGACCGACCTCCTGTCGGACATGGCGCAGCAGTCCGTGCCCCGCACGGAGACGGGCTCGCTCCTCGGGGACCTGACGGCGAACACCCGGCTGGTGGCGCGGACGCTGGCCGATCCGAGGCAGGGCGCCCTGTTCAAGGCGGTGATCGCGGCGGCGACGTGCGACACGAAGGCCGCGGAGGCGCTGCACGGCTTCTACGCCGTCCGCGTCGAGGAGTGGGCGCCGTGCGTCGTGCGGGCCGCGGCCCGGGGCGAGGTGCCGGACGGCACCGACGCACACGAGGTCGTCCGCGCGGCGTCGGCCCCCCTCTACTACCGCCTCCTGACCACGACGCTGCCCCTGGACGAGGCGGCGGCCGACCGTGCCGCGACGGCCGCGACGGTGGCCGCGCGCGCGGGGGCGTACGTACGGGACGCGTAGCGCCGGCGGGGGCCGACGGCCCGGTGCGCGGCCTGCCAGGCCCTGTCGTCGAAGTCTCGCCTGACCCGGGCCACTTCGACGACAGGACCTGGGCGACGCCCTCGACTCCCCCCGGACCAGGGCCCGATACCGGACGGAGCACCGGCTTCCGTTGGCCGGGATATTGGCTGCATCTCCCCTCCAGCGGTCCTGAAGCACCGTGCATGATCGTGGATGCCTGGCCGGTCGACGGCCGGACGGAGCCCGGATCCAGGAGATCGAACCGCAGTCCTCGGCCAGGGGACGACGGATCGCTCGCCCGCGGGCCCGACCGGTCCGTACCGGAGCCCTCGGAGCCGGGTGACACCGCTCCGTGGACCGGGCGTTCGGTCACGGCACATCCGGCTATCACTTCCACCTTCCGGGAGACACGCATGTCCGACATCGCACGCACCCCCGAATTCGCCCTCCAGGACCTCGACCTCGACCTGGGCGACCTCACCGTCACCTCGATGCGCGACACCGTCGCGCTGCCCGAGGGCGGGGCGTCCTGGGGTTCCTGTTCCTGCCAGGGCTCCTCCTCCTGCGCCCAGCCGACGCTGGACGCGGGCGAACTCGCGGGCTGACCTCCGCACGCCTTCGCACCACGGCCTTCACCTCACGGGCCTTCACCTCACGGGCCTTCGCACCACAGGCCCTGGCATCACGGGCCTTCGCACGACACACCACGCACACCTCACGAGCGGCGCGCACCGACACCGGTGCGCGCCACCCGCGGCGGACACCCGACCGCCGCACGCCCCGACCGTCGACCGTCGACCCGTCGCACCCGACGGCCTCGCCCGTCGACCGTCGCCCTTCCGATCGGAGGAGACCTCCATGGACCGAGCCACTCCCGGCCCCGGCTTCGTACTCGACGACCTCGACCTCGACCTCGGCGACCTCACCGTGACCTCCATGCGGGACACGGTGGCACTGCCCGAGGGCGGAGCCTCCTGGGGATCCTGCTCCTGCCAGGGCTCGTCCTCCTGCGCCCAGCCGGAGCGACCCGAGGTCCCGACGCTGTAGCCGTCGGGCACGAACACCCGCACACGTCGTGACGCCTCCCGCCGTACGCCGCGCACACCGCGTACGGGGGGAGGCCCGCGCGTCATCACCGACAGGAGGGGAACCGTCATGTCGCAGCCGCGCCGGCCGGCCGCCGACACGGACACCGGCGCCGGCGGCTACCGGGTGCGCTCCGCGCCCTACGCGCTGGTCCGCGCCACCGTGCTCACCCACCCGGCCCAGCAGCCGCCCGCAGCCCGGTTCCGTGCCCTGCTCGCCCACCTGCACCGGCTCGACACGCGGTTGCTGCGGATCACCGCGCCGCTCTGCGACGCCCTGTACGACAGCCGGAACGGTCATCCGGCGGAGTTCCACCACGCCGTCGTGCTCCCCCTGCGCCGGGCCCTGCACAACGGTCGCGAGCCCCGGCCCGCCCTCCTGGAACGCCTCGGCGACCTGCCGGAGCGGGTCCCCCCGCTCGCGTCCTGGCTCGCGCTGCGCGCCCGCCGGGCAGCGGTCCTCGACGAGTTGGGCGACGCCGCCGATCAGGCGTTGGCCGGGGAGCGCACGGCCCTGGCCGCCCTGTGTCGCGAACCGGCCCTCGGCAAAGCCGTCGCCCTCACCAGCGCCGATCTGCTCCGGGCCGTGGAACGGGCCGGCACCGGCGTACTCGACCGCAGGGCGCGCAAGGAGGAGCCCACCGTGCTGCGGTACGCCCTGCGGGCCAGTACCAAGACGAGCCCGCTGTCCTGGTTCACCGCCGTCGGCTGGGGCGTCTCGTCGGGCTCCGCACCGGATCGGCCCGGTGCCGCGTGGGGAGCCGCGCCGCTCTTCACGGACCCCCTGCACCCGGTCGTGAAGGTCAACCGCACCCTGACGACGGCCCTGACCCTCGCACTCCTGAGCGCGCCACACCGCCGGGCGGCCCTCCCCCACCGGATCACCAGCAGCGCCCGGGTCAAGGACGGCCGGGCCGCGTTCTCCCGCGACCGGACCGCCTTCGCCGGCGGGCGTTACCTGGTGGCCGAGGAGGACGAGGTCGAACTGCCCTACGGCGGCCCCCTGGACCTGGTCACCGAGCACGCCGAGACCCCGGTGCCCCTGGCCGGGTTGGCGCAGCGGCTGGCCGGCGCCCTGAAGGGGGCGGGCGACGGCGGCCCCGCCGCCGCCTCGGCCTTCCTCGACCGCCTGGGGCAGGCCGGGCTGCTGGTGCCGGGCGACCCGGTGGCGCCGCAGGACGGCGACCCGCTGGAGCGCCTCTCGGCGTGGCTCCGCGCGCTCGGCGCGACCCACCCCGAGGACGCGGCCCGGGCCGACCTCCTCGACGAACTCGCCCGGCTCACGGCCGCCTTCGCGGCGGCGCCCGCCGCCGAACGACCCGCCCTGCTCGCCGACCTCTCCCGGGACTGGAAGGCGACCCTGGCCGACGCGGGACGTCCGGTACCGCCGGTGTCCGCGCCCCTGAACGTGCTGTCCGAGGACGTCGTCGCCCCCCACCCGCTGCCCGTCGACGGCTTCCTCGACGACGCCGACCACGAGGCGCTCGGCGAGGTCACCGCGCTCGCCGAGTTGTTCGACCTCGGGCACCTGCTCCGCCGGATCGTCCGCGACCGCTTCGTCGCGCGGTACGGATCCGGCGGCACCTGCCGCCACCCGTGGGAGTTCGGGGCCGACGTGGCCGACGCCTGGGAGGAGGCCGGGCGGCTCTCGGCGCTCGCCCCCGGCGACCGGGCCGCCTTCCCCACCGGGGCCGGCGCGCTCGCCGACCTTCGCGCGGAGGTCGTCCGGGCGGTGACGGACCCCCCGCAGGGCGCCCCCGCCGACGACGACCCGGTCGTACTGCCCCGGGACCTCGTCGCCGGTCTCGGCGGGCGGCTGCCCGACTGGGCCGTCGAACGCCCGCTCGGCTACGCGTACTTCCTCCAGCGGGAGCCGGGCCCGCGGGCGACCGACCCGGGCCCGCTGTGCGTGAACCACGTGTACGGCGGGTGGGGCCGGTTCACCAGCCGGTTCCTCGACGCCCTCGATCCGCGCGCCGGCGCCGAGGTGTCCCGGCAGATCCACCGAGGGCTGGGCCCCGGCGCGCGCGCCGCGCAGATCCGACCCGTCGGCGGCTTCAACGCCAACCTGCACCCGCTGCTCGTCCCCGACGAGATCGGCGCCGACCGCGGCCGGGCCTCGATCGGCGAGGGCGACCTGGACCTCGTCCACGACGAGGCGACCGACCAGGTGCGTCTGCGCCTGCGGAGCACCGGGGAACACCTCGACGTGCTGTACCCGGGGTTCCTCGCGCCCGTGCTGTTGCCGCGCCGCATCGGGGCCCACCTGGCCGACCACCCCGAGGGCGCCGTCGACTTCGGGGCGCTCGTGCCCCGCCGCGCCGTCACCGCGCCGGGCGGGCTCGTGACGCGCACCCCCCGACTGCTCCACCGCCACGTGGTGCTGCGCCGGCGGCGCTGGCTGCTGCCGCCCGACGTCGTCCGCGCCCTGCGCGCCGACCTCGGCTCCGATCCCGTGCCGGCCACGGCCGCGGTCCGCTGGCGCGCCCTGCTGGACCTGCCCGAGCAGCTCTTCCTGCACCCGGTCGGCGGCCCCGTCACCGGACAGGCCACCGCCGACTTCCTCAACCGGCTGAACCGGCCCAAGCCGCACCTGGTGGACCTCGGCAACGCGCTGCACCTGCGGTGCCTGGCCAAGTGGCTGTCCCGGCACACCGAAGGCGGCGCGGTCCTGGAGGAGGCGCTCCCCGCACCCGGTGGCCTGGACACCCCGACGCACGCGGTCGAGCTGGTGCTCGAGGTCAACCGGCCCGGGCGGCGGCGATGAACCGGGACACGACGACGGCGCGAGAACGCCGAGAACAACGAGAACCACGAGAGCCGGAGGAAAGCGTGCGAGGCGTGCGAGGCGCAGAGAGCGACGCCCCGAAGGCCGGATCCACCCGGGAGGCGCCGGAGGCGCGGGAGGCACGGGACGTGGTCGTCTACCACCACCATCCCGTCAAGGCACCCCTGTTGCGCGAGGTGGTGCTGCCGCTCGCCGAGGCCCTCGCGTCGGACGGCTGCGCCGCCCACGTGGAGCGGCACTGGCTGCACGGCCCGCACCTGAGGCTGCGCCTGGTGGGTCCGCGCGAACGGGTCGACGCCGCCGCCGAGGCCGCCGCCACCGAAGTCCGCGCGTGGCTGCGGGTCCACCCCTCGCACGGCGACCTCACCGAGGCCGAGCTGTTGGAACGGGCCGCGGAAGCCGGCCGCGCCGAACTCGTCGCCGGTCCCTACGGGCCGATCGTCGCGGACAACACCGTCCGGGTCGAGACCGTCGACCGCACCGCGCTGCGCGGCCTCCTCGGCAACGACGGCGCGGACCTGCGCGACGAGCTGCTGCGCGCCGGCCTGGACGCCCTGCGCGCCGGCGCCGGCTTCCTCGGCGAGCACGGCGACCGCGCGCAGGCCCGGGTCCAGCTCGCGGTGGTCGCGCTGGCCGCGCACACCGGCGCCCACCCCGGCGGGCTGGCGGGCGGTCACTACTCGTACGTGTCCCACCTGGAGGACTTCCTCTTCCACGAGGATCCGGACGGACGGCTTCGGGACCGGTTCGAGCGTCACGCGGAGCGCGTGGACGACGCGGTGACCGCACTCGTCGGGCGGATCTGCGGCGGTGGCGCGCAAGGGTGGGAGCGGGCCTGGTCCGCGTACTCGGCGGGCGCCTGGGAGCTGGTCCGGAGCCGGTACGAGGGGGGCGCCGACCTGCATGGTTCCCCGGACGCGTACCGGGCGCGGGCCGCGGCCACCGGGGACCCGGGGACGGCGAGGCGCTGGAACCACGAGGAACGCACCGGCTACAGCGCCTTCCACGAACTGCTGAGCCGCTCCGACCCCGAGGGGAGGATGTGGAGCCGCCCCGACTACCTGATCCACCGCGCGTCGACGAACGCCCTGTACCGGCTCCTGGCCATCTGCGACGTCCGCCCGCCGGAGCGCTACCTGGCGGCGCACCTGGTGATCCGTACGGTGCCCGCCCTGACCGGCTGCGACTGGCGCACGGAGCTCGGCGCGGCCGTCGACGCGGTGGAGGGCGCCTCGTGAACACCGAACACCCCGCCGTGCCGGACAAGCCCGCCGTGCCGGACACCGACCCGGACACCGACCCGGGCGCGGGCGCTGACGCCCGTCCTGGCTCGGACGCGGGCGCGCACACGGGCTCGGACGCGGGCACGCGCACCGGCTCGGACGCGGGCACGCGCACCGGCTCCCGGGCCGTGCGGCGGTTGCGCCCCGGGGTGGCCGTGACGCCGTTGCGCGAGGGCCTGCACCTGCGGGGGCGGCGCGGGAGCGTCACCCTGGAGGGCAGCAAGGCGCTGCCCACCCTGTGGCGCATGGTCGAGGAACCCCTGCGCGACGGGGGGTTCGAGGAGTTCCTGGACGGCCTGGAGCCGGGCTCGTCGCTGCGCGGGGCGGTGGACACGCTCGTGGGGCAACTGGCGGCGCACGAGCTGCTCGTGTCGGGCCCGACGCCGCCCCCGACCACCGTGCGGACCAGCGCGGCCGACCCGGTCGGGGAGTGGCTCGGTGTGACGGCCGAGCGGCCCGACACCGCGCGGGCGGCGCTCCTCGAAACCCGGGCCGAAGTGGTGGCCGGCGCTCCCGACGGCCCGCTGGCCAGGGCTGCCGGGCGGGCGTTGGCGGCGGGCGGGCTGCCCGTCGCGTACACCGTCGATCCGGATCTGCCCGGGGACCGGGTCCTCCTGTACGCCCGGGGGTCGGGACCCGTCCGGGGCGTGGCGGTCGGCCGGCGCGGCGGGAGCGGATACGCCACCGCGCTCGGCAGCCCCGCCCAGATCCGGTCCGAGGCCGAGGCCCTGGAGGCCCGGCTGGACCGCACCGAACTGCCGGGACCGCCCGGACCGCCGGGCGTGCCCGCCGCGTTCTTCCCGCTGCTCGGGGGCGCCGCGGCGCACCGGCTGCTGTGCGGGGCCGCCGGGCTGGCGGACCCGGCGGACGAAGGGGAGGACGACCGGCTGCTGCCCGGCCTGCCGGCGGTACTGCTCGCGAACGCCCGGCCGCCACGGGCCGACTACCGCAGCTGGCTCGGGCCCGACCGCGTCGACGCCGACCGCCGGGGGCTCCTGCCTCCCGCCGCCGGCCTCGGCGAGGCACTGCGGCGGTTGGCGGCCCTCACCGACGAACGGTGCGGGATGCTGCCCGAGCCGCTCCCGGGGAACCTGCGCCAGTTACCCGTGCCGCTCGCCCGCTGCGTACCGCGCCGGGCGGGCCGCCCGGACGGCGTCCTGGTCGGCGGCGCGCCCCGGCTGGACCTGGCGCGCCTGGACCTGTTCTGCCGGGCCGCCGAACTCCTCCTCGGCGGTGACGGCTTCACCGTCGGGGCGAACCCCGGGCACGCCCGGGGCCGGGCCCTGCGCGCGGTCGCCGCCGCCCTGCCGGAGACGGCGGGCGGGCCGGCGGCCGTACCCGCCGACCGGTGGTCAGGGCACCCGCAGGTGCGCCACTGGTGGACCACGCTGACCGACCGGCTCGCCGTGCCCGCGCGCCTGGAGGTGTTCCGGCTCGCTCCGGACGAGGACGCGTACCGCGCCGTCGTCCGCGCGACCGGGCACTGCGCGGCCTCGTTCGGCCCGTCGTGTGGACGGGCCCCGCTCGGTGACGCCGTGGAGGCGACCCCCGGCGACGCGGCCGCCTTCGCCGCGCTCGCGGCCGTCGCCCGCGTCGCGGCCTCCGATCCCGCCGTCGTCGGCGTCGGCGACCCCGACCTCGGCCCCGGCCCCGGCCCCGGCCCCGGGTTCGCCTCGGGCTCGGGGGCGCGGTCGCACCGCTGGCCACCGCCGGGGCACGGACGGCCGTCTGGGAGGACTCGGGGTGGACCGGCCGCTGGTTGGCGGATCTGGCCGGGCGCGAGGAGGCGTTCCAGGACGCGCTGCGCCGGGTGACGGGCGCGGAACCGGCCCCGGCCCCGCCCGTCGCCGGTTCCGCCGGCGAACCCGGGCCGCTGCTGCGGGCGTTCGGATTCACCGTCCTGCACACCCCCCCGGGAGACTCGATGACCTCGGCGACCACGGCCCCGTCCGCGACCCCGACGCCGACGCCGGCCCCGACCTCGACCGCGGCCCCGTCCGGTGCGCCGGGGGCATGGCCGGTGCCCGTGCTCGACGCCGGTTCCGCGACGGCGGTCGTGTCCGGCCCGGCCGTGGTCCTGTTGCCGCGGTGGACGCTCGACCTCGCCGAGGAGCTGAGCCGGCACGCACTCGGCCACCCCGTGGAGTTCGTACCGGTGCGCTTCGACGGGGCGTTGGCGGTGGTCGGGCCGGTGCTCAGGCCGGGCGCGGCGGCCTGCCTGTGCTGCGCCGAGTACCAGCGGCTGGCCACGGCGGGTGGCCGCGTGCCGTGGCGGAGCCCGACCCTGGAGCTGGCCGGCGTGCCCTCGCCGGCCCTGTCGGAGTCGCTGGGCGCCCTCGCGCTGGAGCTGCTGGAGCCGGCCGCCCCCGAGGAGCCCGAACCCGGTGCGGAACCGGATGCGGAACCCGGTGCGGAACCGGATGCGGAACCCGGTGCGGAACCGGATGCGGAGTCGGCCGTCGTGTACGTCGTGCACCTCGGGCGCGGCACCTGGTCCACGCACCGGGTCCGCCCCGTCGGCGGCTGCGCGGTGTGCCACCCGCTGCCCTCGGACTCGGCGTCCGACGTCGCCGCGCTGCCGTCGGCCCCCCGGCCGCTCCCCGATCCGTACGTGCTCCGCGCGCCCAACCCGCTGACCGCGCCGGAGCGGCTGCGCGAGGCCCTGTACGACGAGCGGTTCGGCCCGGTGCGCGCACTGTTCCGGTCCGAGGACTCCGCGTTCTGCCTGACCAGCGCGTTCGTGACCGACGGCCGTCTCGTCGACGACGGTGGGTACGGCCGGTCCCGGGACTTCGGGGACAGCGAGCGGATCGCGCTGTTCGAGAGCGTGGAGCGGTACACGGGCATGCGGCCGACCGGCCGGCGCACGGGACTGCGCGCCTCCTTCGCGGAGTTGGGGCCCGACCGGGCCGTGGACCCGGAGCGGCTCGGCCTGCCCGACCCCGCCCACCACGGCCACCCGTCGTCGCCGACCGTGCCCTACACCCCGGACCTGGTCATGGACTGGGTGCACGGCTGGTCTCTCACCCGGCGGCGGACCACGGCCGTCCCCGAGCACGTGGCGTACTGGGACGTCCCCGGCGCCGACCGACCCCGTGTGGTGTACGAGTCCTCGAACGGCTGCGGTCTCGGCAACAGCCCCGAAGAGGCCGCGCTCTACGGGCTGTTCGAGGTCGCGGAGCGCGACGCGTTCCTGATGGCGTGGTACGCGGCGACGCCCCTGCGCCGGGTGCTGCCACCACCGGACGACCCGGACACGGCGCTGCTCGCGGACCGTGCGGCGCTGGCCGGCTACCGGCTCTTCCTCCTCGACTCGACGAACGACTTCGGCGTCCCGGCGGTCGTGGCGGTCTGCCGGTACGAGGGCTCCCACCCGGACGCGCCCCGGATGTTCCTGGCGGCCGGCGCGCACCACGACCCGCGCGCCGCGATCCGCTCCGCGGTGGCCGAGGTCGTCACCAACGTGCTGGACGCGGGGCACCGTTCCCTGGCCGAGGGCGGCCCGCGCGATCCGCGGCGGCTCCGGCCGATGCTGGACCGGCCGGACCTGGTGGTGTCCCTGGACGATCACGTCGGCGTGAACACCCTGCCCGAGGCGGGCCCGCGCCTGGAGTTCCTGTTCGCGGACACGCCCCGACTGTCGGTCGAGGAGGCCTGGCCGGGGGCACCGGAACCGGTGGGTGACCTCGCCGACCTGCTCGGGGCGAGCGTGGAGCGGCTGTCCCGGGCCGGCCTGGAGGTGATCACCGTCGACCAGTCCGAGCGGGGGCTGCGCCGGCGGCTCGGACTGCACGCGGTGAAGGTCGTCGTTCCCGGCGCCCTGCCGATGACCTTCGGGCACGTCAACCACCGCACCCGGGGGCTCCCCCGACTGCTGGAGGTGCCGTACCGACTGGGCCGCACGGAAAGACCGTTGCGCCCGGAAGACCTCACGCTCCACCCGCACCCCTTCCCCTGACCCCACGACGGTCACGGGCCCACCGCGGGCACGGACCCACGACGAGGACCTCGAGGACCGCTGATGACGACGATCGACACCTGGCAGAGCCACCACCTGTTCCTGCACTCCACCGCCGAGGACGCCGACGCGTTCCTGCTGCGGGACGTGGCCCCGCTGCTGGACGACCTGGTGGCGGCCGGGAAGGCCGACCGGTGGTTCTTCATCCGCTACGGGGAGGACGGCCCCCACCTGCGGATCCGGGTACACGGCGCGGACCCGGCCGCGGCGGCGCGGCTGCCGGAGGAGTGGGCGCGGGCCGCGAAGGAGCTGCCCTCGGTGCCGGGCCCGTGGCCGTCCGCCCACGGCGAGGTGCGGGTCGTGCCGTACGTGCCCGAGACGGACCGGTACGGCGGTCCGCTCGCGCTGCCGGTCGCCGAGGACGTCTTCGCCGCCTCCACCGGGGTGGTCGTCGAAGCCCTGCGGGAGGTACGGGACGGGGGCGGCGCGACGCGGCTGACGGTCGCGGCGGACCTGGCGCACGCGACGGCGTACGCGCTCGGGATGGACGAACTCGCCGCGGCGCGCTGGCTGCGCGGGCACGCGGCCGGCTGGCGGTGGGTCACCGAGGTGCCGCTGCTGCCGGGCGCCTCGGTACACGCCCGGGTCAACTCCGTGTACGCGGCGCAGCGTTCGACGCTGGGTCGGCGCGCGGCGGACCTGCGGCGGCGGCTCGCGGACGGCACGGCGGCGCCCTGGCTGCGCCGGTGGACGGACCGGATCCGGGAGGCCGATGCGACGCTGCGGGCCGGCGGCGAGCCGGAGGCCTCGTATGCCTGGGTGTGGGCCTCGCAGCTCCACATGCTGTTCAACCGGCTCGGCGTCACCCCCGACGAGGAGCGGGCCGTGTGCCGACTGGTCGCCCGAACCCTGCTGGAAACGACGGAGCCGGGGACGACGGGAACCACGGGCTCGGGGACGACGGAGTCGGGGACCACGGGCTCGGGGACCACGGGCTCGGGGACCACGGGCTCGGGGACCACGGGCGAGCCCTCCGACTACTTCCCGACCTCGCACACCGCCCCCGACTACCGCTACCTGGAGCGCAGCAAGTTCCAGATCGGGCGCGGCGAGGACACGGCCCTGCGCCCGTCGGCGCCGCTCTCCCCCGCGTCGGCGACCGGCCGGGCGGGGTGGGGAACGGCCGGGCCGGAGATCGCACTGCCGACGGGGCCGCTGCCCGAGGTGTCGCTGCGCGAGGTCCTCGCGGGCCGGTCCTCGCTGCGCGGCGCGCTCACCGGGCCGCTCGACGCGGACACGCTGGGCGCGTTGCTGTGGCACTCCCTGGCCGAGAGCTCCCATTCCGAGCAGCTCCTCGCGGACGGCTCGACCCGTGCCCTCGTCCACCGTCCCCACCCGAGCGCCGGCGCCCTCTACACGGCCCGGGTACGGCTCCTCGTCCTCGACACGGCCGGTGTTCCCGCGGGCACCTGGGAGTGCGTGCCGCGGTCGCGAACGCTGCGCCGCGTCGGGCCGGTTCCGCCGGTGGAGGCGATCAAGGCCCTGTCCACGTACCTGTCCCGTCCCGCGACGGACCCGGACTGGATCGGCATCGACGGCGCGCCGGTGGTCCTGGCCGTGTACGCGGACCTCGGCGTGCTGCGGCGCCGCTACGGCCTGCGCGCCCTGCGCCTGGCCCTGCTGGAGACGGGCCACCTGACGCAGACGCTGCTGCTCACCGCGACGGCCCTGGGCCTCGCCGGCACCCCCCTCGGCGGCTTCCACGACGACCTGGCCCACGAACTCCTCGGTCTGGACGACCTCGAACAACCGCTCCAGTACCTGCTCCCGCTCGGCCGGCGGCCCGGGGCCGAGGCCTAGACATCGTTTCTCATGGCGGTTCCCGTCCACCACCATGCGCCTGATCCTGGGCCTGGCCCGGGCTACCGCCGGCACCGCCACCATCGGGGGCAGCAGTCCCACGAGCCTGCGCAACCCGCTGCGCGAGGTGGGCGCCCTGCTCGACCCCCAGGCGGCGCACGGTGGATGCAGGGCCCGTGACCACCTCCTCGCGCTCGCCGTCAGCAACGGCATCCCCGGCTCCCGGGTGGACGCGGTCCTGGAGCGGGCCGGCCTCGCGGAGGTCGGCCGCCACAGGGTCAAGACCTACTCGCTCGGCATGCGCCAGCGGCTGGGGATAGCCGCCGCACTGCTGGGAGACCCCGGAGTGCTGCTGCTGGACGAGCCGACCAACGGCCTCGACCCGGAGGGCATCATCTGGATCCGGGAACTGATGCGAGGGCTGGCCGCCGAAGGTCGCACGGTCTTCGTCTCCAGTCACCTCATGGCCGAGTCGGCCTCGTTCGTCGACCACCTCGTCGTCCTGGGGCAGGGCAAGCTTCTCGCCGATACTTCCACCGCGGAGTTCATCGACGCCCGCAGTACGCCCAGAGTGAGACTGCGTACCTCGAAGCCGACCTTGCTGGAGGCCGCCCTGGGCCGCGAGGGCCTGCGGATGGGGGCCTCCGCGAACGGGTGCTGGACCGTCGAGGGCGCACAGGCCCTTCCGTCGGAGCCCTGGCCGCCCGTGAGGGCATCCCTGTCCTCGCACTGTCCGACGAACGGGCCTCGCTCGAAGAGGCCTATCTGGCGCTCACCGCCGGTCGCACCCCCTTCTCCGCCTCCGCAGCCTGAAACCGATGGGAACCACTGCCATGGCTTTCACCGTCCTGTCCCGCACGCCGGTCCTGCACTCGGAATGGATCAAGATACGGTCGGCCCGTTCGGTCGTGGGCTCGCTCATGGCCGTCTTCGCGGTCACGGTGGGCATCACCGTGCTCACCACGATGGCGATCGGCACCTCCGAGCCGGGGGCGATGGGGGACGATGCGCTGCTCGGAGCTTTCTTCGGCGTCAACTTCGGCCAGATAGCGGCCATCGCCTTCGGAGCGACCGCCTTCGCCCGCGAGTTCCAGGGCGGAGCCCTGCGGGTGTCCCTCACCGCCGTACCCCGGCGCACCCGGCTGTACCTGTCCAAGGTGGCCGCCGTGGCCGGACTCGCCTTCGTGGTCGGTCAGATCACCGGCCTCGTCACCTTCCTCGCGGGCCAGGCCTCGATGGGGCAGTACGCCCTGTCCCTCGGAGATCCCGGAACCGTGCGGGCCGTCTTCGGCTGCGGCGTCTACCTGATGCTGATTGCCCTGCTGGCCGCCGGACTGACCGCCCTGGTGCGCAGCGGCACGCTGGTCATGAGCCTGCTCATACCGCTGCTCCTGATCGTGCCGTTCGTCGTCGGCCAGGTCGCCGCAGGGGCCGGTCAGTTCATGCCGGACCGGGCCGGGCAGATGGTGATGCGGACGGAGGCCACCGGCTCCCTCGGGCCGTGGAGCGGGCTCGCCGTCGCGGGGCTGTGGGCGCTGGTGGCCCTCGCCGCCGGGTGGCTGGCGGTGCGCCGCCGGGACGCGTGACCCCGGGCCAGTTGTGGTGCCCCCAGGAGGAGGATGTCTTGGGCCGGCGCACACCATCGGGGGAATCCCCCACCCGTCGTGCCGGGGACGGGTGGGACAGGCGATACTGGCCCCATGGTCCAGCTGTCCTCTCCCGTCCCGCCGGCACCGGTCGGCGAGGTGCTCCGCTCGCGGTACGCCGGCCGCCTGCCCGGCTCCCTGGCCGAGCTGACGGGGCCCGTCCGCGGGCCGGTGGCGCTGCCGCCGCACGTCGCGTGGTCCGGGCTGCGGACGTACGACCTGGACCGCCCGCGCCAGCGGATGAGCCTGTACCGGACGGTCCTCGCCGAGGGCCGGCGCGAGGACCTGGTCGCCTTCCTGGACCGGGACCTGCTGGTCGCGCAGTGGCCCGTCCTGCGCACCCTGGTCAGCCGGCACGTCCGGCAGGTCTGGGAGGACCGCTTCCCCCAGCTCCCGACCCGGACCACCACGCTCGCGTGAACCTCAGCGGGCTGCACCGCCGGCTCCTCGCCGACGTGATCGCCATCGGTTCCCCGTACCCGCTGGTCCTCACCGGTGGTTACGCGGTGCAGGCCCACGGGCTCGTCGACCGGCTCAGCCAGGACCTCGACGTCGCCACCGAGAACCCGGCTCCGATGGAGGACATCTCGGCCGACCTGGTCCACGAGCTGACCAAGCGCGGCTGGGCGGTGGAGGTGGTCGCCGTGGACCCGCTCGCGGCCCGCCTCATGGTCACCGACCCCGCCGACGGTGCGCGGTGCGAGGTGGACGTGCTCAAGGAGAACCTCTGGTCCGCGCCCGAGGACACCGAGTACGGACCGGTCCTCGCCCTCGACGACGTGATCGGCACCAAGGTCCGTGCCCTGGCCGACCGGGGCGCCCCGCGCGATCTCATCGACGTCCAGGCGGCCCACCGCCTGCGCCACCGCGACCTGGGCGAACTGGAGCGGCTGGGCGCGCGGCACGGGCGCGACGAGTTCCGCCTCGACGATCTCCGGGACCGGCTGGCCGGCTCCGAGTGGTACGACGACGAGGAGTTCGCCGAGTACGGTCTCGACGCGCACGCCATCGCCGACCTGCGCGAGTGGGCGCGGCGGTGGGTCATCGACCTCGAAGGCCGACTCACCGACGACTGAGCGGCCCGCCGCACGACCGGGCCGAGCCCGCCTCGGGCCGAGCCCCGAGCCGAGCCCCGCCTCTGGCCGGTCCAGACCGGACCGGCCCGCCGCACGCAGGCCCGAGCCACGCCCCCGCCCGGCCACGCCCCCCACTCTGTGGAGACGGCCCCACCCCGTGGAGACGGCCGCCCCCCACCCGTGAAGGCGGGCATCGCTCACCCCGTGAAGGCGGCGAGGGTCGCCACGAACCGGTCGGCGTCGTCGATCCAGGGGTGGTGGCCCGCTCCCGGCTGGACCACGAGCGCGGCGTCGGGGAAGAACTCCGCGAGTTCGGCGACCGACGCCGGGGGGCTGTTCAGGTCGAACTCCCCGACGAGCAGCAGCACCGGAGCCTCGAACCCCGCGAGCGCGGCCCGCGTGGCCTCCGGGGTGAAGGCGCCCTCGGCGCCGAAGAGGGCGACGGCCTCCTCGTTGTCCGGCCGGCCGGCCTCGTGGTGTCGGCGGGCCTGGTCGTCCCAGCGGCCGTGGAAGAAGGGGGCGATGGCCTCCGGGTCGCCGCCGGCGCCCTCCATGATCGCTTCCAGGGCGGCGAACGCCGTCGGGAACCACGGTTCGTCGCGCCGGAGCAGTGCCAGTGCGCGGCGTGTCCGCGCGTCGATCGTCAGGCCGACGGCGCGAGTACCGGGGCCGACCAGGACGAGCCGGTCGAGCCGGTCCGGGTACCGGGCGGCGTACTGAGTCGCGATGTTCGCGCCGGCGGAGTGGCCGAGCAGTGTCATCCGGGGCAGGCCGAGGTGGACGCGCAGCGCCTCGACGTCGTCGACGAGGCGGTCGCAACGGTAGGACGAGCGGTCCTCGGGAACCGCGGAGCCGCCGGTACCGCGCAGGTCCGGCACGATCAGCGGGCGGTGCGCGGACAGCCCGCCGAGATCACCGAGGTAGCGGCAGTCTGCGGGGCCTCCCGGGACGCAGACGATCGGGCCGGCGGCGGACCGGTCGATGGACGTGGCGGCGACCGGGTGGTCGGCGGCCGGGTCGGCGGCCGGGGGTCGGCCTCCGGTGACACGGTAGGCGAGCCGGGTTCCGTCAGCGGCGTGAAAGGTGGGCATGGCGTGAACCCTGCCGGCCATAACCAGGTTGTACAACCTGGTTATGAAAGAGCGGTTTCGGGGTGTACAACAGAGCCATGGCAAGCGAAGAGTCCACGCGTCGCGGCTCCGCGTCGTTGACCGACGAGCAGGCCGAGCGGATGCTCACCGACCTCAACGACGTCATCCGCGCGGGCGAGGAGGCGCGGAGGCTGCGGGCCGAGATGATCAGGATGCTCGTCGACCACGGCTGGACCCAGGAGAAGATCGCCCGCCTGAGCGACATGAGCCAGCCGGCCGTGTCCAAGCAGGTGGCGAAGCACAGGGCGGGCGAACCGGCGCCCCCGATGGACCTCGCTCTCGACCAGCACGACGCGCCCTGGCTGGAAGGGCGCCTGTGGGGCCTGGCCGAGGCCCTCGCCGAGACCGTCGCCGACGGCGCCCGCTGCGCGCGCCTCGTCCACGCCATCGCCCGGGGCCGCAAGCGCTTCACGCCCGGGACGGTCGACGAACTGCGGCGCCTCGTGGAAGAGGACCTGCGGCTGCGCCGGGCGGAACTCCCCGACGACCACCGGGCGGCCTACGACGAGATCAGCCGGGGCCTCGACGTCCCGCCCAAAGCCTCCGGCGCCGCCGAGGGACCCGCCGGTCCACCCTCCGTACGCCGTGCCCTCGCCCACCGCATTCAGCGCGACCGCCTCGGGGGCACCGGGCCGAGGTGACGCCCCGGGCGGGCAACCGGGCCGGGAGCCCCTGCCACCGGCCCCGTCCGGGGCACCACCGGGGCACCACCCGTGGCGCGCGGGCGGCCCTTGCCGCGGTACTGCTCGTGGAACCCGGCCACCACACCGCCCGTCGCGCGCGTGCGGGCCTCGGCTCCCCGCGGTCAGTGTGCGGGCCTCGGCTCCCCGCGGTCAGCGTGCGGGCCGGGGTGGTCCTCAGTGGTCCACGTCGACCGGGCAGGCGGCGTCGCCGGCCGCCTGCACGAGGTTCTTCTCCAGGCGTTCGAGGGTGTGCAGGGCAGCCGCGCGCTCGTCGTCCGTGAGCCCGGCCGTCGAGATGTCCTCCAGCTGGGTCCAGACCTCTTCGACCTGACGGCGCAGGGCGTGGCTCGCCGCCGTGGGTTCGATGAGAGACGCGCGCTTGTCGGTGGGCGAGGGCCGACGTCGGACGAAGCCGGACTGCTCCAGGCGTCGGACGGTGCGGGTCATGGTCGCCGCGTCGGAGTCCAGCAGCCGCACCAGGTCGATCTGCCGTTGGGGACCGCGTTCCCACAGGTGCATCATGACCAGCTCCTGGCCCGGGTGCAGGCCGATCCGGCGCAGCAGCTGACCGGCGAACATCCGGTGCAGACGGGCCAGGCGGAAGATCGCGTGGCTGACAGGGCCGCCGCCCGCCGCCGCCGGCACCGGCACGGTGGCCTCCTGCTGCGTCACCACGGGCCCGGTCACCACGGGCTCGCCTCCGGCGTCCGGCGTGAGCTGCGTCATCGTCTTCCTTCCCTTACCGCTCGCGTGGGCTTTACTGCCTGGTCAAGGTAACCCTACCGCCACCTGAAGTCGGCGACGCCGCTCTGATGTCACCTCACATATCACCAGGTCAGGCCGCATTTCGCGCACTCCCACCTCTCCATCCGTCACGTCATCCTCAGCCCTCGAGGAACAAATTCGGGTTGGTTACTTGTTCGAACAGGTGATTTACTTGTTCAGACAGGCAACTGCGTGGAAGCGGGCACCCTGCCGTGCCCGTGCCGTGTAGCACCACCACCACCCGAGGAGACTCGACATGACCACCGCGACCTCCGCGTTCCATCCGATCGACCTGGGCGGGAAGCGCCTGGCCAATCGCGTCGTGATGGCTCCGATGACCCGCAGCCGCGCCCACGGGGCCGACGCGGAACCGACGGAGCTGATGGCGACGTACTACGCGCAGCGCGCCTCGGCCGGACTGATCGTCACCGAGGGCATCCAGCCCTCGCCGGTCGGCCAGGGCTACCCCGACACCCCCGGCCTGCACACCACCGGCCAGGTGCGGGCGTGGCGGAAGGTGACCGACGCCGTGCACGACGAGGGCGGCGTGATCTTCGCCCAGCTCATGCACACGGGGCGGATCGGCCACCCGAGCCTGCTGCCCGACGGTCTGGTGCCGGTGGCGCCCTCGGCGGTGGCCGCCCAGGGCCGGGTCTTCACCCACGAGGGGCCCAAGGAGTTCGTGACGCCGAAGGAGTTGACCGACGCGGAGATCCGGCAGACCATCGCCGACTTCGCCGCCGCGGCGCGCCACGCGATCGAGGCGGGTTTCGACGGCGTGGAGCTCCACGGCGCCAACGGCTATCTGATCCACCAGTTCCTCTCCGACCGCACCAACCGGCGCACCGACGCCTGGGGCGGTGACATCGAGGGCCGGATCCGTTTCGCCGTCGAGGTCGTCGCCGCCGTGGTGGAAGCGATCGGCGCACAGCGCGTCGGTCTGCGGATCTCGCCCGGAAACCAGTACAACGACATGTCCGAGACCAGCCCCGGCGAGGTCTACGAGGCGCTCCTGGCGCGGCTCGCCGGACCGGGTCTGGCCTATCTGCACCTGA
Organism: Streptomyces sp. CA-243310; assembly: GCF_050936775.1. NCBI lineage: Bacteria > Bacillati > Actinomycetota > Actinomycetes > Kitasatosporales > Streptomycetaceae > Streptomyces > Streptomyces sp. CA-243310. The sequence continues at coordinate 376,275 of NZ_JBNJMF010000003.1, read as the reverse complement.
TGGAGGGCCCCGACCCCGAGCTCGGGCCGCGGCTGCGCACCGTGTGGCCCGGCACGTTCGTCCTCAATCCGTTCACCCACCCGGATGTCACCGGTCCCGACGCGCTGAAGCTGATCGAGGACGGGAGCGCGGACATGGTGGCCTACGGAGCCCTGTTCCTGGCCAACCCCGACCTGCCGCGCCGCCTCGCCGCGGGCGGCCCGTTCAACACCGCGGACCAGTCCACCTTCTACGGCGGCGACCACCGCGGCTACACCGACTACCCCGCCCTCAACGGCTGACGCCCACGCCAGTCGTCGACGAGGCCCCTACCCGACCACCCGGGAGTCCCTGATGTCCAAAGCGATCACCTTCTCCGAGTACGGCACGGCCGATGTGCTGCAACTGTCGGAGGTCACCCCTCCGGAGCCCGGTCCCGGCCAGGTCCGCATTCGTGTGCGGGCCGCGTCCGTGAACCCCCTCGACGTGAAGATCCGGTCCGGTCTGATGGCCGGCAACGCACCGGCCCACTTCCCCGTCGTCCCCGGCCTGGACGCGGCCGGTGTCGTCGACGCCGTCGGCGAGGGAGCCGGGGCGTCCGTGGGCGACGCGGTGCTCGGTTCGACCACCGGCGGCAGTTACGGCGAGTACGCCCTGCTCGACCGGCCGGTCGGCAAGCCCGACGCCCTCCCGTGGGACGTCGCCTCCTCGCTCGTCACGGTCGGTCTGACCGCCGCCCGCGTCCTGGCTGAACTGGACGTGCGGGCCGGTCAGACCCTGCTCATCCACGGCGCCGCGGGCAGCGTGGGCATCATCGCGGCCCAACTCGCCGTCGCCCGGGGTGTCACCGTCGTCGGAACGGTCGGCGAACAGGACGTCGAACGGCTGACCGCGCTCGGAGCGGGCGCCGTCCGCTACGGCGACGGCTGGGTGGAGCGGGTGACGGCCGCGGCTCCGCAGGGAGTCGACTCCGTGTTCGACGCCTCGGGCGCCGGCGTGCTCGCCGAATCCGTCGCCCTGACCGGCGACAGCGCGCGCGTGGTCACCATCGCCGACATGGCCGCCGCGCGGCACGGCGTCCGCTTCAGCGCGGGCGGTGGCGAAAGCGCCGGGGAATCCCTGGCGGAGCTGGTCGCCCTGGCCGCCGACGCTCGACTCACCGTCCCGGTCTGGCGCACCTACCCCCTCGCGGAGGCCGCGCGGGCGCACGCGGACCTGGAAGCCCACCTCAACCGGGGCAAGGCCGTCCTGCTGCCCTGACCTCCGGTGGCCGCCGCCCCCGCCCGTTCGGGGCGGCGGCCACCGGCCACGGCCGGGGACACCGATCGTCAGGTATCGCTCAGCGCGAGGCACTTGGCCCTCTGCACGAGGCTGCCCAAAGCGTCGTTGATCGTGACCAGGGCGTCCCCCGCGGGTTGGGAGCCGCGCGCGAACGCGACCTCGACCGCGGGTTCGCGCCCGTACGTGGTGAACACCCACGCTCCGTCCCGCTTGACCCTCGCGTCGTCGAGGACCCAGTCGAAGCCGTTGACGTTGACACAGGTGTCGATGGTCGGGGCGAGGGGTTCCACACCGCAGCGCAGCACGACGGCCCTGGCGCCCCACCCGGCGGTTCCCTCGCCGTCGACCGCGTCGCGTCCGTGTCCCATGAGGTTCTCGGGAAGGCGCGCGACCACGTCCGAACACGGTGCGGTCCGGGCGAAGGGCCCCGCCGGCACGCTGTAGTCGGGGCGGGCCCACACGGCGACGGCGACGCAGAGGGACGCGGCGGCGACGGCGCAGACGAGCGCTCTCCGGCTTCGCGGAAGGGTGATTCCCATACGCGCCACGGTAGTTCCCCCTCCCGGCGGGTCCCTCACCGCCCCGCCCGCGTCACGTGTGGTCGCGGGCCGGTTCCCGCCCGGGCCGTGGCGTGCGGTCGTGTCGGGGAAGCAGCAGCGGGGTCGCCGACATGAGGAGGCCGGCGATCACGATGGCCGTGCGCGGGCCGGTGACGGCGGCCAGCAGGCCCCACAGGGCGGTCAGCAGGGCGATGACGGTCTTGCCGGCGACCGACCAGGCGGCCAGGGTCCGGACGACCCGGTCCGTCGGGGTCCTTTCGAGCCGGTAGGTGGCGAACACCGGGTTGAACACCCCCATGCAGGTGATCAGCCCGAACTCGACGCACATGAGGAACACGAGTCCGGCGGCGCCGGGGCCGACGAAGGCGGTCCCGAGCGACCAGCACGCCCGCAGTGTCCCGGCGGTACGCATGACCCTGTGCCGGCCGAACCGGGCGACGAGTCGGGGGGCCAGCCGTGAGCCGATCAGGCCGCCGACGCAGGGCACGGCGAAGGCGAGGGCGTACTGCCAGGGCGCGAAGCCGAGTTGGCCCACCATGAGGACGGCGAGCAGCGGCGAGGTCGCCATGATCAGGCCGCTGACGAGGACCGTGTTGAGGAACAGCGGGCGCAGCGCGGAGTCGGTCAGGATGTACCGCCACCCTTCGAACAGGTCGCCGACGCGCGACCGGGATGGTGCCGGGCCGGGTTCGGGGCGCGGATCCGGCCTGCCCATCGCGCGGATTCCCGCCGCCGAGAGCAGGTGGCCGGCCGCGTCGGCCACCACGGTCACCACCGGGCCGAACGCGGCGAGCGCGGCCCCGCCGAGTGGGGGTCCGAGCATGGTGGCGGTCCAGGTCGTGGACTCGAAGCGGCCGTTCGCGAGGAGCAGGTCCTGCGGCGGCACGAGCGCCTTCACGCACGCGCCGGTGGCCGCCGTGAAGACGATGTCGGCCGCGCCGACCACGATCGCCACGACCAGGAGCTGGGGGAAGCCGAGCCGACCGAGCGCGAACGCCGCGGGCACGCTCATCAGCGCGGCGAAGCGGACCAGGTCCATCGCGACCATCACGGACCGCTTGCTGCGGGACTCCAGCCACGGGCCGAGCGGCAGCGCCAGCGCCGCGCCGGCCGCCAGTCCGGCGGCCGCCAGCAGCGAGACCTCGGTCGGTCCGGCGTGCAGGACGAGGATCGCGATCAGGGGGAACGCGTCGAACGCGAGCCACGTGCCGAGGGTGCTGATCGCGTACGCCGTCCAGAGCCACCCGAACGGCCGGCCCAGCGACCGTCCAGCCACCATGATCGACGCACCTCTCGCCCGCTCGCGGAACACCCTCGTGTTGACGGGAGGAATCAAAGCGAGTGGCATCCCGGCGGGTCAAACAACCCGTCGACCGGCGGTCACAACCGCACGTTGTGCGACCGGTCAGGGCCTAGGGTGGGTCGGCGTGAACCTCGATGCCGTACGCACCTTCGTGGCCATTGCGGACGCCGGCCGCTTCCAGCGGGCCGCCGACGACCTGTCGATCACCCAGCAGGCCGTGTCCAAGCGCGTCACCGCCCTGGAGAGGGATCTCGGGGTGCGGCTCTTCATCCGCACCCCGCACGGGGTCCGGCTCACCGTCGACGGGCAGGCCTTCCTGCCGCACGCGCGCGCTCTCCTGCGCGCCGAGGAACGGGCGGCGGATTCCGTGCGTCCGGGCCGCCGTGCCCTGCGCGTCGACGTGATCAACCGGCGGATCGCGCCCGCACGGCTGTTGCGCGCGTTCCACGGCGCGCATCCGGAGAGCGAACTCGACGTCGTGACCAACCTCCTCGACGCCGACTCGGCCATCGCCGCCGTCCTGTCGGGCAGCATCGACGCCACCTTCCGCTCCCTCACCATGCCGACCCGGGAACTCCCCGAGGGCATCGAGAGCGCCCGCGTCCTCGACGACCGCCTGCAACTCCTCACCGGGCCGGCCCACCCGCTCGCGGGCGTCGGCGCGGTCACGCCCGGCGAACTCGCCCGGCACAAGATCTGGATGCCGGGTGTCGTCCCCGGCACCGAATGGGCCGCCTACTACGACGAGCTGTCGTCCGAGTTCGGGTTGACCATCGACACGATCGGCCCCAACTTCGGCTCCGACGCCCTCCTGGAGGCAATCGCCGGCTCCTCGACCCTGGCGACCTTCGTCGGTGAGGAGGACCCGCTCGTGGGGCCCGCCCACCACGACCTGCGGCGCATCGAGGTGCGCGACCCGACGCCGGTCTACCCGCACTCGCTGGTCTGGCTCGGCGACAACCCGCATCCCGCGCTCGCCATGCTCCGCGACCACCTCCGCTCCACACGACCCGCCCGCTCCCCCGCCGAGACCTGGACGCCGACGTGGGCTCGGGACCGGCGCCCCGGTCGCGGCGGCTCCCGGGCGTGAGGAGCGGGCCGGGGCGGGACGGGGCGGGCCGGGCCCGGGCGTGCGGACGCGCCGGCCGCGTCACGTGGTGACGAGTCCGGTCCGCGCCTCACGGGTCGCCGCGAGGCGACGGCGGCGAGCGGGCATCAGCATGGTCGGGTGCGAGACGCTCCAGGCCGCGGCCGAGCAGATCAGCTCCTTGAGGCGGGCACCACCGCGGCCGGCGATGGCGGTGGACGTGACCTCGTCCTCGTGGGTCACGCGCTGGAGGATCCCGTCGCGGCGTCCGAGGCTGATGCACTGGGCGGTGTAGCCGATCGCGCTCTGCGGGACCTTGCGCCCGGTCAGGCGCGCGGCGAGGGCGTCGGCGGCCTGCCACGCCATCGGGGTCGCCGTGGCGCAGGCCATCCGCAGCGGCTTGCCGCCCGCGCCTTCGGCCCGCGCGGCGTCGCCGACGGCGTACACGTCGGGGTGCGAGACCGAGCGCATCGTTGCGTCGACGACGATCTGCCCGGCGTCGGAGACGGTCAAAGTGGTGGCGGCGGCGATCGGGTGGACGGCGAAGCCCGCGGTCCACACGGTCACCCTGGCGGGAATCCGTCCGGCCTCGGCGGTGACCACGGCGTCCGCCTCGACGCGCGTGACGTCGGCCCGCTCGTGGACCGCGACCCCGAGCCGGTCGAGAACGAGGTGCAGGTGGCGCCGGGCCTTGTCGCCGAGCCAGTCGCCGACACCGCTGCGGGCGGCGAGGGAGACCTCGAGGTCCGGGCGCGCCTCGGCGATCTCGGTGGCCGCCTCGATACCGGTCAGGCCGCCGCCCACGACCAGCACGGTCGCGCCGGGCTCCAGTTCCGCCAGGCGCGCCCGCAGCCGCAGCGCGCCCTGCTTCCCCGCGACGTCGTGGGCGTACTCGGCGACGCCGGGAACGCCGTGGTCGGTGGTGGTGCTCCCCAGGGCGTACACGAGGGTGTCGTAGCCGAGGGTGTCGGGGCCCTGTTCGCCGGTCAGGGCGACGGTCTTGCGGTCCGTGTCGACCGAGGCGACCCATGCCGTGCGCAGCCGCACACCGGTGCCCGCGTAGACCGCGCGCAGGGGGCGGGGCCGCAGGTCCTGGCCGGTGGCGAGCTGGTGCAGTCGTACGCGCTCGACGAACTCGGGGTCGCCGTTGACCAGGGTGATCTCGACGTCGTCGCGGTGCAGGCGCCTCGCGAGGCGACCCGCGGTGACGGCTCCGGCGTATCCGGCTCCCAGGACGACAATGCGGTGCTTCATGGTTCGCTCCTATCCGGTGGGACTCACCTCCTGAACCGGACAGCCCGTCGATCCCTGACAGGTAGCGCGTGTGACGTGGGTCACCACACCTCGGCGAGAGGCGGGTGCGGGCCCGCGGCCACCCACCGGCGCGTGATGCGGTCCAACTTGTCGGGGTTGACCTGGATGTGGATCGCCCCGACGCCCTCGGGAGTCGCTCCGAGGCAGATCACGCCGAGGATCTGCTCGCCGGACACGATCAGCACGGCGGGACCGCCGTTGACGACGGCGGCGTGCAGGGCGGCGCTGCCGCCGACGCGCGCACGCTTGGCGGGGGTCGGCCGGAAGAGCGAGCGCAGGTAGCGCGCGATGCGGAGCGCGCCGATGACCGGGGTCCTGCGGGCCTGGACGTCCGCACCGCCGTCGGCCACGCTGACCGCGTCGTCGGTGAGCAGCCGGATCAGCGGGTCGGTGTCGCCGCTGAGGGCCGCGGCGAGGAACTCCTCGACGACCTTCCGCGCGGCGGCCGCGTCGACCTCGGTGCGGGCCCGGTGCGTGGCGAGGTGTTGTCTGGCGCGCCGGTGGATCTGCTGGCAGTTGGACTCGGTGAGGTCGAGGATCTCCGCGATCTCACGGTGCGCGTGGCCGAACGCCTCGCGCAGCACGTACACCGCGCGCTCGTTGGGCGTCAGTCGCTCCATCAGGGTGAGCATCGCGACGGAGACCGACTCGCGCTGCTCGGCGGTGTCGGCCGGACCGAGCATCCGGTCGCCGGCCAGGACGGGCTCCGGGAGCCACTGTCCTACGTAGGTTTCCCGCCTGGCGCGCGCGGAGGTGAGCTGGTTGAGGCAGAGGTTGGTGACCACCTTCGTCAGCCACGCCTCGGGCGTCTCGATTCGCTCCCGGTCCGCCGCGAGCCACCGCAGGAACACGTCCTGTACCGCGTCCTCGGCGTCTCCGGCCGACCCGAGCAGTCGGTACGCGACGGCCTCCAGGCGGCCCCTCGACTGCTCGAACAGATCGACCTCGTGCGTACGGAGCGACATCGGGCCATGATCGGCCATGCCCTCGGGCCGCGTCCACCCACCCGCGAGCGACCCGATGCCCGAGCCGGACGTGCCCGACGCCCGAGCCGGACGTGAAGGTGCCCCGCTCCGGGCCGTATCGGGCCGGGGCGGGGCACCTTCGTGTCCGACGTCAGGGGGCGGCGGCCGTTCCCGACGGTGTGGGGTGCGTGTCGGTCGGGTGCCAGCGGGGGCCGCGCTGTTCCGCCAGCCGGAAGGCGGCCAGTGCCTTGAGGTGCTTGGCGATCGTCGGCGGGGTGAACCCGACGGCGGCGGACAGCTCCTCCAGGGTGGCCCCGGCCGGGGCGGTGGCCCTCAGTCCGTCCCAGGTGCGCGCCGCGGGCAGGCCGAGGCCGCCGTTGCGGACGGAGGTGTGGAAGAGGTCGTGGTGCGGCTCCGGCCCACTCGGGTCCGCCGCGGGGGCCACGGGGTCGGCCCCGGAGGGCGGCACGGGGTGGGTCTCCGCGGACGACACGGGGTCGCTCTGCGGGGACCACACGGGGTCGGGCCCCGGGGCGGGTACGGACACGGTGGCCGGCACGCGCACCGGACGGCCCCGGGCCGGTCCGACCGGCCGGGGCGTCATGTTCACGGTGCGGTGCCTTCGGCCCTTTTGACGTTTGCTCACAGGCTTCGCGTCCCTTCACCAGTACGGATCACGTGAAGGGAACGAGTGAGCGGGAGACCGGTGACTCGCGAACCCGTTTTCGTTCGCCTGAAAGGGTGCCCGCCGCGTCACGCGCGGCCCGTGCGTCGGGACGCGGGCCCCGTGCGCCGGGCGGCCCGCGCCCCGGACAACGGGAACGCGGGCCTCCCCGCCGACCCGTGCGGGGGACGGACGGTCGGTGGGGAGGCCCGCGGGTTCAGTCGGCCGACAGGCCTACTTGAAGGCCGGCAGGCTGCGCTCGACCCAGGCGGCGAAGGGGGAGGCCGGGCGGCCGAGGACCTTCTCGACGTCGGGGCTGACGCGCTGCTCGGCCGGGAGGGGCTGTCCCAGGATGTCGAGGGTGCCCTGGACGACGCCCTCCGGCATGAACTGCGACATGTGGGCGTAGGCGGCCTCGCGGCTCAGCTCGATGAAGGTGATCTCCTCACCGAGGACTTCGCCGAGCGCTGCGGCCTGCTCGCGCGGGGTGACCGCGGCCGGGCCGGTCAGCTCGTAGGTCTGGCCGGCGTGACCGTCCTCGCGCAGGGCGACGGCGGCGACGGCCGCGATGTCCGCCGGGTCGACGACCGGGAGCGCGACGTCGGCGAACGGCGCGAGGACGGTGCGGTCCGCGCGGACCGACTCGACCCAGGCGTAGGCGTTGGAGGCGAAGCCGCCGGCGCGCAGGACGGTCCACTCCAGGCCGGAACCGCGAACGGCGTCCTCGAACTCGCGCAGCCGGTTGTGGGACTGCGCGTCCGGACGGGTGGCGGTGATCTGCGAGGAGAGCAGGACGACCTTGCGCACGCCGGATTCCCTGGCCACGGTCAGCAGGGTCTCGGCGCTCTCGCCGCCGCCGAGCAGTTCGCCGGCGAGCAGGATGAACAGGGCGTCGGCGTCCTTGAGGGTCTCGCGCAGGCTCTCCGCGCGACCGAGGTCGGCCTGTACGTGGCGTACGTCCTGGGCGAGTTCGGCGGGCAGCGGGTTGCGGGAGACGGCGGTGACATCGGCGCCGGCCGCGGTGAGGGCGGCGATCAGCGGGCGGCCGACGTTTCCGGTGGCTCCGGTGACAACGATCATGAGAATGCTCCTTCATCAAGGGTCATGGTGGGAGAAAGCCGCTGTCGGGGGCGGCGCCGCGGTGGCCGGACGGTGTCCTTCGCCGTGATACCGGGGACGCTAGCATCCTCGACATAGTAAGTACCTAGGGGAAAGTGACTATCCCTCCGGGAGGTGCTGTCCCCGGTCGGGACGGCGGCCCCCGGTGCGGACTGCCCGTGTACGGAGGCGAGTTCGCGGCCGAGGCGCGCCAGGTGGGCACGCGCCTCGGGTGGTCCGAGTACTTCGACGCGGGCGCCGAAGCCGGCGAGTCGGGCCGTGAGCACGTCGAGTGACGGCCCGTCGGCCTCGATGTCGTGGCGGCCGTCGGCGCGCGGCCGCGGCCCGCGCAGCCGGTCGCCGAACAGGTCGCGCAGGGCGGGCAGCACGTCGGTGTGCACCGCCGCGCGCACCGTGGTGGTGCGCAGGCCCCGTTCCACGCCGTCGGTGAGCGCCTGCCATGCCGTGGCCAGGTCGAAGTCCTGTGGACGGCGGGCGGGTTCGCCGGTGGCGGTGACGGAGGTGACCCCGGTGTGCCGGAAGGACCGCAGCCCGTCCTCGGTGGCGGCGACCAGGTGCCATTGGCCGGCCTTGCAGACCAGGCCGAGCGGATCGACGGTCCACCGTCCGGGCGGGGTGTCGGGGTCCGTGTACCCGAGGGTGATCCGGACCCGGTCCAGGACCGCCTGTTCCAGCGCGTCGTGGTGCGGCCCGCCGGCGGTGCGGACGGCGGCCCGGGACCAGTCGAGGCCGTCCACGACGAGCGCCTTGGAGGCGGCCTCGGCGTGCGGGCGCATGGGGGCGGGCAGCGCCTGCACCAGTTTGCGCAGGGCGGCGCGGAGTTCGGGTGAGGCCGAGAGCGGACCCGCGGCGAGGAACAACGCCCCGATCTCGCGCTGGGTGAAGCCGGTGAGGTCGGTACGGGAGCCGCCCACCAGGCTCCAGCCGCCGCCGCGTCCGCGCTGTGAGTAGACGGGCACGCCCGCCAGGGTCAGCGCCTCCAGGTCGCGGCGGGCGGTGCGTTCGGAGACTTCGAGTTCGCCCGCGACCTCCTTGACCGTGACGCGTCCGCGCGCCTGGAGGAAGAGCAGCGTGGCGACCAGACGATCAGCCTTCATTTTGCCCACGTTCTTTTTAATAGGCCATGAGATGACCTGTTTGGTGGGGAAGATGGAGTCATGACAGAGACTGTGAATGTTTCCGGCGCCCCTGCCACCCGTCCGTCCACCGACCCCCGCGGCGGCCTCTTCAAGGTCGTCGCACTGGCCCACGAGGTTCTCGCCGGCATCCGCCCGGACCAGTACGACGAGGTCACGCCCTGTCCGGACTACTCGGTCCGGGACATGGCCAACCACCTGGTGTCGGTGCTGCGCCGGGTCGCCGTGCTCGGTGCGGGTGGTTCCTTCATGAGCGTTCCGCACTTCGCGGAGGACATCGCCGACGGTGACTGGGCCGAGGCCTGGGCGGTCTCCGTCAAGGAGTTCGACGCGGTCTGGTCCGACCCGGCCGTGCTGGGTCGTCAGATCGGCCTGCCCTGGGGCCCGGTGCCCGGTGTGGTCGCCTCGGTGATCTACACCAACGAGTTCGTCCTGCACGTCTGGGACCTCGCCAAGGCCACCGGCCAGAACCCGACGTGGGACCCGGAGATGCTCGCCGCTCCGCTGGCGAACATGCACCGCGCCGTGCCGGCCGAGCCGCGTGGCGGCCAGGTTCCGTTCGGTCCGGTGGTGGAGGTGCACGAGGATGCTCCCGCGATCGACAGGCTCGTCGGCTGGTACGGCCGCCGTCCCTGACGGCCGCCCGGGTACCGGGGTCGCCGTTCTGGGACGGCGACCCCTTCCCGTGTCCCGGGTCCGGATCAGCCGGCGGACCCGATGCCCTGCGCGAAGGAGAAGAACCGCGCGGGGTCGTACTTGGTCTTGATCCTGGCCAGGCGGGCGTAGTTCTCGCCGTAGTAGGACCGCTTCCAGTCCGTGAGGGCCGGGTCCATCCAGTTCTGGTACGTCTCCCCGTTGGACAGCGGGTCGAGGGTCCGGAAGCCGTTGTCGACCCAGTGGGTGGCGACCGCCCGTGCGTCGGCGGTGTTCTGCTGCGGATCGTTGATCAGAGCCCGGTAGTTGACCGAGAACAGCGAGTCCCGGTGGACGTACGCCGTGTCCGTGCGCCCCGGGTCGTTGGCCGCGCCCCCGAAGAAGTGCAGGTCGAGGTAGCGGGCCTGGCCGGCCCTGCGCTCGGCGTCGAAGGCCGTCATCACGTCCGTCCAGCCGGTGTGTCCCAGCGGGCGGCCGGCCAGGCGGGTGCGCTCCAGGCCGAACTCGGGTCGGGTCAGCACGCCGGACGGGGACTTGCCCGTCCGTTGGCACTGGTCCTGGCTGAGCGTGCCACAGCCGAAGATCATCATCATGAGCTGCTGGTACGTCATGACGGCGTCCTGGCGGGCCAACGGCGCGCCCGTCAGGGCGATCAGTCGGGCCGCCTCGGCGTCCCGTTCCGCCGGGGTCCCCCGGGAGGCCAGCATGATGTTGACGTTGGGGACGGAGCCGGGTGCCGCGTCCGGCTGGACGACGTACCCGCCGCCGCCGATGGTGCGGGGCGCGTCCACCAGCCACGTCGTGGCGGCGTCCAGGACGTCCGCGGCGCGGTCGTACGGGAAGATCAGGTTGGTGATGGCCATCTGGTCGCCGACGTGCGGGGTGACCGTGAAGCGGGTGACCACGCCGAAGTTCCCGCCGCCACCGCCGCGGATCGCCCAGAACAGGTCGCTGTTGCGGGTCGGCGAGGCGGTGACCACGCGGCCGTCGGCCAGGACCACCTCGGCCGAGGTGACGGCGTCGCAGGCCATGCCCATGGGGCGGGTCAGGAACCCGTAGCCGCCGCCCTGGAGGAAGCCGCCGGCCGCGACGGTCGGACAGCCGCCCTCGCTGACGACGAGGCCGTGCGGGGCGAGTGCGTTGAGGATCTCGACGTTCTTGGCGCCGGGGCCCACGTTCACCGAGCCGTTGCCGGCGGCCATCGCGACCGCGTTCAGCCCGGACACGTCGATGATCAGGCCGGGGGTGGTCGAGTAGCCGCCGAAGCTGTGGCCGCCGCTGCGGACGGCGGCGGGCAGGCAGTTGTCCTGGGCGAAGCGCAGCGCGACGGAGACGTCGGCGGAGCTGACGCAGTAGGCGACGGCCTTGGGGTTGGCGGCGTCGAACTGGGCGAGTTCGAGCTGCTTGGCCACGCCGTACGCGGCGTCGGTGGGCAGGACGAGCCGGCCTTGGAGGTTGCGGGCGAGCTGGTTCCAGGGGGCGCGGCCGGCCTCGGCCGCGGCGGTGACGTTCGCGGCGGGCAGGACGGTCAGGCCGACCGCGGCCGTGCCGGCGCCGATGAGTGCTCTACGAGTGATCACGGGTTGTCCCATGGGTCGAGGCGACGGGGGTGTGACGAGGCGGTGTGACGAGCGATGTGGGGGGCTTGGCGGCGGCGGGTCCACCGGCCCGGCCGCCGGGAGGGGACGGCGGGGCCGGTGGACCCGGGAGGGGCCGGGGGTCAGGAGACCTTGCGGCCGCGCACGCCCTGCCGGACGACGCCCTTGAGCATGGAACGGCCGAGGTCGCGCATCTCCTTGGGGCCGGAGGTGCTCGCCCACCACATGAACTTCATCATCGTGGGGGTGGTCGCCCGGAAGAACCGGTGGTCCTCGGGGTCCTTCCAGCCGAACGGCGTGTTGACCGACTCGCAGTCGCGGATCGCCTGGAAGACGATGTCAGCGGCCTTGTCACCGTCGATCTCGCCGGCCTCGAACCGTTCGCAGGTCTCGGCGGTGATGTCGAAGAGCTGCTTGAAGGCGTGGCTGTCCGGCCACCACAGGCCCGTGTAGGGGGCCTTCTCCATCTCCCGGAAGTGGCGGTCGTCGCCGTCCAGGGTGAAGTTCTGGCGCGCCATGATCTGGCGCATCGTGGCCGGGGTGGTGAAGCAGGCCCACACCCGGAAGACGGCGTTCCAGAGGCGGAAGTGGTTGAAGGCGATGTAGGAGGCGTTGACGATCTTGTCGTTGTACTCCAGCAGGCCCTGCTCCAGGCGCTCCACGTACTCGAAGCGCTCGACCGAGAAGTCGTCCTCGCGCAGCGCGTCCAGCACCCGGTAGGCGAGGGCGTCGACGACCTCGAAGGTGTTGGACAGCCCGCGCGAGTACAGCGGGTCGATGAAGCCCGCGGCGTGCGACATCAGGCACCAGCGGTGGCCGATGGTCTGCTTGGAGGAGTACTGGATCCGGTCGGTGGAGACCCACTCGCGGACCCGCTTGGCCCCGTCGAACTGGCGCTTCACCGCCGGGTACATGTCGAGGTAGTGGTTGAACTCCTCGTCGGGGGTCATGTCCTTCGGCTTGGGGTACAGCCGCTCGTCGAAGGTCAGGCCGACGCTGCAGAGGGGGTTCTTGGAGTCCTTGTAGTTGTCGAACGGGATGATCCAGAACCAGCCGCGCTCGATCAGGTGGTGGAGCGTGCCGCCGTGGAAGGGCGATTCGGCGGGCGGGCGCAGCGCCTCCGGGTAGTTGCACACGTCGTCGTACGGCTTGATGCCGACGTAGTGCGTGAACAGCGAGCGCGAGTGGTGCTTGTGGCGCGGCGGGTTGTCGCGCAGGTCGAACTTCTCGGCGAGCGGGGAACGGAACCCGCTCGCGTCGATCAGGAACTTCGCGCGGAACACCTCACCGGTGTGGCCCGTGACGGTGACGCCGTCCTCGTCGAAGTCGAGGTCGGTGGCGCGCCAGTTCTGCCGGACCGTGCAGCCGTACTTGGCCGCCACGGTCAGGTAGTACGAGTCGGTGTCCTGCCGGTAGAGGTGGACGGCCTCCGTCAGCATCTTGGGGATCACGAACATCGTGGCCTCGGCCGGGTTCGGCTCGCGGTTCTTGTCGTGCGAGACGAAGCCGAAGCTCTGCTTGCGGCCGTGGTGCGGGCCCATGTGCTCGGTGATCGCCTTGACGTCGAGCATGTGCTTGATCTCGGGGACGTCGTAGCGCGTGGCGAGGATGTGCAGCCACTCGACGAGCTGCGGGTTCTGCGACTCGCCGACGGCGAAGCGCGGGTGCTGGCCGGCGTCTATGAGGACGACGTTGGCGCCCTGGCGGGCCAGGATCGCGCCGGTGATCGAACCGGCGAGACCCGATCCCAGGATCAGGACGTCGCACTCGTTCCACTCTTCGGCCTTGGGGGCCTCTTTCGTTGCCTCAGCCTTGGTGGGCAAGACCGTACTCCTCTTTGTCGATTTCACTCGGCGCTTGCGTGGACGCCGGCCGGTCATCGGGTCAGGCGGTGTGGCGCGGCGCGCCGAACCAGTCGGTCAGGGCCTGGGTCAGCCCTTCGGCGGAGCCGTCGGCGGCGACCCAGGCGACGTAGCCGTCGGGGCGCACCAGCAGGCTCGCGGCCGGGGCGTCGGCGTCGTTGCGGGTGGCGGTCACCACGTCGACGCGGTCCGTCCAACCGGCTGCGGCGGCGCGCAGTTCGGCGTTGTCGTGCAGGTCGAGCAGGACCGGGCGGCCCTTGTGCAGCAGCTCGTACGTGCTGGTCTTCGCGTCGTCGACCAGGAGCTCCTGGTCGGGCAGCCGGCGGCCGAGCAGCGGGTGGTCGCCGGGGGCGGCGCCGTAGGTGGTGTCGAGGCCGGTGACCAGTCCGACGAGGTGGGTGCGCACCTCCTCGATGCGGACCAGCTCGGCGAACAGCTCGCGCAGCGGGTCGGCCTCGGGGCCGCCGAGGTAGAGGGTGCGCTGGACCAGGGTGTTGGCGACGATGCGGGCGCCGACCGGGTGGCGCTCGGTGTGGTACGTGTCGAGCAGCCCCTCGGGGGCGGTGCCCTTGACGGCCGCGGCGAGCTTCCAGCCGAGGTTGACCACGTCGCCGACGGCGGCGCTGATGCCCTGCGCGCCGATGGGAAGGTGGATGTGGGCGGCGTCGCCGGCGAGGAAGACACGGCCCTTGCGGTACTCGGCGGCGTGCCGGCTCGCGTCGGTGAAGTAGCTGGTCCACAGCGGGGTGGCGCCGCTGATGTCCTCGCCGGTCACCCGCTGGAAGGACTCGGCCACCTCCTGGAAGGTGGGCGGTTCCTGGGTGGGGCGGACGCCGGCGCCGCGCTCGAAGACGACGACGCGGGTGGCGTGCGGGCCGAGCGGGAGGACGACGACCATGCCCTGCTCGCCGACCTCGCCGGTGGGGCGGATCCGCAGCGGGACGCCGGTCACGTCGGCCATCTTCATCTCGATGGTGGCGCTGGTGCCGGGGAAGTCGATGCCGGAGAGGCGGCGGACGGTGCTGCGGGCGCCGTCGCAGCCCACCAGGTAGGCGGCGCGCAGCCGCTCGACGCCCTCGGGGCCGGCGATCTCGACCTCGACGGCGTCCTCGCCGTCGGTGAGGCCGACGACCTCGTGGCCGCGGCGGATCTCGGCGCCCAGGCCCACGGCCCAGTCGTGCAGGATCGCCTCGGTGCGGGACTGGGGGACCCCGCGGACGCCGAAGTTCCCGCCTTCGATGATGCGGTAGTCGATGGGGAGGCCGCCGAAGTGGCCTCCCGGAATGGTGTCGAGTTCCCCGAATTCCGCGAGGAGGCCGCGCTGTCCGAATTCCTCGATGGTGCGGGCCGAGAATCCGAGTGCGCGGGATTGGCGCATCGGTTCGGTGAGACGGTCGAGGACGATCACGGAGAGACCAGAAAGGCGCAGTTCTCCTGCGAGCATGAGTCCCGCAGGGCCCGCTCCGGCAACGATGACATCGGCGTTCAAGCTTTCCATCTTCCCTCTCCCGCTGGCGTTTTCTCCAGTATTCCGAGGGGCCGCGGGAAGCTGAACGGTCTCCGATACAGGGCTCTGAAAAGTTCGTCAGATCCCCGGCAGCAGTGTCAGGGGACCGCTCCGGGGAGGTGAGAGGGGGTGCGGGCGGACGCGCGAGGGTGCCGGAAGCACTGCTTCCGGCACCCTCGTCACGCGTACCGCTGTCCGCGGTGTCCTCTCAGCCGCCGAGCACCCGGTCGACCCGGATCTCGACGACGGCCAGGCCCGGCGGTTGCGGCGGCGCCGACCAGTACCGCTCGGTGTAGCGGCGTACTCCCTCCGCGACCCGGGAGGGGTCGGTGGAGACGGTGGCCGTCCCCTCCAGGGTGAGCCACTGCCAGCCCGCCATCTGGCAGACCGACACCCGGCCGCCCGGGTTGGCCAGCAGGTTCCTGGCCTTGCGCCGGGTCGCCGTGGTCATGACCCTGGCGAGGCCCGCGTCACCGTCCCAGGTGAAGCGCACCGGCGCGGTGTGGGGGCTGCCGTCGGGCCGCAGCGTGGTGAAGGTGCACAGGTGGTTCTCGGCGAGGAAGGCCTCGGCCTCCGCGGAGAGCCGCAGTGCCGGTGTGCGTGTGGGTGCCATGGAGGGGTTCCGTTCTCAGTGGACCGGCGTGCCGGCCGGCTGGTCCTTGGCCTTGGTCAGGGGCAGCAGCACCAGGGTCACCAGGAAGGCGAGCGCGGCAAATCCGGCGCTGATGAGGAAGGCGTCGTGGAAGACGGTGGTGCGTGCCTCGCGGACCAGTTCCGGGACTCCGTGCGCCTTGGCGGTCAGCTCGGGGATCCGGCGGAAGGCGAAGGTGGCGGCGACGGCGAGGCCGAGGGCTCCGCCGATCTCCTGCGCGGTGTTGATGAGTCCGGCGGCCAGGCCCGCCTCCTGCTCCTCGGAGCCGGCGAAGGCGGAGATCTGGAGCGGGACGAAGGAGGCGCCCAGACCCAGGCCGCAGATGATGAACGCGGGGAGCAGGTCGGTGAGGTAGGCGGCGTCGGAGGGGGCGTTCCACAGGAGCAGCATGCCGCCGCTGACCAGCGTCAGGCCGACCATCAGGACGGGCTTGGCGGCGACCTTGGTGACGATCTGGGAGGCGATGCCGGCGCCGACCGCGGTGGTCAGCGCGAGGGGCACGTAGGCGAGACCGGTCCTGATGGCGGACCACTCCAGCACCTGCTGCATGAAGAGGCTGGCGAAGAAGAAGAGGCTGACGCAGGTGCCCAGCAGCAGGATGGCGATGACGTTGGCGGCGCGCAGCGAGGGGCGGCGGAAGATGCCGAGCGGCATCAGCGGGGCCTTGGCGCGGCGTTCGATGAAGAGGAAGGCGATCAGCAGGACGGCGGCCAGTGCGAAGCCGCCGTAGATGCGGCCGGCCGGGACGTCGGAGTCGTCGATGGTCTGGCCGAGGGTGAAGATGAGCAGGATCAGACCGGCCGTGAGGACGACGGCGCCCGCGAAGTCGAAGCTGCGGGTGCGCTCGGCGGAGCGGCTCTCGCCGACGACGAGCGGGGCGATCAGGGCGCCGACGATGCCGATGGGCACGTTGAGGAAGAAGATCCAGCGCCAGCCGGGGC
Source organism: Streptomyces sp. CA-243310 (assembly GCF_050936775.1). NCBI lineage: Bacteria > Bacillati > Actinomycetota > Actinomycetes > Kitasatosporales > Streptomycetaceae > Streptomyces > Streptomyces sp. CA-243310. The sequence continues at coordinate 359,653 of NZ_JBNJMF010000003.1, read as the reverse complement.
CGTCGGTGAGCAGACCGCCGAGGGTGACGCCGGCGACGGCGGCGACGCCGCTGAGGGCGCCCCAGGCGCCGAGCGCCTTGTTGCGCGCCGGGCCTTCCTCGAAGTTGTTGGTCAGCAGGCTGAGTGCGGCGGTGGCGATGAAGGCCGCACCCAGGCCCTGGGCGCCGCGGGCGCCGATCAGCATGGAGGAGTTCTGGGCCAGGCCCGCGAGCAGCGAGGAGGCGGCGAACAGGAGCAGGCCGGTCTGGAGCATCCGGCGGCGGCCGAGGGTGTCGGCGAGGCGGCCGGTCAGCAGCAGGAAGCCGCCGAGGACCATGCCGTAGGTGGTGACGACGTACTGAAGCGCCGTCTGGGAGATGCCGAGTTCGTCCTCGATGGTCGGCAGCGCGACGTTCACGATCGACACGTCGAGGAAGGTCATGAAGCCGGCCAGGCAGAGGAACGCCAGGATGAGGCCGGGACGCCGGGCGGGCCCGGCCTCCGGCGTTGTGGGGGTTCGCAGGGACTCTTGGATCGACATGCCACTCCTCGAAGCGGGATGAGAACGGGGGAGGGAAAACGGGGACTGCGGGAGGGGCGTCGGCCTGCAACACCGGCGCTCTCTGGTGGCTTTCGGGAAGCTAGCATCCCCAGTAAAGTAGGTACCTAGAGGAAAGTGACTTCCTGGAGGGTTCGCATGAACAGCAGCACCGCCTTGTCGGGCGAAGCGGCGGCACACGCCGCCCGGGTGACGTCGGAGCAGGCCTGCCCCATCGCCCCGGTGCTCGACATCGTCTTCAGCCGGTGGACGACGCCGATCCTGTGGACGCTGAACGAGTTCGGGGTCCAGCGTTTCGTGCAACTGCACCGCAACATCGGCACGATCACGCCGAAGGTGCTGACGCAGCGTCTGCGGCAGTTGGAGCGCGACGGGCTCGTGGTGCGCACCTACCACCCCGAGGTGCCGCCGAGGGTGGAGTACGAGATCAGCGAGCTCGGACGCAGCCTGGCGCCGCTCTTCTCCCACCTCGCGGACTGGTCGGCGGACAACCTGCCCCGAGTGGAGCGCGCGCGGCAGGAGTTCGACGCGGCGGACGGGAGCGCCCGCTGACCGACGCGGGCGGCCCGGCCGGGGTCAGTGTGCGGGCAGGTCCGCGGGTTCGCGGTCCAGCTCGCGCATGTTCCCCTGGAAGAAGATCAGCGGGTCCTCCTCGGCGCCGGGCGCGTCGAGTTCGACGACCTCGCCGAGCAGGATGGTGTGGTCTCCGCCGTCGTACTCGGCGATGAGCCGGCAGTCCAGGAAGGCCAGGGCCTCGCTGAGGACCGGCAGTCCGGCCTCCGAGCGGTGGTGCGGCACGTCCTCGAAGCGGGCGGACTGCCGCCCGGCGAACGCCCAGGCTATGGACTGCTGCTGCTGGGTCAGGAAGTTGACGACGAAGCCGCCGCTCTCCTGGACCACCGGCAGCAGGCGGGAGTTCTGGTGCAGGCATATGAGCACCAGCGGCGGATCCAGCGAGACCGAGGTGAAGGAGTTCACCGTGGTCCCGGCGGCGTCCTGGCCGCCGCCCGAGGTGATGACCGTGACACCGGTGGCGAAGTGCCCGCACACGTCGCGCAGCGCGCGTCCGTCGACGGGAGCCCGGTTCTCGGTGGTTGCTGACTGAACGGGAATCACGACATGCCTCTCTCTCGGTTTCGGCCTTCGGCTCTCAGGTACGGGGTGCGATGAAGTCCGGGGCCGGCGCGGGTGCGGTCGGCGAGAGGACCTCGTCCGCGTCCGACTGCTGCGCACCGGCGAGCGGTTGGACGGCGGGCGCGGGACGGCGGCGCGAGAGCAGGGGGCCCGCCATGGCCGTCGTGACCAGCGCCATGATCACCAGCATGGTGAACATGCGTCCGTCGAGAACGCCGAGACTGACGGCGGCGTTCAGGATGATCAGTTCGGTCAGGCCCCTGGTGTTCATGAGCAGACCCAGGTCCCTGGACTCCCGCCAGGTGAAGCCCGCCAGCCGGGCCGGGAGGATGGCGCCCACGAGCTTGCCGGCGCAGGCCACCAGGATGATCAGGACGAGCGCGACGCAGTCCGCTCCGGTGAGCGCGCCGAGGTCCACCCCGAGACCGGTGACGATGAAGAACACCGGGAGCAGCACGACGCTGACGTGGTCCATCGGCTTGCGCAGGTGCTCCGCCAGGACCCGGGAGGGTTCGCGCGGCATCACGAAACCGAACAGGAACGCCCCGAAGATCGCGTGGATGCCGATCCAGCTGGTCAGGTACGCCGAGCCGAGCGCGCCCGCGCACAGCACGGACAGCAGCGCCGGCCAGCGTTCGGCGGCGGCCCAGCGCCACACCAGGCGTGCCACGAGCGGCTTGACGACCAGGAACATCAGGGCGACGAAGCCGACGCTGAGCGCGCCGATCCGGGCCAGGCTCGAATAGTCGCCGTCCGAGGCGACCAGGGCCGACACGTACGCGAGCAGGCACCAGGCCAGCAGGTCGTCGATGGCGGCGCTGGCCAGGGACAGCGAGCCGACCTTGGTCTCCATCAGCCGGTTCTCGGTGAGGATGCGGGCCAGCACCGGGAAGGCGGTGACCGACATGGCCGTGCCGAGGAAGGTGGCGAAGGCGATGAAGGAGATCTCCTTGCCCGCCACGACCATGTGTTCGGGGTAGAGGAACGGCGCGAGCGCCACGCCCAGGCCGAAGGCCGTGGCGATGGACGACAGCGATACCCCGGCCGCAAGCTTGGCGTGCGGCTTGATGAGGCGCTTCTCGAACTCCCAGCCGACCACGAACATGAAGAGGATCAGCCCGACCTGGGAGACCGCCGACAGCAGCGGGCGCACCTCGGCCGGGAAGAGACGCTCGGTCAGGTGTCCGGGCAGCAGGCCCAGGACGCTCGGTCCGAGCAGGATGCCCGCGGCGATCTCGCCGACCACGGCGGGCTGGCGGAGCCGCTGTGCGAGACGGCCGAGTGCCGCGCCGGCCAGCAGGACCACGCCGATGTCGAGCAGCATCATCGCCAGGGTCGACTCCTTGAGCCCGACGGCCAAGGTCGTCATCGGGATCCTTCGGGCACGGGCGGGTTCCCCTCGGTCCACAGGACGCGGAAGGTGAGCGCTGACAGCTTCCATCCCTCGTCGGTCAGTTCGGCCTCGCCCGTCGCCAGCGTGCCGACGGTGAACAGCGGCGGGCCCGGGGTCCCGGGGTGGTGGACGTGCGAGGAGACGAGGTTGGCGCGCAGCACGGCCCGGCTCTCGTCGACGAGGTCCACGACCGCGGGCGATCCCAGGTGCTGGGTGGCGGCGAAGGCCGCCAGGGCGTCCCGGTGGTAGGCGGCGAGGCCTTCGAGGCCCCTGTGGCCGCTCATGGGGAACTCGACCCGGGCGTCACGCGTGAACAGGCGCGCCGCCCAGGCGTCGTCCAGTTCGTCGTCGTCGAGACCGATGAGATAGCGGTCCAGCAGAGTACGTGTGTCGGCGGTTGCCTGTCCTGGATGCATGAGGCGAGCATGGCGCCCGCCCCTTGGCGAACCACGACTTTTTTCAGACTTCTGACAAAGCCGTGAGAAGTCCTTGAAAGGCTTTCCGGAGCTTGACAGAGCGGATCCGAATTCTGACGCAACAAGCCTTTCCCCATGGCCCTTCCATTGAGCAGGATGCACTGGGAACACCGGCCGGCAGTGATGGCCGTTCACACATCATTTTCCTCGAATGGAAGAGAAGAGAATGCCGAAGATTGCAGCCGACGGTCAGCACCTGACTGTTCTCAACCTGTTCTCGACCGACGCTCCCGAGAAGCAGGTCAAGCTGCTCGCCGCCATGCGGGAGATCGTGGACTCCGCTGCCTACGACGGCTGGATGTCCAGCACCGTCCACGCCGGCGAGGACAAGCCGGGAACCGCCAACTTCATTCAGTGGCGCAGCACCGAGGACCTCGAAGTGCGTTACTCGGGCGAGGAGTTCAAGCACCGTACGCTGCCGCTCTTCGGTGAGATCACCACCTCGATCCGGCTGCTCCAGAACGAGATCGCCTTCGTCCAGGCGAAGCCGGAGCTCGACGGCGTCGAGATCTCCCCGCAGCGCGACGACTACACCGCGATCGAGCTCTTCGGCGTGGCCGAGGAGGAGCAGGAGGACCTCGTCGACGCGCTCGGCGCCTCGCAGGAGTACCTGCTCGACGTGCCCGGCTACCGCACCCACACCGTGCTGCGCGGCCTGCGCGCCCGCGGCATCGAGGGCAAGTTCGTCGTCTCGTACTCGCAGTGGGACGGCAAGGAGGCGTACGACGCCTTCCGTGCCCAGGCCGAGGCCGACCGCACCCCCGAGCGTCGCAAGGTCGACGCCCGGGTGAGCGCCCTGCAGACCTGGCAGGACGAGAACACCTACCGCGTCGTGCACACCCGCGCCGCCGGCGAGTGATCCGCGCCCCGGTGGGGGTTCCGACCGGCTGTGCGGCGGCCGGAGCCCCCACCGGGACCGCGTACGGACCCGGGCACGCGGGCCCCGAACCAGGCCGCCTCCGTCACAGCGACGCGGTGGCCCACTGACAGAAGTGCCGCTGCCGGGACCCCCGCCCGACAGCGGCACTTCTGCGCTCCCCCGGGGTACGCCCCGCTCCCCCACCCGTCCCGTCCGCGGACAGCACCCACAAGTTTCACCTCGCGGGCGAAGCGGGACGTCGTGTTCACCCGTCAGTGCATCCCCACGGCCACATGCGGCGAACCCGGCACCCGCAACTCCCCGCGCCCTTCAAGGACGAGGAGTCCGAACATGAAGCAAGCGGGCGTGCGCCAGACGGCGCACGAGATCACCGTGGCGGCCCCGGCGGCCACGGTCCACCGGTTGATCGCCGATGTCGACAACTGGCCCAGCACCTTCCCCGCCACCGTCCACGTCTCCCACGAGGAGGCCCCGGAGGGCGAGCAGCGGCTGCGCGTATGGGACACCGCGGGCGCCGGCGGGGCGCTGCGCACCTGGCGACTGCGCCGCATCGTCCAGGACGCCGACCTGCGGGTCAACTTCGAACTGCTGGCCACCGAGGCGCCCGTCGCCTCGATGGGCGGCGCGTGGCTCGTCGAGCCGCTCGACGAGAACTCCTCACGGGTCCGGCTGTTCCACGAGTTCCGGGCCGAGGGCGAGGACCCGGCCACGCTGGACCGCATCGGCGAGCGGGTGGCCCGGGAGGCCGAGGCCGAGTTGGCGGCGTTGAAGCGGAACGTGGAGTTCGCCCACGGCGCCGAGGACGTCACCTTCTCCTTCGAGGACACCGTCACCATCGACGGCTCCGCCAAGGACGCCTACGACTTCATCAACGAAGCCCACCTGTGGTCCGAACGCCTCCCCCACGTCGCCACCGTCCGCCTCACCGAGGACACCCCCGGCGTCCAGACCCTCGAAATGGACACCCGAGCCAAGGACGGCTCCGTCCACACCACCAAGTCCCACCGCGTCACCTTCCCCCACCACAAGATCGCCTACAAACAGGTCACCCTCCCCGCCCTGATGACCCTCCACACCGGCCACTGGACCTTCCGCGACACCGACCACGGCGTCACCGCCACCTCCCAACACACCGTCACCCTCAACACCGACAACATCACCCGCATCCTCGGACCCGACGCCACCGTCGCCGACGCCCGCACCTACGTCCACACCGCCCTCTCCACCAACAGCCTCGCCACCCTCAACCACGCCAAGACCCACACCGAGAACCGATCCGAGAACCGATCCGAGAGCCACACCGAAACCCGCGCGGAGACCCTTTCCGGGAACAAGCGCTGATGGCGGTGGCGAACGTACTGTCCCTCGACGAACGGCAGTTGGACGTGTGGCTGCTGCCACCTCCCGAGTCGGCGCGTGACGTCCCCATGGGCGACCTGGACGACCGGGAGCTGCGGCGCGTGGAGGCGTACCGCCGCTCCGACGACCGGCGCATGTACGCGGCCGCCCACGTGGGTCTGCGCCGGGTCCTGGCCGTGTACACCGGCATCGCGCCCCGCAACCTCGCCATCGCCGGCGAACGGTACGACGGGTCGGGCGGCCGCAACGGCCGGCCCCGGGTGCTCGGCGTTCCGGGCGCCCCCCAGTTCTCCCTCTCGCACAGCCACGGCCTGGCCCTGGTCGCGGTGGCGGAGACCCGGGTGGGGGCCGACGTCCAGCGCATTCCGTCGGTCGGGACCGCGGAGGCCTGTCTGCCGGCACTGCACCCGGTGGAACGGGAAGAGCTGGAACCACTGTCCGAGGACCGCCGCACGGCGGCCTTCGGGCGGCTGTGGACCCGCAAGGAGGCCTACCTCAAGGGGATCGGCACCGGGCTGGCCCGCGGCGCCCACCTCGACTACCTGGGCGAACAGCGGGCGCGGGACCGGCCCGAGGGCTGGGTGGTCGGCAACCTGCCGCTGTGCGACGGCCACGTGGCCGCGGTGGCGATCCTGGGCGACGGGGACCACCGCATCGTGATGCGGGCGGTACCGGACACCCTGCTGTACGCACAGGAGGCGGCCGAGCGCCTCGCCGGCGTGGAGCCGGGGCTGCGCACGGTCCTGCGGGACCACCGCGCCCGCTCCTCGCCGGCGGCCCGGGCGGCCTGAGCCGGGACTCGGCGGGAGGACGGCACGAGGACCCGAGGAACGGACGACGACAGCACGGAGGGGCCGGGGAGAAAGTTCCCCGGCCCCTCCGTGCTGTTCCGTGGTGACCTGACGTGCTGTTCCGTGGTGACCTGATGTGCCGTGCCGTGGTGATCCGACGTGCCGTGCCGTCGTGAGCGGTCCGGCGCGCGTCCCGGTGCCTCAGGCGGCGCGGGGCGCGGGCCGCGCCGGCGAGCGCCAGGTGCGCGGCCCGTCGAAGCCGGCGACCCGGTCCGGGCGCCGCCAGAGGGCCACGACCTGCTGACGGCGGGCCACGTCGTCGGGTTCGACGCCCGCACCCGCGGCGCGGGCGAGCAGGATCGCGGTCAGGGCTGCCAGTTCCTCCGGGGAGGGATTGCCCCTGACGATGCGCATCAGGTGTTCGTCGGCCGGTCCGTTCACGGCGGCTTCTCCTCTGGTCGGCGCGGTCACTGGGGCGGGTTGCCGTGCTTGCGCCGCGGCAGCTCGGCGTGCTTGGCGGCGAGCATCGCCAGCGAGCGGGCCAGCACGGAACGGGTGTCGCGCGGGTCGATGACGTCGTCCACGAGGCCGCGCTCGGCGGCGTAGTACGGGTGGACGAGTTCCTCCTTGTACTGCGCGATCTTCTCGCGGCGCATCGCCTCCGGGTCGTCGGCCGCCGCGATCTCCCGTCGGAAGACCACGTTCGCGGCGCCCTCGGCGCCCATCACCGCGATCTCGTTGGTGGGCCACGCCAGGGCGATGTCCGCGCCGATGGAACGGGAGTCCATGACGATGTACGCGCCGCCGTAGGCCTTGCGCAGCACCACGGAGACGCGCGGGACGGTGGCGTTGCAGTACGCGTAGAGCAGCTTGGCGCCGCGCCGGATGATGCCCTCGTGTTCCTGGTCCACTCCGGGCAGGAAGCCGGGGACGTCGACGAGGGTGACCAGCGGGATGTTGAAGGCGTCGCAGAACTGCACGAACCGCGCGCCCTTCTCGCTCGCCTTGATGTCGAGGACGCCGGCGGTCGAGGCGGGCTGGTTGGCGACGACGCCGACGGTGTGGCCGTCGATGCGGGCGAGTCCGCACACGATGTTCTGCGCCCAGGCCGCGTGGACCTCCATGAACTCGCTGTCGTCGACGAGTTCCTCGATGACGCCGCGGATGTCGTACGAGCGGTTCCCGTCGGCCGGCACCAGTTCCAGCAGCCGATCGCCGAGGCGGTCGGCGGGGTCCCCGCTGAGCACCCGGGGCGGCAGCTCGCGGTTGTTGGGGGGCAGCAGGGAGATCAGGTAGCGGACCTCTGCCAGGCAGGTCTCCTCGTCGTCGTGGACGAAGTGCGCGACGCCCGAGGTGCCGGCGTGGACGTCGGCGCCGCCGAGGCCGTTCTGGGTGATCTCCTCGCCGGTCACCGCGCGGACCACGTCCGGGCCGGTGATGAACATCTGCGAGATGTCGCGGACCATGAAGATGAAGTCGGTGAGGGCCGGGGAGTAGGCGGCGCCGCCGGCGCAGGGGCCGAGCATGACCGAGATCTGCGGGATGACGCCCGAGGCCTTGGTGTTGCGCTGGAAGATGCCGCCGTAGCCGGCCAGCGCCGAGACGCCCTCCTGGATGCGGGCGCCCGCGCCGTCGTTGAGGGACACCAGCGGGGCACCGGCCGCGATGGCCATGTCCATGATCTTGTGGATCTTCGTCGCGTGGGCCTCGCCCAGCGCACCACCGAAGATCCGGAAGTCGTGCGCGTAGACGAAGACCGTACGGCCCTCGACCGTGCCCCAACCCGTGATCACACCGTCGCCGTACGGTTTCCTCGCCTCCAGGCCGAAGCCCGTGGCCCGGTGTCTGCGCAGCGGCTCCACCTCGCTGAAACTGCCCTTGTCGAGCAGCAGGGCGATCCGCTCGTGCGCGGTCAACTTGCCCTTCGCGTACTGGCGTTCGGTGGCCTTGGGGTCCGGGCCGTTGCGTGCCTCCTCCTTGTGGGCCTCCAGTTCATCGAGCCGTGCGGTGAGGGCCTCGGGTATCGCGGGCGGCATGGTGGGTCTCCTGTCCGGTGTCGGCGTGCGGGGCGGTGCGGATGGTGGTGGCACGGGTGGCGGTGCGGCCGGAGATGGCCGCCGTGGCGGTGGGGCCGGCCCGTGTCTCAGACGGTGGCGGTCTCGGGCCGGTCGACGGACGGCGCCCCGGTGATCGCCAGCCGCGGGGCCAGCAGCTCGGCGAGTTCGGTGAGGGTGCCGTCCAACAGCGTCTGGGCGGCCACCTCCGCGCCCAGGTCCCGGCGGATCCCCCGGGCCAGGTGCAGGGCGTTGAGCAGGTCCAGCCCCTGGGTGCGCAGGGGTTGGTGCGGGCTGGTCCGGTGGCCCGGCGGGACCTGGAGCAGCTGGTCCAGGTGCAGGCGCAGGCAGTGGGCGAGGGTGGCGGTGAGGACGTCCGGGCTCATGGCGCGCAGTTCGGACAGGTCCGGGAGGTGCCCGATCGAGCCGTGCGCGGAATCGTCGGTCATGTCGGTGCCTTTCGTCGGGTGCGCGCCGGGGTACGCCGTCTGTCAGGGGCGGCCGGCGGACCGGGTTGGGGGAAGGGGAGCGGGTCCGCAGGACTGCGACCCGGTGTCCGAGGAGGTCCGGGAGCCGCGCCGGGTCCGGCTCGCGGGCAGCGCCGCCAGGGCGGCGACCAGCGACACGGATCCGCCGACCCACAGGCCCGAGCGCGCCCCGTATCGGCTGGTCAGCCAGCCGACGAGAAGGGCTCCCAGCGGGGTGAGTCCCTGCAGGATCAGCGTGTAGAGGGCCATCACCCGCCCCCGGTAGCGGGGGTCGCTGCCGAGCTGGATGCGGTGGTTGGCCGCCTGCGCGAAGTAGATCGTGGCGAAACCGGTCAGGGCGAGCAGGACGGCCGCCGAGACGTAGTCGGGGGCCCATCCGGCGGCCGTCTCGCTCACGCCGAACGCCAGGGCCGAGCCGGTGACGGTGCGGGCCGCCGGGCGCCCGCTGCGGGCGGTGGTGGCGAACGCGGCGAGCAGCGAGCCGGCCGCGAAGGCGGTGGTGAGCAGGCCGAACGCGGTCGCGTCGGCGTGGAAGACGGTCTTGGCGAGCAGCGGCAGGGTGAGCTGGAAGTTGAAGCCGAACAGGCCGACGACCGCCAGCAGGGCCAACGGGACCAGCAGGTCGGGCCGGGCGCGGACGTACCGCAGCCCGTCCGTCACGCCCGATCCGCGGCCCGAGGGTTCGGAGCGCAGCAGTTCCGCGGGCCGCATCAGCCGCAGGGCCGCCACGGTGGCGAGGTAGCTGACCGCGTTGAGGAGCATCACCGGCCCGGTGCCGACGGCCGCGATGAGCAGACCGGCCAGGGCCGGGCCGACCACCCGCGCGGTGTTGAAGTAGGCGGCGCTCAACGCCGAGGCGTTGGGCAGCAGGTCGGGGCCGACCAGCTCGGCGACGAACGCCATCCGGGCGGGCACCTCGAAGGAGTTGACGGTGCCCAGCCCGATCGCGAACAGGTACAGGTGCCACAACCGCACGTCGCCCGCCAGGACCAGCACGGCCAGGGCGAGGGCCAGGGCGCCGGAGGCCAGGTTGGCGAGGGAGAGCAGCAGTCGCTTGTCGTGGCGGTCGGCGAGCCGGCCGCCGTACAGGGTGAGCAGCAGCATCGGTGTGAACTGCAGCGCGGTCAGGGTGCCCAGGGCGGTGGCGGAGTCCCCGGTCAGGTCCAGGACCAGCCAGTCCTGGGACACGACCATCATCCAGGTCCCCGCCACGGACACCACCTGCCCGGCCGCGAACAGCCGGAAGTTGCGTACGGCGAGCGAGCGGAAGGGCTTGGAACGTGTCTTGTCCATGGGGGGTGGTACGCCTCGCCTCTCGTGGTCTGCCTGTGCCGAGCCGTGTCCTGTGTCCGCGTCCTGTGTCCGCGTCCTGTGTGCGTGCCTCAGGCCCGGGCCAGGCACTCCTCCAGGAAGGCCAGGGCGCGCAGGTGGTAGGAGCGGGCGACCCAGCCGAGGCTGAGGTTGTGTCCCGCGTCGGGCTGCCGGTCGATGGTGACGAACGGGGCCGCGGTGAACAGTTCGGCGATCTCGTTGAGGTCCTCCTCGTCGTTACGCCACCACAGTTCGTGCTCGGCGAAGGTGAGGCGGACCGGTACGGGCACCCGGGCGGCGGCAGCGGTGAAGCTCTCGGGCCAACGCGCCGCCTCCGCGCGCTCGCGCAGCGGCATGGGGGCGACGAGCGCGGCGGCGTCCCGGAAGGTGTTCGGCGGGTAGAAGCGCAGGGCGCCCCAGTTCCGCTTCCAGTGACCGTGCCGGTGCGGGTCGCGGAGGTCCCCGGGGTCGACCGCGTAGTCGCGCCCGCAGCCGGAGACGTCCAGGCCCAGCAGGGCGGGCCCGGCGGTTCCGGGACCGGCCTGTTCGGCGGCGTAGGTGAGGGCGAGCTTGCCGCCGAAGGAGTGCGCGACGAGGAACACCCCGGCGCCGGACGGGTACCGGTCGGCGAGGTGGGTGATCGCGGTTCCCAGCGCGGCGGACTGTTCGGACAGGTTCTGGCCGCGCGGCAGGTGTGCGGCGGACAGGCCGTAGCCGGGCCGGTCCACGGCGACGACGGTGTAGCCGAGTCGGGCGCCGAGGGTGAGGAGGGAGACGTCCGGGTGGGCCTGTCCGTCGAAGTAGCCGGCGCTCATGCCGCCGCCGTGCACCGCGACGATGGTCGCGCGGGGCGGGCCGACGGGCTGGGCGATCAGCGCGGACAGGGTGAAGGCGCCTGCCTCCAGGGTGATGGGCCGGACGCCCGGCGACATGCCGGGCGCGGTCTCGTCCGCCCCGACGGGCAGGAGGACGGGGGCGTTCACTGGGCCCCCCGGACGTGGGCGGGCCGGTGGGTTCTTCGACTCATGGTCTCTTCCTGGAACGGTGGGCGGGGCGGCCCCGGGAGCCGGGCACGGCCGGGGTGCCCGGCCGGTCCGGCTCCCCGGGGGCCGGGCGCGGTCAGGCGGGGTTGCCGAACCACTGCCGGAGGGCCGGGGCCAGTTCGGCGGGATCGGTGCCCGCCCAGGCGACGTAGCCGTCGGGGCGGACCAGGACGGCCGTGGCACCGGCGAAGACGGACGGGTCCCGGGGAACGCCGGTGGTCGTGGTGACCCGGTCCTTCCAACCGGCCGCGGCCTCGCGCACGTCAGGGTCGTCGGCCAGGTCGAGGAGGACGCCGCGGGCGGGGTGCAGCAGTGCGGCGGTGCCCACGGGGCCGTCGGGCGTGATCAGATCGCGCGGGGGGAGCCTGCGGCCGAGGAGCGGGTGGCGGTCCCCGGGCGCGGTGGGATCCTCGCCGGCGGCCGGGGCCGCGCCGACGTCGTAGCGGACGTCGAGGTGACTGACCATCCCGGCGAGGTGGCGCTTGACCGGGTCCAGCGCGATCAGTTCGGTGAACAGGGCCCGCAGCGGCTCCGATTCGACGCCGCCGAGGAACACGGTGCCCTGGGCGAGGGTGTTGGTCAGCAGTCGCGCCCCGACGGCGTGGCGCTCGTCGTGGTAGGTGTCGAGCAGCGATGCGGGGGCCCAGCCGGCGAGGGTCGCGGCGAGCTTCCAGCCGAGGTTCACGGCGTCCTGGACGCCGGTGCTCAGGCCCTGCCCGCCGGCGGGCAGGTGGATGTGGGCCGCGTCGCCGACGAGCAGGACGCGCCCGCGCCGGTACTCGCTCGCCTGCCGGGTGGCGTCGGTGAAGGAGCTGACCCAGTCGGCGCCGCCGCCGGAGATGTCCTCGCCGGTCAGCCGCTGCCAGGCCGCGGCGACCTCCGCGAAGTCGGGGCTCTGGCTGCGGTCGGCGGGCGGTGCGCCGTGCTCGCACACGATGATGCGGTCCACGCCCTCGGCGAGCGGCGCGGCCATCACCATGCCGGCGGGGACGCGCTCGCCGAGGAAGCGGGGCGGGATCGAGCAGCCGACCACGTCGGCGAGGTACATGCCCCGGGTGGCGTCGGTGCCGGGGAAGGCGAACCCGGCGATCTTGCGGACCAGGCTGTGTCCGCCGTCGGCGCCGACCAGCCAGCGGGCGCGCAGCCGCTGTTCGCCGTCGGGGCCGGCGACGGTGGCGGTGACCCCGTCGGGGTCCTGCTCCAGGTCGAGGAACTCCCACCCGCGCCGGATGTCGGTCCCCAGCTCGCGGGCCCAGTCCTCCAGGACGGTCTCGGTGCGCGACTGCGGGATGCCGCGGGCCCCGAAGTGCGCGTCCTCCAGCGCGGTGAAGTCGAACTGCACCCCGCCGAAGTGGCCCAGCGGGCTGGTCTCCAGCCCGCCGAAGCGGGGTACGAGGCCCCGCTGGTCGAAGGACTCCAGGGCGCGGGCGGTGAAGCCCAGGCCGCGGGACTGGCCGGTGGGCCGCTCCAGGCGTTCGGTGACGATGACGTCCGCGCCGCCCAGGCGCAGCTCGCCGGCGAGCATCAGGCCCGCCGGGCCGGCGCCGACGATGATGACGTCCGCGTCGAAGGTGTCGACGTCCTTGGCCATGAGTGTGCCTTCCTGGTTGCCGGCGCCGGCCGCCGCCTCAGCGGGCGGCGGCGGTCGCGGCGTGTCGGTGGGTGGGGTGCGCGCCGTCCGTGCCGGTGGGCGCGGTGGCCGGTGCGCCGAACCAGCGGCGCAGCGCGGTGTGCGTGCCCCGCGGGTCGGTGCCGGGGTCGCCGGCCCAGACGACGTGTCCGTCGGGCCGTACGAGGAGGGCCTCGCCGGGGGTCAGCGGGCTGCCGGTCGCCGGGCGGGCGGTGACGTGGTCGACCCGGTCCGCCCAGGGGCCGACGGTGGCCGGGCCCGCGCCCGTGCCGAGGTCGAGCAGCAGTCCGCGGCCGGTGCGCAGCAGTGCGGCGGTGGTGTCGCCAGCCGGTCCGTCCAGCGCGGAGGGGGGCAGTCGGCGGCCGAGGAGCGGGTGGTCCGTGCCCGGCCGCCCGGTGTCGGCGTCGTCCGTGACGGGGTAGCGGATGCCGAGGCCGCTGACGGCGCCGGCCAGTTCGGTGCGTACCCCGTCGAGCGCGACGAGTTCGGTGAGCAGGGTGCGGGCCGGCTCGACCTCGGGTCCGCCGAGCAGCAGCAGGGTCTGGGCCCGGATGTTGGCCAGGACCGCGGCGCCGACGGCGTGGCGTTCGGTGTGGTAGCTGTCCAGGAGCCCGTCGGGGGCGTCGCCGCGCACTTCGGCGGCGAGCTTCCAGCCGAGGTTGAAGGCGTCCTGCACCCCGAGGTTGAGGGCTTGTCCGCCGCTGGGCATCTGCTGGTGCGCGGCGTCGCCCGCGAACAGGATCCGGCCGTGCCGGTACCGGGCGAGCTGCCGGTTGGCGTCGCCGAAGGCGTTGACCCACAGGGGGCTGCCGTGGGCGATGTCCTCGCCGGTCACCCGCTGCCAGGCGTCGACGACCTCGTCGAACGCGGGGGCGCCGGAGCGCGGGGCGGCCGGTCTGCCGAACTCGTGCACCATCACGCGGGTGACGCCGTCGCGGGTGGCGGAGATGGCCAGGCCGTCGGGCAGCCGCAGGAAGCGCCGGTCGGGCGTCTCGACTCCGCCGACGTCGGCGCGCAGCAGTTCGCGTTCGGCGTCGCGGCCGGGGAAGTCGGCGCCGATGAGTCGCCGTACGGTGCTGTCCTCTCCGTCGCAGCCGACCAGGTACCTGGCGTTGATGCGGATCGGGCCGTCCGGGCCGATGCCGTCGGCCGTCACCCCGTCCGGTCCGACGGCCAGGGCGACCAGTTGGTGGCGGCGGAGCAGGCCCGCGCCGAGCGCGACGGCACGGTCCTGGAGGAGTTCCTCCGTACGCTGTTGCGGCACCTTCCACTGGCCGGGGTGGGAACCGGGCAGGGTGAGGTCCAGTCCGATGCCGCCGAAGTGGCCGCGCGGCTCGCACGGCGGGGTGCCCAACTCGGCCAGCAGGCCCCGACTGTCGAAGATCTCCATGGTGCGGGCGTGCAGCGTGGTCGCCCGGGATTCGGTGGTCGGGCCGGGGCGCTGGTCGAGGACGAGCACCCCGACCCCGCCGAGTCCGAGCTCGCAGGCGAGCATCAGTCCGGCGGGGCCGGCTCCGACCACCAGGACGTCGGTGTCCAGGGGTCCCCGCGCGATGTCCGGGTGGTCCGATGCCATGTCAGTTCTTGTTCTCGGTGTGGGTCTTGGCGTGGTTGAGGGTGGCGAGGCTGTTGGTGGAGAGGGCGGTGTGGACGTAGGTGCGGGCGTCGGCGACGGTGGCGTCGGGTCCGAGGATGCGGGTGATGTTGTCGGTGTTGAGGGTGACGGTGTGTTGGGAGGTGGCGGTGACGCCGTGGTCGGTGTCGCGGAAGGTCCAGTGGCCGGTGTGGAGGGTCATCAGGGCGGGGAGGGTGACCTGTTTGTAGGCGATCTTGTGGTGGGGGAAGGTGACGCGGTGGGACTTGGTGGTGTGGACGGAGCCGTCCTTGGCTCGGGTGTCCATTTCGAGGGTCTGGACGCCGGGGGTGTCCTCGGTGAGGCGGACGGTGGCGACGTGGGGGAGGCGTTCGGACCACAGGTGGGCTTCGTTGATGAAGTCGTAGGCGTCCTTGGCGGAGCCGTCGATGGTGACGGTGTCCTCGAAGGAGAAGGTGACGTCCTCGGCGCCGTGGGCGAACTCCACGTTCCGCTTCAACGCCGCCAACTCCGAACGGCTGTTCTTGTCGACGGCCTCGTCGATCCAGAGCAGGTCGTGCGCGTCGTCGTCGATCGCCCGGTAGTCGTGGAGCAGCCGGACCCGCGAGGAGTTCTCGTCGAGCGGCTCGATGATCCACGCGCCGCCCATCGAGGCGACCGGGCTGGTGGTGACCTCCTGGCGGAAGGTGATCCGCAGGCCCTGCGGGTCGAGCTCGCGGCGCGAGGTCCAGTTCTTCGGTTGGCCGTTGGCGGTGGCCCAGATCCGGATGCGCTCGTGCGTGCCGTTGAAGTCGACCCGGTCCACGTGGATGGTGGGCGGGAAGATGCGCGGCCAGTTGACGACG
Source organism: Streptomyces sp. CA-243310 (assembly GCF_050936775.1). Classification (NCBI taxonomy): domain Bacteria; kingdom Bacillati; phylum Actinomycetota; class Actinomycetes; order Kitasatosporales; family Streptomycetaceae; genus Streptomyces; species Streptomyces sp. CA-243310. The sequence goes on along the minus strand of NZ_JBNJMF010000003.1, from coordinate 344,117 downwards.
TCGGCCAGCAGCCGGTACACGTCCGATGCCGGCGCGGCGATGGTGATCTCGTGCTCAACCTCGCGGGTTGTCATGACGGCTTCCTCTTCGAGAACTCGGGCGCGTCGGCACCCTGGTGGCAAGGGGTGCGGATCAGAAGTTGCCGAGCCCGCCGCAGACGTTGATCGCCTGCGCCGTGACGGACGCGGCGGTGTCGGAGGCGAGGTAGGCGACCATGCCGGCCACCTCTTCGGGGGTGGAGTACCGGCCGAGGGGGATCTTCGACTGGAACTTGTCGAGGATGGCGTCCTCGGAGGTGTCGTACGCGGCGGCGTACCCGGCGCGGACGCGCTGGGCCATGGGCGTCTCGACGTAGCCGGGGCAGACGGCGTTGACCGTGATCCCGGTGGGCGCGAGTTCGTTGCCGAGGGCCTTGGTGAAGCCGACCACGCCGTGCTTGGAGGCCGAGTACGGGGCGCCCAGGACGACGCCCTGCTTGCCGGCGGTGGAGGCGATGTTGATGATGCGGCCGCGGTTCTTGTGGCGCATCCCGCCGGTGTTGAGGACTTCCTTGGTCAGCCGGAAGACGCTGGTGAGGTTGGTGTCGATGACATCGGCCCACAGCTCCTCGTCTATGTCCGCGGTGACGCCGCCACCGGACCGGCCGGCGTTGTTGACCAGGACGTCGACGCTGCCGAAGCGGTCGACCGCGGCCTGGACGAACGCGGCGGCGGAGGCGGAGTCGCGGACGTCGAGGACCGTTCCGTCGGCTTCGAGGCCCTCCGCCTGGAGCTCCTTGACCGTGGCGGCGACATTGTCGGCGTTGCGCGCGCCGATGAAGACCGCGTGCCCCTGGGCACCCAGTGCGCGGGCTGCGGCCAGGCCGATGCCGCTGGTGGCGCCCGTGATCAGGGCGATCCGCTTCTCCTGCGTCGACATGATTCGTCTACTCCGTAAGTGTCCGGGGGTGATTCGGCGGGGCCGGGCGGATCGCGTCCGCCCGGCCCGGGGAACGAACTGGGTGCGCCGGGCCGCTCAGGCGGCGCTGGGCACCGCGGTGAGGTGGCCGTTGACGGCCGCGATCAGCGCGCGGGGGGTGTCGGCGTCGGTCAGCAGGTCCTCGTCGAGGACGATCTTGTACTCGCGCTCGATGCGGCTGCCGGTCTCCAGCAGGGCGAGGGACTCGTAGCCGAGCGCCTCGAACTGGACGTCGAGGATGTCGCCGTCGAGGTCGACGCCCTCGTCGGCGCCGGCGCCTTCGAGGAGGATCCGCCGCAGGTCGTCAAGGGTGAAGGTCTGAGTGGACACGTGTGGCCCTTCATGGCTCGTGGATCGGTGGTGTGGGGATGGTGCGTGGGGGGGTGGTGCGTGTGGGGGGTCCGTGGGATGTGAGGCGGTGGGGGAAGGCGCCCTCCGCCGCCGGTCGGGGGGTGGCGGCGGCGGAGGACACCGGGTTCGGGGCCGGCCGTCGTACGGGGCCCGGGCTCCGTCGTCGAAGTGGCGCCGGTAGCGGGCCGGGCGAGACTTCGACGAGAGGGCCTAGTCCGCGGCGCGGACGACGACGGCCGAGTTGAAGCCGCCGTAACCGCGGGCCACGACCAGGGCGGTACGGACCTGCGCGGTGCGCGGCCGGTCCACGACCAGGTCGAGCGCGTACTCCTCGGCCGGGTGCACGTTGACGGTCGGGGGGATGATCCCCTCCTCGATCGCCAGCAGGGCCGTCGCGACGTCCAGCGGCGCCGCGCCCGAGTACAGCCGGCCCGTCATCGTCTTGGGTGCGGTGACCGGGACGCCCCGCTCGCCGAACACGGCGCCGATGGCCTCGGCCTCGACACGGTCCAGTTCCGGGACGCCCGCGGCGTCCGCGAAGACCACGTCCACGTCCTCGGGCCGGACACCCGCGTCGTCGAGGGCGAACTCGATGGCCTTGCGCAGCGCGGGCTCCCGGTCGCTGCCGGGCGCCGCGTCGAAGGTGGCGCCGTAACCGGCGATCTCGCCGTAGATCTTCGCGCCGCGCGCACGGGCCGACTCCGCCGACTCCATGATCAGGATGGCGCCGCCCTCACCGGGCACGTAGCCCGAGGCGTCCGCGTCGAACGGCAGGAACGCGCGGGTCGGCTCGTCGCTGGTGCTCAGCCGCTTGGCGGCGAGCTGCGCGACCCAACCCCACGGGCAGATCGAGGCGTCGACTCCGCCCGACACGATCATCGGGGTGCCCTTGCGGATCAGCCGGCGGCCCTGCGCCAGCGCGTCGAGACCGCCGGCCTCGTCGCTGACGATCACCCCGCTGGGGCCCTTGAGCCCGCTGCGGATGGAGATCTGGCCGCTGTTGACGGCGTAGAACCAGGCGAAGGACTGGTACGCGCTGACGTACTGCGCGCCCTGGCTCCACAGCTTCCGGAGCTCGTTCTGCCCGAACTCGAAGCCGCCCGACGAACTGGCGGTGACCACGCCCATGTCGTACTCGGGCAGGCTCTGCGGATCGACGCCCGCGTCGGCCAGCGCCCATTCGGCCGCGACGAGCGCGAGGCGCGTCATCCGGTCGGTCTGCGGGAGCAGCCGGCTCGGCAGCAGCTCCTCGTCGGAGAAGCCGGGTATCTCGCCCGCGAGCGTGGACGGGTAGCCGGCGGGGTCGAACCGGGTGACCCGGCCGATGCCGTTCTTGCCCGTCCGGGTCGCCGCCCAGTAGTCCTCCGTGCCCAGGCCGTTGGGCGCCGTGATGCCCAGACCCGTCACCACAACCGAGGTGGTCATGCCACGCTCCTCTCGGGACGCGCCAGCACCATGGCGCTCTGGAATCCGCCGAAGCCGCTTCCGACGGTCAGGACCGCGTCGGTCAGCTGCTCCCGGGCGACCAGGGGGACGTAGTCGAGGTCGCACTCCGGGTCCGGGGTGTGGAGGTTCGCCGTCGGCGGGACGACGTTGTTCTCCATCGCCAGCGCGGACGCGGCGATCTCGATGGAGCCGATGGCGCCGAGCGAGTGCCCGACCATCGACTTGATCGAGCTGACCGGGGTCCGGTAGGCGTGGTCGCCCAGGCTCCGCTTGAACGCGGCGGTCTCGTGGCGGTCGTTCTGCTTGGTGCCCGAGCCGTGCGCGTTGATGTAGTCGATCTCGGTCGGGTTCATCTTGGCCTCGCACAGCGCGACGCGGATGGCCTCCGCCATCTCCTTGCCGTCAGGCCGCAGACCGGTCATGTGGTAGGCGTTGGAGCGGGTGGCGTAGCCGGCTATCTCGGCGTAGATGTGCGCGCCGCGCTTCCTGGCGTGCTCCAGCTCCTCCAGGACGAACACCGCCGCGCCCTCGCCCAGAACGAAGCCGTTGCGGGTTCCGTCGAAGGGGCGGGAGGCGTGACCGGGGTCGTCGTGGCGGGGGGTGGTCGCCTTGATCGCGTCGAAGCAGGCCATGGTGATCGGCGAGATCGGCGCGTCCGAGGAACCGGCGATCATCACGTCGACCGAACCCTCGCGGAGCAGGTCCACGGCGTGACCGACGGAGTCGATGCCGGAGGTGCAGCCGGTGGATACCACGGTGCTGGGTCCCTGCGCGCCGACCGCCCAGGCGACCTCGGCGGTGAAGGAGCTCGGCACCAGGTAGTTGTAGAGGTGCGGGACCGCGTACTCGTGGTCGACGAGGTGGAGTCGGCCGCCGTCGCTGACGACGTTGTACTCCTCGTCGAGGCCCATCGTGGCGCCGACGGCGCTGCCGATGGTGACGCCCACGCGGTACGGGTCGTACGTCTCCAGGTCGATGCCGCTGTCGGCGACGGCGCCGCGGGCGGCGACCACCGCGAACTGCGCGGCCCGGTCCATGCGCCGGATCTCCTGCGGGGTCAGGCCGTGTTCCTGCGGATCGAAGTCGATCTCGGCGGCGACCCGCGAGCGGAAGGGGCTGGGGTCGAAGAAGGTGATGCCGCGGGTCGCGGTGCGACCCTCGCTCAGCAGGTTCCAGAAGCTCTTGGTCCCGACACCGCCGGGCGCGAGCACCTCGATGCCGGTGATGACCACACGTCGCCCGGTCACGCGGACGCCTCCCAGTCGTAGAAGCGCTTCGCCATCGCGTCGGCGGGGGAACGCCAGGTGGCGGGGTCGTACGCCCCGATGAACGGCTTGAGGTCCTCGCTGATGCCCACGAAGCGCGGGTCACCCTTGGCGGCCTCGATCAGCTCGCCACCGTTGTCGGTGTCGAAGTCCTGCAGATGGAAGTACAGCCCCCGGTATTCGAAAAGCTGCCGGCGACGCGTACCCATGCGGTGGGGCATCTCGGTGGCGTCGAACTCACCGAAGAGCTTGGCGACGTCAATGCTGGAACCGGGATCCATCCGCGCCACGATCAGAGTGCTGTGCATTCGTTCCCTCTCCTCACGACCCATGAATTGGAATTAAGTATGCGAGGCCCTAATGACGTTTTCAACGACGATTACGTCAGGGAATTGTCAGGACTCGCAAGAATTCCGCAGACGAATTCAGCGGAATGCCATGTATCAGTCCTTGATCTCGCAGATGTCGGCGCCGGAGCTGAGGGAGGCGCCGACTTCGGCCTTGAGGCCGACGATGGTGCCGGAGCGGTGTGCGTTGAGGGGTTGTTCCATCTTCATGGCCTCGAGGACGACGATCAGGTCGCCCTCGTTGACCTGCTGGCCTTCCTCGACGGCGATCTTGACGATGGTTCCCTGCATCGGGGAGGCGAGGGTGTCGCCGGAGGCGGCCGGGCCGGACTTCTTGGCGGCGCGGCGCTTGGGCTTGGCGCCGCCGGCGGCGGCGGTGCGGGCCAGGGTCATGCCCAGCGAGGACGGGAGGGAGACCTCCAGTCGCTTGCCGCCGACCTCGACGACGACGGTCTCGCGGCCGGGCTCGTCCTCGGTGTCCTCGGCGGCGGGGGCCACGAACGCCTTGATGTCGTTGACGAACTCGGTTTCGATCCAGCGGGTGTGGACCGTGAAGGGTCCTTCCGCGGGGGCGAAGGCGGGGTCGGTGACGACGGCGCGGTGGAAGGGGAGGGCGGTGGCCATGCCCTCGATCTCGAACTCGGCGAGTGCGCGGGCGGCGCGTTGGAGGGCCTGTTCGCGGGTGGCGCCGGTGACGATCAGCTTGGCCAGGAGGGAGTCCCAGGCCGGGCCGATGACGGAGCCGGACTCCACGCCCGCGTCGAGGCGGACGCCGGGGCCGGAGGGGGGAGCGAAGCGGGTGACGGTGCCGGGGGCGGGCAGGAAGCCCCGGCCCGGGTCCTCGCCGTTGATGCGGAACTCGAAGGAGTGTCCGCGCAGTACCGGATCCCCGTAACCCAGTTCCTCGCCGTCGGCGATGCGGAACATCTCCCGGACCAGGTCGAGGCCGGTGACCTCCTCGGTGACGGGGTGTTCGACCTGGAGGCGGGTGTTGACCTCCAGGAAGGAGATCAGACCGTCCGCGGAGACCAGGAACTCCACCGTGCCCGCGCCGACGTAGCCGGCTTCCTTCAGGATGGCCTTGGACGCGGCGTACAGCTCGGCGTTCTGGGCGTCCGTCAGGAACGGGGCCGGGGCCTCCTCGACCAGCTTCTGGTGGCGGCGCTGGAGCGAGCAGTCGCGGGTGGAGACGACCACGACGTTGCCGTGGGTGTCGGCCAGGCACTGCGTCTCCACGTGGCGGGGCTTGTCGAGGTAACGCTCGACGAAGCACTCGCCGCGTCCGAACGCGGCGACGGCCTCGCGGACGGCGGAGTCGTACAGCTCGGGGACCTCTTCGAGGGTCCGGGCGACCTTCAGGCCGCGACCGCCGCCACCGAACGCGGCCTTGATCGCGATGGGCAGGCCGTGTTCCTTCGCGAACGCCACGACCTCGTCGGATCCGGAGACCGGGTCGGGGGTGCCGGCGACCAGCGGGGCGCCGGCGCGTTGGGCGATGTGCCGGGCGGCGACCTTGTCGCCCAGGTCACGGATGGCCTGCGGCGGCGGCCCGATCCACGTCAGACCGGCGTCGAGGACGGCCTGCGCGAACTCGGCGTTCTCCGACAGGAAGCCGTATCCGGGATGGATCGCGTCCGCGCCGGAGTCCGCCGCCGCCCGCAAGACCTTCGCGATGTCGAGGTAGCTGGCGGCCGGGGTGTCACCACCCAACGCGAAAGCCTCATCCGCCACACGCACATGCAGAGCGTCCCGATCCGGATCCGCGTAAACAGCCACACTCCCGATCCCCGCATCCCGGCAAGCCCGAGCAACGCGGACAGCGATTTCACCACGGTTGGCGATGAGCACCTTGCGCACGATGAACGTCTCCTGACTCATTCGGAGTCACCAGACTGTGCGGTGTTCGGCCATTTGTTCAATGAGCCGGTTTACAGGACTGCGTCAGAATCGCCAAGGCGTATACATCCGTGATGCGACTGTGTCGGAATTTGGGAAAGAAACGGCCAGGTGTCCGTCAAACCGGTCGGACGAGGACGCGAACGCGTCCATCGTGTGCGGGTGCGGCAGCAGGAGGCTGCCGCACCCGCGGGGCGATATCCGGTCAGGCCGCCCGGACCAGTTCCCGGTACCACTCCCCCGTCGCGGGGAATTCCTCCTCGAATCCCGGGCCGGGCACCATGCGGAGATCGGTCCACAAGGGTGCGCTGTCGAACCAGTGGCTGGTGGCCAGCATGTCGATCGCCTTCGTCGCGTACGCGTCCCCTGCCACGAGGGCGCGTGCTTCGTCGACCGTCGGGCCGCCCCTGGCGGGGGGCAGCCCGACGCAGCGGGCCACCGCGGCCAGCAGCGCCGCCGCGGTGACGGGGCGGGGGTGGGCGGCGTGGTAGACGGACTCGGTCAGGTTCGTGGCCGGCGCGCGTGCGACTCCCACCAGCAGGGTGGCCAGTTCGGCCGCGGAGACCACGGACATGCGCGCGTTCCAGTCCGGCACGCCTGCCGGCAGCGCGTTCAGGAGCCGGACCAGGCCCGGCACGACCCAGCGGTCTCCCCGGCCGTACACGAGGTGGGGGCGCAGTACGATCCCGCCGGCGTCCAGCACCGTGTCCTCCGCCGCCGCCCGGGTTCGGGAGGTGGGCGAGGACGGGCGGCGGGTGAGCCGCTCCGGACGGGCACGGTGGTAGGTGCCCCGCCCGTAGACGGACGCGGTGCCGAGGTACACGATGCGGGACACTCCCGCACGTCGGGCCTCGGCGACCAGGGCGGCGGTGCCCCGGGTGTTGACGGCCTCGTTGTCCTCGGCCGTCCCGCCGATGCGGGAGGCGCAGTGCAGCAGTACGTCGATCCCCTCGCACGCTCCCCGCAGCGAGCGCGGGTCGGCGAGGTCGGCCCGTACGACACGGACGGGGCCGGCGGAGGAGGGGGCGGAGGCGGATTCCGAGGGCGGGCGGTGGTGGGTCATCACCGTCAGCGCCGCGCCATGACGGGCGGCTTCACGTGTGACATGGCTTCCGACGAAGCCGGCCGCACCAGTGATCATGATCGTGAGCACGCGGACTCCCGTCAGGATGGGATCAACCGTTGCGGGGACTGAGCACCAGGTCGGCGGCGAAGACGGTCTGGTCGTCCTGGAAACCGCAGACCTGTACGAGGATGTGGCCGGCGGCGTCGACCAAGCCGGGGTGGGCCTCTATGCGGCAGGGCCTGTCGAGTTCGGCGTAGCGGGCGAAGGTGCTGTCGAGGCTGATGACGAGGGCGTCGGGCAGGCCGGTGGAGGCGTGCGCGGCCTGCCGGGCCGCCTCCAGGAGCACCATGCCCGGGACGTGGTCGACCGGGTGGTCGAAGAAGATGGGGTGCGTGCTGTCGACGCGCAACTCCCACTGGTGGTCCCGCTCGGCCGTCGGGTCCTCGGTGAGGACCACGTGCGTCGGGACGGTGCGGCCGACGAGGGCCGGGTCGATCGGGCGGCCGGGGACGCGGTCCGTGCTGGTGGGCCGGTCACCTCGCAGTCTTCGGTGCACGGCCGGGCTGGTGCAGCTGAACGCCGCGCCCGCGGTGGCCAACGGCACGCCGTCGACCAGGGCGGTGACGTCGTACCGCATCCCGGAGAGGACCCTGCCCCGACGGACCACGTCGTGGCACACGGTGCGCAGTTCCACCTCGGCGGGGGCGGGGCCGGCCACGAGGAGGTCCTTGGTGGTGGCGAACGACATGTCCCACATCAGGAACTGATGACCGAAGGGGACGTCGAACTCGGCGTGCGAGAGCAGGGCGCCGATCTGCCGTACGGACTCGATCAGCAGCATCGGGTCCTGGTAGCCGCCGGTCTGGGAGAACAGCGAGTGTCCCCGGGGCCATTGGGACCGGACGACGAAGGCGTCAGGCCCCTCGGGAACGCTTTCGATGCCGGGGCGGGGGCCCGAGCGGTGGGCGGGCGAGGCGTCGGCGGCCGGCTCCCAGCCGGTGAGCAGGACCTCGGAGACGGCGGCACGGTGAACGTACTCGCGCGGAACGGTCGTGGTGAGACCGGCGTGCCTGGTGGTGGTGCGAGGCTGCGGAACTGCGGTGCGAGGCTGCGGAACTAAGGGCGTGTTCCGAATGGGCTCGCGGGTCGTGGACGCAAGAGACGGCATGCGTAGCACTCCTGATCTGATGCTGGGCAGGGGTCGGCGAGCCAAACACCAGCAGCCACCCCCCGTGGCTGACGCTCTGTTGCGGCCTCAAGATACAGACAGGTCGGTTCGGTAGGTCAAGTAAAGGCTTGGTCTGCAAACCGCCCAGAACCCGTGCAGTGCACACCTTCTTCACCCTCTCACCCCCAGACTCTCGCAGAGCATTCCGGACGGAGGTGGATACGTCCTGACGTGCGCGTTTCGGCCACCCCACGGTCAGCCATCCGGCCGAAAAGCACGGGCTGCTCAGCCTCGTTAAACATACAATGCTGCTCGATTTCACCGGGGTTACGGAGAGGTGTACCGAAGCCTCCCCTTGACCCTTCAGACCTCGAAACACCTGCCGATATCAGTCAATACCCGCCCACCAGTGACCACTTGACTGCATGTCAGAGGCGACACCCACACGCGTGAGACTCGTTGACAATCAGACAAGTCTGTTTGGTATCTTCGACAAACGCGAGCATTCAGCAGGCCGTGGTGCGACGCCGTGCCTCAGGAGGAACAGATGAACCGGCAGGCCTTAGAGCTACTCGAACCCCGCACAGAGCGGCATCACCCCGTGATCCACCAGCCGCACCGCCCCACAACCGTTCCGCCGGCCGCCCCGGCCACCGCCGAGCGCGCCCCGCTGCGCCTCCTGGTCGTCGAGAACGAGACGCGCGCCGCCGACACGCTCGTCCAGGGCCTGCTCAGGCAGGGGTACCTGGCCGAGAGCGTGGCCACCGGCGGGGAGGCACTGCAGTCGCACCCGCGGGTCGACCTGGTCCTGCTCGACCTCGACCTGCCGGACCTGGACGGACTGGAGGTCTGTCGGGGAATCCGGGCCGTCAGCGACACCCCGATCATCGCCGTCACCGCCCGCGGCAGCGAGCTGGACCGGGTACTGGGCCTCCAGGCCGGCTCCGACGACTACATGGTCAAGCCGTACGGATTCCGCGAACTCCTGGCCCGCATCGAGGCCGTGATGCGCCGGGCCCGGCCCCGTCAGACCGCCGCCCGGGCCATCGACCACGGTCCCCTGCACATCGACGCGACGACCCGCGAGACCACCCTGCACGGGCGCCCGGTGGACCTCACCCTCAAGGAGTTCGACCTGCTGCACGCCCTGGCCTCACAGCCCGGCGCCGTCCTCTCCCGACGCCAGTTGATGACCCAGGTCTGGGAGGACGCCTGGTCGCACCGGGGCCGCACCATCGACACGCACGTCAGCAGCCTTCGCGGCAAGCTCGGTTCGAGCAACTGGATCATCACCGTCCGCGGAGTCGGCTTCCGCCTCGGGCATCCCTGAAGCCTCCCGGCGGCCCCGGCCGGGGCTCCCGAGCGGCGCCTCGACCGGGAGAGCCGTTCCGGTTCAAGGGTGCCCGTTGCCGTCTCCTCGCCCATCTGGCAATAGGATGCAGACAAGTCGGTTCGATATCCAGGCGAGTGCGAGGGTCCGGGATGGGACAGCAGGAACGCGGAACGCGGTCGCGGCGCTCGATTCTCGAGGCTGCGGCGCGGGTCTTCGACATACGCGGATTCGACGCCGCGAGCACCAACGAGATCCTGGCGAGCACCGGGCTGACCAGAGGGGCGCTCTATCACCACTTCCCCTCGAAGGAGGCCATCGCCGTCGCCCTGATGGCCGCGCACAGCGAGGCCCTGGTGGTGCCGGAGCAACCGGTGAAACTACAGGCCATCATCGACCTGACGCTGGAGTTCGCCTGCCGGTTGCAGCGCGACCCCGTACTGCGCGCGAGCGTTCGGCTGGCGGTGGAGCAGACCTCCTTCCCCCGCCCTCCCATCACCCCCTACGAGCAGTCGAGCGCGGCCATCCTCGGCCTGCTCGAACAGGCTCGGGCCCAGGGCGAGACGCTGCCGGGGCTGAACCTGCCGGAGGCGACGGACATCATCGTCGGAACGTTCACCGGCATGCAGGTGATGTCGCAGGTGTACACCGACCGACGTGACCTCATCGAACGCGTCAGCACGCTGTGGCGGTTCCTGCTGCCCGGCATCGCCGGCGCGGGCATGATCGGGCTGCTGCGCGTGACTCCGCCGCCGGCCGCCGGATCCGATCCGGCGAGCCCGCGGGTCCCCGCTCAGTCCTGATCCTGGCCGCCCGTGCCGCCGGCGCCGTCCGCGCGGGCGGAAGCGGAACGGGGGGTGTCCACCTCCGCGGTGTCGGTCGTCTCCGCCCCGGCCGCCTCCTCGAACAGGGGGAGCACCATGGCCCAGATCCGCCGCGCCGTCCGCGGATCCCACCACCGGACGTCGGTGTAACCCAGCGATTCCAGACCTGCGGTCACCACGACGGCGAGGTCCGCCAGGTCGTCCGGGCGCGTGTCGGACGATTCGCGCGTACCGCTCGCCCCGTCGTGACGAGCCCCCTCGACGACCTTCGCGTGCACCCGATCCAGCAACTCGTCGCGCAGCCACGGCGGTTCCTCGGAGCCTTCGGCGCTCAACCGCATGCCCGCGCGCACCAACCGATCCTCGCCCATCGCCTCGCCGAGGGCCGCACTGAACCGGGCCGGGGCGCCGGCCGCGGAACCCTGGAAACAGTCCTCCGCCAAGGTGGCCGTCCGCGCGTGCGCCTGTGCGTACACCTCGGCCACCAACTCCGCGGTGGAGGAGAAGTGGTGGTACAGCGCGCCCCGGCTCACCCCCGCGATGCGACAGATGTTCACCAGTCCGGCGTCGGCGAGCCGGCCGTTCGCGATGAGCTCCGTGGCCGCCCGGACGAGGGCCTGGCGGGTCAGCTCTGACCGCTTCTGCATCGCGCTGTGCCTGCCTCTTCCTCGACATGACCATTCAGAGGGGCAGAGCGCACGGGACCGGCGTCACCACCCAAGCGGAACAATACAACCCTGCCTGTTTCCACTGACACCCCCTAGGCGAATCACCCCACCCACTCCACCAAGAATCCGTCAGTTTTGGAGCACAGAACCTGACTTGACGGATTTCCCCGCCATGACTTGCATTCCGTGAGGCCTTGACAATCAGACAGGTCTGTTTGTTATGTTCGGGCCGTCGTCAGCGGCCCCGAACGTCGAGGAGTTCCGATGCACAGCTCGACCGCCACCCTCGCGGGAAGCGGCTTCAGCGAGGCCCTGAACGAAGGACTGCTGCGCGCCGCCCCGCGTCTGTACCGACCGCGCACCGCCCCTGCGGTCGCGGGCTTACGGCGTGACCCGGTCGCGCCCGGGTCGCAGCACCCGGCCGGGGCCGTCGCCCCGGTGCTGGCGAGCTGGGAGACCGAGGCCGTTCTGGAGCGGTTCGCGTCCCGGCTGCCCTCCGTACTGACGCCCGCCGAGGCGGATCTGCCCGAACTGCGCTCCACCTTGCAGTCGTTCGCCCGGACCGTCCTGTCGCGCGCGGGGAATCCGGACCTCCCGGAGAACGCCGAGGAGGCCGTCCCGCCGGCGGCCACCGCACACCGACTGGTCGGAGCCGCCTCGCTGCTCCTGGAATGCGCCTTGCTGCACGTCATGGAACACGGAGCGGCCCACACCGGCACCGGAACCCTGCGCGCGGTGGCCGTCGTACGGAGTCTCGGCGAGGCCATGTCCGGCGCGGGCACGAACTTCTGGCAGGGCGACGGAGGCTGGAGCGACAGCCGCCGGCTGGCCCGCCAGTTGCACGACGAGTTGGGCGGCGCCCTCGCCGCGGCCCGCCGCAGCGTCACCCTGGCCGCGCGCGAGCCGGAGGCCGCCTCCTCCCATCTGGCCGCCGCGGGGAGGGCGTTGGACGAGGCCGGGCAGGAGAACCGGGCTCTGGTCGACGGGTTGCGCAAACGCGCGCGGCTGCCTTCGCTCCGCGAGGCCCTCGACTCCTTCCTCACGGGCGCCCGGCCCGCGGCGAGCGTGAGCGTGCGGGTGACGGGCGACGAGACGCTGCTCCCCGAGCGGTTCCGACAGGAGCTGTTCCTGGTCCTGCGCGAGGCGCTGCGCAATGCCTTCGCGCATGCCGCCGCCGATCGTGTGGAGGTGGGCGTGCGCACCACGCGCCGCTGGCTGTACGCGAAGGTGGAGGACTTCGGCCCCGGCCCCGGCCCCGATCCGGGAGCCGAGATGGCGACCGCGCCCGGTCCGACGTACGGACTGTGCTCGATGACCGAGCGCGTGGAGGAGCTGGGCGGCCGGCTGCGGATCTCCGCGGGTGAACAGGGAGGCACGCTCGTGGAGATCCACCTGCCGCTGGCTCCGCGCAGCTGACACCTGCCGTCGGGGTCCGCACGGCCCTCGGTGTCCGGTGCCGCGCGTCGCGAGGCAGGCTCGTTCGCGGCACTCCCCCGGGTCCGCCCGGACCACCGGACGTGACCCGCCGGACGTGACCCGGGAGGGCGCGAGGGCGCGCGAGACCGGCCGCGGGGGTCGGCCGGTCCGCGCGCCGGCCGCCGACCGGGTCGAGTCTCCGGTCAGGTCGAGGCGCCCGTCATCGGGGCGCGGGCCGCGGGTGGGCGCCTCGGCGGGACCTCGGCGCCGCGTCCCCCGGGGGAATCCCCCGGGGCGGTCGTCGCCTCAGGCGCGCGTGGTCCGGCTGAGGACGTGACTCAGGCCCTTGACCATCTCCGTCGCCATCACCGCCTGTCCCGAGGTCGAGAAGTGGATGCGGTCCTCGCTCAGCAGGTCGTCCCGGTCGTTGACGGGGTGGGGCCACATGTCGACGACGACGGCCTCGTACTCGGCGGCCAGGCCGCGGGTGATGTCGTTGATCCTGGTGACCCGCTCGCTCCAGTCCGGGAAGACCGGGACCACGTACGCCCTGCCCAGCGTGAACGTCGTCAGCTGGGCACCGGTCCCCGACGCCAGCTCGTACATGCGGCGCAGCTTCCGCTCGATCTCGGCGAAGTCCGGGGTGCGTCGCACGAGGTCGTTCGCACCGCAGGGCAGGTGCAGCAGGTCGGGTGCGAACTCGATCGCGTGCTCGATCTGCTTTTCGAGGGTCTGCGACGTCGTCGCTCCGTCCTCGGCGGTGTTCAGGTACGCCAGGTCCGGGCGCACCCGGCGCAGGACGTCGGCGAGCCGGTCGGACCAGCCCTTGTCCACATAGCCGGGGCTGGCGTCGCCGGTGCCCGCCGACAGGCTGTCCCCGATCACCGCGAACCGGTGCCACGGGGCGTCGAAGAGCAGCGCCGCGGCGTCCAGCGGCTGCAGGCAGAAGGGGTCGGACTCCTCAGTGAGGCGCGTCGAAGTCATGAGAAAAGAATACGGACGATCGTATGTAGAAGCAAGGTCAGTTCTCTGCCCGGTCGGCGCCCTCCCCGCCGGCCGTGCGGAGCCGGCGGTCCAGGGCCATGGAGAACTCGGCCTCGACCACGCGCTCGGCCAGCGGGCGCAGGCGCTCCGCGTCCCCGTCCGTGACGTGCGCCCGGACGGTCGTCGCGAAGATGTCGGCCATCGCCTCCGCATGGCGGCGGACCCGGGTCGCGGACTCCAGGACCGCCGCCAGCGGAACCCCCTCGCGGACCAGGGAGACCGAGACGTCGAGCAGCCGGCGACTGACGTGCACGAGGACGTCACCGTCGGTGCGGATGTAGCCGAGGTCGAGGGCGGCGGCGAGGTTCGCCGGGGTGACCTGCCCCTCGAAGTGGTCGGCCAGTTCCTCCGGCGCGAGACGGACCGGATCCTCCTCGGCCGGCCGGTCCAGCCCGAGGAGTTCGCCGACGTCCCGCCCCGACTCGAAGGCCTCGGTCAGATCGACGATGGTGTTCAAGGTGTGGCCCCGCTCCAGGAGCCCGATCACGGTGCGCAGCCGGGCCAGGTGGTGATCGTCGTACCAGGCGATCCGCCCCTCGCGCCGGGGCGGCGGGAGCAGCTTGCGCTCGCGGTAGAAGCGCAGGGTGCGCACGGTGATCCCCGCTTTTCCGGCCAGTTCCTCCGCGCGGTACTCGGCGGGGGCGGCCGCCCGGTCGGAGGCGACGGCCGGGCGGTCGTCGTCGCGACGGCCGCGCCGGGCCCGGGGTGCCTGATCCGCTATGACGGCGCGCCGATCATGATCCGTTCCCGTTGACGCTGCCGTCCGCCCGAGATCGGCGTGAAGCGCGTGGCGGGATCGGAGGTGGCCCGGAGTTCGGTGCCGGGCCTGATGCCCAGCTCCCGACTCAGCACGGTCTCCGCGTTGTTGTAGGCCTCGGTCGCCTCGGCGTGGCGTCCCATCCGCTGGAGCGCGATGATGTGTCGGGCGCGCATGGACTCGTTCAGCGGGTCCTCGGAGATGAACTTCCTGGCGTTCAGCACCACCTTCTGGTTGTGGTCGAGGGTCAGCCAGGCGTCGATGAGCGTTTCCCGTGCCGCCGCCCGCCAGCGGTGGAGCTCGTCGGCCGCCGTGGCGACCAGCGGCCCTTCGAGGGCGTCGATCAGGGCGTCTCCCTGCCACAACGAGAGGGCATCCTCCAGGATGGTCGCCACGACCGAGGGAGTGCCCGGCGCGAGGTTCAGTGCGCGCTCCACCAGTCGCACGAACCGGTGGGCGTCCACCGCGTCGCGGTCGATGTTGAGTCGGTAGCCGGAGTTGACCGTCTCCAGCAGGTCGGCGTTCCCGCCGTGTCGTTGCAGCCAGCGGCGCAGCCGGGCGACATGTGCGTGCACCGCGTTGACGGCGTCGCCCGCCGTCCGGATCAGGTCCAATTCCTCGATCAGTTCGTCACGGCGGACCTCGTTCTCGGCGCGGAGCGCGAGAACGGCGAGAATGCTTCTCAACTTCGCGCCACTCAACATGATTTCAGTGTTCTTGAGCTCGATCCGCTGCGGCCCCAGAATATGTATTCCAGCGACGGTCACTGTTCTTCTCCCCCTGTTGTAAGAGATCAGAGACACACGCGGGCACCGTCGAGGCCGCCCGAATGCTTGACGCTTTTTGTCCGGAATCGTCAAGAAGACGACCGAGGGAGATCCTATTGGTGCTCAAGTTGCATATGCAGCCGCACGTTCGAGCAGGGGCCTACTCGGCGTGCGCCCCCTCGTTCGAGTAGGGGCCCTACTCACCCGCGCCCCGATCGACCCGACCCGCTCGACCGGCGCACGACGCACGAACCGGCACATCGGCCGGCAAATGCTGTACGATCGACCGTATGGGTAGTGCTACAGAGCCGGTCACCTCGCCTTCGAGTGGTCCCGGGCCGTCTGCGCTCCTGCCCCAGGAGCAGACCGAGGTCACGGACAAGCGCCTCCTGCGGGGCGCCCGTACACGCAAGATCGTGCTCCGCCAGGCTGTGGACGTCGCCTCGCTGGAGGGTCTCGGGAGTGTCAGTTTCGGCCGTCTCGCGCTCGACACGGGGCTGAGCAAGGCCGGCATCCAGACCCTGTTCAAGACAAAGGAAATCCTGCAGCTCTCCGCCGTGGAGTTCGCGCGCGGGCTTTTCATCGACGCCGTCATCCGGCCGGCGAAAACGGCGCCCCACGGTGTCGCCCGACTGCGCGCCCTGCTCGATCATTGGATCGTCTACGCGGAGACCCCGCTTTTCGCCGGCGGATGCTTCCGGGCCGCGAACCTCGCGGAGTTCGACAGCCGCCCCGGGCCGGTCCGAGACGCGCTCTTCCACGATCAGCGGGAATGGCGCGAAGTCATCGCGGTCGAATTGCGCCACGCGGTGGAATCCGGTGAGATCGCGGAACTCGACATCGAACTCGCCGTCTTCCAGGTCGACGCCCTGCTGTGTGCGGCGAACACCGCGTTCCAGACCGGTGACGCGGAGGCGGTGGGCAAGGCCCGCCGCATCATCGAGGGTCTGCTCGTCCCTCCGCGCTGACACCTTCCCTCCGCGCCCCTCGGGTCGCACGCCTCCCTCACGACACACGTCGATGCGGCGGACCGATCGGTCCGCCGCATCGGCGTCGTCGCGTTCCCCTCCGACGGACGATGTGTCAGCCGCCGGCCTGCGCCTTCTTGTTCGGCAGCAGGAAGACCAGGACGGCCGCCAGGACCGCGATGGCGAACGTGGTCAGGGAGGACATGGCGAACGCGTGCCCTGCGGCCTCCGTGCGCCCGTCGGTCTCGGGACGGAACGAGTTGAAGAAGATCGCCCCGATCACGGCGACGCCCAGCGCACCACCGATCTGCTGGGCGGTCGACAGGACGCCGGACGCCATGCCCACGGTCTCCGGGGCGATCCTGCTCAGGACCGTGTTCAGCAGGGGCGTGATCAGCAGTCCGCCGCCGACGCTCTGCAGCATCAGGGTGGGGATGATCAGCCCCGGGGTCAGCCTCGGCCCGGAGAGCAGGACGATCGCGGTCGCCAGGTACCCGGACGCGAGGACGACCGCCCCGATCTCCAGGACGCGCCGGCCGTACTTCGGCACGAGTCGGCCGGCGATCTTGCTGAAGACGAAGAAGGTCACCGCGGCCGGGGTGTAGACCAGCCCCGCACCGAGCGCGGACATGCCGAGCCCTTCCTGCATCGCGATGGACAGCGCGAGGTAGTAGGAGGTCAGCAGCGCGTACACGGCCATGACCAGGACGATTCCGAGCGAGAACGAGCGCTGCGAGAAAAGGCTCAGCCTCATCAGCGGATCCCCGCCGCGCTTGTCGACGGCGCGTTCCAGCGTGACGAACAGGCCGAAGGCCACGACACTGGCGACGAAGCAGGCCCAGGTCCACCACGGCCAACCCGCCTCACGTCCCTGGATGAGCGGGAACGTGAGCAGCAGCAGGGCGGCGCTCAGCGCGAGGACGCCGGGGATGTCCAGCTTGCGGGTACCCGCCGCGCGGGACTCCGGCACGTACTTCACCGCGCAGAGGATCGTGACGATGCCGATCGGCACGTTGACCCAGAACACCGACCGCCAGCCGGTCCCGAACAGGTCGGCTCCGATCAGCAGACCGCCGACGAGCTGCCCGCTCATGGTCGCCAGACCGATCACGATGCCCAGGGTGCCGAAGACCCGGTGCCGCGCCTTCTCCGCGACGACGAGCGTGATGACCGCGAAGACCTGGGGCACCATCAGCGCCGCGCCGAGGCCCTGGACGATGCGGGCCCCGATGAGCGTGCCGGGGTCCTGCGCCATGGCGCAGGCCAGCGACGCCAGCGTGAAGACCGCGGTGCCCGTGATGAAGATCCGCTTGCGTCCGTAGAGGTCGGCGAGCCGGCCGCCCGTGATCATCAGTACCGCGTAGCTGAGCTGGTAGCCCGCGAGGATCCACTGCAACTGGCCGACGGAGGCGCCCAGATCGGCCTGGATCGCGGGGCCCGCCACCACGACGATGAACGAGTCGAGGATCGCCATGAACATGCCGACCATGACGACGGACACGGCGGGCCACGGCACCGCCGGAACGGCCTCCGGCTCCACCGCGACGGCTTCTGTCTTGGCATTCGTCACGAATGCATCCCCTTCTCGTCTTTCCATTCCGCGCTGGACATGACGGCCCGGCGGGACGCGGTCGAGACCGCCCGTGCCGATACCTGTGAGTTGAGTGTACGCACGACCGTATGCTTACTTCAATCGGTACCGCCGATCATCCTGCGTCGGGGGGGCTCGGTACGGAGGCGAGCCGGCGCCCGGCGGGGCGGCCCGTCAGCGTGAACGCCCGGGGATCCGGCCGTCGGGTGGCGCGCCAGTACGAGGTGCCGGTCCCGGGCCAGGACTGCCGGTTGAGCCCCGTGTGGTCCAGGAACCAGCTGTGGCAGCCGCCCGTGTTCCACACGGAACCGGCGAGCTTGCCGTGCAGCCGGGCGTTGAACGCGCGCTGGACGTCCGCGCGCACCTCCATCCGGGTGGCGCGCCGCGTCCTCATCAGGCGCAGGCACTCAACGACGTAGTGCAGCTGTGCCTCGATGACGAACAGGATCGACTGGGCGCCGCCGCCCGAGTTGGGGCCCATCAGCATGAACATGTTGGGGAACCCCGACACCGTCGTGCCCAGGTGCGCGGTCATTCCGTCCCGCCACGCCTCCTGGATGGTGACGCCGTCGCGGCCGACGATGTGCTCCGTGGCGCAACGGTTGTCCGTGGCGAATCCCGTGCCCAGGATCACCACGTCGGCCTCGTGCAGTTCCCCGTCCGCCGTCCGGATCCCGGTCTCGGTGAACTCCTCGATCGCAGAGGTGACCAGGTCGACGTCGGGACGTTGCAGGGCCGGGTAGTAGTCGTTCGTGAGCAGGATGCGCTTGCACCCGATGGTGTAGTCGGGCGTCAGCTTCGCCCGCAGTTCCGGGTCCGGCACCTGCTTCCTCAGCATGCGCAGCGACGCCGCCTCCAGCACCTTGAGGAACTTCGGGTTCAGGAACGCGAGTACGGGGAGCTCGTGCGTCCAGTAGGCCGTGAGCCGGTACAACTGCTGCACGAACGGCAGCGACGTGAACAGCCTGTGTTCCAGGGCCTTCAGCGGTCGGTCGGCCTTCGGCAGTACCCAGTGCGCGCTGCGCTGGAAGACGTCGACGTGCGCGGCGGTGCCGGCGATCTCCGGGATGAACTGGGCGGCGCTCGACCCGGTGCCGACGACCGCGACGCGCTTGCCCGACAGGTCCACCGAGTGGTCCCACTGCGCCGAGTGGAACAGCGTGCCCTTGAACCGGCCCATGCCGGGCAGGTCGGGGATGTTGGGCTGGTGCAGGGATCCGTGGGCCAGGACGACGACGCGCGGCCGGTACTCGCGGCCCGATCGGGTCCGTACGGACCACCGGTCGCTCGCCTCGTCGAACTCGTAGGACACCGCCTCCGTGTTGAACCTGATGTGCGATTCGAGGGCGTGGTCTTTGACGACGCGCTTGATGTAGTCGAGGATCTCCGGCTGCGAGGCGTACATCCGGCTCCACGCGCGGTTGGGGGCGAAGGAGTACGAGTACATGACGCTCGCGACGTCGCAGGCGCAGCCGGGGTAGGTGTTCTCCCGCCACGTGCCGCCCACGTCGTCGGCCTTCTCCAGCACCACGAAGTCGGAGTGCCCGGCCGCGAGCAGTTTCATCGCCATGCCGAGGCCGGCGAACCCGGTTCCCACGATCAGCACGTCCGGCGTTTCGACTGCCTCTGATGTCGCCGGTGTGGAAGCCATCAGGCGTCTCCTTACCTGCTCGATTGCCAAGAGCGGACGATTCATCCTCCGGAACGGCTCTGACACCGTTCTGCCCTGCGCACGGGGCCGGTTCAGAGGGCCGTCAGATGCCATCTGGGACCATCCGGGTCCATCGTTCGGGACGGGTGTGACGGGAGATCTGATCCCCCCTTGAGTCCTACAAACCAGAACAAGACGACAGATGCCGCGCCCACGGCGTCCGGGCGGGCCGGTCCCCCGGTCGCACCGGGCCGGCGCACGCAGATCCTCGTGATCGGCGGGGGGCTCGCGGGGCTCGCCGCCGCGATCCGGTTCCGTCGCGAGGGTCGGCACGACTTCCTGGTCCTCGAACGGGGCGACGACGTCGGCGGCACGTGGCGTGACAACACCTACCCCGGTGCGGCGTGCGACGTGCCGTCGCACCTCTACTCGTACTCCTTCGCCCTGAACCCCGGCTGGAGCCGGTCGTTCTCCACCCAGCCGGAGATCCAGGAGTACATCACCCGGGTGTCCAGGCGGTACCGCGTCCGGGACCGGCACGTCTTCGGGTGCGAGGTGCTCGCCGCGCGCTGGGTGGAGGACTCCGCCCGGTGGGAGGTCGAGACCTCCCGGGGGCTGTTCGTCGCGGACGTCCTGGTGGGCGCGTTCGGCGCACTGTGCGAGCCGTCGCTGCCGGACATACCGGGGATCGACACCTTCGCCGGGAAGATCTTCCACTCGGCGCGGTGGGACCACTCCGGCGACTTGGAGGGCCTGAAGGTCGCGGTCGTCGGAACGGGCGCGTCGGCCGTCCAGATCGTCCCCGCCATCGCCCCCCGGGTCGCCGAACTCCAGGTGTACCAGCGCACCGCCCCCTGGGTGCTGCCCCGCTTGGACCGCCCGTACTCCGCGCTCGAACGCCTCGCGTGCCGGTACGTGCCCTTCTACCAGCGGCTCGTGCGCGCCGGGATCTACTGGGCGCACGAGGCGCAGGCCGTCGCCCTGGCGAAGCGGCCCGCGCTGATGCGGCCCGTCGGGGCGTTCGCCCGGGCCAGGTTGCGGCGCGAGGTGCCGGACCCGGCCCTGCGGCGCCGGCTCACGCCCGACTACCGCGCCGGGTGCAAGCGCATCCTGCTCTCCAACACCTACTACCCGACCTTCCGACAGGACCACGTCTCGCTCGTCACCGAGGGCATCGCGGAGATCCGGGAGAAGTCCGTGGTCACCGCGGACGGAACGGTCCGCGAGGTGGACGCCCTGGTCCTGGCCACCGGGTTCCGGGTGACCGACTCCCCCACCTACCGCAGGATCCGCGGCAAGGACGGCCGCAGCCTCGGCGAGGTCTTCGACACCGTGGGCCGACAGTGCTACAAGGGCACGGCCATCGCGAACTTCCCCAACATGTTCCTGCTGGTCGGCCCCAACACCGGCCTGGGCCACAACTCGATGATCTTCATGATCGAGTCCCAGGTGAACTACCTGGTCGATGCCCTCGCGACCATGCGGCGACAGCGCGTCCGCTCGCTGGAGGTCCGCGTCGAGGCGCAGGAGGAATTTTCCCGGATGCTGCGCCACCGACTGTCCCGGACCGTCTGGAACATCGGCGGTTGCGCCAGTTGGTACCTGGACAAGCACGGCGACAACACCACGATGTGGCCCGGCTTCTCGTACGAATTCCGGCGGATCACGCGGAAGTTCGACGTCGACGCCTACCACGTCACGACCCGAGGACCACAATGACCAGGAAAGCGGAAGCCGCCGGCTTCGCAGGGAAAGTCGTCGTCATCACCGGTGCGGGATCCGGGATCGGTCGCGCGCTCGCGCTGCGCCTCGCCGACCTCGGCGCCGATCTCGCGCTCTGCGACATCGACGTCGACGGCGCCGAGGCGACCGCGGTGCGGTGCGAGGCCAAGGGCGTCGGAGTCAAGGTCGACCGGCTCGACGTGACCCAGAGGGAGGCCGTCCTGGCGTATGCGGACGAGGTCCGCGCGCACTTCGGCCGGGTCAACCAGATGTACAACAACGCGGGCATCGCCTTCTACGGCGAGGTGGCGCGGGAGTCGTTCAAGGACATCGAACGCGTTCTGGACGTGAACTTCTGGGGCGTGGTGAACATGACCAAGGCCTTCCTGCCCCACCTGATCGAGTCCGGCGACGGCCACGTCGTCAACGTCTCCAGCCTCTTCGGGCTGATCACCTATCCCGGGCAGAGCGCCTACAACGCCTCCAAGTTCGCGGTGCGCGGGTTCACCGAGTGCCTGCGCCAGGAAATGCTGCTGGCCCGGCATCCGGTCCGGGTGACCTGTGTGCACCCCGGTGGCATCAAGACCGCCGTCGCGCGCAACGCCACGGCCGCGGCGGGACTGGACGCGGCCGGCATCGCGCGCGCCTTCGACCGGCGGCTGGCCTTGCACAGCCCGGAGATGGCCGCCGACACCATCGTCGAGGGCGTCGCGCGGGGGCGGGCGCGCGTCCTGGTGGGCGCCGAGGCCAAGGCCCTCGACCTGCTGGGCCGCGTCAGCCCGACGGGCTCCCAACGGTTCGGGACCTGGATGTCCCGCCTCATCAGGATCGCCCCGCGACCCGGGAGCACGTCGTGAGGTCGCTGCCGACCCTGCCGCTGCCGCTCGCGCGGGTACTGCTGCACCCCGGCTTCCGGCTCGCCTTCCACCACCGGCTGCCGTACGCGGCGCAGCGCGCGCTGCTCAACGGCTTCGCGCGGATGCAACCGCTGCCGCCGGACACCTCCGTACAGGCCCTCCAGCTGGGCGGGCGGCCCGCCGAACGGGTCACCGTCGGGCCGACGTCCGGGACCGGGGCCGTGCTCTACCTGCACGGCGGCGGACACACGGTGGGCTCGCCCGCCACCCACCGCTCGCTGGCCGCGCACCTGGCCCGCGAGATCCGTCGGCCCGTCTACCTGCCGGACTACCGCCTGGCGCCCGAGCACCCCTGCCCGGCGTCCACGCAGGACGCGCTCGCCGCGTTCGACGCGCTGACGACTCTGGAGGGCCACGCCCCCGACACGATCGTCCTGGCCGGCGACTCGGCGGGCGGGGCCGTGGCCCTGGCGGCGGCCCAACTGCTCGCCTCCGCCCCGGGGCGCCGGCCGGCGGCCCTCGTCCTGGTCTCCCCCTGGGCGGACCCGAACCTGGTGGCCGACCGGAGCCGCGATCTGGTGATCAACCGCCGGTGGGCGCTCGCCTGCGCCGCGGCCTACCTGGGTGCCGGCGACCCGGCGGACCCCCGGTACGCCCCTCTGCTCGGTCCGATGGCGGGGCTGCCGCCGACCTACCTCCACACCAACACCCGCGAACTCCTGTACTCCCAGTGCCTCGACCTCGCCGTGGCCCTGCGGCGCGCGGGCGTGCGGCTGCGCTACGCGGAGAGCGCCGTCCTGTGGCACGCGGCGCAGGCGCAGGCGGGGCTGGTCGCGGAGGCGGCCGCGTCGCTGCGCGACATCGGCGACTTCCTGACGGCGAACTGGTCGCGAGGGCGGGCCGAGTCCGGCGGTCGCGATGCGGTGCGCTCCTCCTGAAACGCGGGTGGGCCCCGCCCGTCGGCCGTCATCCGGCCGACGGGCGGGGCCCACCCGCGTTTCAGGGTCCCGCCGGTGCCAGGCCGAGCTTCTGCGCCCACAGCACGGCGAGTTGCGAGGCCATGCCCGCCGCGGCGTCGCCGCGGAAGGTTCGGCGCGCGGGCGGCGCGGGCGCCGGTTCGGGGGGCGACGGGATCCGGTCGAGCAGGATGCCGCCGCGCGGGGTGCACCAGCCGAACGCGGCGGTGTCCACCCATCGGCGGGCGCCGGCGGCGCCGCGGACCTCCAGTTGCAGCCGGCCCCGCAGGCCGACCGGCAGCCGCGTCCCGTCCGTGTCGTCGATGATCCGGGCTCCGGTCGCGGCGCCGCCCGGGACGTCGGGCAGCGTCCCCAGCAGTGCGGCGAGCGCGCCGGGCGCGCGCACCGCACGCGCCGGCGGGGCGAAGGGGATCGAGCCGACCGCGGCGGACGGGTCGGCGACGGCCGCGGCGAGCAGGTCGCCGTAGTGGCGGGCGAGCAACCGCACCGTGGCCTCGTCGAAGAGTTCCTCGGCGTAGCGCAGGACGAGGTCCGTCGCGGTCACGTCGAGGGACATGTCGCACGGGGCGGGCCTCGGTCCGCCGTGCGCGAGCAGCGGGGTGACCTCGGTGACACCGACGCCCGGCAGGGTCAGGGGCGCCGGTTCACCGACCACCCGGAAGGAGAATCGGGTCGGGGACGCCGGCGCGCCGTCCGGGTCGAGGCCCGACCGGGCGGCCTCGCGGACGACGAGCACGTCGAAGGGCTCGTCCGGACGGTAGGCGCGGCGCAGCAACGCGACCGGGTCGGCCGGGCGGCCGCCCGCGCGCTCGGCCGGCGTCGGATCGACGGCGCCGTGGTGCGCCATGAGGACGGTGACCTCCGGAGCCCCGGACCAGCGGGCGAGCAGCACCTCCAGTCCGGCGAGCAGGACGACGAACCGGGGCACCCGGCACCGGCGCGCGAGGGCCTCGACGCCCGCGAGCACCGTCGGGTCCCACCGGTGGCGCACCACGGCGGCGGTGAAACGATCCGCCGCGGGACGCGGGAGGGGTGGTACCTCCGGAGTCACGCGGCGCCGGCCCGCACCGCCGCGCAGCCGCGCCGGAGCGGACGGGGGCGCCGCGTGCGCCTCGCGCGCGTACAGCGCGCCCAGTTCGCGGCGGAACACGCCTTCGGCCCAACCGTCCCAGGGGCCGCGGCCGGCGCAGACGACGAGGACGTGGTCCCGCGTCCCGAGCCGGAACAGTTCGACGCGCGGGCGCGGCGGGGCCGACGGATCGGCCCCGGTGGCCGCGCGTGCGGCCGACGGGTCCGGGCGGGTGGCCGCGCGCGCGGCCAACAGGTCGCGGAGCGCGGACAGGTCCGGTACGTCGACGACGGTCGGGGGCTCGGACGCCTCCTCCGCCGCCCGGGGGGTGAGCGCGCCGAGGGCCCGCTCCAACGCGTCGGTGTCCAGCGCGTGGTCGAGCCGCCAGGCCCGGGCGAGCACGTCGGGCGCGTGGGGTGGCGGCTGCGTCACCGGGCGGCGCGGTGCCCGGCTCCCGGGGGGCGGGGCGGGTTCGACCACGTGACGCTCCCTTCCCTCCGGCCTCGGGCCGGGGCGGGGCCGTGCGGCCGTCGCCACTACTTCGGGAGGTCGGCGGCCCCGCGTCCGGTGTCGGCGCGCACCACCTCGTAGTACTCGGCGACCCGCTTGGAGATGTTCGCCGCGGTGTTCCGGGCGGCGGTGGACACGAAGGGCTCCAGCGTCTTCTCGATCGCCCTGCCGGCGATTCCGCCGGGCAGCCGGAACTCGATGCGGAATTCCACCGTGCTGTGGGTCGCGTCGACGGCGGCGAAATCGAAGGTCGTGTTCGAGTCCATGCCGGACACCGACGTGTAGGCGATCCGGACGTCCTTCTCCCATTCGACGGTCTCGATGGTCGATTTCAGGGTGGACGGGCCCATCCTCGATATCGCCTCGTAGATCGACCCGGGGCCGTGGTCGAGGGCGCCGACCGGCTTGTAGCTCGTCATCCCGTGCCAGTATTCGGTCACGTTCCGGTAGTCGTCCAGATAGGCGAAGGTGACGTCGAGCGGGGCATTGCAGGTCGCGACGAAACGGACTTCGGTCACAGCGGGATCCGTTCTGTGCTCGGTGGGGCGGAGCGGAAGGAGCAGGATTCGAACCTGCGTGGGCGTGAGCCCGACCGGGTTTCCCCGGACCTCGTTCGGCCGCTTCGAGTACCCTTCCAGGGTCGTTCTCTCACAGGATGTTCGTCGCCCGCACCACGCTCCACAGGGATCGCGGCGATATCCCTCCGTCGAAGGCGAAGTATTCGGGCAGCACCGCGTTCGGATACCACTTCGACTTGTATTCGAGTTGGCTCTTGGCGGGATAGACGCGGTCACCGTGTTCGGCGATCAGACGGATCATCCGGGTGGCGGCGCGGCTCGCGGTCGGCAGTCGGTGGGCTTCGTCCAGGCCGGTGAACGGCGTGAACCCGAAGTGCAGCCAGGGCGCCCCCAGGGCCCGGACGTGGTCGATGGCGTGGGAGTTGATCGCCTCCATCACACCCGGTGGGCAGTCGGGCAGCCGGCGGCTCAGGTCGTGCAGCCAGCCGGGACGTGATCCGTACACGGGGGCGTAGGAGACGTAGCCGATCGCGGCGCCGTCGATCCTGCCGACGAACAGCTTCCGCAGGGGCTGCCAGGGTCCGCCGATCTCGCCGATCAGGAACGTCAGTTCCTTGGTGTGCTTCCCCTTCTCCCGCAGCCACCTCGCGTCGATGTCCGCGATCTCGCCGGCGACCGCGTCGGCCTCGGCGTCGACGGCGGAAACCTCCAGCCCCGCGCGCTGGGCGCGGGAGATCTTGTTCCGCAGTCGTACGAAGCGTTTGCCGCGCAGGCTGAAATCCGTGAGTTCCACGGCATAGGACGCCCCGACCTGGTTCACGGTGAGTCCCAGTTCCGCGAACAGGTCGGCGTCCTCGCGCTGGAGTTGCACACCGACGACCCTGCGGCCGTTGCGGTGCGCGTGTTCCAGGAATCGGGACTGCAATTCCCTCCGGTCCGGCTCCCCGGTGAAGGGTCCCCCGAACTGGATCCACCGCCGGCCGTGCGGCCGGTAGCAGATGAATCCCTCGATTCCGGTGAAGGTGAAGTACTCGTTGCCGCGGTTGAGGGCGAGGAACGCGCTCGGATTGTCGGCGTACCGCTCAAGGGCGGAAACCATCGGGGCGTGGTCCTGCGGTTGGAGCGAATCGGGCACCTTCATGCGCTGTCCCCACGATCGGCGATGCGTTGGAACAGACGTTAGCGACCCCCTCTGACGCCCGTCCGACGTCACGTCCCGCGAGACGTCAGGGGCGTTTCAGAGCGGCCGTCGATACTGCGATGACGCACCACTGACGCAGGCGGCCCACCGCCACCGAGTTGTCATCGGAATCCAGATTGCAGAGGTCACTTTGACAGCGAACGTCGATTCCCGACCCATACCTTCTCTGAGCAGTTACGTACGCGGAAAGGACGTGGAGAGCGGCCAGTGGGTGTACGTGCTCTCCACACGCGCCGTCCTGGACGATTCGTTCGCGAGCCTGAGCCTGAAGCGAAAACTCGAGTCGGGCAGGATCTCGCCCGACGAAGTACCGGAGGGCGTGATCGCCGGCCGGGTCGCGGTCGCCGACAAGGAGACGTCCCTGGACGCGCTGGCCGCCGCGGCCGAGGCGACCCGGATCTGGCGTTCGGTACCGCTCACGACGCGGTTCGACGGCTGGATGGAGCTGCTGCGCGCCACCATCGACGAACACGGCGACGAGCTGGTCCGGCTGCTGACCCTGGAGGGTCATCCGCTGGAGCTCGCCAAGTGGGAGATCTCCGGGATGCGCGAGCTGACCCGGAAGGAGACGACGGAGTACCTGCGCGGGCAACTGTGGCAGGAGTTCGCCGTGGACGGGCGTCGCAACATCGTCCGCCGGCAGGCCGACGGCGTCGTGTGCATCACGCCGCCCGCCAACGCGCCGCTGGTCAGCGCGCTCCTGGGCACCATGTGCATTCCCGGGGGCAACGCGGCCGTCGTACGCGCCCCGCGCACCGCGCCGTTCGGCGTGACCTACGCGCTGCGGCACCTGATCGCGCCGATCCTGGACGAGATCGGCGCCCCGCCGGGGCTCCTCAACATCGTGTGCGGGCACCCCGGGCCGATGCTGGACGCCTGGATCAACAGCCCGCACGTGGACGACATCATGTACTTCGGTGACGTCCCCAGCGGCCTCAAGCTGGAGGGCCGGTGCATCGAGGCCGGCAAGAAGCCGATCCTCGAACTGGCCGGCAACGACGTGGTCCTGGTCTGGAAGGACGCGGACCTCGACCGGGCCGCCGACGCGCTCGTCGAGAGCTTCTACGGTTCCGGCCAGCTCTGCATGATCCCCAACCAGGCGGTCGTCCACCCGGACGTGGCGGACGACCTGATCGCCCGCGTCGTGGAGCGGGCGAAGGCGCTGCGTCCCGGCTATCCGGACGAGGAGGGCGTGCTGCTCTCCCCCGTGCTGCGCCACGACAAGTTCAACCAGTTCCTGGCCGACGCCGTCGAACACGGCGCGACCGTCGTCACCGGCGGCCACGGCATGCAGATCGACGGGACCCGGGACAGTTCCGGGTTCTTCCTCGAACCGACGGTGCTCCGCGTCGACGGTCTGCGCGGCGCACGCGAGGCGAACGTGGTCAAGCACGAGACGTTCTTCCCGCTGCTGCCGATCGTCGTGCCCGAACACGCCGACGACGACACCCTGTTCGACGGCTTCGTCGAGTTCGTGAACACGAACCTGTACGGGCTGCGGAACTCGCTGTGGGCGCGGGACGAGTCGGTGATCGACCGGTTCGTGTCCGAGACGGTCAAGGGCGGTCTGCTCAAGGTCAACGACTCGCACATCGCCTTCACCGCCCCGCTGCCCTCGCACGGCGGCACCGGGCTGACGGGCGGGGCCTTCGGCGAGGCCAACTACCCCGTGTTGCGGACCACGCACCTTCAAGGGGTGTCCATCGTCGCGAACGATTCCGCGCGACCGTCCGAGGAGAAGGAGCGCGATGCGCACGCTTGACGAGGCCCGCGAGGTCTGTGAGAAGTACCTGCCGGGTCTCCTGGGCAAGCTGTCGGAGATCCCCCTTCCCGAGCTGGAGAAGCCCGGCAACCGCGGCCTGGAGCTGTTCCGGGCGAGCGGCGGTCCGGCGCTGGTGATCCCGAAGAGCTACTCGGGTTCGGGCGCCACACCGCTGGAGGCGATCCAGGTCACCCGCGCGATCGGGGCGGCCGCGCCGTCGCTGGCCGTGGCCTCGACGATGCACCACTTCTCGGTGGCGACCATCTTCACGCTCGCCGAGAGCCTGCGGTCCAGCGGTGTGGAGTGGGCGCTGCTGGAGGGCATCGCCACGCAGAACCTGCTGGTGTCCTCGGGGTTCGCCGAGGGCAACCCCGGTCAGGGGATCCTGTCGCCCACGGTCGGCGGGGTGCGCAAGGACGGCGGCATCGTCGTCAACGGGTCGAAGCGTCCCTGCAGCATCTCGCGTTCCATGGACCTGCTGTCGGCCAGCGTCTCGGTGCCGGCGGAGGACGGCGGATCCGAGACGGTGCTGATGCTCGTGCCGGCGGACACGCCCGGTGTGTCCGTCCATCCGTTCTGGGGCAGCAACGTGCTGGCGGGGGCGGAGAGCGACGAGGTCCGGCTGACGGACGTGTTCGTCGACGACCGGCTGCTCGTGCCCACCGACATCGGTGAGCAGGGCGAGCTCGACGAGTTGCAGACCGTCGGGTTCATGTGGTTCGAGATGCTGATCACCTCCTGCTACCTGGGCATGGCCAGCGCCCTGGTCGAGCGGGCGTTCGCGAGCCGGAAGCTGAGCGCGGAGCAGGTGACGGACCTGGGCGTGCGCGTCGAGAGCGCGGCGCAACTGCTGGAGGGGATCGCCCGGCAGTTGGTCGCGAAGGAGGGCGACAACGCCGCCCTCACCAAGGCGATGATCGCCCGGTACGGCGCCCAGGAGGCGATCGTCGACACCGCGAAGCGGGCGGTCGAGGCCCTGGGCGGCATGGCGTTCATCTCCTCGCCCGACGTGGCGTACTTCGCCGCGGCCTGTCACTGCGTGAGCTTCCATCCGCCGTCCAAGGCCGGCACCAGCCGGGCGCTGGCCGCGAGTTTCGCCGGCGACGTACTCAGGTTCGAGTGAGGTACCAGATGC
Source organism: Streptomyces sp. CA-243310 (assembly GCF_050936775.1). Classification (NCBI taxonomy): domain Bacteria; kingdom Bacillati; phylum Actinomycetota; class Actinomycetes; order Kitasatosporales; family Streptomycetaceae; genus Streptomyces; species Streptomyces sp. CA-243310. Next base: position 314,854 of record NZ_JBNJMF010000003.1, on the reverse strand, counting down.
CCGACAGAGCAGGTACGGACAACGCACGGGTGACGGACAACGGGCCGGTCACGGACGACGCGTGGGTGGCGTCGGCGTACCGGCGCACGATGAGCTCGGGCCGCGCCCGCCTGGCCGACGTGCTGGGCGGCCAGGTGGAGGTGGAGTCGTCCGGCGCGTGGATCACCACGAGCCGGGGGCAGCGGATCCTGAACGTCGGGGGGTACGGGGTCTTCATCACCGGTGCCCGCCACCCCACCGTGGTGCGCGAGGTCGAGCGCCAGCTGCGGACGCATCCGATCGGCACGCGGATCTTCCTCGACCCGGCGGCCGCGCGGGCGGCCGACCTCCTGACGTCGGTGACCCCACCGGGCCTGGACCGCGTGCACTTCTCGGGATCCGGGACGGAGGCCGTCGAGGCGGCCATCAAGCTCGCCCGGCTCAACGGCCGCCGGCGGCTGGTGTCGATGACGGGCGGCTACCACGGCAAGACGATGGGCGCCCTCTCGGTGACCGCGCGGGAGACGTTCCAGAAGCCGTTCCGGCCGCTGCTGCCGGACGTCGAACACGTACCGTTCGGCGACGTCGAGGCGCTGACGCGGACGCTGAGCCGACATCCGGGCGAGACCTGCGTGATCGTCGAACCGGTGCAGGGCGAGGCCGGGGTGGTCATCCCGGCACCGGGCTACCTCCGGGCCGTGCGCGAGGTGTGCACCCGGTACGGCGCGCTGCTCGTCGTCGACGAGGTGCAGTCGGGTCTCGGCCGGCTCGGCGCGTGGTGGGGGTGCGACGCCGAGGGCGTCAGCCCCGACATCCTGCTCTCGGGGAAGGCGCTGGGCGGTGCGGTGATCCCGGTCGCGGCGACCATCGCGACGCAGGAGACCTTCTCCGTCCTGGACCGCGACCCGATCCTGCACACCTCGACGTTCTCGGCGGCGCCGATCGCGATGGCCGCCGTGTGCGGCGCGATCCTGGCGATCCGGGAGGACGGGCTGGTGGAGCGGGCCGCGGCGCTCGGCGCCCTGCTCACACCGGAGCTGGAGCGGATCATCGCCACGTACCTGCCGCACCACCCGTACGAGGTGCGCGGCGCGGGCCTGCTGATCGGGATCGAGTTCGCGGACCCGGCCATGGCGGCGGACCTGTTCATGGCGCTCGTCACGCACGACGTCATCGCGAACCTCTCGCTCAACTCGGATCACGTCGTGCGGCTCACGCCGCCCGCGACGATGACCGATTCCGACGTGGCCTTTCTTTTCGACCGGTTCGAGCGGGCGGCCAGGTCGGTCGCCGAGCGGAACCCCGAGTACGAGGTGCCGGCACATGCGTAGCCTGGAATTGAAGTTGCAGTCGTTCACCGCGGACGCGGACCTCGCGTACCGCCGCATCACCGACTTCGAGAAGTACCCGGACTTCGTGGACGAGGTGCGCTCCGTCGTCGTCCACGGGAACAAGGGCGACGAGCCGCTCGTCAGCGAGTGGGACATCCTCTTCCGCAACGGTCCGCTGCGCTGGTCCGAGGTGGACTACCTCCAGCCCGACCTGCGTCGGATCGTCTTCGAGCAGACCGCCGGGGACTTCGACGTCTTCCGCGGGTCCTGGCGGGTGGAACCCATCGCGGGTGGCTGCGAGGTGACGTTCGAGGCCACCTTCGACTTCGGCATCCCCAGCCTGGCCGGCGTGCTGGAGCCCATCGCGACGAAGGTGCTCAAGGAGGCCATCGCCACCATCGTGCACCGGCTGCTCGGGGAGGCGCACGTCGTCGGTGATCCGGCGACGGCCATGGCGGTGACCGCGCGGCTGGGCGCCCGGCGCGAGCCCGACACCGCGCTGTCGGCGTAGTCCGGAGGCCGGCGATGGATCACGTGAACCGGTTCGAGAGCCGGGTGACCTTCCGACTGCTGCGGGCGGAGTACGCCGTCGCGCTCGTCGTGAGCGCGGTGCTCTTCCTGTTGCACCTGTCGGAAGTGCGCTGGTGGGTCGCGGTGCTGCTGTTCGTCTACATCGACCTGATCGGCTACATCCCGGGGGCGATGGCGTTCCGGCGCGCCGAGAACGGTCGGATCCCGAAGGTGTACTACGTCCTCTACAACACGATGCACAGCTTCGTCACGCACGCCGTCGTCCTCGGCGTCTGGGCGGCGATCGCGGGCTTCGAGTGGGCCTTCCTCGCCGTGCCGATCCACCTGTGCGGCGACCGCGCGCTCTTCGGCAACTTCCTGAAGTCCTTCCACGTGCGGTTCGAGCCGGTGGCGGTCCCCGCGTTCGTGGAGTTCGAGGAGCGCATCGTCGCGCAGCACACCGCGCACCATTCGACGCCCGAACGGGTCTGAGGTGAGGAACACATGTCCGTGAGCAGTGAACGCCCGATCATCATCGGCGCGGGGCCGGGCGGCCTCGCGGTGGCCTGGACGCTGAAGGAGGCCGGTCTCGATCCCCTGCTCATCGACCGGGAGAAGATCGCCTGCTCCAGTTGGCACGCCTACTACCCGTCGCTGCGGATGAACTCGTGGCGCCGGCTGAGTTCGCTGCCCGGCATGCGGCTCTCCGCGGAGTTCGGCCCGTGGCCGATGCGCAACGACTTCCTCACCTACATGAAGAAGTACATCGAGGTCCTCGACCCCGACGTGCGCTACGAGACGGAGGTGCACCGCGTCGATCGGGAGGCGGGCCGCTGGGTGGTCCGCACGTCGGGCGGGGACCTGCACACGCGCAACGTGGTCGTCGCGACGGGTCTGCACCGCAAGCCCTTCGTGCCGGACTGGCCCGGACTGGACGAGTTCGAGGGCGAGTTCCTGCACGCCCGGTCGTACACGGTGCCCGATTCCTTCGTCGGCAAGGACGTCCTGGTGGTCGGCTGCGGTCCGACGGGGATCGACATCGCCGTGGCCGTGGCGAACGCCGGCGCGTCCCGTGTGCGGATGTCGATCCGCAACATGCCGGTGCTGTTCAAACTCAGCCCGACCACCTCGTTGCTGTGCCAGGCCATCAAGCACGGCCCGCTGCCGCACGCGCTGGTCAACCGGGCCAGTCTGCTGATGCACAAGATGCAGTGGGGCGACCTGTCGGAGTACGGTCTGGCCGCCCCCAAGGAGGGCACGATGGCGGGCGTGGCCCGGATCGGGCACTCGTACGGGGCCATCGACCGCGGGTTGATACCCGCCGTACGGGACGGGTCGATCGAGGTCGTCACCGGGGTCACCGGGTTCGACAAGAAGGCCGTGCTCCTCGAAGGCGGCGCGAGCATCAAGCCGGACGTCATCATCGCCTCGACGGGGCAACGGCCCGACATGGAACGCTTCCTGGGGCACCTCAACGTCCTGGCGCAGCCGGGCGGACGTCCCGTCGTGCACGGCGGCCGGACCGCGCCGCACGCCCCCGGAATGTACTTCCAGGGCTACCGGCTGCCGCCCGGCCAGCTGCCCGACATGGCGGTCGACGCCCGGGCCATCGCCCGCGCCGTCACCGGTGGCCGCCGGTTCTCCCTCGCCGGCGTGCGCGGGAGGCTCCGGTGAACGGCTCCGGGACCCCCTGGGCGAGCGGCGAGGACGCGGCCCCGCGGCCCCGCCTGCACGGGCGCCGGCGCTGCGACGTCGCCGTCGTCGGCGCGGGGCTGACCGGGCTGTCCACCGCGGTCGAACTGCTCGAACTCGACCCCGACCTGCGGGTCGTGGTGGTGGAGGCCGATCACGTGGCGGCCGGGGCGAGCGGGCGGGGCACCGGGCTGCTCGGCCCCCGGGTGGGGCCGCCGCTGAGGGTGGCCCGCCGGCGGTACGGCGACGACGTGGCGCGCGCCGCGCACCTGTGGTCGATCGCGGCGGTCCGGCACGTCCTGGACCTGGTGCGGCGCCACGAGATCGTGTGTGACCTGACCCCGGGGAGCCAACTCGTCGTCGCCCGCGACGAGAAGGCCGCCGAGGAGCAGTGGCGGGAGGCCGATGCCGCCGGGGCGCTGGGGCTGCCCGTCGCGCTGGTCGAGCGGGACGGGCTGCCCGCCTTCGCGGCCCGCCATCTCGGCGGACTGCGCTACGGCGAGGCCGCGACACTGGATCCGGCCGCGCTGACGGGGCAGCTCGCCAGGGTCGGTGAGCAGCGCGGCCTGACCGTCTTCGAACGCAGTCCGGTCCGCGCCGTGCGGCGGGGGCTGCTGACCACGCTCGCCACCGACGACGGCGAGATCGTCGCCGATCACGTCGTGATGGCGGTCAACGCGTTCGGCGCGGCGCCCGGCGCGCCGGCGGGGGTGGTGGGGCTGCGGGTGCAGGCCGGGGTGACGCGCAAGCTCCCGCCGGAGGCCCTCTCCGCGTTGGACGGGTTGCACACCGAGCCCCTGATCGAGCACGGGGAGCTGTCGCCGTACTTCCGCCTGACGCTCGACGGGCGGCTGGTGGTCGGCGGCGGTGCGGTGCGGCGGGGGCCCTTCGGTTCCGTGGCGCCCGCGCCGGGCCGGCTGCGGGCGGCCGTACGGTCCCTGTCCCCGACGCTCGCCGACGTGGAGATCGAGTCCTCCTGGGCGGGTCCGATCGCCATGACGCGCGACGGGCTCCCGATCGTGGGCCGGCACCGCGCCGATCCGGGCCTGCTCCACGCCGGGGGGTGCAACGGGCACGGGCTCGCGGTCTCGGCGTACAACGGCGCCCAGTTGGCGCGCCGGATCGTCGAGGACGCCGGGGACGACCTGCCGTTCGCACTGCCGTGGGTGCGGTCGAAGGGCCCGTGGGTACCCCGGGGGCGCCTCGCGAACCGGGTACTCGACCGCTACCTGGCCCATCTGGGCGCCGAGGCCGGACGGTCGTCGGCGCCGGGTCCCGGCCCGAGCGCCGCGCCGGCCGGGCGGAGCAGCCACGCACGACGGACGGAGAGCACATGAGCAGGGCCGGGCGCGACAACGCGAGCGCCAACGAGCGGTTGATGACGTCGGCGTCGATCAGCAACGTGTCGATCACCGAGTCGATGGACCGGATGCCTCCGGGGCCGTCGGAGTCGGTGCTGCGGCAGACGATCCGGTTCCGGCGGGGGCGCCAGCACTACCTGCCGCTCATGCACGACCGGTACGGGGACATCGTGACCCTGCGGGTGGTGCCGGGCGGGCCGTTCGTCATCCTGCGGAACCCCGAGCACATCAAGGAGGTGTTCAGGGGCGCGCCGGAGGTCTTCCACGCGGGCGAGGGGAACTCGCTCCTCGTGCCGATCGTCGGCCGTCACTCGCTGTTGACGCTGGACGCCCCCGATCACAAGCCGGCGCGCAAGCGGATGATGCCCCCGTTCCACCACGACCGCATCGCCGCGCTGACGACGACGATGCGGGAGATGGCCGAGCAGGAGGCGCGCAGTTGGCCGATCGGGGAGCCGGTCCGGTTCCTGGACCGGGCCTACGCGCTCACCCTGGAGATCATGGTCCGGGTGGTGTTCGGCGTCGACGACCTGCGGCGCGCGGCGGAGCTGAGCGCGGCCCTGCGCCGGGTGTCGGACATCGGCCTGTCGGACATCCTGGTGTGGATCCGCCCCGAGCTCGGCAAGGTCTGGCCGTGGCGCAACGTCGTGCGCAACCTCGAACGCGCCGACGCGCTGATCTACGCGGAGATCGCCCGGCGGCGGCGCGATCCCGAGCGGCCGGGGCGCACGGACGTCCTGTCGATGCTGGTGGAGAGCGAGCCCGACGACGAGGTCGTGCGCGACGAGGTGATGACGCTGCTCGTGGCGGGGCACGAGACGACGGCGGTCGCGCTCGCCTGGCTCTTCGAGCGGCTGCTGCGCCACCCCGACGTCCTGGCGCGGGTCCGTGACGGGCTCGACGATCCCAAGGACGCGTACCGGACCGCGGTCTTCAAGGAGGCCCTGCGGGTCCGGCCGGTGATCCACAACGTGGCCCGGCGGCTCACCGAGCCGATCGAGCTGGGCGGTTACCGCCTTCCGGCGGGCGTCGCGGTGCTGCCGTCGGTCGGGGCCGTGCAGTGCGATCCCCGGTTGTGGGGCGCCGACGCGAGGCGGTTCCGTCCGGAGCGGTGGCTGGAGGGCTCGCCGCCGCAGAACGCCTGGATCCCGTTCGGGGGCGGTGTGCGCCGGTGCATCGGCGCCATGTTCGCCCAGGTGGAGGTCGAGACGGTGATGGCGGGGATGCTGCGGGCCGTGGAGCTGCGGGCCGTGGATCCCGGGGACGAGGGCAGCGCCATGAATCACATCACCATGATCCCCAAGCGGGGGGCGCGGGTCAGCGTCGTGCGCAGGCTCCGTCCGTAGCGCCGTCACCGGTCGGGAACGGCGTGTCGAGAAGCAGCATCAGGAGAGGTGGGAGCATGACACGAGGTCTGCGGGTCGCCGTGGTGGTCAATCCGGCGGCAGGTGGCGACGGGGCCGGGATGGTGGCCGCCCTGGAGGCGGTCGGGGCCGCCGAGGTGCACACGGTACGGACGACCGCCCCGGGCGACGCCCGCGACATCGCGTACAAGCTGGCGGGCGCGGCGGAGCCGCCCGACCTGATCGTCAGCGTGGGGGGCGACGGCACGGTCTGCGAGGTGGCCACCGGGCTCTTCCGTGCCGGTGAGGCGGGCGCCGGCGCGGTCCCGCCGCTGCTGGTCGCGCCGGGCGGCACCGGGAACTCGGTCTACCGCGGGCTGTGGAACGACGAACCGTGGGAGAAGGTGGCCGCGCTCGCGCTGCGCGGCGGGGCGGCCGTCCGGACGATCGACCTGGCCCGGATCGAGCAGAACGACCACGTCGTGGTCCTCGGCTCCGGCAGCGGGCTGTTCGCCGCGACGTTGCTGGCGGCGCGGAACCGGCCGGAGAAGGGCCGGGACCTGTTGATGGCCGCCGCGCTGGCCGCGATGGAGGACAACGAGCCGTACCCGGGGCGGGTGACCGTGGACGGGGAGGTGCTCCACGAGGGCGGCGTCGTCGAGACGATCGTCGGCGGATTCCGTTACCGCGGGGGGCTGTTGAACCTGGTCCCGGCGTCGATCGTCGACGACGGGCTGCTCGATGTCACGGTGGTGACCTCGGCGGTGGACATGGCGGCCTTCGCGCAGGCCGCCGTCCTCGGCGACGTGTACGAGGTCCCCGGCATCCTGTGGGGCCGCGGGGAGCGGATCACCGTCGCGGACACCGACGGACGGGCGGTGCTGTTCGAACACGACGGCGAGGTCATGCCGCGGAACACGCCCTCCTACGACATCCACGTCGTGCCCGCGGCGCTGACCGTGCTGACGGCGGCGGACGCACCGCCGTGGTTCAAGGAGGGCTGACCGGTGGTGGGTGTCGGTTCCCTGCGAACGGCGGAGGCGGCGCCGAGCGACGCGTCGTGCCGCGCGTACTTCCGCAAGCTGACGGCCGGCGTCGCCGTCGTGACCGCGTGCGGCGACTCCGGCTGGTCGGGGACGACCGTGAGCACCCTGACGAGCGTGTCGATGGAGCCGCCCATCGTGCTGTGCTGCGTCTCCGGGGGTTCGCGCACGGTGGCCGCGATCCGGCACGCCGGCCGGTTCGCCGTCCATCTGCTGTCCGAGGACCAGCCGTACCTGGCGGACCGGTTCAGCCGGCCGCCGAGCGACAGCTCGCGATTCGAGGACCTGGGCCACGAGGTGCGGCTGATCCGCGGCGCCCCGTCGATCGCGGGGACGCTGACGATCGGCTGGTGCGACGTGTACTCCCTCGACGAGGTCGGCGACCACGTCGTCGTGTACGGACGGCTGACCGCCGTGCGCGTCGGCGACGGACGACCGCTGTTGTGGCACGAGCGCGCCTACCGCGCGCTGGAGGAACGGGCCGGATCCACGAGCGGCACGGGGGGCGCGCCGCCCGTGCCGCCGCACGACGGGGGTACCCGCACATGACGTCGACCACGCCCGTCACGGCCGAGCCGGCCGCGCCCGACGAGGATCCGGGGACGAGCCTGACCACCAGACTGGCCGCCTGGGCCCGGACGGTGGGATACGAGGACATCCCGGAGCGCACCCTGGCGGCGGCGCGCAGTCAGCTCGTCTCGAACCTCGCGGCCGTGCGCGGTTCGTTGGGGCACCCGGTCGGCGGGAGGATCGTCGACGCGTTCGGTGCCCCGCTCCAGCCCGACGCAGGACGGTCGGCCTACGTCCTGGCGGCCCTGGCGACGGCACTCGACTTCGACGAGGTGGCCTACTCGGGGCACGTGTCCGCCGGCGCGGTGAACGTCGCCATCGCGGAGGCGGTACGGGGCGGCCTCGACGGGAGGTCGCTGCTGACCACCATCGTCGTCGCGAACGAGTGCGCGGCGCGCGTCTCGGCCGCCACGATTCTCAGCCCCTTCTTCCGCGGCCAGACGAACACGCACTGCCACCTGGCGAGCGCGGCGGCGGCCCGGCTCCACGCCCGGCGCGCGTCGGAGCGGGAGTGGACGGCGGGGCTGGGCATGGCGTTCGGGATCCTGGCCGTTCCCCTCCACCACGGGGTCGTCACCAGCGACGTCAAGGCGCTCGGCGCGGCGGCGCCGATCCGCCTGGCGCTCGACGCGTGCGACGCGGCGGCCCACGGGCTGGCCGGACCGGACACGATCCTCGAACACCCCGAGGGGCTGTTGGCGCACCTGTCGGCCGTGCCCCTGCCGGACGCGGTGATCGAGGGGCTGGGGCGGCGCTGGCACACGGACACCCTGACGTACAAGCGTTTCCCGGGCAGCGCCTACCTGCACGCCGCCTTCGACTGCGCCGAACGCCTCCACCGGCGGCTCGGCGCGGTCGACGCGTCCCGCGTGCGGCGCGTCCTCGTCCACGGCTCGCTGCTCACCTGGCAAATGGAACGCAAGGTCGCCCGGGACCTGCACGGCCCCGACACCAGCGTGTCCGCCGCGACCCTGTCCATCGGGTACGGCGTCGCCACGCTGCTCTCGACCGGGACCTTCGGGGTGGCGGACCTGACCCCCGCGGCGATCGGCGAGGCGGCCCGCTGGTCCCTGGCGGACAAGGTGACGGTCGAGCACGACATGGTGTTGTCGGAGCGGATGGTGCGGGCGACGTCGCCGCTCGGCGAGGCCCTGCGGCAGGCGGGCGACCGCGCGCTGGACTGGCCCGAACTGCACACGTGGGGCGGTGCGGACGTCCCGCGCATCCTGGCCGGGCTGGGCGCTCCGGAGGAGACGCTGGAGAACGCGACGATGGCCATCGGCGCCAGGGTCGCCGTCGAGCTGGTCGACGGCACCGTCGTGACCGAGGAGTGCGAGGCGTTCATCGGTTCGGCGGGCCCGGCGACGCGCCGGGACCACCGGTCCCTCGTCCGCGAGAAGTTCCGGGCCGTCGGCGGCCCGGACGACGTGCTGCGCGAGCTGGAGGACGTCGACCTGCTCGATCCGGCCGGGACGGCGCGGGCCCTGAACCGGGCGGTGGGCGTCTCGGTGGGTGTCGAGCCGAACTGACGGCGGCCCCGGCGATCGGGGGACGCCGGGGCCGGGAGTCCGGGGGTCGCGGGTCCTGTGGTCGGGCACCCGGGTCGTTCGGGTGTCCATCGGTCAGGAGTCCGGTGGTCGGTCGAACTGCGCGACGATCGGGCCGAGTTTGACGCGTGTCGAGATCGAGAGCTTGCGGAAGATGTTGCGCAGGTGGAAGTTCACGGTGTGCGGGGAGAGGTCGAGCTGCTTCGCGACCTGCTGGTTCGTCATGCCGCGGCCGACGAACCGGGCGATCTCGCTCTCCCGCAGGCTCAGCGAGGCGATCGGCCTCGGCTCGGGGGGCGCGGGGTCGGCGGCTCCGGCCCGCGCCACCGCTTCGGCGGTACGGGGTTGGCCGTCGCGGCCGGCGGTCGGGCGGGCGGCCGGTGCGGGGTGGGCCCGTCGCCGGGTACGTGCCGGGGACGCTGCGAGCGACTCCGGGTCGGGGGCCGGCTGCGGGGAGGGGTGGTGGTGGGCCGCGACGACGGGAGGCCGGTCCGCGCCGAAGTCCAGGAGCGAGGTCAGTTCGGGCTTCTCGCCCGCCGCCGCGGCGCGGGCGCTCTGCGCGGCGCTCTCCAGGAGGGTGAACCCGCGGTTGTCGTTCGCCAGCCTTTCGATGGCCCGCAGGCAGCGTTCGGCGAGGGCGGTGTCCCCGGCCCGCCGTGCGACGGCGATCAGCCACGCCGGTCGCGCCGGGTCCTCGATGAGGCTCGCCGAACCGGTGTTGAGCAGGTGCCACTTGGCACGTATCTGCTCGGCGGCCGCGTGTGGCCCCTCCTGTGCGGCGATCAGGGCCGTTTCCGCGAACGCGGCGCGTGCGACGGAGTCGGGCAGGGCGTAGTGGTCGACCTTCGCGTGGAACGACTTCAGGGAAGTCACGGCCCGGTCCCAGTCGCCGCGTGCCAGGTGGGCGGTCGCCGCGACGGAGAGGGCGAGCTTCACGCCGACGGCCGAGTGGTGTTCGTCGCTGACGCGCACGGCGGACGAGGCCGACTCGATCGCCTGCTCGAACCGTCCGGCCTGGAGGTGCAGGACCGAGCGCAGGGCCTCGGGCAGGGACCCGAGCACGTGGAGTCCGGTGGTGTCGATGAGGTTGTCCAGGTCGCGCACGACACGGTGCGCCTGGAGGGAGATGTGGATGTCGCTGAGCTTCTTGGCGAAGAGCAGGCAGGCGTAGACGCGCCACACCGGGGCCACGTCGTGGGAATGTTCGACCGCGGCCCGGTTCAGGGACAGCCCCTGGAGCAGGCTCCCGGAATGCCAGTGCTCGTCCGATTCGACGCACAGGGCGGCCACGGTGAGCGCGTCCGACCCGGAGACGCTCTCATCGGCCGCCTCGGCCAACCATCGCTTCGAGTCCGCGCCGATCACGGACCCCATGAACAGCCGGAGCGCGATCACGTCCCGGTACCCGGGCATCGACCCGTCCAACTCGTCGAGTGTCCGGTCGACGGCGGCCAGCGCGTCGCCGATGTCACCCCGAACGAATGCGATCCGTGCGTCGTCGAGCGTCCGGAGGATATCGATGGGCAATGATCCGGAGCAATAGGAATTGATAAGGTAAAGAATATCGCTCATGGATGTCGGGGCGGCGGATTCTGAATTCGATGAATTCCGTACCTTCCGCTCCGCGCCGCCCTGCGGCCCGTCCATCGTTCCCCCCGGTTGAGCTTCAAGGTCGGACCGGCCCCTTTATCACACGATCCGTTCCTCCTGTCGAAACATCGACCCATTGCCGCATTGCCCGGGCAACCCTAAATCGCGCGGGTGTTCAATTGCTAGACCTACCCACAAGTCACCCGGATCCTCATACGAATTCTCTACGAATGAGAATGGCCAATTTTCGAGCCCGACTTGGTGCTCGTGGTCCCGTTCATTTCGGTTGTAAGAGATTGGCCTGATTCCTTCGGTTTTCTGCCGTTCCTCGCGGGTGAACGCGGGTGAACGCCGGTGGCGGGGCGCGATCGGAGGCGGCCCGCCGCGTCCGGGGCGGCCTCGCGGCGGTGACGCGCACGACACGATCGCCGAACGAAATCGGCCCGGACCACGGCTTCGTGGTCCGGGCCTCGATCGGGCCTGGCGTTCGCTTCCGGGACGCGGGGCGCCCCGGCTCAGCCGCGCAGCGCGGAGGCGAAGATTCCGGGCAGCGCCGACCAGCGGGGCGCGGCGGCGAAGTCGGCGAGCAGCCGGCCGGTGCGCGCGGCGGTCCGGTTGCCGACGAACCACGGGGGCTTCGGGGACAGGGAGGGCTCCCCGTGCAGCAGGGAGCGGGGGGCCGGACGGAACGGGCCGCGCACGACGGTCCGTTCGGGGCCGTCGAGCAGGATCGCGTTGTGCACGACCCCGATGCCGCTCTGCACGTCGGCCACGGTGTGCCCGGGGAAGGCGCCCCACGAGGCGTTCGCCGTCAGGTAGCCGACACCGGTCCAGGCGTTCACCGCGACCGTGCCGTAGCGCAGTTCGGCGAGCGCCTCGTCCAGCGCGGGGCCGAGTTCGGCGAGGGTGTCCGGGTGCGCGATGAGGTTCACACCGAGTGTGCCGGCGAAGTCCTCGTTGGCGGTGCGGACGGCGGTGTCCAGGAACTCCCTTGCGTTGCCTGGCAGTTCGACGACGCCGAGTACGGGGGCGAAGTACTCGGTGGTCAGCAGCGGTCCCGGGGCGCTCGGGTCGACGCCTTCGACGAGGACCCGTTCGTCGAGGATCCGGGCGTCCGGGTAGGCGTCCAGGGCCTGCTTCACCCGATCGTCGCTGCCCGGGTAGTAGGCGGGGCGCGTCGGGGCCTGGGCCAGTGCCGCGCGCAGGTGGGTGAGGAAGCGGTCCTTCTGGGCCCAGTCGGAGCCGATGACCACGACCTGGGACGCCACGCAGTTGTACCCGCCGTTGTGGAGCCGCTGAGTGGCCACGTGCTCGGCCTGGAAGCGCAGGTCCGCCTCGGACCAGGTGCCGGGGAGCACGAGGGTCGGCGAGACGCCTCCGAGTTCGCTGGTGACGGGCTTGGTCAGCAGTGGCGTCCCGTTCCTCTTGCGGTCGGCGCCCTCGGCGCCGGCGCCGAAGACGATCGCGTCGTGCGTGGCGGCGCTGCCGGTCATGTGCACGTGCGCGACGGACGGGTGGTGGACGAGCCGGGTCCCGACGTCGGCGCCGCCCGTCAGGATCCGTACCGCACCCACCTCGATCAGCGGGGCCAGCACCGCGCTGAACACGTCGTACAGGCCGTCGGTGATCGGGTTGAGCTTGAGGGCGACCACCCGGTTGTGGGCGTACAGCTCGTACAGCACGTCCAGCACCGGGATGGAGGTGATGTTGCCGGCGCCGAGGACCACGCCGACCCCCGCCGTCCGCTCGGGCCGGCGCAGGCCGAGCCCGGCCCCCTCGCGCACCCGGGCCGCGGTCACCCCCGGGGGCATCCACACCTCGGCGCTGAACCCGCTCAGCAGCAGCCGGTCGTACATCCCGTGCGGCAGCACCCGTACGGCGACCCGCCCGCCCGGCGCCGTCGCGAGCGAGAACCCGTCGACCGGGCTGCGTCCCCGCGCCAGCGCGCGCACGCTCTCGCCGAGCGCGGCCGTGCCGGTCAGCACCGGGTACGGGCCGGACATCCACTCCTCGCCGAGCAGCGGACTGCCGTCGGGCAGGCGCTTGTAGGCGGCGGCCGCGCGCACCCAGGCCCCGGCCTGCGCGGCGGTGGCGGCCCGCACCCGGTCCAGCAGCCGCCCGCGCCGCGGGAGGTCGCACGCCGCCCAGGCGGCCTCGCCCCGGACGAGTTCGGCCAGGGCCCGGTCGACCCGCGCCTCCTGTTCCGCGGTCGGCGCCGACGTGGTCATCGCACGGTCTCCTTGATGAGGTCGGCCGCCTTCTCCGCGGCCATGATCGTGGGGGCGTTGGTGTTGCCCCGGGGGACCGTCGGGAACACCGACGCGTCGACGACCCGCAGCCCCTCCACCCCCAGGACGCGCAGCTCGGGATCGACCACGGACCCGATGGCGCAGGTCGAGGTCGGGTGGAAGAGCGTCATGCCGGACCTGCGCGCCCAGGCGAGCACATCGGGCGCGGAGTCCGACTCGGGGACGTCGAACTGCCCGGTGATCATGTCGGCCAGCGGGGCCTGCGCCGTGATGTCGAGGGCGATCCGGACCCCGTCGACGATGCAGTCACGGTCCTCGGCCGTCGTCAGGTAGTTGTGCAGGATCCGCGGTGCGGCATCCGGTCGCGGGGAGCGCAGCGTCACCTGGCCGCGGCTGGTCGGGGCGAGCACACAGGGGCCGAGTGCGAACCCGTGTTCGGCGACGGCGCCCAGGCCCTCCTGGTGGAACAGCACCGGCGCCATGTGGAGTTGCGCATCGGGGAGCAGGACGTCCTCGCGGCTGCGGAAGAAGCCGCCGGCCTCGCCGATGTTGGAGGTCAGCGGGCCGCGACCCTCGCCCTGGAGCAGGGCGGCGTTCTCCGGCGTCGCCGCGGTCAGCAGCGACTCGACGTGGGTGCGGAAGTTCAGCAGCGCCATGTAGTGGTCCTGAAGCCCGCGGCCGACGGGGAGGTCCGCGACGACGTCGATGCCGAAGGGCGCCAGTGCGGCGGCCGGGCCGACGCCGGACAGCATCAGCAGCTTCGGGGACTCGTAGACGCCCGCGGAGAGGATCACCTCCCGCTCGGCGCGGACCAGCTCGACGGCGCCGTCGCGCTCCACCTCGACAGCCGTGGCCCGGCCGCTCTCGACCACCACCCGGTGGGCCCGGGTCGCCGGCAGCACCGTGAGGTTGGCCCGGGACAGCGCGGGGTGGAGCCAGGCGACGGCCGTACTGCAACGCATCCCGTCGCGCTGGGTCAACTGGTATGTGCCGACGCCCAGTTGGGTCTCGCCGTTGAAGTCGTCGTTGCGCTTGTGTCCGACCCGTACGGCGGATTCGACGAACGCGGCGGCCAGCGGGTGCCGGGACCGGCCCTCGCTGACCCGCAGGGGTCCTCCCACCCCGTGGAAGGCGTCCTCCCCGCGCTCGTTGTCCTCGGAGCGCCGGAAGTACGGCAGCACCTCGTCGTAGGACCAGCCGGTGGCCCCGGTCGCCGCCCAGCCGTCGTAGTCGGCCGGGTTGCCGCGCATGTAGATCATCGCGTTCATCGAGCTGGACCCCCCGAAGACCCGGCCCCGGGGCAGATAGGCGCGGCGGCCGTCCAGTCCCGGTTCGGGTTCGGTGTCGAGGTCCCAGTCGACCCCACTCTTGAACAGCGTGCCGAAGGCGGCGGGTACGTGGATCTCCTGGGCGGTGTCCGGGCCGCCCGCCTCGATCAACGCCACGCGGACGTCCGGGTTCTCGGAGAGGCGCGCCGCCAGCACGCACCCCGCCGACCCGGCTCCGACGATGACGTAGTCGTAGGTGTTCATCCGCTCTCCTTTGTTCCGCCACGGTTGTGCGACCGCCGCCTTCGAGGAACGGAGGTGCGACACACGCTGTCCGCGATTTCACCTCTCCACGGCGGATCCGGCCATGGGCAGGAGGCCGGAAAAAGCCCCGTTCCCTTGTGCCCACGCACACGCGGCGGCACCTAGACTCGGCGCGTGACAGCAGAGTTGGGATCCGACGAGCGTGTCGCGTCACTGGTCGGCCGGTTGCTGATCGATGTGGATTCGCTCGCCGACGAGCTGACCGTCGAGATCGTGGACGGCGAGGACTCCTATGCCGAGAGCACGGTGCTGGACCGGGACCGGTTGCGCACCGTGGTCCGCGACAACCTCCTGACACTGCTGACGACGTTGCGGGGCGGGCCGAGCACCCTGGAGGCCCCGCGCGCGGCCGGCCGGCTCAAGGCCGAGCAGGGCATCCCGCTGGCCGCGCTGCTGCACGCCTACCGGATGGCCGGACGGTTCATCTGGGAGCGGCTGCTCGTGCTGACCTCGGAAGAGGAGTGCGCGAGCGAACTGCTGCCCAAGGTGTCCGACATCTGGATGGCGATCGACGAGTACTCCAGCGCGGCCGCCGAGGCCTACCGGACCACGGTCGAGGTCCGGGTCCGACGCGACACCGCGGCGCGCCGGGTGATGCTGGCGACCCTGCTCGACGGCCGGGCCGGCACCGGCGCCGGCGCGTGGGAGATCGCCCGGGTCCTGAAACTGGACCGCAAGGGACTGTTCCTCGTGGTGTGCGCCGAGACCCACGACGGCGAGGACTCCCTGCCCGGCATGGGGGACCGACTCCGGGCCGTCGGCATCGGCTCCGAGTGGGTCACCCAGATCGGCGCCGTGGCGGGTCTGATGACGCTCCCGAACGCGCACATGGTCGAGACGGCCGTCGACCGGCTCACGGACAGCGCCCGCTGTCGGCTCGGGGTCAGCCGCCCCTTCAGCGCCCCGATCAACGCTCCCGCGGCGTGGCGCGAGGCCCAACTGGCGGTGCAGTGCCTGCCGCCCGATGCCAACGGGGTCCACCTGTACGGAAGTTCCCCGATCGCGATCCTCGCGGCCGCCTCCCCGGACACCGCGGCGGAGGTGGCCCAGGCCGTACTGGGTCCGCTGCGCGCGTTGCCCGAGGTGGAGCAGACCACGCTTCTGGAGACCCTGCACACCTGGTTCGCCAGCGGCGGTTCCACGGCGACGGCGGCCGAGCGTCTGCACTGCCATCGCAACACGGTCCTGTACCGCCTCAACCGGATCGCCGAACTGACCGGACGGCGCACCACGGACGCCGAGTCGTCCGCGGAGCTGTACGTCGCCCTCCAGGCCGTCCGGCTGGGTTCCGGTCTCAGGATCGCCTGACCTCCCCCGCCTCGTCCCGCGCCGCCGGCGCGGGGTGCAGCGGGGTCGCGCCCAGGGCCTCGCGGTCCTGCGTCCCGAAGGTGGACCAGAGCGCGGCGGTCAGGACGAGGAGGAGTCCGAAGGCGAGGTAGATCGCCTGTCCGCCGAAACGGTCGAAGAGGAAGCCCGTCACCAGGATCGCCGCGGCGCTGACGATCCGGATGACCGCGTCGAGGAGCCCGTTCCAGGTGCCGAGCACCGCGGAGGGCGCGCGCAGCTGGATCAGCAGCCCGGCGGACCGGAGGTAGACGGTGAAGCCGAGCCCGAACAGGATCAGGCCGGCCGCCAGCAGCCACCGCGTCTGGCCGAGGAACGCGGCCGTCAGGGCGCCCGCGCCGGCGAGGGCGGGCGCCCAGCGGAGGCTGGTGTAGATCCCGTCCGGTCCGGCCTTGGCGACGGCGAGGCCGCCGACGATCGCGCCGATGGTCGAGAAGGCCAGGAAGGATCCGGCGCCCGCCGCGGTCATGTGCAGCGTCTCGCGCATCAGGGAGAGCACGGAGAGGATCACCGTGGACAGCGCGAGGACGGTCAGTCCGTGGAAGGTGGTGAACCTCCGCCACGCCCGGCTTGCCGTCAGGGTCCGAGCCACCTCGCGGCGGGAGGGCAGCGGGGCGCGCTCGGCGGGCTCGGCGCGCTCGCCGGCGTCCGGCTCCGCCGCATCGGCCGGCGCGGTCGACCGCACGGGACCCCGCGCCCGGATGACGACGGCGACGAAGGCGGCGAACAAGCCCAGCGCGAGGACCTGGAGGCCCGCGGCGACGAGCAGGGCGCGCGAGCCCGGCATGAGGGCGATGACGAGGCCGGCCACGACCGGGGAGAGCAGTTCGGAGGCCGACCGGACGGTGCCGCCGAGGGCCTGGACCCGGACGAGGGCGCGCGCGTCGAGGATCCTCGGCAGGAGGACGAAGAGGGCCATCTCCCCGACGTGGTGGACGAGGTCCACCGTCGCCGCCGCGACGACGATCGCCCACAGGTGGGAGGAGAGGAACGTCGAGCCGAGTCCGATGAGGACGAAGACACCGATCTTGACGAGGTAGGACACGACCAGGACGGTCTTCGGGTCGCCCCGGTCCAGCAGGGGGCCGGCGGCCACGGAGGCGACGACCTCCACGCCGTACCCGACGAAGTACACCAGGCCGACGGTGCTCACCAGTCCGGACAGGTCCAGCGCCAGGTTGGCGAACGCGATGTCGTAGATGCCCTCGCTCATCGAGCGGGCCAGGACCAGCGCGGCGAAGACCACGAGCAGCAGGGTCAGCCGGGGTGAGGGGGCGGGGAGACCGGCACGCTCCTTCGCCACCGTCTCCCGTTCCGTGGCGGACTGCCCGTTCGCGGCGGATTTCTGGTTCGTGGTGGTCACCGGTACGCCAACTCCCTGACGACGGTCTCCGCGAGGGCGGCACCGGGCGGATCGAAGGTCGGGGGTAAGGCGTCGTCGGGGACGGGGACGAACAGCCGGGGCATCCGCACGGTCGCGTCGTGGACCTCGAACTCGACGCGGTAGTGCAGCGTCCCGCTGCCGCGAGCGCGCATCAGCACGCCCGGCTCGATCGTCAGCACGACGCGCGGGTCGCGGGGGAAGGGGATGACCTGGGTGGCGCCGAAGGTCGGGGAGTCGGCCCGGCGGTCGACGAGTTGCAGTTCCATCTCGGGATTGTCGTACAGGAGCGGCGACAGCTTGAGGGTCAGATGGGGATGGGCGCTGAAATGTCGCGGCCATTGGCCGGGAAGGTCGCAGACCATGGTGTCGGCGAGGCCGTTGCCGACGTTGGCGCCGATCCCGTACGAGTCGTCGCGGATGGACTGGTAGGAGCCGACGCCGGCGCTCACGGTGGCCAGCTGCGACCCCGGCGGTTCGGGCCGGTCGCCGGTGAGGTCCTGGTCGAGGTAGTAGCGGCGCAGCTCGCCGTCGATCTCCGCGGTGGCGACCACCCCTTGTTCCGTGGCGCCGCCCCGCCAACTGCGCGAGACCGCCTTGGAGATCAGGAACTGGGCTGGCACGGGGAGCTCGACCGTGTTGGCGACGGTCCTGGGTCGGCCGGCCCGCATGGCCTCGACGGAGTACGTCGCGTTGTCCTCCAGGGGGTTCCACGGCGAGGAGGAGTCCTCGGGGGCGAGCACCGAGTAGTCGTTGCGGGTGGTGACGCTGCCGAGCCCCTCGAACCAGTGGGCGTAGCCGGGCGGAATGGCCAGGACGCAGGATCCGTCCGCCGGGACGTCGATCTCCAGTTTGCGGTCGTACTCGGGCGAGTCCTCGCGGCAGTCGTACATGTGCACGGTGACGGGTGGGGCGTCGGCCTCGCCGTAGAAGGACAACCGGTCGTACTGCCCGAGGTGCAGGGCGTACTCCTCGTAGGCGAAGTGCGGGCTGTGGACCATGTAGTGGTACGGCCGGTCGTTGCGCGAGGACCTCACGTGCCGCGCACCCGGCAGGCCGGATGCGTGGCCCGTCGTGCGGGTCCTGGTCATGATCAGGTGCGGTTTCGGGAGGGCGACGGGCATGGCCGGCTTCCTTTCTGAACGCCTGCGGAGCGGGCGCACGCGTGGGTGCGCCCGCTCCGTGCGGCCTGCGGGACTACTGGATGGTGGTGACCGAGACGCCCTCCGGCAGGGCGGCCTTGAACTCCTCCACGTCACCGAAGGCACGGGAGGTGATCCGCTCCTCCGTCTCGGGGTCCAGGACCGACGAAGCGATCTTGCCGAGGATGCTGCGGAAGTACTCCGGGGTCTCGAAGTACGGCTCCAGGGCCGAGCGGAGGTTGCCGAGGGCCGCACGCGCCTCCGGGTCCGTGACGTCGTCGAGCATGGCGTCGAGGTCGTTCTTCCAGGCGGTGGTCTCAGCGCTGGTGATGGACATGGGGTACTTCCTTCCGGTGGGTGAGGGAGATCGCCTTCGCCTCCATGCGGGCGAGTGCGTGCAGTGCGGGCCCGGGCAGGTACGGGGCGTCGTCCCGCTCGGGGGTGCTGGGACCGGTCTCGGACGGGTCCGCCGTGGTGGCGTCGCGGCCGAGCCGGTGCCGGGGGCCCCAGGGACTGAGGTCCAGCAGCTCCGTCTCGGCGCGCAGCCAGATGCGGCCGCTGCCGGTCAGCCGGTACCAGGTACCGGGGGGAACGCGGACGCCGATCGTGGGGTCGCCGAGACGGATGACGGAACGTTCGCCGTCCGTGTCGACCACCTCGATCCGCGCGTCCGTGCTGCCCGCCAGCCAGGTGAGGCGCCGGCGGGAGAACCGGTGCCGGACGAACCGGCCTTCCTGGCCGTCGAGTTCCACTTCGAGGACGTCAGAGGTGCAACTGTCCGTCGAGGGGACGACGGTGAAGGACTCGGGTCCGGTCAGGACGAAGTTGTTGCGGCTGACCAGGGGGTGGGCGTCCGCGGGGGCGGCCTCGGCCGCCCGCCAGTCGGGCCTGATCGTGGCGTAGGTCGTCTCGCCGCCGATGGACACCCGGAACCTCGCGGCGTACGCCTCCTGGATCTGGGAGTTGGTCTTCTGCGACATGCGGGACAGCAGCATGTGGGCGGAGACCGGCAGCAGGTGGCGGTTGGTGCGCACCACGGGGGCCCGGTCGGCCGTGCGCAGGAACGACACCAGGTCGTTGTCGGGTTCCCAGTCGGGGTTCCGGTCGGCGTACCAGACGGGTTCGTCGCGGGTGACGACGCCGCCGAGGCCGTCGAGGGTGTGGGCGACACCCTTCGGGATGATCAGGACGCGGTGCGGTGAGACGTCCAGCTCGATGGTGATCTCGTCCCCGAGCTGCGGCGAGTCCTCGCGGCAGTCGATCAGGTGCACGCTGATGCGGCGGCGCTCGCCGAAGAAGGTGAGCCGGTCGTCCTGGCCGACGTGGATGCCGAAGGTGGAGTAGGTGAAGTCCTGCTCGTGCGTGACGTAGTCGGTGATGCCCGGCCCGTTGGAGATGCGGGTCACGCTCACCACCGCGGTGGTGCCGTCGCCGGTACTGACGTTGTTCCGCCGGAGCTGCACCCCGGGGAGCGGGAAGTCCCGGTCGTTGACCTCGTCCGGGACCGGGAAGGTTCCGATGTGACGGCGCCCGGTGGTGCGGTCGAGCGCCGCGGGGGACCCCGCGTCGGCGGTTTCGAGCATGGTCGATTCCTCTCTGTGCCTCGGTCGGTCGTGAGGGCCGGCGGGTGATGGCGGTGGGCCGGGGGCCGTGCTCCTATGCGGGCTCGCGCCGGTCCTCGTCGCCGGCCCCGGTGGTGTGCGGGTCGTCCGAGAGGCGCCAGGTGGTGAGGCGCGGGGTGTGTTCGATGGCCCGCAGGCAGGCCGCGCGAGCGGTGAGCAGGGCCTCGGCCTCGCAGTCGGCGAGGAGGAACATCACCAGGTCGATCCGGCCGGGACCGGCGCGTGTCCAGAGGTGCTCGACCCGGTCCGCCGGGGTGAAGCGGGCCATGAGCAGTTCGTTGAGGGTGGCCGGGGCGGTGTGCGTTCCGGGACCGACCAGCCGCATCGTGATCATGTGCATGTGGCCTCCGGTCGTGCACCCGCGCCGTGGAACCGTGGAGGGACCGTGTCGGCCCCGTGCTCCCCCCGCCGAGGAGCGTCAGCCGGCGTGCCGGGTGGTGCCGCCACCGGTGGCGGGGGTGTTGACGTCGACGGGGGTGGTGCCGCCGCCGAAGGAGGTGCCGCCGTCGAGAGACGTGCCGCCGTCGTCGAGGGGGGTGCCCCATCCGTAGCCGTCGCCGGCCGTCACGTGCCGGACCGGCGCTGGTTCGGCGGCTGCGGTGGCGGCGGTGGTGGTCCCCGCGACAGCGAGCAGGACGACGGAGGTGAGCACCGAGGCGACGATCCGGGACATGACGAACTCCACCCTTCGAGTCATTTGGTTCGCTGCTGTTCCTTCGCTTTCACCCTGTTTTGCGGGGTGTTGCGTTCGATGGCTCAAGACTGTCCGCCGGAGGGCCCGATGTCACCAGGCCGAGGCGGGCCTCAAGGTGCCTGGCACCTTGAGGCCACTTCGGCCGCCGCCCCCGGCGCTCCGCCCGGTCCGCCTTCCGGGCGGGGCGCCCACCCCGCACCCCGGGGCCGGGTGCCGGCCGGTCGTCTCCCCCGGGGCTTGAGGAGTTCCCGGCCATACGGAAGCCTGGGGCGACCCGCCGGAGGTCGCGACCAGGGGAGACCGCCATGCTGCAACTGCTCGGGCTGTCACCACACGCGGAGGCCGTCTACCGGGCGACGCTCCGGCACCCCGATCACGGGGTGGCCGCCCTGCTGGAGGACACCGGCCTGTCCGAGCGCGAGGTACGGGCCGCCCTGGACGAACTGGCGGCGCTGACCCTCCTCAAACCGTCCGACCAGTTCAACGGCCGGCTGCGCCCCGTCAGCCCCGAAGTGGGGCTCGCCGCACTCCTGGCCTCGGCCCAGGCCGAGTTGGCGTCCCACCAGGCCCGGGTCGAGACCACGCGCGCGGAGATCGCCGCCATCGCCGCCGAACACCGCGGGGCCCGCGCGTTCGACGGCGCCACCCGGCTCGAAGGGCTGGACGCGGTCCGGGTCCGACTGGAGGAGTTACAGCGGATCACCGAGTTCGAATGCCTGTCCCTCAACCCGGGCGGCGCGCACCGGCCCGATGCCCGGAACGCCGCCACCCCCCTCAACGAACAGGCGCTGGAACGCGGCGTCGTCATCCGGGCGGTGTGCCGGGACAGCTTCCGCAACGACCCCGACACCCTCGCGTACGCCCGCTGGTTGATCGAGCACGGCGGGCAGATGCGCACCGTACCCACCGTGCCCATCCAGATGATCATCGTTGACCGCAGGGTCGCGATCCTCCCCCTGGAGCCGGCCGAGCCGCGCGCGGGCGCGTTGGAGGTGCACAGTCCCGGTGTCGTGGCCGCCCTGTGCGCGCTGTTCGAGCAGACCTGGGAGGCCGGCTCCCCCGTCGGCGAGCAGACGCCCGCCGACGACAACGGGTGCACCCCGATGGAGCGCACCCTGCTGGGAATGATCGCCGGCGGCGACACCGACGAGGCGGCCGCCCGCAAGCTCGGCATCTCCCTGCGCACGGTCCGCCGCATGATGGCCCACCTCATGGAGCGCCTGGAGGCGGCCAGCCGCTTCCAGGCCGGCGTCAACGCCACGAAGCGGGGCTGGCTGTAGGCCCGGATCCCGGCGGATCCGGCGCGAGGGAGCCCGCGGAGGGCCGGAGAACCGAGCCTCCGCGGCGCGAGAAGCCGGGGAGACCCCGTATCCGCGGCGCGAGGGGCACTGCGGACGGCCCGGGGCGGACCCGCCTCACTCCATCGGCGACGCCGACCAGGCCTCCGGTCCCCCGCCGCGCCATTCCACGAACCCCGGGTCGCAGAGGTCGGCGTCCTGCGCGTCCTCCATGCCCGCGGCGGCCAGGAAGATCGCGATGTCCTCGTACCGGTAGGCGGTGCCCAGGCTCCGCCCGTCGCAGTGCACCCGGCGCCAGCCGCGGCGATCCGGCGGGTGCACGACCAGGCGGGGCGCGGCCGAACCGTCCTCGCCGAACGGCTCGCCCGGATCATCCGACCGATCGTGGCCCTGACAGGAGTCCCTCATGCCGCCGTCACCCATCCGCGCGCTCGCGCCAGCCGGCGGAGTTCCACCCTGCCCGCCCGAGACCGGTTCGGCTCAGCCCAGTGGGCGTGCGCCTCGATCCGGCAGGACAGGACGATCAGACGACGTCGCAGCACGGCCGTACCGGCCCCGGCGGGCTGCCGTGCCAGCTCCCGGTAGGTGCGGAGCCATTGGACCTGGAGTTCCACCAGGTCGTCGGGAAAGGGAGTGCGTGCCATCCCCTAATTCAATCATGTGTTCGATTTCCAGCGCGAACCGTGCACGCCACACCGTGTGCCGCACCCCGCGTGCCGCACACCACGTGCCCGGTGTGGCCGAGGCGCGATGGTGGGCGCGCCGTACATTCCGCCCGACCTCCCGCATGAGGCGTGACACGTTGGCTGCACCTGGTCACATCGCACCCCAGCGCCCGTGCCTTCACCGCACCAGTCGCCCGCTTCCACGGATTCCGCGAGATGCCCCTCCACCTACCGAATCAGCCCGGGAATCACCTCCCGCCGCCGGGCGGCCGTCGGCTCCTTTGCGATGTGCGCAAGGTCGTCGCGGTCGCGGTCCGGATCCGCGAGTCCGGCAGCCGACCATCGAGACGCGGGGTGAGATCACCCGCTGCCCATTGGTCTTCGAATCCGTCCTCCTCATGACACCTCAGACCGTGCCGAGCCTTCTCCTGCGGGGTCTCCCTGCCGGGGTGCGGGCTCACGACACGGATGGGCCAACGGGCCTCTGGCAACACCGTTCGGGCGACTCCTGGCAAGGCTCGCTAAGCCGACCAGT
Source organism: Streptomyces sp. CA-243310 (assembly GCF_050936775.1). Classification (NCBI taxonomy): domain Bacteria; kingdom Bacillati; phylum Actinomycetota; class Actinomycetes; order Kitasatosporales; family Streptomycetaceae; genus Streptomyces; species Streptomyces sp. CA-243310. Next base: position 291,366 of record NZ_JBNJMF010000003.1, on the reverse strand, counting down.
CAGCGGCCGAATCGGTGAATCCGAAGCCACGCCAACCCGCCCTGACCAGCGGGTCGGTCACTCCCACACAGCGGCAGGCAACCTCACGGCATGCGCGCCTCGGCAGGTGTGACATGCCTCGGCAATATGCTGCGCGACACGAGAGCACGTGAACACGGGAGGATCACCATGGCAAGTGCGGCTTTCGCCAAGCTGTTGTTTCTCGAGGCGAAAAGAGTTCAGGACCCGGATGGTGCGGACGAGATCCTCGTCGGCAGAGGTGACGGCGGCAACTTCGAGAAGGTACGAATGCGCGAAGGGGACGTGTTCGAGTTCGACGAGCGGTTCGTGCCCTTCACCAACCAAGCGCCGATCGACATCATTCTGCACGAAGTGAATGAGGCAACCGACCAGGTCAGCTTTATTGGTGGGGCCAAGATTCTGCCCAGCGAGGTGGGCCTCGGAGAACGAAATCAGGCGATCGGCGCACTGTCCTTGTCCCTCTACGAGCTGACGTACAAGGTTCTCTGACGGCTCGCCATCGGCCGCCCGGTCGCGTTCCAGGCGGCCGCCCTGCCGCTCAGCCGGTCGCGGCGCCGAACCATCCGGGCAGGGTGGCAAGCAGGTCACGCTGCTCGTCTCCGACCCATGCCACGTGGCCGTCGGGACGGAGGAGCACGGCGGGCGCGTCGAGTTCCTCGCAGGCGTCGACGACGTGGTCGACCCGGTCCGCCCAGCCCTCGACGGAGAGCCGGCCGGTGCGGTCGAGCAGGAGTCCTCGGCCGTCGCGCATCAGCTCGTAGAGGCGACCGCGCTTCAGGGCGACGTCCCGCATCCGCCGGCCGAGCAGCTCGTGCCCCTCGCCGAGGTCGTAGCGGACGTCGACCGCGGTGATCATCCCGGTCACGTACCGGTTCACCTCCTCGAAGTCCATCAGCTTCGAGAACAGCCTCCGCAGCGCGGTCGCTCCCGGATCGGCCCCCAGCAGGGTCATCTGCGCGCGGGTGTTGTCCAGTACCTCGGCACCCACCGGGTGCCGTTCGGTGTGATAACTGTCCAACAGGCCTTCCGGAGCCCATCCGTTGACCGCGGCGGCCAGCTTCCAGCCCAGGTTGAACGCGTCCTGCACGCCGAGGTTGAGCCCCTGACCGCCGGTCGGCGGGTGGATGTGCGCCGCGTCGCCGGCGAGCAGCACCCGGCCCACCCGGTAACGCTCGGCCTGCCGGGTGGCATCGCCGAAGCGGGAGAGCCAACGCGGCGAGTGCGCCCCGAAGTCGGTGCCCGCGCAGGCAAGCATCCGCTCCTTGAACTCGTCGAGGGTGGGCGCGGTGGCCCGGTCCTCGGCAACCCCCTCGGAGGGCACCAGGACGCGGTACACCCCCCGGTTCCCGTCCACGTCCGCGAGTGCGCCGAACCGCAGTTGCGTCCTGCGGACCTTCTCGACCACGGCGGCGATGGTCGCCGGATCCTCGGTCAGCTCCATGTCCCCCAACAGCGTCTCGACCGTGGTGGGCTCTCCGGGGAAGCCGACGCCGAGCAGCTTGCGCACCGTACTGCGGCCACCGTCGCAGCCGACGACGTAGCGCGAGCGCAGGTGCGTGCCGTCCGCCAGTTCAACGGTCACCCCGGTCTCGTCCTGGCTCAGCCCCACCAGTTCGCAGCCGCGCCGGATCTCGGTACCGAGTTCGAGGGCGCGCTCGTCGAGCAGTCGTTCGGTGACGGGCTGCGGGGTGGCGAGGCCGTAGGGGTGGGCGGTGTCCAACCGGTCCGGCCACGGCTTGACGACTCCGCCGAAGAGCCCGCCCACCTGGAACTTCTCGCTGACCGCGAGGAACCGGTCCAGCAGGCCGCGCTGGTCCATCAGCTCGACGCTGCGCGCGTGCAGGCCACGGCCCCGGGACTGCCCGGTCGGCTCGGTCAGCCTCTCCAACACGACCGCCCGTACGCCGGCCAAGCGCAGCTCGCAGGCCAGCGTCAAGCCGGTCGGTCCGCCGCCGACCACGATCACGTCCACGTCCACGTCCACGTCCACGTCCACGTCCATCATCACCACGCCGCCCGTTCAACGATTCGATGTCGGCCGGTCGCCCCGCACGTTCCGGCGGCGGGGTGTGCCCTCCGCGGGACCCACACGGCGACGGGGCGCGCGGACGCGCACATCCGTGGTGTCCGTGGTGGCTGCGGTGGCTGCGGATTCCGGCTTCGGTCGCAGATTCTGCGGCACGACCGGGGCCTTGCCGCAAGGCCCCCTGTGCGCTATATCTTGAACATGGCAAGGAGTTTCGACTCCTTGCCATTGCTGTTTCCGGGACCGGAGGAAACCACGGTCCACGGCTCCCGGCCCGCAGCCTCAGGACGCGCGGGACGTGGGCGCCGGGCCGGACCGGGTCTCGCGGCTCCGCAGGACCGATGCGAGTACCGCCCTCTGGAACGGGGGCAACGACGGTGCCACGCGGCGGCTCAACTCCGACAACCGGCAAGACGTCTTCTTCTCAGTCATGCGCCGCGCCTACCCCGCGCGGGGCCTCCGACGCCCCGGCGGGTTGGAGCGGGGTCGCCTGCGGGGCCGGTGTGGGGCCCGTGCCCGGACACCGTGAACGCCTCGGCGGTGCACCTCACGTCCGTCGTGAGGTGCACCGCCGAGGCGTTCGTGCGCGGGGCGCGTCAGCGTCTGCGCCCCCATCCCGACCGGCGACCGGTGCCGCCGCCCGTGCGGGCGCTCGAACCGACGCCCCCGAAGTGCAGGGCCAGTACCGCCAGTCCCAGCAGCATGATGTTGACGGATGACAGGACGTCATTCGTGTCGATACCCGCCGCGTTGATGACGAACGCAATGAAGAACAGTACTGCCGCAGCGATGGCCAGCATGGGGACCTCCCTCTCGAACAACCGTGCCGACCGTGTGCCCCGCATCGCCCGGCACACACCGCCCCGTCCGGAAGCTCAGGGGCGCAGGATGGCGCAGGTGGTGGTGCCGTGGGCGTAGAGCTTGCCGTCGTGGGTGCCGATGACGCGGGCCTCGGCGGTGGCGGTGGTGCGGCCCACGTGCAGGGCGGTGCCCTCGCAGCGCAGGGTCGGGGTGTCGGCGAGGACGGGGCGGATCAGGTGGACGCCCAGTTGGACGGTGGCGTAGGTGGTGCCCGCGGGCAGCCGGGTCATCACGGACGAGCCGAGGGCCGAGTCCAGGAGGGTGGCGAGGAAGCCGCCGTGCACGGTGCCCATGTAGTTGAGCAGGTGGTCGCCCGGGTCCCCCTCGAAGGCGACGAAACCCTCGGCGACGTCGGTCAGCCGAAAGCTCATCGTGCTCATGATCGAGGCGTCCGGGAGGGTTCCCTTGAGGGAGGCGCGGAGCATGTCGAGGCCGCTCAGGCCGTGCGGTTCGGAGGCCTCGGGGCCCGGTTGCCCGTCGTGGGTACGGGAAGGGGCCGGGGCGGGGGCGGTCGTCTCGTGCGAGGTCATCGCTCGACCCTAGGGGCACCGGCCCGTGGGGCGGGAGGGACGGATCCGGCATCTTCCGGCGTGATTCAGCCGTCATCCCCGCTCCGGGCCGGTCCGGGATCCCGGCCCGATCCCCGAGCGCGGGGTGGAACCGCGAGGGTGGGGCGGGGCGTCCTCCACACGCCCGGAAGATCATGAACATGAGGACCTCGCCCATGACCGCGACAGCCGCCGCCCGCTACCTCTACCTCGCCCGGCACGGTGAGGCGTCGCCGGACGAGAGCGAGTTGACGGACACCGGCCGCATGCAGGCCGCGTTGCTGGGTGAACGGCTGGCGGGCGCCCCGCTCTCCGTCGTCCATCACGGCCCGCTGCCGAGGGCGGCGCGGACCGCGGCCCTGATCGGCGAGCGGCTCGACGGGGTTCCGGTACGGGAGTCGGACCTCGCCGGGGACTACGTCCCGTACCTGCCGCGGCGCGAGGAACTGCCGGCGGACTCGGCCGACGCGATGTGGGAGCGGTCGGCGGCCTTCCCCGCCGAGGAGCGGGAGGGGGGCCCGGAGCGTGCCCGGGCGGCGCTCGCGCGGTTCGCCCGTCCGGTGGCGGGTGACGAGCCCCGTCACGAGCTGGTCGTCACCCACGCCTTCCTCATCGGCTGGCTCGTACGGGCCGCCCTGGACGCGCCGAAGTGGCGGTGGATGGGCCTGAGCCCCGCCCATGCCGGGCTGACGGTGATCCGGTACGCGCCGGACCGCCCGGCGTCCGTGCTGCTCTACAACGACACGGGGCACCTGCCGGCGCCGGCACGGTGGACGGGCTTCCCCGCCGAACTGCGGATCTGAGGGGCGGCGGACGGTGGACCGCGCGCGCATCGAGGCTTCGCGTCTGATCGGCACGTCACCGGTGCTCACCGGGTCGGCGGTGCTGCTCGCCGCCCTGTTGACGCTGCACGGCCTCGTGCCCGACCTGCCGGGGCGGCCGGGGAGTCTGCTGGAGACGTTCCTGCCGTGGCTCGGGGTGTCGGTCCCGCTGCTGGTGGGGGCTGCGGTGCTGCGCCGGTCGGCCGTCGCCTCGTTCGCGGCGCTGCTGCCGGTCGCGGCCTGGCTCGCGCTGTTCGGCGCTCTGCCGCTGCCCGGCACGGACGGCAAGGGCGCCGCGCCCGGTGCGGGTGACGGTCGTGCCCTCGTGGTCGTGCAGCACAACGTCGCCGACGACAACCCGGATCCGGCGGGCACGGCGAGAACGCTGGCCGCGGCGGGCGCGGACCTGATCGCCATGGAGGAGCTGACACCGGCCGCGCTGCCCTCCTACCGGGCCGTCCTGGCCTCCGGGTATCCGCACCACACCGTCCGCGGCACGGTCGGCCTCTGGTCGAGGTACCCGCTGGTGGACGCGCGGCCCGTGGACATCAGGCCCGCGGGGGTGGGGCCGGACTGGAACCGCGGACTGCGGGCGACGGCCAGGACCCCGCAGGGGGACGTCGCCGTGTACGTGGCCCACCTGCCGTCCCTGCGGATCGGCGCGCACGGCTTCGGTTCGGCGCGGCGGGACGAGAGCGCGGTGCGACTCGGCGCGGCGGTCGCGGCCGAGCCGTCGCGGCGGGTGCTCCTGCTCGGGGACCTGAACGGCACGGTCGACGACCGGGGGCTGGCCCCGCTCACCTCCCGGCTGACGGCGCCGGGTTCGGGTTTCGCGTTCAGTTGGCCCGAGCGCTTCCCGCTGGCCCGGATCGACCAGGTCCTGGCCCGGTCGGCGACCGTCACCCGGGTCTGGTCGCTGCCCCGGACCGGCAGCGACCACCTGCCCGTCGCCGCGCGCGTCACGCTGTGACCCCGGCGGCCGGACAGCGCGACACCCCTGCGCCCCCGCCGCCGCGAAGCCCCTGGCACCGACACGCCGGGCCAGGTCAGAACTCCCGGGCCACGTCCCCCGGCGGGAGCGCCGCGCCGCGGGCGAAGGCCGCCTCGAAGGCGGCCGGGCCCAGGGCGGAGCGGGTCGCGGCGGTGGTCCGGTCGACGTCGGCGCGTTCGGCGGGCGGCAGCGGCGCCCCGGCGGAGCGGCGGGCGGCGTCGGCGGCGCCGAGCAGGGCGGCCGAGGCGGCGGGGTCCGCGCCGGCCCGGGCCGCGGCGAGGCCCTCGTAGGCCAGGGCGAGGGCGCGCGGGTCTCCGGTGGTGCGGGCCATGGCGAGGCCCTCCCGCTGGAGGGCGAGCGCGGCCGGGGCGTCCCCGCGCAGTCCGGCGATGTGGCCCAACTCGGCCAGGACGAGCGCGTTGGCGCCGTCGAGGCCCACGGAGGTGTGCCAGTCCAGGACACGGCGCATGCACCGCTCGGCCTCGGCAAGGTCGCCGGTGCGGCGGGCGCCGAGGCCCAGCCCCAGGACCGCGTTGATCTCGCCGGCCTGGAAGCCCTGTTCGGCGGCGAGTCGCCGGGAGCGTTCGTGGAGGTCCCGGGCGGTTTCCGGGTCGCCGGTCAGCAGGGCGCTGCGGCCGAGTCCGGAAAGCAGGTCGGCGGCCTGGGTGGTGAGGCCGAGGGCTTCGGCGGTCTCCAGCCCCTCGCGGCGCAACCGGGTGGCCTCGGGGTAGTCGCCGTGGATCTCGGCGAGGGAGGCCAGGGGGTAGACCGTCCAGAGGCGGGCGGCTCCGTCGCCGAGTTCCTGGAAGAGTGCCGCGCTGCGGGTGGCGTCGCGGGCCGTTCCTTCGAGGTCGCCCTTGAGGAGCAGTTGGGAGGCGCGGTCGGCCATGGCGGCCGCCGTCCCCCAGGTGTCATCGAGGCCGGTGAACCCGGTGAGGGCCGCTTCGGTGAGTTCCTGCCCGCCGGTCAGGTCACCGGTTCCGCAGAGGGCGTGGGCGAGGAACCAGCGGGCCCGGGACTCCTCGTACGGTCCGGGGCGGGTCTCGGTGTACGTGTCCAGGGCCTCGCGGATGCGGCGGGTACGGGACGCCCCCTCCCCCGCCATGACGGCGAACCCGGTGCGCAGGACCCCGACGTGGGCGCGCCGTTCGGGCGCCGCCTCGCCCGGGGCGGCGAGCGCCGCCTCCAGGGAACGGCGTCCCTCGCCGAGACGGCCGCGCAGGATCCAGTACCAGGACAGGGCGGTGACCAGCCGCAGCGCGTCGTCGGCGGACCCGGCGGCGAGGGCGTGGGCGAGCGCGGCGCGCAGGTTGGCGGTCTCCGTGTCGAGGCGTTCCATCCAGGTCCGCTGGGCGGCGGCCCGCAGGTGGGGGTCGGCCTGTTCGGCGAGGGCCAGGTGGTGGGCGAGGTGACGGGCGCGTGCGGGACCCGTCTCGGCCGCCTCCTCCAGGCGTTCGACGCAGTACGCGGCCACTGACTCCAGCAGCCGGTAGCGGGGTCCCGCGGGGCCGGGGGCGAGGGCGACCAGGGAGCGGTCGACGAGGCGTGCGAGGAGGTCCAGTACGTCGGAGGGGTCGAGGTCCCCGTCCGCGCAGACCTCCTCGGCGGCTTCCAGGGTGCAGCCCTCGGCGTGGACGGCGAGGCGGCGCAGGACGGCCCTTTCGGGGTCGGTGAGCAGTTCCCAGCTCCAGTCGATGACGGCGCGCAGGGTCTGCTGGCGGGCGGGTGCGCCGCGGCGGCCGGAGCTGAGGAGCCGGAAGCGGTCGTCGAGGCGCTCCAGGAGCCGGCGGACGCCGAGGGCGCGGACGCGGGTCGCGGCGAGTTCGAGGGCCAGCGGGATGCCGTCGAGACGACGGCAGACGGCCTCGACCGCCCCGGCGCTGTCGGCGTCGAGGACGAACCCGGGGGCGGTCGCGGCGGCGCGTGCCGTGAACAGCTCGATGGCCGCATGGAGTTCGAGGGTCGGCACCGTCCACAGGGTCTCGCCTGCGAGGGCGAGGGGTTCCTGGCTGGTCGTCAGGATGCGCAGGCCGGGCGCGCCGCGCAGCAGGAGCTCGACGAGGGCGGCCACCTCGTCGACGACGTGTTCGCAGTTGTCGAGTACGAGGAGCAGCTCGCGGTCGCGCAGGGTCGCGGCGAGGCGGCGGCCGGGCGTGAGGGCCTGTTGCGCGGTGGGCGGCACGCCCCACACCACGTCGTCGCGGATGCCGAGGGCGGCAGCGACCGTGTCGGCGATGGTGTCGGCGGCCTCGCCCTGCCGCACGCCCGCCAGTTCGACGAGCCAGACGCCGTCGCGGAAGGCGTGGCCGAGCCCGCCGGCGGTCTCGATGGCGAGGCGGGTCTTGCCGACGCCCCCGGGGCCGGTGAGCGTGACCAGGCGGCGGGTGGCGGCGAGTTCGCGGACGGCCGCGACGGCCCGGTCGCGGCCGACGAGCGGGGAGAGGGAGGCGGGGAGGTTGGTGTGCGGGCCGGCGGAGCCCCGGGGCGGCGGCGCGTCCGGGCCGGTCGCGGTGGCGCCCGGGACACGGGCGCCGGGGATACGGGCGGCCGGGACGGCGGTGGTGGTCGCGGCCGGCGGGGGTGCCGCCGCCAGGGCGGGATCCTGGTTCAGGATCGCCCGCTGGAGGGCGACGAGGGTGGGGCTGGGGTCGAGGCCGAGGTCGTCCGCGAGGCGGGCGCGCAACTCCTCGTAGCCGGCGAGGGCCTCGCTCTGCCGGCCGGACCGGTAGAGGGCGCGCAGTTGGACGGCGCGCAGGCGCTCGCGCAACGGGTGTCGCGCGACGAGTTCGGCGAGTTCCCCTACGAGGAGCGCGTGTTCGCCGACGTCGAGGCGGGCTTCGGCCTGTTCCTCCAGGACGACGAGGCGTTCCTCCTCCAGGCGGTGGGCGGCGGCCCGGGTGAAGGGTTCCTGTTCGAAGTCCGCGAAGGCGGGGCCGCGCCAGACGGCGAGGGCGTCCGCGAACAGGGAGGCGCGTACGGCGGGTTCGGTACTCGCGCGGGCCCGGCCGGCGAGGGTGGCGAACGCGGCGGTGTCCAGACCGGCCTCGGGGGGTGTCAGTACGTAGCCGGGCGCCTGGGAGCGCACGAGGTCACGGGCGCCGGGCTGGGCCTCGTCGAGGGCGCGCCGCAGTTGGGAGACCTTCGCCTGGAGGGCACGGGTGGGGTTGCCGGGCGGTTCGTCGCCCCACAGGTCGTCGATCAGGCGGTGGGTGGCCACGGGCCGGCCGGCGTCGACGAGGAGGGACGCGAGGAGGGTCCGCACCTTCAGTTCGGGAACCCGGACGGGAGTTCCGTCGGCCGTCCACACGCCCAGCTGCCCCAGTACCCCGAATCGCATGGCGTCACCGTAACCCCCGGTCCGAACGGGGCCATAACAGAACCCGAGCCAAACCCGAGTCGCTCGAACACATCCTGAATCACGTCGAAGCCGCGAGGGCGGCGAGGACGACGGTGTGCGAACGCGATGAACGATGCGATGACGACGCCATGACGTTGCGATGACTACGACGAGGGAGCCCGCCATGGGAAAGCTTGACGGAAAGACTGCACTGGTGACCGGTTCGAGCCGCGGTATCGGCCGGAGCATCGCCCTGGCGCTGGCCGCGGAGGGGGCCAGGGTCGCCGTGCACTACGCGGGGAACGAGGCCGCCGCGAAGGAGACGGTGAACTCGATCGAGGCGTCGGGCGGGCAGGCGTTCGCGATCCGCGCGGAGCTGGGTCTGCCGGGTGACGCCGATGCCCTGTGGGCGGCCTTCGACGAGCACGCCGATGGCGTGGACATTCTGGTGAACAACGCGGGGATCGCGGGCCCGGGTCTGATCCACGAGGTCTCCGAGGCCGACTACGACCAGGTCTTCGCCATCAACGCCAAAGCCCCCTTCTTCATCATCCAAAAGGGCCTGGAGCGCCTCCGCGACGGCGGCCGCATCATCAACATCTCCTCCGGCGTCACCAAGGTCGCCTTCCCCGGCATGACCTCCTACGCCGCCAGCAAGGGCGCCATCGAGGTCCTCACCCTCACCCTCGCCCAGACCCTCGGCAGCCGCCAGATCACCGTCAACGCCGTCTCCCCCGGCACCATCGAAACCGACATCCACCCCTGGATGGCCATCCCCGAAGCCAAGGCACAGGCCGCCGCCTTCTCCGTCTTCAACCGCGTCGGACAACCCGACGACGTCGCCGACGTCGTCTCCTTCCTCGCCACCGACGACGCCCGCTGGATCACCGGCCAGAACATCGACGTCAGCGGCGGATCCGGCCTCGGCATCTGAGCCACGGGCCCGGTCGGCGCGACCCCCGCGCCCCGACCGGGCCCCGGGCCCTCGCCCCCTCCGCCTTCCTCCCGCCCCGCTTTCCGCCCTGTCAGCCGTTCGTTCGTCACCCGTTCCGCGCATTGGAGGCCGTCCCGTGTCCCGGACCCTGCTCGTTCTGGCCCATCCCCGAGGCGATTCCCTGTCCGCCCAGGTCGCCGCGCGCACCCGCCGCCGGTTGGAGGCTGCCGGCGGCTCCGTGGACCTCCTGGACCTGTACGCGGAGGGCTTCGACCCGCGGCTGACGCCGGTCGACGAACCCGACTGGCAGGATCGGGAGAAGCGGTACTCCCCCGAGGTGCACGAGCACATGCGGCGCATCGAGGCCGCCGACACGGTGCTGGTGGTCTTCCCGGTGTGGTGGTTCGCGCCGCCGGCCATCGTGAAGGGCTGGATCGACCGGGTGTGGAACTACGGGTTCGCCTACGGCCGCAGCAAGCCCCGCCTGGCGGGGAAGCGCATGCTGTGGCTGGCGCTGGCCGGGCACTCGGCCGAGTACTACGAGCGGACCCGGCTCGGAGAGGCGCTCGAGCTGCAGCTGGGGCTCGGGGTGTCGGAGTTCTGCGGCATCGGGGAAGCGGCCGTGCGGCTCCTCTACGGCACGGAGTTCTCGGGCATCCCGGAGGAGCTGCGCGACGCCCGCGCCCGGGAGGTCTTCGCGGAGGCGGACAGGGTACTGACCGCCTTCGGCGTGGAAGCCGAGGCGGCGGTACCCGCCTGAGGGGCTGCGGCGGGGCTCGACGCGACGGGGCTTCACGCGGCGGGCCTCATCCGGCCGGGCGATGAGACGGGGTTCGAGTCACCGACGCTCGAAGCCGCCCAGGGGGATCACGTCCTACGGTTGCTTCGCCCGGCCGGCGCCGAAGACCTCCGCGATCAGCCTTTGCGTCGCCTGGTGGAACGGTGTCGCCATGGACAGTGCGGCGTCGTCGACGTAGTTCAGCGCGGCGGTCAGGGTCCTGCTGCCGTCGGGCGTGCTGTACATCAGCGCCGCGTGGCCCGCCATGCCGCCGTTGTGGGTGATGACCGTGCCGCCGCCTTCGCCCGTCTCCTGGACGAACACCCCCAGGCCGTAGCCGACCTTGGGATGCGGCGCGCACATCTCGGCCAGCAGTGGGGCCGGCAGGAGCTTGCCCCCCACGAGTGCGGAGATGAAGGTGTGCAGGTCCCGGGTGGTCGAGATCATGTCTCCGCCGGTGGAGATCCAGGACGGGTTCTGGCGGGTGACGTCGACCGTCTCCTCCCGACCGGCGTCCTCGTAGCGGTAGTAGGCGTGGGGGTGCGGCTCGGGGATCTCCGGGTCGGTGTCCGGCACCACGGTCCCCGACAGTCCGAGCGGCTCCAGGATCAGGCGGCGCATCTCCTCGGCGAGCGAGCGGCCGGTGACCTTCTCGATCAGCAGCCTGGCCAGCACGTAGTTGGTGTTGGCGTAGCTCCAGTCCGTGCCCGGCTCGAAGCGCGCCGGTTTTGACAGGGCCAGCCGTACCAGCTCTTCCGGACGGTAGGTCTTGAACCGGTTGTCCACCCACACCCGGCCCGCCGGCGTGGCGGGGATCCCTGGTACGAACGTCCCGTCGTCGTGGTACTCGCCGGTGAAGTTGAAGACCCCGCTGGTGTGTTGCAGCAGCATCCGCACCGTGATCCGTCGGTCCAGTCCGAACTCGGGCAGGTACTCGTCCGCCGGGGTGTCCAGGTCGATCCTGCCCTCGGCCACCAGTTGCAGCACCAGGGTCGCGGTGAAGGTCTTGGTGTTGCTGCCGATCCGGACGTGCCCGTCCGTCGGCGGCTTCGCGCTCTCGCCGCGCCTGCCCACCCCGGCGCTGCCGACCCACCCGCCCCGCTCATCGTGCACGCGCATCGTCACGCCGGTGAATCCGGACTCGACCATCTCCTCCATGATCCGGCGCAACTCGGTTCGTTCCGGCGGGACTTGGTGGTCGAGGTGATCGCGGTGGTCCTGGTCGGCGGGGGTGAGGGACATGGTGGTGTGCTCCTTGTGGACCGTCTGGATTACGGAAGGGAGGGCGGGATCGCGGAGTGGGGCGGGGTGGTCCGCTCAGACACTGCGGGCGGTGATGTCCCCGTAGGTGGTGGTCGCGTGGATGCTCAGGCCGGCAGTGGCACCTTCGGCGTTCCGGAGCGCGTTGTGGATGCGGCCGTGGCCGGTGCCGGCGTCCAGGGAGGCGGACACCCCACGGGCGGCGCCGACCGAGATGTCGCCGGCCTCGGTGCGCAGCGCGACCGTGCCGCGTACCGCCTCGACGATGCGGAGGTCGCCCTTCTGGGTGCTGATCTCCGCCGGGCCACCGAGACGGCCGACCGAGATGTCGCCGGCGAGGAGGGTGAGGCGGGCACTCGCGGTCTCGTCGAGCTTCACCGTGCCCTGCGCGCCCTCGAAGGTCACGTCACCGAGCCGACCGACGCCCCGGAACTCACCCGCGGCGATCTTCGCCTCGACGTGGGAACCGGTGGGCAACTGGACCGTGACCTCGACGGATCCGGAGGAGCTGCCGATGATCCGGCGGTTCGCCGGTGCGGCCTCGATGCGCAGCACGCCGTCGCGGTAGTCGACCGTGATCTGCTCCGCCGCCTTCACGTCGCGACCCTTCGAGGCGTCTGCGGGAAGGACCTCGACCGCGGTGTCGGCCCGGTCGGCGGCGATGAACCGGATGCGACCGGCGGGGATGTCGAGGACGGCGGAGACCGGGGCGGGGGTGTCGAACTTCAACATGATGTGTTCCTTCGCTTCGTTGTTTCCGATGAGGGAAAAGCTACGTTGCGTTCGAGGATCAGGCAATCACTTCGTTGCGCACGATGCGCATCACCGCAGCTAGAAGCCAGTATTTCGTTGCATTGATGCGAAAATCAATGCAACACAATCTCCTCTTCTCGTTGCAATGGAATGAGATCGAACGCTATGATGGGGCATCACACGCCACGAAGGAGACCGCGATGCCGGGAGGCAGACTCACCCAGCAGGAACGTCGGCAGATCGCCCAGGGGGTGGCCGATGGGCTCGCCTACGCGGAGATCGCCAGAAGCCTCGATCGTCCGACCTCGACGATCACGCGTGAGGTGATGCGCAACGGCGGCCCCGCCGCCTACCGCGCCGACCTGGCCCACCGCGCCACCGAACAGCGCGCCCACCGACGCAAGCGCGCCACACCCCGGGACCCCGGCACGTCACCGCAGGCGCACGGCCGCGATACCGAGGCCGTCCGCGAGTACGAGGAGGTGTTCGGCACCGTCTTCATGCAATCGGGCCTGCCCAAGATGACGGCCCGGGTGCTGGCCGCCCTCTACACCACCGACGCCGGCAGCCTCGGCGCCTCCGAACTCGCCGGGCGCCTCCAGGTCAGCCCGGCGACCGTCTCCAAGGCCATCGCGTTCCTCGACAGCCAGGGCCTCATCCGCCGGGAACGCGACGAGCGGCGCCGCGAGCGCTACGTCGTCGACGACGACGTCCTCTACCAGTCGACGATGGCCAGCGCCCGCGCCACCGCCCATCTCGGCGATGTCGCCCGGCAGGGCGTCGGCGTCCTCGGCCCCGGCACCCCGGCCGCGGCCCGCCTCGAGAACATCGCCCGCTTCGTCGACTTCATCTCCGAGAGCATCGCCCGCGCCGCGGACCAGGCCCGCGCGGTCCTCCACACGAAGCCCGAACCGTCATCGGAGAACGCCACCTGAGTCACGTTCACATCGAGGCCGGGCGCACCGGGCCGACCAGCGCCACGGCCAGACGGGCTCGGCCACCGCGCCTCCGGCGGTCGGATCGGATGTCACCGCACCTCCAACCGCTACGACCGCCGCCCCGGCGAACCCAGGCGGTCGGACACCAGGCCCGGCGATCCGCGCCACCCTCCACGAGGGCAACGATGCGCGTGGCGCGCGAGATTGACGCGGGCTTGTTCCCCTTCCTCGGTGGGCCACTTCCATGGGCGGGTTCCTTTCGGGTCCTTCACGCTGCCGTCACTGCTCTGACGGGTCGCGCCGGACGGATGTGACCGGTCCGCCGGGATTCCTTTCGCCGACCTTCCTCGCCGACCTCCCCCACGGATGTTCCTCGCCGCGTTCCCGCGGGCTTACGACGCCGTCCGCCATTGTTGACCGGCGAGCGCTTGTGGCTGGGCGTCGAGTTGGCCGCTGCGCGTTTCAGCCGGCCGCTCGTGTGCTCGGTGTGTGAAAGGCTGGGGCATGTCCTGTCGCTTGCGGTTCTTCTTCGAGTACGGCGTCGACACCCCGTTGTGGCCAGGGTCTTCTGGCGATCCCGACCTCGACAGCCCCTACGGATACCCCTGCGCCCCGGAAGAGCTACCCATCACCCCGGCCACCCGGAACGAACTCACGAGACTTGCCGACCTGTACCAGTCCTCCCTCGACTGGGATCACCCGGCCGGCCCCTCGCCCTGGACCCGGGACCAGCAGGAATCGTTCAAAAGCGGGGCCGACATGGCGCTGGAGGCACTGCGCCGCGAACTGGGCGACGACTGGACGGTCGAGGACCGCAGGGGCTGAGCCCGCCCTCGTGGACAAGGGCGCTCATCTGACCGGCTGCGCCGCTCAGTCACAGCGACCGTGACATGACGGTGGCCGCACGGGTTCTTCGGGTGTGACCAAGAAGTGGGCGCGAGCGGCGTGGTGTCGAGCGGCAGCGCGAGGCCGGTGCCGGGCCCAAGCATGACCTGGTCTTCACCGACCGGCTGCTGGTCACCCACCAGCCGGCCCGAGTGGCCGGCACGCCCCAACCTCAATCGCGGACCGAGTCGTTACGTGTCGCTGCCGATCGGCCGTACGTGGCGCAGGAGGGTGATGACGGTGACGGCCGTGGCGAGCGCCAGGAGCCCGCTGACCAGGGCGGCCGTGTGGAATCCCGCGGTGAAGGCGTCCCGGGCGGCGGTCAGCAGGTCGGCGGCCAGGGCTTCGGGCAGATGGGCGGCGGCGTCGGTGGCTCCGCCGAGGGTGTCCCGGGCGGCCGTCAGGGCGTCGTCGGGCAGGCCGGCCGGCGCGGCCGAGGCCACGTCGTTTCGGTAGACGGCGACGGCGACGCTGCCGGTGCCCGCGATGCCGAGGGCGAGTCCGAGGTCGTACGCGGTCTGCCCGGTGGCCGCGGCCGAACCGGCCTTCTCGGCCGGGGCCGAGCCGACCGCGAGCGCCGTACCGAGCACGCTGATCGGGGCGATGCCGAACATCACCAGGGCCAGGGCCGCGGAGACGATCGGTACGCCGTCCCACGTGGCCAGCCGGAAGCCGACGAGGGTGACCGCGAGGCCCGCCAGGATGACGGTGGCGGGGCGTGCCCGACGGGCCAGGACGGGGGTCAGTTGGGAGCCGATGACCAGCCCGGCGGCTCCGGGCAGCAGCCACAGGCCCGCCACGAGCGGGGAGAGTCCGCCGATGGCCAGCAGGTACTGCGGGACCAGGTACTCGATGCCGTTCAGCGCCATCATGCCGAGCAGCAGGGTCAACAGGGCGCCGGTGAAGGCTCGGTGGGAGAAGAGCCGGAGGTCGAGGAGGGGGTTGTCGAGGCGGCGCTGGCGGTGGACGAAGAGGAGGGCGAAGCCGGCGCCGATCGTGATCGCGGTGAGGTGGCCGAGCTGGGGGCCGAACTCCGCGAGCTTCTTGACCCCGTACACCGCGGGAAGGACGGCCAGGAGGAACAGCGCGGCGCTGAGCAGGTCGATGCGGCCGGCGGACGGGTCGCGGTACTCGGGGAGCAGCAGGGGTGCCAGGAGTACGACCGGAATCATGACCGGCACGCCGAGCAGGAACACCGAACCCCACCAGAAGCTGTCGAGCAGTACACCGCCGATCACCGGTCCGATCGCGATGCCGACGGAGAGGGCGGAGACCCACATGGCGATGGCGGTGGCCCGCTGACGGGCATCGGTGAACATGTGGGTGATCAGCGCGAGGGTGGACGGGAGCACGGCGGCGCCGGCGACGCCCAGCAGGGCCCTGGCGATGATCAGCGTCTGCGGGCCGCCGGCGTACGCGGCGAGCAGCGAGGCGGCGATCACCCCGACCGATCCGGCGAGGAGAAGCTTGCGGCGGCCGATGCTGTCACCCAGGGTGCCCATGATCACCAGGAAGCCGGCGGTCATGAAGCCGTACATGTCGGTGGTCCAGAGCAGTTGGCTGCTGGAAGGGTGCAGGTCGGCGGTCAGGTAGGGGGTGGCCAGCCACAGCACGCCGAGGTCGGCCGTCATCAGGGTGACGGGGAGGAGCAGGACCGCCAGGCCCAGCCATTGGCGTGGGCCCGCCTTCTTCGGGAGGGACTCGGAATCCTGGGGGAGCCGCGTGGTGGACGTCATGCGAGCACTGTGCGACGCGGCGCTTCGGGTTCGGTTCGGGTGGTGTTGCGGTCGTGTTCCGGCCATGGCACGCGGTGGCGGTGGGGCGGCCGGTCCCGGGCCGAGGTGGATGACCCGCCGGCGTGCCCCGGCCTCGGGGCACGCCGGCGGGACACGTCAGCGGGCGAGAAGGGCGTCCTGGGTGCCGACCGCCGTCTCGAAGGTGGTCAGGGCGCGGGCCCAGACCCCGTCCCAATCCGCCAGGCGCGCCAGTTGCGGAGCGAGTTCGGCGGAGAAGGCGATGGTGGCCTCGCGGGGCAGGAGCGAGGGCAGGTTGTCGATGGCGATCAGGTCGAGGGGGGCGCCGCCCGCGGTGAGGGCGCGTACCGGCTCCTCCCAGGTGGTGGTCTCGTCGTACACCGGCAGCACGTTGCAGTCGGAGGTGACGTCGCAGGTGACGTCGGAGACGAGGGAGAGGCGACGGCCCGGGTCGTCCAGGTCGCCCTTGGTGAGGAACGGCGGGACGGGAGTGGTGGTGAGGACGGTGTTGACCATCAGGTCGTGGCCGAGGAGCGCGGCACGGTCGATCTCGCGGGTCTCGGCGAGGTCCCAGCGGGTCGGCTCGATGCCGGCGGTGGTCAACGCGTCGCAGGCGCCGCGTCCGCTGCGGCCGAGCGCACCGATCACGAGTGCGGTGCCGTCCGCGCCGGTACCGGCGGCTCCCGCGCCGGAGGCCAGCAGCGCGTCGAGGGCGGGGCGGTCGGTCGGTCGCAGGGGTGCGGTGAGCTGCCCGCGGCGGTGCAGGACGGCGAGGGCCGCTCCGACGTATCCGGCCCAGTAGCCGAACGCCGCGACACGGCGGCCGGCCTCGTCGACGAGGTACTCCATGTCGAGCAGGGCGCCGCCGCCGGCGGTGAAGCGGGCGAGCAACTCGGCCGCGCCGGCCTGGCCCTTGTAGGCGTGGCCGAAGTAGATGTGCCGGTGGCGCAGGACGGGGGCGCCGGGGCCGGCGGGGAGTTCCTTCAGGCCGAGGACGTGGGCGTCGTCGGGGGCCGTGAGCCAGGAGTCGGTGGGTGCGGTGTCGCAACCGGCCGCGGCGTAGTCGGCGAGGGGGAACACGCGCTGGTCCGAGGCCTCGACGGTGATCCGGAGGCCGGCCCGGACGAGTTGCCCGGCGTCGGAGGGGGTGAGGGGGGCGCGGCGCTCGGTGGGGCGGGACTCGTGCCGCATCCAGAGGTGCGGGGTCTTCGACATGAGGGGTCATTCCTGTCTGGGGGCGTGTGGTTGGCAGACGCCCGGCGGTGGTGCGTGTCGGGCGGTACGGTCCCCACCGGTGGCGCCGGCGTCACCGCTGTCACTGGTGTCTCCGGTGCCCGGCTGCCCCCCGTCCCGGCCCGGCCTGCGGTGCCCGTGACGCGCCACCCGGTCGGATCCGTCCCCGCCGGCGAGTCGGCCCCGGCCGATTCGGTGTTCGAGGTGCGGGATCCGGGGCGGGCCCCGTGAGCGGGTCAGAGGTGCGGGATGCGGGCATTGGCCAGGGGGCGGTAGGTCGGGGTGTCCGTGGACGACAAGCCTGCCGTGCGGAGTTCCGTCACGATGGCGGCGGCGAGGGCCGAGGCCAGGGCTTCTCCCGGGCAGCGGTGGGACGACGCACCGAAGGTGAAGATCATCGAATTCACTCGTCCGGGTGATAGCGCGTGTGGATTCGGGTTGACGGCCGGGTCACGGTTCGCGGCGGCGAGGAGGACCAGGATCTGCTGCCCGCTCTCCACCGCACGGCCGTCGTGGACGAAGGGCGCGGCGGCGAAACGGCGGGTGTTCTGGATCGGCGCGTCGTACCGGGCCACCTCCCGCACCAGGGCCCCGATGTCGGAGCCGTCCGCTCCCCGGGCCAGCGCCACCATGGTGTTGCCCACCAGTCCGGCGGTGGCGTCGTAGGTCTGGGACAGGAATCCGACGGCGTCGGACAGCAGGGGCGCCAGGTGCGGCCAGGACGCCCGGTCGGCGGCGCGAACCAGTTCCCCGAGGAGCCCGTCGTTCTCGCCGACAAAGGCCGGGCCGCAGTAGTTCGCGGACCCGATCGGCCGCCGCGGCGGCGGCCCGCTGTTGTGCGGGGGTCGCGGAATCCGGTATGCACTGGACGAAGTCGGCGATCGAGCGGGCCGCCTCCCGGTCCGCGCCGTTCGTTCAGGCCGGCCGGCGCGGCCCACGACCCGGGCCGGGACCTTGAACAACAGTACGCCCCAGGGAACTTCGCCGCCGACTTCCAGTGCCTCCCGGGTGAACCGGGCGGCCAGTCGGACCGCGTACGCGGTGTCGGCCCGGGCCGGCGCGTCGGCCACCACCGCTTTCAGTACGGGTAGGGGTCCGGCAGTCGGACCCCGTCGATCTGCGTGGTGGCGTTCACCTCACGCCCCCCGGCCGGGCGTGACAGGAGACGTCGGGGCGGCGGGAGACGGGGCGCCGGGGGGCGCGGGTGTGGCGGCCGGGGTCAGGAGTGCGTTGGCCTCGGCGTACGGGATGGCGTCCGCTCCGAAGTCGAAGGTGCCGGACTCGGCGATCTCCCGGGCGGCCCGGGTGAACGCGCCGAGGGCCGCTCGGGACAGGGCGGAACCGGTGCTGATCCGGCGGACTCCGAGGGCGCCGAGTTCGGCGACGGACAGCCTGAGGGCGCCACCCATGAGGACGTTCACGGGCCGGTCCACGGCGGAGCAGACGGCACGGATCGCTTCGGCGTCGGGCAGGGCCGGGGCGTAGAGGACGTGGGCGCCGGCGGCCTCGTACGCCCGGAGGCGACGGATCGTGTCGTCGAGGTCGGGGCGCCCCTGGAAGAAGTTCTCGGCGCGGGCGGTGACGGTGAAGGGGAAGTCCAGTTCCCTTGCCGCCTCCACGGCGGCCGCCACCCGTTCCACCGCCTCGTCGAGGGGTCGCACGGGGTCCTCGTCGCGGCCCGTGGAGTCCTCGATGGAGCCGCCGACGAGCCCGGCGGCCGCGGCGAGGCGGATGGTCTCGGCGACGTCCTCGGGCCGCTCCCCGAAGCCGCTCTCCAGGTCGGCGGTGACCGGCAGGCCACTGGCTTCGACGATCAGGTCCGCGTTGGCGAGGAGTTCGGTGCGGCTGACCTGGTTCGTGCCGTCGGGGCGGCCGAGGCTGTGGGCCAGGCCGGCGCCGGTGGTGGCGAGTGCCGCGAAGCCGAGGCCCGCCAGGATGCGTGCGCTGCCCGCGTCCCAGGGATTGGGGACGACGAACGGCCGGTCGGCGGCGTGCAGATCCCGGAAGGCGACGGCGCGCGCGTGTCGGGCGGCTGCGGTGGTGCGGTTCATGAGTCCTCACTGGGTGTCCGTCGTCCGGTGGTCGGATCCGTCCAACGTACCCACCTCGCCGATGAGTTGTTCTGCGGATCGCTCCCGCGCGTCGCTCAGAGCGCGAAGCCGAGGGCGAAGGCGCCGACGACCGGGGCCATGTAGAGGACCGGGAAGGGGATGTGCGCGTACGAACGGGCCTTGATCACGGTGATGACGGCGCCGAGGTAGTACAGCACCAGGCCGACGCCGGCCGCGATGCCGACCACGGGGAGGAAGATGCCGACGACGAGGCCGATCGCGCCCAGGGCCTTGGCCGCGCCGAGGGGCGTCCACCAGGCCTGGGACACGTGGTACTCGTTCATGGCTTCGACGACCCACTTGGCCCGCGAGAGCAGCGAATAGCCCGAGAAGCCCGACATGGCGGCGGCGAGGACGGCGACGATGGTGGCGGCGGTGTTCATCGGGAAGCTCCTTCTCAGGTGGTCGCCCCTGCGGCGACCTCACCCCCTTGACCCGCCGCGTGCCGCCGGTGTGACAGGTCTCGCGAGACAAGTTCTCACTTCGTCGAGGGCGCGCCCCCGGGGAGCCGGTCGACGCGCCGCCTGCGGGACACGGCCACGCCGGCCAGGCAGATCGCGCCGCCCAGCAGGGTCAGCCAACCGGGGACCTCGTCCAGGGCGATCCAGGCGATGAACACCACGACGGCCGGCACCGCGTAGGTGGTCGCGCCCATCTTCCCGGCGGTGGTCCGCGACAGGGCGTACGTCCACGTGGTGAAGGCCAGCGCGGTCGGGAAGAGCCCCAGGTAGACCATGTTGAGGGTGGCGGTGAGCGGGGCGTCGGGCAGTTGGTCGACGAGCTGTCGGATGAACGGCAGGGTCACGGCGGTACCGATGAAGCAGCCGTACGTCGTCACCTGGAGCGGGGTCGCGTGGGCCAGGGCGGGCTTCTGCAGGACCACTCCGGCCCCGTAGGTGAGGGCGGCGAGCAGGCAGAGCAGTACGCCGGTGAGGGAGGAGGAGCCGCCGTGGGAGGTGGACACTCCCACCACGACCGCGCCCACGAAGGAGACGGCCATGCCCGCCAACAGCATCGGGGGGAACCCTTCCTTCAGCATCCAACCGCTGAGCAGGGCGATCACGATCGGGCCGATGTTCACGATCATCGCGGCGGTGCCGGCGTCGACGCCCTGTTCGCCCCAGTTCAGCGCGACCATGTACAGCCCGAACCACAGCACTCCGGATCCCACGATCCCGGGCCAGGCCTGGCTCGGCGGTGCCGGCACCCGTTTGACGATCAGTACGAGGCCGAGCGCGATCGAGGCGGTGAGAAGCCGCCCGAGGGCCAGTGCCCCGGGTCCGAAGTGCTCGGCTGACGCGCGGATGGAGACGAATGCGGACGCCCAGAGCACGACGGTGATTCCTGCCGCGACGAGAGCTCGATGATCTGGTCCGGTATCCCCGGCCGTGTGGTCCATGCGAGCAAACTACCGACGGGTCGGGGACACTGCCCAGGCCATTTCCGGGGCTTGCGGCGGGGGCTCCGCCCGCTCCCCCTCAGGAACGGTGGGCGGGGGCGGTGAGCAGGCTCCGCAGGCGGGCCGCGTAGGCACGGGGGCGGGCCGTGTTGCCGTTGTGGCCTCCGGGGAAGGTGCATATCGCGGTGTCGAGAAGGTCCGCGAGGGCCGTCGCGCACCGGTGGTCGAAGACCGATGCCGAGGTGGTCGCGCCGATGGCCGGGACGATCCGGGTCGTGGTGCGGGCGAGCGCGGCGAGGTCGAGGGTGTCCTCGATGATCGCCGAGAAGTCGTGCTCGACGAAGTAGTCGAAGTTGGCGCGGCGGCGGTCGTCCAGAGGCTCGGGGGTCACATCCGGTTCGACTTCCTGGCGGGTCGGGTCGATGCCCAGGACCCGGGCGATCTCGGGGAGCGCGACGCCGAGTCCGGATGAGCGGTAGACCTCCTGTAACCCTGCCAACTCCGCCTCGTGATCGGCCCGGTCGGCGGCCGGCAGCAGACGCGGGGCGACCGGCTCGTGGGCGATGAGGGTGCCCACGCGGCCCGGGTGTCGGGCGGCCAGGTGGAGGCCGATGGTCGCACCGAGGCTGCACCCCAGCATCAGGGCGGGTTCGTCGCTGACGGCGGACAGCAGCCGGTGTACGTCCTCGGCGTGCTCGGCCAGGGTCGTCGTGCGGCCGGGTTCGTCGAGTCGGCTGCGGGAGAGGCCCCGGCGGTCGTAGGTCAGGACGGTGAAGGCGTCATCGAGGTGCGACACCAGGTCCACGGTGCGGTCGGCGTCCCCCTCACCGCTCTGGGAGATCAACAACAGCGGTCCGGAGCCGCGGAGTTGGTAGTGAAGGGTGCAGCCGGGTACTGCGAGGGTGGCGTTCAGGGTGGACATGGTGACTCCTCTGCATCGATTGATCGACACGGACCGTTCGTCCGCTGCTCTGCGATCAGCCTAATTCATCGAAACAGATACATCAAGAGAGATGCATCCTTCTCGATGCATCGACCGTGATGTACCGTGGACCGGTGGATGGAATCGAACTGTTCCTGCTGGGCCGGGCCTTGATGAAGCTCGGCGAGGAGGCCCTGCCCGAGCCCCCGGGCGGATCCGGTCAGTACGCCGGCAACACCCGCTCGGTGGTGATCGTGGCAGGGGACATCGCCGCGCATCCGGACACCACCGTCGGCGAGACCGCGCTGCGCACGGGCCTGCCGCAGAGCCAGGTGTCGGGTGCCGTGGCCCGGTTGCGCGAGGTGGGATCGGTGGAGACCGCGCCCGATCCGGCCGACCGTCGGCGCACGCTCGTACGCCAGTCCCCCGAGGTCTCCGCGCGCGTGGCCGCCGTGCGGGCCGTCGGCGCCTCCAAGGTCGAGGAAGCCCTCGCCCGGGCGCTCGGCGAGGCGGAGGCGGAACGGCTGCCGACGGTCACCGAGGCCCTGGAGGTACTGGCCCGCCATCTGGTACGCCCCTGAGGATGCGACCGGCGGTGCCTCACGCCCCCGCGCCGGCGCACCTCACCCCGTCGACCTCGCCGCGCACCTCACCCCGTCGACCTCACCTCACCCTGCCGGGCCGGACCGCCCCGCCAGGGCCGCGAACGCCGCCAGGTCCTCGGCGACGGCCCGGGACACCGCGTCCCGCTGCTCGTTCAGGTAGAAGTGCCCGCCGGGGAAGCCGCGGAAGGTGAAGGCCCCCGTGGTCAACTCCCGCCAGGCCATGGCCTCGGGCACGCCCACCCGGGGATCGGACTCACCGGTCAACACGCTCATCGGGGTGCGCAACACCGGTCCCGGCACGTGTCGATGGGTCTCCACGGCGTGGTAGTCGCCGCGCAGTGCCGGCAGGATCAGCTCGCGGAAGTCCGGATTGGCCAGGAGTCTGGCGTCGGTGCCCGCGAGTTCGCTCACCAGGGCGATCAGCGCGTCGTCGTCCCGCGGGTCGACCCCCTCGGAGCGCTCGATCAGCGGCGAGCGGCGTCCGGACAGGATCACACCGCGGGGGGCCGTGCCCGCCTGCTCCAGGCGGCGCGTCAACTCGTAGGCGACGAGGGCGCCCATGCTGTGTCCGAACAGCACCAACGGCCGGTCCCACCACGGCTTCAGGGCCTCCAGCAGCCCGTCGACCATCGCGTCGATGCTGCCCGTGACCGGCTCGCCGATGCGCTCCTGGCGCCCGGGGTACTGGGCGACGAGCACCTCGGCACACGGGGCCAGGGCCGCGGAGAACGGGTGGTAGTAGGCCGCGCCGCCGCCCGCGTGCGGAAGGAACACGAGGGTCGGCGCGGAACCGGAAGACGGCTCGGGGTGGAAACGGCGCAGCCACGGCGAACCGGTCCTGCGGTCGAAGACGGGAGCGACGACCACATCCGGAGCGAGCGCGGGGACGGGACCAGGCTCGGGAACGGGACCCGACAGGGGAACAGGACCCGACAAGGAAACAGGGCCAGACGCGGATACAGGACCGGCCGCGGGAACAGGGCCGGACAGGGGAAAAGGACCAGACGCGGGAACGGAAGTGTGCGGGGGAGTCGGAGTCGTCATCGCCGGTCCTCCGCGTCGTTCGTCAGCAGCAGCTTCTTCTGCGGTTTGCCCATGGCGTTGCGCGGGATGGCGGTCACGAACCGGACCTCGCGGGGGCGTTTGTGCACCGACAGGTGCGCGGCGACGAAGTCGGTGAGTTCCGTGCCGGTGACGCCCTGCGCGACGACGAAGGCCACGATCCGTTGACCGAGGTCCGCGTCCGGCAGCCCGACGACGGCCGCCTCGCTGACCCGGGGATGGTCGAGGAGGGCGTTCTCGATCTCGCCCGCGCCGATGCGGTACCCGCCGGATTTGATCAGGTCGACGGAGGCCCGGCCCACGATGCGGTGGACCCCGTCGGTCTCGTCGACGGCGGCGATGTCGCCGGTGCGGAACCACCCGTCCTCGGTGTACGCGGCGGCCGTCGCCTCGGGGCGGCCCAGGTAGCCGGAGAACAGCGTCGGCCCGGTGAGCTGGAGTTCCCCGATCTCGGCACCCGGTTCGGCGGCGATGCGGGTGAGGACGCCGCGCAGCGGGGTGCCGACCGTGCCGGGTCGGACGTCTCCGCCGGCCCGGCCGCTGACGGTGATCAGGGTCTCGGTCATTCCGTAGCGCTCCACCGGGCGCAGGCCGGTCAAGGCCTCCAGGTCGCGGAAGACCGGTGCGGGCAGGGCGGCGCTGCCGGAGACGAGGAGCCGGGCACGGGAGAGCGCGGCGGCCTCGGCCGGGGAGCCGGCGATCCGGGACCAGACGGTGGGGACACCGAAGTACAGGCTGCCGGCGGCCTGCGCGTAGGCCTCGGGGGTGGGGCGGCCGGTGTGCACGAGCCGGCTGCCGGTGCGCAGGGCGCCCAGGACCCCGAGGACGAGTCCGTGTACGTGGAAGAGGGGCAGGCCGTGCACGAGGGTGTCCTCGGCGGTCCACTGCCAGGCCTCGGCGAGGGCGTCGAGGTCGGCGGCGATGGCGGCGGCCGTGAGGACCACGCCCTTGGGGGGACCGGTGGTCCCGGACGTGTAGAGGATCAGGGCGGGGTCGGTCGGCCCGGCCGCGGGCGTGGCGGGGGCGTCGGCGCGGCGGGTGTAGTCCACGTCGAGGAGCGCGGCGCCGGAGTCCCCGAGGATGTGCTCGCGTTCGGCGGGGCCGGCGTCGGGGGGCAGCGGTACGAGGGGCACCCCGGCGAGCAGCGCGCCCACGGTGGCGGCGACGGTCTCCAGGGAGGCGGTGGCCGTCACGGCGACGGCCGGTGCGCCGCCGGCGCGGATGTCGCGGGCCACGGCGGAGGCCGCGCCGAGCAGTTCCTCGTAGGAGGTGGCGCGGCCGGCGACGGTGAGGGCGTCGGGACGGTCTCCGTACACGCCGTCCAGTGCGGTGAGCACGCGGCAGCTCCCTGGTGATCCGATGGATGGTGGCAGGGTCAGGCTACGGGTCCGATCGCCGTTCGGTGGCGAGGGGTTGCGTGCGTGGGCGGACCGCGCCGTCGCGGCCCCGAGGGAGCCGCGACGGCGCGGTGCGGCACGCCGCGGGTGGGCTCAGATCACGCCCTGGGCCAGCATCGCGTCGGCGACGCGCTCGAAGCCGGCAATGTTCGCACCCGTCACGTAGTCACCGGGGGCGCCGTACCGCTCGGCCGTCTCGTGGGCGACGGCGTGGATCGACCGCATGATGCCCGCCAGTTCGTTCTCGACGCGCTCCGCGCTCCAGGACACCCGGCCGGCGTTCTGCGCCATCTCCAGGGCGCTCACCGCGACTCCGCCCGCGTTCGCCGCCTTGCCGGGACCGAAGGCCACGCCCGCCTGCTGGAGGACGCGCACGCCCTCCGGGGTGGTGGGCATGTTGGCGCCCTCGGAGACCGCCTGGACGCCGCCGCGCACCAGGGTCAGCGCGTCCGCTTCCGTCAGTTCGTTCTGGGTGGCCGACGGGAAGGCGACGTCCGCCGGGACCTCCCAGACCCGGCCGCCGGGTACGAAGCGGGCCGAGGCGCCGCGTCGCTGGGCGTACTCGCTGACCCGGCCGCGTTCGACCTCCTTGATCCGGCGCAGCAGCTCCAGGTCGATGCCCTTCTCGTCGACGACGTAGCCCTGCGAGTCGGAGGCGGTGACGGGGTTGGCGCCGAGCTGCCGGAGCTTCTCGATCGTGTACAGGGCGACGTTGCCGGAGCCGGAGACCACGGCGGTCAGGCCGTCCAGGGAGGCGCCCTTCACGGCGAGCATCTCGGCGGCGAACAGCACGCTGCCGTATCCGGTGGCCTCGGGGCGGATCAGGGAGCCGCCCCAGCCCTTGCCCTTGCCGGTGAGCACGCCGGCTTCCCAGCGGTTGGTGATGCGCCGGTACTGGCCGAACAGGAAGCCGATCTCGCGGCCGCCGACGCCGATGTCACCCGCGGGGACGTCGGTGTGCTCGCCGATGTGGCGGTGCAGTTCGGTCATGAAGGACTGGCAGAAGCGCATGACCTCGGCGTCGGACTTGCCGTGCGGGTCGAAGTCGCTGCCGCCCTTGCCGCCGCCGATGCCGAGACCGGTCAGGGCGTTCTTGAAGACCTGCTCGAAGCCGAGGAACTTCACCACGCCGATGTCCACCGACGGGTGGAAGCGCAGGCCGCCCTTGTACGGGCCCAGCGCGCTGTTGAACTCCACCCGGAAGCCGCGGTTGACGTGGACGCGGCCCCGGTCGTCCTGCCACGGCACGCGGAAGAGGATCTGCCGCTCGGGCTCGGTCAGCCGCTCGACCAGAGCCACCGCCGGGTCGGCGTACTCGGGCCGGGCGGCGAACACCGGGGCCAGGGTGTCCAGTACTTCGCGTACGGCCTGGTGGAACTCGGGCTGGGCCGGGTTGCGGCGCTCGATGTCGGCCCGGAGCGCGTCCAGCCTGTCCTTGTGGTCCTTCACGAAAGTGATCCTCTCGGGAGTCGCAGGTGGCCGTGCGGGGCCGGGAGCCGGAGCGTACCCCGCGTCCGGACGAGGTCAGGCGGGGCTTGAGCTGATCGGACAAGTCCTCGGGATCGCGGGAACTCCCTGGGGCACCGTGTGACCGGACCGTATGATCGGCCGCACATCGGACGAGCCACACGACCGGGGGCCTGCGTGGAAGCGGTACGGTACGCGTCACTGATTGCGGCGACGATCACGGTGGGGCTGATGAGCGGCCTGTTCTACGGGTTCTCCGTGTCCGTCATGCCGGCCCTCGGGCGCAGCGACGATCGGATCGTCGTCGAGGTCATGCAACGCGTCAACGTCGCCATCCTCAACGGCTGGTTCCTGCTGGGTTACCTCGGCGCCCTGGTCTTCACCGGGCTCGCGCTGGGCCTGCACGTGGTGGACGGCCCCGATGGCGCGCTGGTGCCGCTGATCGCGGCGTTCGTCTGCTACGTCCTGGCGATGGTCGTGACGGGTGTGGTGAACATTCCGCTGAACAACGCGTTGGAGAAGGCCGGCCCGGTCGACCGGATCGCCGACCCGGCCGCCGTTCGCCGCGCGTTCGAGGGCCCGTGGGTACGGGCCAACGTGTGGCGCACGCTGCTCTGCACGGCGAGCGCCGGGTTCCTGGCCTGGGCGCTGCTCGTCCAGGGCGCCTGACGGCCGGGCGCCGGCGCCTGACGAGCGATCGTCGAGCGCCTGACGTCCGGGCGCCCGGCGCGAAGGGGCGCCGGTCACCGGCCGCCGGTTCAGCGGGTCGTGGTGGCCCGGCCGTAGAGGATCAGCGCGCGGGTGAGCGCGGTGAGCGCGGCCGTGCACAGCAGGGTGCGGATGATGTTCGTGGTGACCCAGGTGCCCTTGAACTCGTCCACGATCGAGAAGTCGGTCAGTTGGGCCACGTCGCCGCCGGCGGCCAGATCGTTGTTCAGCGGGATGTTCACCGCGAAGGTGATGACCAGGACGACGAGATAGGCGACGGCTGCCGAGGCGACCCACAGGGCGGTGCCGCGCCGGCCGGCGCGGAACTCGACGATCGCGGAGGCCACGGCGGCCACCAGGGCGAGCAGGAACACGGTGACGAAGAGGCCGCTGCCGTCGATCGCCGTGTTGAAGGAGCGCATGGCGCTCACGTACGTACGGTCGTCGCCGGCCGCGAGGCCGGGCATCACGGAAACGTCGAAGGCGAGGAACAAGCCGGCCATCAGGCCCACGAGCACGGTCGAGAGCGCGAGAAGAGCCGTGGACGCACGTGTCGCGCCGGCCGGATTCAGTGTCATGGAAGCAGATCCTGGCACTCGACTCCCTTGATATCCACGCTTTTTGACGGTCCAGAACATGCCGATGACCGCGGGTCGGGCCACCCCGTCAGGAGAGCGCGCTGGGCTTCCTGGGTGGTGGGACGGATCCCAGGAGTTCCCACAGGGGGCGGGAGCCGCCGGCCCATCGGGCGAGCAGGTGGCGGTCGACGAGGTGGAGGTGCTGGGACTTGGCGAAGGCGAGGGCGGGTCCGGAGAAGCGACCGTTGGTGAGCATGACCAGGACGTCCCCGCCGTGGACCTGACGGCCGGTGCCGTTGAGGACCTGGAGGTCCGGGGTGCCGACCGCGGAGCCGGACCAGCCGGCCTTGCGGTGCTTGCACTGGATCACCCAGCGGCGGCCGTAGGGGTCGGTGGCCTTCACGTCCGCGCCGTTGTCGCCCCGTCCGCCGACCTTCTGCGCGTCGGCGCAGCCGTCGCGGTGCATGAGGTCCCGTACGGCGAACTCGAAGTCGTTGTAGTGGAGGCCGTCGAGATGCTCGACGGCGTGGCGCAGCCCCCGGACCCGGGCTTGTTCCCATCGCGCCGCCTCCTGGCGCCGTCGCAGCCAGAGCCATCCCGCGCAGAGCGTTGTCACCAGGATCAGGATCAGGACCCACGGGTGGGCGGCCAGCCAGGACAGGAGTGCCATGACCAGGCTGAAGGCCACCACCGCCGCCAGGCCGAGCAGCCACAGCTCCTCCGCGCGGCCGGCCTTGCGACGCCGTGCGCCGCCACCGCGCCTGCGCCGCCTCGCGGGCGGGCGACGGGTCACCGACCGCTCGCCGTGTCGGGGAAGACGATCGGATACGAGACCGACGGCTCCGGCCGAGGTGCCGGCCGGTTCTCCCACGCCGGCCACTTGATCGGATAGACCGGCCGGACGGACGTCGATTGCGATCGGGGTTGCGATTGCGGTTGTGGGCCGGGTAACCCCTGCCGTGGCTCCGCGTCCGCCCCGACCGTGGTCGGGCTGTTGCCCAGGATGAACACCCCGGCCACGATCAGGCCCAACAGGGCGGTCTCCCGGCGGGCCCCCGGTGGCAGCCGGAGGTGGCCACTGACTCTGGTGCCGTCCGACTTCACATACGCGTTGATCCAGGGCACAGCCGCATCCCCTCGGTGGTCGTGATGCGCCTCCCGGCGCGACCGGCCCATGAAAGCACTTGCCACTGACAACACGTCACCGAGTTCACCAAGTGTGATCATCCGCTGATCCGACATGCCGTGTCCGGCATGCGTGCCCGCGGCGACGGCTCGGCCCGTCCCGGTCAGGCGTGCCGCGAACCTCGTGCCGAGCGGCACCCCGTCCGCGTAATGTCCGTCGTGTGAATGAGGCGACCGTGACGGACAGGACTGAGATCCCCGGTGGCGTCCTCGCCGAGCTGACCGGCGCGTTCGGCCTCGGAGCGGTGCGAGGGCAGCGATACCTCGCCGACGGGCTGATGAACACGAACTGGAAGGTGGACACCTCGGCCGGGGTGTTCGCGCTCAAGCGGGTCACCGACGTGTCGCTCGACCGGCTGGTCCGCAACCTCGGGGTGTTGGCGTCCCTGGCCGCCGACGGCGTTCCGGTAGGCGCTCCCGTGGCGACCGGCTCCGGTGCACTGGTGGCCGAGGTCGGAGGAGGTGTCTGGTGCCTGTTCCCGTGGGCGGCCGGCGCCCACGTCCGCGGTGTCGACCTCAGCCTCGCCCGGGCCCGCTCTCTGGGGGCGCACCTGGGACGGCTCCACGAGAGTCTGGGGCGCGCCTGCCGTGCGGGACTGCTCCCCGCGGTGCCCGAGAGGGTGACCGCCGACGTGACGACGCCGGAGCGGGCGGTGGGGACGTCGGAGCGGCTGTCGCGTGCGGCGGAGGACAAGGGCACCGGCAGTGCCTTCGACCAGGCGGCCCTGGCCGCCCTGGAGCGACGGCGGGTGCTGATCGGCAGGCACGCCGACGGCCGGCCACGGGACGCGGTCCCGGTGGGCGGCCACGGATGGACGCACGGTGACGTCCAGTACCGGAACCTGCTGTGGGAGGACGGCGAGTTGACCGCCGTTCTCGACTGGGACCGCGTCGGTGTCCGCCCGTACGCCGAGGAGGTCGTACGGACCGCCCAGGTGCAGTTCGGCGTGGACGGGGTGTTCGACCTGGCGCGGGTGTCGGCGTTCGTGCGCGGCTACCGGTCCGTGCTCCCGCTGGAGGCAGCCGCCCTGGTGGACGCCGTGCGTCGGCTGTGGTGGAAGCGGATGACGGACTTCTGGCAACTGGAGTTCCACTACGACCGCGGTGACTTCTCCTGCGACGGGCTGTTCACCGCGAACGAGGCGTTGCTGCACTGGTGGACCGACCGGCCGGGTCGCGTGGAGGCCGCCTTCGTCGAGGAGTAGGTCCCCGAGGCTTCGAGGAGGGTCGGGCGGGCGCGGAGCCTCACGCTCCGGGGGCTCCGGCCCGGGGCACCGTGATCGCGGTGACGATGAGGCCGTCCCGGACCAGCCAGCCCCCGTCGAAGGAGTCGAGTCGGACCCCGTCGATCTCGGGGCCGGGCACCAACAGCCTCGCGTGGAAGGTGGACCAGGCCGGGTCGACGGTGATCTCCGCGTCCTGGAAGTCCAGCCAGCGTCCGGTCAGCGGGTACCAGGCCTTGTACACGCTCTCCTTGGCGCTGAAGAGCAGCCGCTCCCACTCCACCTCGGGTCGGCGGGCGGCGAGTTCGGGCAGCCAGGCGCGTTCCCCGGCGACGGTCACCAGGTTCGCGACGCCCCGGCTGCGCAGCGGCAGGTTGGGTTCGGCGTCGATGCCCAGCGCGGCCACCCTCCCGGCGGGCGCCACGACGGCTGCCCGGTAGCCCTGGCAGTGGGTCATCGCGCCGACGAATCCGGCGGGCCACCGGGGCGCTCCCTTCGGGTCGCGCAGGATCGGCGCGGGGGCGACGCCGAGCTTGCCGAGGGCCTCGCGCGCGCAGCGCCGTACGGTCGCGAACTCCCGTCGGCGTCCGTCCTCGGCGCCCGCGACGAGGAGTTCCTCCTCGGGGTGGAGGTCGGCCAGGGCTCCGGGGTCGTCCGCGAAGGACTCCACGGCGGCCGTGCCCGGGACCAGCAGTTCCTCGATCATGTGCGCTCCGCGAGGATCCGTACGGCGCCCGCCGGGGCGGTGGCGCGTTGCTTCCACTCCCTGGGGTAGCCCAGGGAGACCTCGTGGTGGGGGATCCCGTCCTGGTGGATCAGGCGCGGGATGTGCAGGTGTCCGTACACCACGGCCGCCGCCCGGAAGCGGACGGGCCAGTCCTCGGTGGCCTCTGTTCCGCACCACAGGGCGAACTCGGGGAACCGCAGGACGCGGGTGGGTTCGCGGACCAGCGGATAGTGGTTGACCAGCACGGTCGGCAGGTGGTCCGGGATCTCGGCGAGCCGCGCGGCGGTGTGCGCGACGCGTGCCCGGGACCACGCCTGGCGGCTGGGGTAGGGGTCGGGGTGCAGGTAGAACTCGTCCGTGCAGACGACTCCGGCCCGCTCGGCGATGTCCATGGCCTCCTGCCGGGTACGGGCTCCGGCGGGCCGGAACGTGTAGTCGTACAGCAGGAAGAGCGGGGCGACGGCGACGGGGCCGCCGGCGCCCTCCCACACGGGGTACGGGTCCTCGGGGGTGACGACGCCCAGGCGGCGACAGATCTCGACGAGGTGGTCGTAGCGGGCCTGGCCGCGCAGTTGGACCGGGTCGGCGGCGGTGGTCCACAGTTCGTGGTTGCCCGGCGCCCAGATCACCTTGGCGAAGCGGTCACTCAGCAGCCGGAGGGTCTCCTCGAAGTCGACGGTGGACTCGCTGACGTCCCCGGCGAGCAACAGCCAGTCGTGTTCCGTCTCCGGTCGCAGGCCGTCGACGACCTTCTTGTTCTCGTCGTGGCGGACGTGCAGGTCGCTGATGGCCAGCAGCCTGCCGGGGCCGGTCGGCATCAGGCGGCCCCCAACGCGCTCGCGCCGCGTCGGCGGAGTGCGGCGCGGATGACCGCGGCCACCTGCGGAACGCTGTGGTCGAGGTAGAAGTGCCCGCCGGGCAGGATCCGCACGTCGCTGCCCGCGTTGGTGTGCACCCGCCAGGCGGCTGCGTCCTCGACGGGGACGACGGGGTCGCGGTCGCCGACGAGCACGGTGAAGGGCACGTCGAGGGGGCGGCCGGGCTGCCAGGCGTAGGACCCGATGGCCTTGTAGTCGGCGCGCAGGGGCGGCATGACCATCTCCAGCAGGTCGGGGTCGTCGAAGACCTTCCCGACCGTCCCGCCGAGCGTGCGGATCATGGCGATCACCTTCTCGTCGGTGTCCAGCCGGTCGCTGGCGCTGCCGAACGGGGTCGGGGCGAACCGGCCGGACAGGAACAGCCGCTCGGGGGCGGGCAGTCCGCGCCGGTCGAGTTCGCGGGTCAGCTCGTACGCGAGCACGGCGCCCATGCTGTGCCCGAAGAAAGCGTACGGGCGATCGTCGCCCCGGCGGCCGGGCCCGAGGGTAGAGGTGGCGGCGAGTTCGTCGGCGAGCGCGGTGACGAGCCGGCCGATGTCGTCTACGGCGGGTTCCATCCGGCGGTCCTGACGGCCGGGGTACTGCACGGACAGGACGTCGAACTCGGGGGTCAGCTCCTGTGACAGTGCGAGGTAGGCGCTGGCCGCGCCGCCGGCGTGCGGAAAGCAGAACAGGCGCGTGTCGCTGTCGGACGCGGGGCCGAACCGCCGGAACCAGTCATTGGCCATGTCTTCTCTCCTTCAACATCCTGTCGAGTCGACTTCCAGGGTCGGTCGAGGCGGTGGACCGCCGGTCGAGAGGCCTTGGACGGGCACTACAGGCACCCCCACAGCCTGGGCGAACGTCGTGCCCGAGCGGGCGGTGGGCCGTGGGTTACCGCGCCGTGAGACGGCGTGGCGAGACTTCGATCCGTTTCTCGCCACTCCCCACCGAACTCCCCCCGAGCCCTGAGCGGTTCCCTTTCCGCTCTCCTCTCCCCCGCTCCCGCCTTGGAGGCGCGCCCCATGTCCAGCACGGAAACGGAACCCCGGCAACTGTCCCGGGGCCAGATCGTCGGTCTGGCCGTCGCCAGCATGATTCCCGCGGTGGGTCTGGCCGCGGTGCCGGCCCTGATGTTCGTCTCGGCCGGGAACGGCAGTTGGCTGTCCGCCCTGCTGTCGGCCGCGGTGACCACGTTCGTCGGCCTGTCGGTCGTCACCTTCGCGCGCCGGCACGTCGCCAACGGCTCGCTGTACTCCTACCTTTCGCTCGTCTTCGGCCCGTGGGCCCGACTGGTGGCGGCCGCCGCGCTGCTGCTGGGCTACGCGGCGATGATCGCGGGCATCACGATGGTGATCGGGGTGTACGTCGGCAGCTTCCTGCTGTCCCGGGGGTTCGCCGCCGGCCTGGAGGTGCCGGCGCAGCTCGCCGTGTACGCGGTGGCGCTGCTGATCGCGGTGTTGTTCGCGCGGCGCGGCGTCGACCTGTCGGTGAAGGCGGCGGTGGTGTTGATGGCCGTGGCGATCCCGGTGGTCGGCGTGGTCGTGGTGGCCGGCGCGGCCACGACCGGGCTGCACCTCGCGGAGCAGTTGTCCTTCGAGGGCGGGTTCTCCTTCAGCGGGGTCTTCCAGGGCATGGCGGCCGGGGCGACGTTCCTGATGGGCTTCGAGAGCTGCGCCGCGTTGGCGCGGGAGACGAAGGACCCCAAGCGGGACGTGCCGTTCGCGGTGCTGGGCATTCCGGTGCTGCTCGGTGTCGTGTACCTGGTGGCGACGGTGCTCCAGGTCCCGGGGCTGTTCGCGGCGGCGGACGACCTGGCGGCGGGCATGTCGCCCGCGGCGGCGTTGGCGTTGAACGCGGGACTGGGCGAGACCTTCGCGAGCGCCACCGACCTGGTGCTGGCGGTGGCGACGTTCGCGGGTCTCATCGGGTTCGTGAACTTCGGGTCGCGGTTCGTGGCGACGCTCTCGGACGACGGCCTGTTGCCGCGCCGGGTGGGGCGCGCGCACCCCGAGCACGGGTCCCCGACCGTCGCGGTGACCGTCCTGGCGGTGATCGGTTTCGCGGTGCTGGCGGTCGCGGTGCTCGCCTACCCGGACTCGTTGCTGTCGGTGTACTCGGCGTTGGCCACGCTGATCGTCTACCTGTGGGTGTTCCCGTACGTGCTGATCTGCGCGGCCCACGTGGTGCTGCTGGTGCGCGAGCGGGCGGTGAGGCCGCTGTCGTACCTGACGGCGGTGCTCGGGGCGGCGGCGATGGCCTGGGTGTACCTCAACGGGTGGGTCAACCCGCCCGCCTCGCCGGTGGACGCCATGTCGTACGTGGCACTGGTGCTGATCGGGGTGACCGTGCCGGCCCTGGCGTGGGCGCGGCGCAGCGCACTGCGGTCCGCTCGCGAGTCGTCCGGCGCGGTGCCGGAGGACCGGGAGGCGAGGGAGTCGAAGGAGGCACGCGTCGAGGCTCCGGCGGAGCGCCTGCCGGACTCGGCGCGCGCCTGACCGCGGGGTACGGCCCGTGCGGTCCCGGCCGCCGGCCGGACAGGCCCGAGGCCCCGTCCCACCGTGTGGTGGGGCGGGGCCTCGGGCCGTGCGGGGGTCGATCATGCGCCGCTCAGGCCGTGTTGGCCCAGGTGGGCTGGGCGCCCGCGGCCCAGGACGTGGCCGCGCGGCGGCGGGCCGCGGAGGGCGTCCAGCGGGCCGCTGCCTGCTCCTGTTCCTCCTCGGCCAGCCGGATCGCCTCGGCCGCCCGGGCCCGCATGACCGCCGACAGGGCCACCGCGAGCGCGGCGACCTCCTCGGCGGCCGGTGAGCCGTTGGTGATGCGCCAGGCCTGGGCGGAGAGGAACTTCGACATGTCCGGCTCGGTGGGGACCGCTCGTACCGCCATCGGGTCTCTCCCTCTACTGGGGCTGGTTGCCGTGCTTGCGGCTGGGCAGGGGGGCGTGCTTGCCGCGCAGTACCCCGAGGGCGCCGATCAGCGCGGCCCGGGTGTCGGCCGGGTCGATGACGTCGTCGACCAGGCCGCGCTCGGCGGCGTAGTACGGGTGCATCAGTTCCTCGCGGTACTCGTCGATGCGCGCCGAGCGGGTGGCCTCGGGGTCGTCGGAGGCGGCGATCTCGCGGCGGAACACCACGTTGGCCGCGCCTTCGGCGCCCATCACGGCGATCTCGTTGATCGGCCAGGCGAGCGCGATGTCGGTGCCGATCGAGCGGGAGTCCATGACGATGTACGCGCCGCCGTAGGCCTTGCGCAGGACGAGCGAGATCCGCGGGACGGTCGCGTTGCAGTACGCGTACAGCAGCTTCGCGCCGTGTCGGATGACGCCGTTGTGTTCCTGGTCGACGCCCGGCAGGAAGCCGGGTACGTCGACCAGGCTGACCAGCGGGATGTTGAAGGCGTCGCAGAGTTGGACGAACCGGGCGGCCTTCTCGGACGACTGGATGTCGAGGACGCCGGCCATGTTCTGCGGCTGGTTGGCGACGATGCCGACGACCTGGCCGCCGAGGCGGGTCAGCGCGCAGATGATGTTCGGCGCCCACCGCTCGTGGACCTCGAAGAACTCGCCGTGGTCGGCTATCTCCTCGATGACCTTGTGCATGTCGTACGCCCGGTTGGGGTCGGCCGGCACCAGGTCCAGCAGGGCCTCCGTGCGGCGGTCGGCCGGGTCGTCGGCGACTTCCGCCGGGGGCAGTTCCCGGTTGTTGGAGGGCAGGTAGGAGAGCAGGTGCCGGACGTCCTCCAGGCAGTGCTCCTCGTCGTCGTACGCGAAGTGCGCCACGCCCGAGACGGAGGAGTGCACGTCGGCGCCGCCCAGGGCGTCCTGGGTGATCTGCTCACCGGTGACCGCGGCGACCACGTCGGGGCCGGTGATGAACATCTGCGAGGTGCCGCGCACCATGAAGACGAAGTCGGTGAGGGCCGGCGAGTACGCGGCACCTCCCGCGCACGGGCCCATGATCACGCTGATCTGCGGGATCACGCCGGAGTTGCGGACGTTGCGCTGGAAGATGCCGCCGTACCCGGCGAGGGCGGTGACGCCCTCCTGGATGCGGGCGCCCGCGCCGTCGCACAGGCCGATGATGGGTGCACCGGCCTTCTCGGCGAGGTCCATCAGTTTGTGGATCTTCTGGGCGTGTGCCTCGCCGAGGGCGCCGCCGAAGATGCGGAAGTCGTGGGCGTACGCGAACACGGGCCGGCCGTTCACCTGGCCGTAGCCCGTGACGACGCCGTCGCTGTGCGGCTTCCTGTCCTCCAGGCCGAACCCGGTCGCACGGTGCCGCCGAAAGGCTTCCACCTCGGTGAACGTGCCCTTGTCGAAGAGGAGTTCCAGGCGGTCGCGGACGGTCAGCTTGCCCTTCCTCCGCTGCGCCTCGGTCGCCTTCTCGCTGGGGCCGGCGATGACCGACTCGCGGAGTTCGGCCAGCTCCGCCACCCTCGACCCCATGGTCGCGGCCGGCGGAGGGCCGGTCGGCGCTTCCTCGACGATGCTCATGCTTGATCCTTTCCAGATCCGATAGGCGTCTCGTCGTTCCTGACAAAACGTGGTAGACCCCTACAGACTGGCCAATGCGACTACACAACCACTCAAGCGCGCCAAGCGCCGGACTCGGCGGCCGCCGCGACGTAGTCGGCGAAGTCGCGCGGCTCGCGGCCCAGGGCGCGCCGCACCCCGTCGGAGACCTTCGCCTCGAAGCCCTGCTGGACCGGGTACAGGGCCGCGGCCCAGATCGCGGCGTCGGCGGCCGGGACGCCCTGTGCGCCGAGCTCCGCGACGAAGTCCGGGGTGGAGAGCGGCGTGTACGTGGCCTTGCGGCCGGTCGCCGCCCCGATCAGGTCGAGCACCTCGGGCAGGGACACCGCGCGGGGGCCCGAGAGTTCGTACGTCTGGCCGTCGTGGCCGTCCTCGGTCAGGGCGGCGACGGCCACGGCGGCGATGTCCTCGACGTCGATCCAGGTCGCGGCGCCGTCGCCGGCCGGCAGCCGCAACTCGCCTGACAGGACACCCTCGTTGAAGAATCCCTCGTCGAAGTTCTGGGCGAACCAGCCCGGGCGCAGCACCGTCCAGGCGAGGCCGGATTCACGGACGGCCGCCTCGCCGGCGAGGAACGCGTCGCTGGTGGAGGGGTCCTCGCCGTAGTAGCCGGGGGTGTCGACCCCGCGGGCGGAGAGCAGTACGAGGCGGCGGACGCCGGCGTCGGCGGCGCGCCGGGCGAGCTCCCGGGTGCGCGGTTCGCTGTCGTTCTGGACGATGTAGACGCCAGACACACCGTCGAGGGCCGGGCCCCAGGTGGTCTCGTCGAGCCAGTCGAAGCGGGTTTCGCCGGAGCGCGAGGCCGACCTGACCGGGACTCCGCTTTCCGTGAGTCGGCGCACCACCCGACGGCCGGTCTTTCCGGTGCCGCCGATGACGAGTACGGGATCGGGTACGGGATTCTGAACCGAATTCTGAGTCATGGGCCGATGGTAATTCGTGGATTCGTTTCCGACACCGGACGATGACCCGCCGGTGAACGCCCGATGAGTGGGTCCGGGCAGCATCACACTTGCGACCTCATCTGCAGCGGCCGCGCCTGGACAAAAGAATTGGGAGTATCCGAATGACTGCCCTCACGAACAAGACTGCTCTGGTCACCGGTGGCAGCCGGGGCATCGGCCGCGCCATCGCCCAGCGCCTGGGCAAGGAGGGTGCGCTCGTCGCGCTCACCTACTCGAGCGACGAGGCCGCCGCGAAGGAGACGGTGAACTCGATCGAGGCCGCGGGCGGCCGTGCCTTCGCCTTCCGCTCCGCCCTCGGTGTCCCCGGTGACGCCGACGCCCTGTGGGCCGCCTTCGACGAGCAGATCGGCGCGCACTCCGACACCGCGGGCCTGGACATTCTGGTGAACAACGCGGGGATCGCGGGCCCGGGTCTGATCCACGAGGTCTCCGAGGCCGACTACGACCAGGTCTTCGCCATCAACGCCAAAGCCCCCTTCTTCATCATCCAAAAGGGCCTGGAGCGCCTCCGCGACGGCGGCCGCATCATCAACATCTCCTCCGGCGTCACCAAGGTCGCCTTCCCCGGCATGACCTCCTACGCCGCCAGCAAGGGCGCCATCGAGGTCCTCACCCTCACCCTCGCCCAGACCCTCGGCAGCCGCCAGATCACCGTCAACGCCGTCTCCCCCGGCACCATCGAAACCGACATCCACCCCTGGATGGCCATCCCCGAAGCCAAGGCACAGGCCGCCGCCTTCTCCGTCTTCAACCGCGTCGGACAACCCGACGACGTCGCCGACGTCGTCTCCTTCCTCGCCACCGACGACGCCCGCTGGATCACCGGCCAGAACATCGACGTCAGCGGCGGATCCGGCCTCGGCATCTGAGCCACCCCACACCCGACGTCGCGTGTTCGACGTCGTGTTTCGGCCCCCACGCCGATCGGTCCTCCGTCCGCACACGGAAACCCGGACGCCGCCGCCTCCACCGCACAGGGGGGCGGCGGCGTCCGTCGTGCGCTCCGGTTCCGCCGGCGCGGTCGCGGTCGCGCGGTCGCGGACTCGGTCACGCGGTCTCGGTCACGCGTCGAAGGCCCCCGGCCCGAGGGGTTCTCCCTCGGACCGGGGGCCCGGTCGGTGCGCCGGCCCCGTGGGTCGGGGCAGGTCTGCCCGCGGATCAGGGCAGTCTGATCGACAGGGTGTGGCGGAACACGTTCCGCGGGTCCCACTGGTTCTTCGCCGCCTGGAGGCGGCAGTAGCCGTCCTTGAAGTACAGGTGGTGCCAGGCGATCCCCGAGGTGTTGAGGGTCGAGTCGGCCAGGTCGGCGTCGGCGTAGTTGATGAACGCCCCGTCGTTGACCACGCCCGGGCGGGGGACGCCGCCGGTCGCGGCGTGGACGTCGCGGTAGAACTCCCGGATCCAGGCGAGATTCGCGGCGTCCTCGGCCGGGGTGGCCCAGAGGTTGACGAACAGCATCTTGATGATCGAGTCGCGCTGTGCGGTGGCCGTCGCCGAGCCGGCCGGCACGTTGGCCGCGGCGCCGTAGCCGGCGATCTCCACGAGCGCCGCGGAGTTGGTGTAGTCGTTGCGCGTGAGGTGCTTGTAGAACGCCTTGATCTGCGCGGCCGGCATGGTCTTGCGCAGGTAGGAGGACTTGGCCTTGAAGCGGCCCTTGCCCTCGAAGCCGGAGCCGCCGAGACCCGGCCAGTGCAGGACGTTGTACAGCCAGTCGACGCGCCGGCGGGTGTCCACCCGGTACGTCAGGCCCGTGCCGGCGACGATCGCGGCGAGGTAGTCGTCGAGGAGCTGGTCGGCGTTGGGCAGGGCCGAGTCGATCTGCGAGCTCATCAGGAACTCGCCGGCCAGCTTGTGCCGCGGCTTGATCGCGCTGAAGAGCTTGGCGTACGGGGAGGTGGCCGAGGAGTTGTCCTCGTGCCACTTCGTGAAGTTGTGCAGCAGCCGGGTGAACGCGACCTCGGTCATGCCGGTCCAGGAGAAGGCGACCTCGGAGATGATCAGCTCGCGCGGCGCCTTGGGCAGGAACAGGGCCGGGTCGGTGGAGGTGGTGTTGGGGCTGCGGAACCAGTAGCGGGTGACGATGCCGTAGTTGCCGCCGCCCGCGCCGGTATGCGCCCACCACAGTTCGCGGTTCGGGTCGTTCGCGTCACGGGTGGCGACGACCTTGCGGGCGACGCCCGCGCTGTCCACGTGCACGACCTCGACGGCGTACAGGTGGTCGACGGTGACTCCGTGGGAGCGCGCCAGCGGACCGTACCCGCCGCCCGGTATGTGACCGCCGACGGAGACCGTCGGGCAGGTGCCCCCGGGGATGGTGACGCCCCAGGTGTTGTAGAGGGTCTCGTACACGCTGCCGAGCTGGGCGCCCGCCTCGACCGCGACGGCGCGACGGCTCGCGTCGTGGGCCACGCCGGTCATCGCCGAGATGTCGATGAGGACGCGGATGTTGGCGTTGCTCGTGAAGTCCTCGTAGCAGTGGCCGCCGCTGCGGACGGCGAACCGGACCCCGCGGTCGAGGGTCTCCTGCACCGCCTGGACCACCTGGTCCGCCGTGCTCGCGACCAGCACGTAGTCGGGGGTGCCGACCCAGCGGCCGTTGGCCCCCGCGACCAGGCTCGCGTAGCGCGGGTCGGACGGCGCCACCGTGACCAGGGAGGTCGTGGCGATGCCGGCGGCGGCCGTCGGCTCGGCGGCGAACGCCTCACCCGCCCAGCCACCCAGTGCGGGCAGAGCCAGGGCTGCGCCGCCGGCGGCCGCAGTGTGTCTCATGAACACCCGGCGGGAAACTCCGGTCATCAGCGTGTACCTCCACGAAGAAATGGTTCTGGAGTCACGGAACTCGACATCACGCCGCACACCGGCTGGAGGCGGGGTGGAGTCAATGGCCGTCAATCCCTTTGAAACGCAGATTATCGGCCAGATTCCATCGTGAAGTAATCCGTGGCCAATTCCGCTTGTGGAGGTCCGATTCAATTGGTAAGGGCATCGAAAATGCGGGAATCCCGCGCCCCGGATCCGGGGTCGGACGGCGTCAGACCGCCCAGACCCCGGTGGGGGCCGGCCCGCGTTCGCGCAGGACCCCGAGCGACCCGCCGAGCGGGACCTCCAGTGCCTCGCGGGTGGCCTCGCAGAGCTGGATCTCGCCGGCGGGCGAGAGTTCCAGCAGGCACTGGCAGGTGTCCAGCAGCGCGCCGTTGACGGAAGGCGCGGCGGAGGGGTCGTCGGGACGGAAGCGGACCAGCGCGTTGCCGGTCGCGACGGCGGCGTGCAGGGTCAACCCGTACCAGGGCGAGGGGTTCAGGGCGCCGTCGGTGGCCGGATCGGTGAGCCGGTCGCGGATGGCCGCCGCCGCGCGGACCGCCCGCAGGGCGCTGTCCTCGTCGCCGCCCGCGCGGAAGAGGCCGAGGGAGACGGCGCCGATCGAGGTGACGGCGTCGCCGCCGAAACGCTCGATGCGGCGGCGGGCGACGGCGTTGACGCTCTCGAACACCTCGTCCATGAACTCGGGTGCGGCGCCGGGTCGTTCCGCGGTGATCCGGGTCTGCACGAGAAGCACGCTGATGCGCCGGCGCTCGGTGACCACGGACCGGGACAGGGGCTGGGGGGCGGGCTGCGACCGTCTGACCGACCCGGCGCGCGGCGAACCCGGTCGCTCGGCCAGCAGCAGGCCGCGGGGGTGGGTGGGCACGGCGGCCAGCGTCCGCCGCCGGTCCTCGCGCGGGTCCGCGTACCGCTGCTCGTACCGCTCCTCGTACGACTCCTCGCGCAGGTCGTCACGATGGTCGACGCGGCGGTCCTCGCGCAGGTCGTCGTCGCGGTCCTCGCGGAGATCCTCGTGCCGGTCCTCGCGCGGGCTCCGGGACCGGTCGTCACGGCGGTCCTCGCGGTGCTCCCGGTCCTCGTGCCGCTGCTCGTGGCGCTCCTCCCCGGGGGCCGTCCCGCGGCCGGCCGGGCGGGTCTCCCGGATGTCCTCGCGCCGGCGCACCTGTCCCCCGGGGACGCCGACCGGGGCCGAGCCGCCGAGGACGACCGCCGCGGGGGCGAGGTTCAACGTCGGGTCGTGGGCCAGGATCGCCTGCTGGAGGCGGCGCAGTTCGTGGCCCGGTTCGAGGCCGAGGTCCTCCACGAGCGTGACCCGGATGCGGTTGTAGACGCCGAGCGCGTCGGCCTGCCGCCCGCAGCGGTAGAGCGCCAGCATCAGCTGTCCGGAGGCGCGCTCGCGCAGCGGTTCCGCCTCGACGGTGGTCTCCAACTCGCCGAGGACGGTGTAGTGCTGGCCGCAGCGCAGCTTGGCCTCGAAGTAGTCCTCCAGGACGTCGAGGCGGGTGTTCTGCACGGCCGTGAGTTCCGGCCACATGGTGCCGGTCTCGACCAGGTCCGACAGGACCGGGCCGCGCCACAACTCCAGTGCCTCGCAGAACCGGTTGGCGGCCTCGTGCGGGGAGCCGCCGGACAGCAGGGCGCGGCCCTGGCGCACGCGCCGGCGGAAGAGGTGGAGGTCCACGTGGTCGGGATCGACGCGGATCATGTAGCCGGGCGCCCGGGTGACGAGCTCGGCGGGCGCCCCGTCGAAGCCGGGGTCGCACTGGTTCAACATGCCGCGCAGTCCCCACACGGCGTTCTGAAGGATCTTCCGCGCCGTGACCGGAGCATTGTCGGTGCTCCAGAGCGCGGCCAGCAGTTGGCTGGTGGGAACGACCTGATTGGCCTGCAACAGCAGGTATCCCAGTGTGGCGCGCGGCTTGGTGCCACCGAGCGGTACCGGCTGGTCAGCGGACATCACTTCCAGCGGACCCAACATCCGAAAGCGCATATCTCCCCCGGTCCTGCGGCTGATAGCTCATGCTCACTCGACCGGAAGATTACAAACCAACACGCCGGTTTGTCAAAAGGTTAGATGAGCACATCGGAAGGTCGAGAAGGGTGATTCCGACGCCCGATCGAGAGCCGTCAACTTCGGTAAAACAAAAGGCCAGAGGGCCCGGGAGGGGGGATCCCGGGCCCTCTGGCGGTGTGGCGACCACGGGGGGTCGGTCGCCACACGGGAGGATTGCTCATCGGCCACTCAAGGGGTTCGCGACTGAATCTCGACCCCTAAACAGCACGAGCGGTCTGATATTGATCAGGCGATCGGTGCGAGGCTCGCGCCATCCGTGTCCCGGATGATCACGCACACGTCGCGGAGCGCCGCTTCCAGCCGGCCGATCTCCTCGTCCGTCAGGTACACCGA
Organism: Streptomyces sp. CA-243310; assembly: GCF_050936775.1. Taxonomy (NCBI): domain Bacteria; kingdom Bacillati; phylum Actinomycetota; class Actinomycetes; order Kitasatosporales; family Streptomycetaceae; genus Streptomyces; species Streptomyces sp. CA-243310. The sequence continues at coordinate 249,259 of NZ_JBNJMF010000003.1, read as the reverse complement.
CGGCTCGAACCGCAGGGTGTTCACGGCGCTGGAGGTGGGGAACGTCCGGATCCGGTGCGCGCGGAGCATGTGCCCGGCGACGAAGTACCCGAAGAACCCGCTCTGGGCGACCGCCTTGAGCGGCTCGGCCGCGGAACCCGACTGGTCGTGGAACTCCAGCCCCAGCATGAGGCCGCGACCGCGCACGTCCTTGACCGTCTCGGGGAAGTCGTCCCGGACGGAGCGGAGCATGGCGAGCAGCCGCTCGCCGCGCTCGGCCGCGCGCCGGTAGACCTCGCCGTCGTCGGCCTCCATCAGTTCGAGCACCTTGAGGGCGATCAGACAGGAGAAGCTGTCCTTGGCGAACGTGGAGCTGTGCGCCAGCTCGAACTGGCCGCGGTAGAGCGGCTTGCGCACGAGCATGACGGCGGCCTTGGCGATGCCGCCGCCCAGGCTCTTGGCGAGGGTGTAGTAGTCTCCCCGCAGCCCGAGGTGGGTGGCCGCGAGGAAGCTGCCCGTGCGACCCATGCCGGTCTGCACCTCGTCGATGACGATCGGGATCCCGGTCTCCGCGCAGACCTCCTGGATCTCGTCGGCGAACTCCCGACTCAGCTCGTGGATGCCGCCCTCGCCCAGGACGGGCTCCAGGACGAAGGCCACGAAGAGCGGGAAGGCCCGCTCCACGACCTGGACCTGACCGCCCTCGACGACGAGGTCGAGCAGGTGGGCGCGCTCCTCGTCGATGATCTTGCGGATCGTGCCGGGCCGGTCGCGCGGCACGAATCGGGACTGCGCGGCCAGCGCCTTGAACGGCAGCCGGTAGCCCTCGTTGTGGGTGAGCTGCACGCTGCCGGCGAGCTTGCCGTGGAAGCCGCCCTCGGGGACGAGGAAGAGCGGGCTGCGCCCGCGCTGCGCCTCGTTGCGGGCGAGGACGTCGGCGACCAGGTCCTCGAAGGACTCGGCGACGGCGCCCGGGACGCTCGCGGCGCCGGCCTCGACCTGTCCGCGCACGTCGGCCAGGTGGGCGGCGATCTCGTCGGAGAGCGCCGTCAGACGCAGGCCCCGGTCGAGTTCCGCGTGCTTGATGGCGGCCTCGACGGCCTCCGCCCCGCTGTTGGCGAAGATGGCGTAGTACTGCTCGTCGTCACCGCGTTCGCGCTGGATGATCCGGTTGAGGACCTCGGCGACGTCGTTGGCGTACGGGTGCCGGGAGAACTGCGCGTGGACGGGCGTCTGCGCGTCCAGCAGTTCCTTGGCGTACGCGTTGATCCCGGGGTGGTTGTGCCCCAGCATCAGCGAGCCGTAGCCGCCGACGTAGTCCAGGACGGGGATCTCCCGGCCGTCCTCGTCGCGCAGGTGGAGGGTGTTGCCCTCGCCGCGCACGTACTCGGCGTCCAGGCCTCCGGAGGCGAGCACCCCCAGCAGGAAGGGTTCCGCGTACTCGGTCGTGGCCGTGGTGGGTTCGGCGGTCATGTCATCCCCTTCAGGCACGGGTGGTGGACTCTTCGCGGACCGCGGCGGCCGGCTGCGCACCGGGCTCCGGCTCCGCGGTCCCGGCCCGCTCCGGCTCGGCCGGGGCCTCGGCGGTGGGCGCGCCGATCGCGGGGATGTGGCGCAGCAGGGCGAGGACGATGACGCCCGTGACGACGGCCAGTGCGGCACTGACCCAGGCGGTGGCCTGGAATCCGGAGGTGAACGCGTCGCGCGCGGCGGCCACCAACTGGGCGCCGAGGTCGGCGGGGAGGGAGGCGGCGGCGTCGGTGGCGCCGCCGACGGTGTCCCGGGCGGCCTCGGCGGCCTCGGCCGGGATCCCGGCCGGGGTGTTGTCGTCGACCGCGCCGCGGTAGACGGCCACGGCGATGGACCCGGTCACCGCGATGCCCAGGGCGAGCCCGAGGTCGTACGCGGTCTGCCCGGTGGCGGCGGCCGAACCGGCCTTCTCCGGCGGGGCCGCGCCGGCGGCCAGGGAGGTGCCGAGGACGCTGATCGGGGCGACACCGAACATGATCACGGCGAGGCCGAGGGCGGCGGGCACGATGCCGTCCTTGTCGGGGCCCGCGATCCCGGTCAGCCAGAAGCCGACCAGGGTGACGACCAGGCCCGCGGTGATGACGAAGGCGGGCCGGATCCGCTTGGCGAACACCGGGGTGAGCTGCGAGCCCAGGATCAGGCCGGCGGCTCCGGGGAGCAGCCAGACGCCGGCGGCCAGCGGGCTGAGTTCACCGGCGACCAGCAGGTACTGCGGGACGAGGTACTCGACGCCGTTGAGCGCCATCATGCCGAACAGCAGGGTGAGCAGCGCCCCGGTGAAGGCGCGGGTCCGGAACAGCCGCATGTCCAGCAGCGGGGCCTCCAGCGCGTTCTGCCGGCGGACGAAGAGCACGGTGAAGACGGCGCCGATGAGCAGGGCGGCCAGGTTGGCCAGGCTCCAGCCGATCTCGGCGAACTTCTTGACGGCGTAGACGATCGGCAGGATCGCCGCCAGGAACAGCACCACGCTGGCGAGGTCGATCCGGCCGGCGTTCGGGTCCTTGTACTCGGGCAGCAGCGCCGGCGCGAGCAGCAGGGGAACGAGCATGACGGGGACGCCCATCAGGAAGACGGACCCCCACCACCAGGAGTCGAGCAGGACGCCGCCGATGACGGGGCCGACGGCGATGCCGACGGAGAGCGCGGTGACCCAGGTGGCGATGGCGGTGGCCCGCTGCCGGTCGTCCTTGAACATGTGGATGATCAGCGAGAGCGTCGACGGGAGCACGGCGGCGCCGGCCACGCCGAGCAGCGCGCGCGCCACGATCAGCATCTCCGGGCTGGTCGCGTACGCCGCGAGCAGCGAGGAGACGATCACGCCGAGCGAGCCCAGGATCAGGAGCTTGCGGCGACCGATCCGGTCACCGAGGGTTCCCATGACGACAAGGAATCCGCAGGTCAGGAACCCGTAGATATCCGTGGTCCACAGCAGTTGCGAGCTGGTGGGCCGCAGGTCGGCCGTCACGTAGGGGGTGGCCAGCCAGAGCACGCCCAGGTCGGCCGTCATCAGTGTCACCGGCAGCAGCAGGACCAGCAGTCCGAGCCACTCCCGCGGCCCGGCCCGCAACTCCACCGCGGGGGCGGCGGTGTTCGAAGTCATGGTTGTCCCTTCATCAGTTTTCAGTCGGTGTTGCCGGGGGGACCGTGCGGACCCGCCGGATGATCTCGGCGGCGACCGTGTCGGGGTCCTGTTGCGGCTGCCAGTGCGAGGTCTTCTCCAGCGTCACCAGCCGGTAGGGGCCGGTGACGTGCTCCGCGGTCCGCTCGACGGCGAGTTCGCTGACGGCCGTGTCGGTGCGGCTGTAGACGAAGGTCGTCGGGACGGCGACCGGGCCGAAGGCGAGGTCCTCGCCGAGCAGGTTGTTGGCGCGGTACCAGTTCAGGGCCGCGTCGAGTACGCCGGGAGCGGTGTGGGTGGTGACGTACCGGGCGATCTGGGCGTCGGTCAGGACGCCCTCGCCGACCTGGTTGAACCAGCCGTGCAGTTCGACGGCGTCGTTGGCCAGGAAGTGGTCGGCGGCGCCGGCGGAGACGAGGAACTCCACGTACTGGGAGCTGTGTTGCTGCTCCTCGTCCACCCGGTAGGCGTGCTGGTACGCGTCGAGGTGCGGGATGGCGAGCGCGGTGAGCGTGCGCACCCGGTCGGGCCGGCGCGCCGCCAGGTACCAGGCCACGGCCGCGCCCCAGTCGTGACCGACGACGTGGGCGTCGGCGACGCCGAGCGCGTCGAGGATGCCGAGGGCGTCGGCGGCGAGGTGTTCGAGGCGGTACGCGTCGATGCCGGTCGGGCGCGCGCCGTCGGAGTAGCCCCGCTGGTCGGGAGCGATGGTGCGCAGCCCGGCGGCGTGCAGCAGGGGTGCGGTCTCGGTCCAGGACTCCTTGTTGTGGGGGAAGCCGTGGAGCAGCAGGACGGGTTCGCCGTCGGCGGGGCCGTCGACGGCCACGTCGAAGGTCAGGTCGTTCAGGGTGATCCTCACGGCTGCTCCTGGACCGCGGCGATGGCGGCTTCGATCTCCGGGTCGTGCAGGACGGCCGGGGAGTCGACGAGGCCGATGACCCGGGAGTACGCGCGGGCCACGGCGTCGTCGCGGGACGCGGCCTCCTGGACCTGGGCGATGAAGGCGTGCGCCAGCTGGACCTCCTCGGTCCGCTCGCCCTCGACCTCGGGGAAGCTGAGGTCGGCGCCGACGGCCATCTCCCAGCAGCCGTCGACGGCGTCGGCGGCGAGGTCCTTGAAGTACGCGATCGGGTCGGGTCGCCGGGACTCGGCGGTGTGCCGGCGCAGCACGAGCGAGCCGAGCGCGGAGACGGTCATGCCCTGCGCGTAGCTGGGGTTGAAGCTGCAGACGGCGTCGCCGATGACCAGCAGGCCGGCCGGGAAGTCGGTCAGGCGCTGGTAGTGGCGGCGCAGGTTGGTCGGGAACTTGTACGCGACGGGCTCGTCCAGCGGCTCGGAGACCTTGAGCACCTCGTGGATGTCGGGCGCGGCCAGCGACTCGATGAAGGCGTGGAAGCCCTCGGGGGTGGTGGCCGGGTGGTCGCCGAGGATGCCGTAGGCGGTGACGATGGAACGGCCGCCGTCGATCTTCTGGCAGATCGCGCCGCGCGGGACGCCGGCGGAGGCGACGGTGTTGATGGAGATGTTGCCCTCGAACGCCTCGTCCGGGACCCGGTAGTAGCGGGTGGTGTAGCCGAGGCCGATCTTGTGCTTCTCCTCCTCGACGGCGTCGAAGCCGAACTCCTGGAGCCAGACGGAGGTGCGCGAACCGCGACCCGTGGCGTCCACGACCAGGTCGGCCTCCACCACCTCCTCGACGCCGTCGCGGCGCACGACGACCCCGGTGACCTCGCGGCGGTCCTCGCCGGTGACCAGGCGGAGGATGTCGGCCTGCTCCAGGAAGGTCACCTCGGGGAGCGCGAGCACGCGTTCGCGTATGTGGCGCTCCAGGAAGGGACGGCTGGAGGTGAGGGCGAACAGGCCGGAGTGGACCTGCCGCAGGCGCTTGCCGTTGATGATCCAGCGGACGTCGTCGGCCACGTCGCCGAGCTGCGCGCCGGCAGCCTTCATGTCCTCGGTGATGCCGGGGAAGTACTCCTCGACGATCTGCTGGCCGCGCGCGAGCAGACCGTGCAGGTGGTGGCCCTGCGGCAGGCCCCGGCGGAGTTCGTTCGGTCCCGTCAGCTCGTCGCGGTCCACGACGAGCACCTCCGCGAAGTTCTCGGAGAGGGCGCGGGCGGAGAAGAGTCCCGCCATGCTCCCGCCGAGGACGACCGCGCGACCTCCGCGTGCGTTTTCGGCGGATCCGGGGTTGGCCCCTTGGGAAGATGCAGCACTCACAGCGATCAGCTCTCCTTGAATTCGCACGTCACTACAGCGCAGCTGGAGCTCACCGGATCGAATGCGTCCGAATGAAGCGCGTGAGCCCGCATTCACGGTAGCCAGGTGCGTTCCACCGGCCGCTCACTGTGTGGCAATGGCCAGGTCACCAGCCGTTCCGGCGGCCCTGGTTACCAGGCCATGACTGTCCACGAGGTCGCTTTCACTAGCCTGTGAACCCAGGCGCATCGAACCGGGGCGTATTTCTCCGGGCACGTCGAATCGGGGAACGTCGAAATTCCGGCGCATCGAATCCGGGCATGTGGAGCCGGGGGCGTGTGAGGCCGGGGCGTTGATCCGGCACGTGAATCCGGGCGCATTCGATCCGGGCGCATTTCCTCCGGGCGTATTTCCTCCGGGCGCGTTGAATCCAAGAAGGGGCAGCCGAGCGTGGTGACCAGTGAGCGGAATCCTGTAGCAGCCGGGGCGCACACCGAGCAGGTGGAGCAGATCGCTGTCGTGGGGCTGTCCTGCCGGCTCCCCGGAGCCGACGGCCCGGCCGCGTTCTGGGAGCTCCTGCGGAGCGGACGAGGTGCCGTCGACGAGGTGCCGCCGGGCCGTTGGGGGGTACCCGAGGACGCGGCTCCCGGTGACGGTCGGCAGCGCGGCGCGTTCCTGGACGGGGTCGACCGGTTCGACGCCCGCTTCTTCGGGATCTCGCCGCGCGAGGCCGCGGCGATGGACCCGCAGCAGCGGCTGGTGCTGGAGTTGGCCTGGGAGGCGTTGGAGGACGCGGGCATCGTGCCCGAGGCGCTGCGCGGCAGCCGTACCTCGGTGTTCGTCGGCACCCTGCGCGACGACTACACGAACCTGCTGTACCAGTACGGCACCGAGGCGATCACCCCGCACACGATGACCGGGGTGAACCGCGGTGTCATCGCGAACCGGGTCTCCTACCACCTGGGTCTCCGGGGTCCCAGCCTCACCGTGGACTCCGCGCAGTCCTCCTCGCTCGTCGCGGTGCACCTCGCCTGCGAGAGCCTGCGGGCCGGGGAGTCGGTGCTCGCGCTCGCGGCGGGTGTGAACCTGAACCTGCTGACGGAGAACGCCACCACGGAGGAACGATTCGGCGCGCTCTCGCCCGACGGGGTCACGTACACCTTCGACTCCCGCGCGAACGGCTTCGTGCCCGGCGAGGGCGGCGGGGTCCTGGTCCTCAAGCCGCTCTCGCTCGCCCTCGCGGACGGCGACCACGTCCACGGCGTGATCCGCGCGAGCGCCGTCAACAACGACGGCGCCACGCCCGGCGGTCTGACCGTGCCGAGCGCGGACGCGCAGGAGCAGGTGGTGCGCCTGGCGCACGAGCGGGCCGCGCTCGGCGCCGGCGAGCAGGTCCAGTACGTCGAACTGCACGGCACCGGCACGCCCGTCGGCGACCCGATCGAGGCCGCCGCGCTCGGCGCCGCGCTCGGCGCGGACCGGGAGCCCGGGGACCCGCTGCACGTCGGTTCCGTCAAGACCAACATCGGGCACCTGGAGGGCGCCGCGGGCATCGCGGGCCTGATCAAGACGCTGCTGAGCATCACCCACCGCGAGCTGCCCGCCAGCCTGAACTTCGCGAGCCCGAACCCGGGGATCCCGCTGGACGCGCTGGGGCTGGCGGTGCAGCGCGAGCACTCCGCCTGGCCGCACCCGGAACGCCCGTTGGCGGCGGGCGTCAGCTCCTTCGGCATGGGCGGCACGAACGCACACGTCGTGGTCACCGAGGGGCCCGCCGTTCCCGCGCCGCAGGAACCGACCGAGGCGGCCACCGAGGCGCTGCCGTGGGTGCTGTCGGCCCGGTCGGACGAGGCGCTGCGCGCGCAGGCCGGCCGGCTGGCCGCGTTCGCCGCCGCCGACGGCGCCCCCGACCTGGTGGACACCGCCTTCTCGCTGGCGACCACCCGCACGGCGTTCGAGGAGCGCGCGGTCGTGGTCGGCACCGACCGGTCGGCGCTGGTGGAGGGGCTGCGGGCGCTGGCAGGGGGACAGCCGGGCGCCGGGGTGGTCCGGGGCGCGCCGGCCGCGGGCACGACGGCGTTCCTCTTCACCGGCCAGGGCGCGCAGCGTCCGGGGATGGGCGAGGAACTGTACGCGGCCTTCCCGGTGTTCGCGGAGGCCTTCGACGCGGTCGCCGGGGCGCTGGACCCGCTGCTGAAGCGTTCGATCCGCGAGGTCATCGCCTCCGGTGAGGCGCTCGACGAGACGGGCAACACCCAGCCCGCGCTGTTCGCGGTGGAGGTGGCCCTCTACCGGCTCGTGGAGTCCTGGGGTCTGACCCCGTCCCATGTCGCGGGCCACTCCGTCGGGGAACTGGCCGCCGCGCACGTGGCGGGGATCCTGTCCCTGCCGGACGCGGCGAAGCTCGTCGCCGCCCGGGCGACGCTCATGCAGGCGCTGCCCGCGGGCGGCGCCATGATCGCCGTGCAGGCCACGGAGGCGGAGGTGCTGCCGCTCCTCGACGGCCTGGCGGACCGGCTGTCCATCGCCGCCGTCAACGGCCCGACCTCCGTCGTCGTCTCCGGCGACGAGGAGGCCGCCCTCAAGGTCGCGGGGGAACTCGCCGAACTGGGCCGCAAGACCAAGCGCCTGACGGTCTCGCACGCCTTCCACTCGCCCCACATGGACGCGATGCTCAAGCCCTTCCACAAGGTGGCGAAGGGCCTCACCTACAACGAGCCGCGGATCCCCGTCGTCTCCACCCTCACCGGCGAACTCGCCTCCGGGGACGACCTGCGCACCCCCTGCTACTGGACCGACCAGGTCCGCGGCGCCGTCCGGTTCGCGGACGCGGTCGCCGCTCTGCGGTCGCTGGGCGCCGACTCCTTCCTGGAAATCGGCCCCGACGCCGTCCTCAGCGCCCTCGCCGAGGGCACCCCGGCACTCCGTGCGGGGCGTCCCGAGGTGCAGACGCTGCTGACGGCCGTCGCGACCGCGTTCACGCACGGCGCCGACGTCGATTGGGGCGTGCTGTACGCGGGGACCGGCGCCCGCCGGGTCTCCCTGCCCACGTACGCGTTCCAGCGCCGCCGGCACTGGTTCGACGCCACCGCCCGCACGACGGCCCCGCTGCCCCTCCCGGGGGCCGACACCGCCGAGGAGCGGGCCGCCGGCCCGCGCGGCGAGCTGGGTGCTCGGCTCGCCCGGTTGTCCGAGGCGGAGCGGGACCGCGCCGTCTCCGAGCTGGTCACCTCGCACGTCACCGCGATCCTGGAGTACGGGCCGGACGAGGTGCTGGAGTCGCGGACCCCGTTCCAGAAGCTCGGCTTCAGCTCGATGATGACCACGGAGCTGCGCAAGGCGCTGGCCGAGGCCACCGGCCTGCGGCTGCCCGGCGGGCTACTGTTCGACCACCCGACGCCGTTGGCGCTCACCGCGTTCATCGGGGCCGAGCTGGCCGGCGCGGCGGTGTCGGCGGAGGAGTTCACCCGTCCCGCCGACGCCGACGAGCCCATCGCGATCGTCGGCATGGCCTGCCGGTTCCCGGGCGGGATCTCCTCCCCCGACGAGCTGTGGAAGCTGGTCGCGGAGGGCGGCGACGCCGTCTCCGGGTTCCCCGTCGACCGGGGCTGGGACGAGGACCTGTACGACGCCGACCCCGACCGCCCGGGCAAGAGCGCGGTGCGGCGCGGCGGCTTCCTGCACGACGCTGCCGAGTTCGACGCGGGCTTCTTCGGCATCTCGCCGCGCGAGGCGCTCGCGATGGACCCGCAGCAGCGGCTGCTGCTGGAGACCGCCTGGGAGGCCGTCGAGCGCTCCGGGATCCGCCCGGAGTCCCTGCACGGCTCGCGCACCGGTGTGTTCGTCGGCGCGACGGCGCTGGAGTACGGCCCCCGGATGTACGAGGCTCCCGAGAGCGTCCGGGGTTCGGTGCTGACCGGCAGCACCACCAGCGTGATGTCGGGCCGGATCGCCTACCAGTTGGGGCTGCTCGGCCCGGCGGTGACCACCGACACCGCCTGCTCCTCCTCGCTGGTCGCCCTGCACCTCGCGATCCGTTCGCTGCGGTCGGGCGAGACCAACCTGGCCCTGGCGGGCGGCGCGACGGTCATGTCGTCCCCCGGCATGTTCGTGGAGTTCTCCCGTCAGCGCGGGCTCGCACCCGACGGCCGCTGCAAGTCCTTCGCCGCCGGCGCCGACGGCACCGGCTGGTCCGAGGGCGTGGGTCTGCTGCTCGTCGAGCGGCTCTCCGACGCCGAACGCAACGGACACACCGTCCTCGCGGTGCTGCGCGGCTCCGCCATCAACCAGGACGGCGCCTCCAACGGCCTGACCGCCCCCAGCGGTCTCGCGCAGCAGCGGGTCATCCGCCAGGCCCTGGCCGACTCGGGTCTCACCGGCTCGGACGTGGACGCCGTGGAGGCGCACGGCACCGGCACCAGGCTCGGCGACCCGATCGAGGCCGAGGCCGTCATGGCCACCTACGGCAGCGACCGCGAGGGCCTGGCCCCGGTGTTCCTCGGCTCGCTGAAGTCGAACATCGGCCACGCGCAGGCGGCGGCCGGCGTCGGCGGCGTCATCAAGATGGTCCAGGCGATCCGCCACGGCGTGCTGCCCAGGACCCTGCACGTGGACGCGCCGTCCCCGCACGTGGACTGGTCGGCGGGCGCCGTGGAGCTGCTCACCGGGGAACGGGCGTGGCCCGAGACCGGTCGGCCGCGCCGCGCGGCCGTCTCCTCCTTCGGGATCAGCGGGACCAATGCCCACGTCGTCATCGAGCAGGCCCCCGAGACCGCGCCCGCGGCCTCCGTCGAGGCCCCGGCGGCGCCGGAACTGCCCGCGCCCTGGCTGCTGTCGGCCCGCGACCCGAAGGCGCTGCGCGCCCAGGCCGAGCGGCTGCGCGCCCACGCCGCCGCTCCCGACACGGACCTCGCGGACGTCGGGCTGGCGCTCGCGGCCGGCCGTACCGCCTTCGAGCAGCGCGCCGTCGTCCTCGCCGAGGACCGCGACGCCCTGCTCGCCGGCCTCGACGCGCTGATCGCGGGCTCCGACGCGCCCGCCGTCGTCACCGGCTCTGCCCCGAGCGCCGGCCGGACCGCCTTCCTCTTCACCGGCCAGGGCGCCCAGCGGCTCGGCATGGGCCGTGACCTGTACGCCCGCCACCCCGTCTTCGCCCGCGCCCTCGACGCGGTGTTCGCCGCCTTCGAGGGGCTGCTGGAGCGGCCGTTGCGCGAGGTGCTCTTCGCGGCGGAGGGCGGTTCCGACGCCGCGCTGCTGGACGAGACCACCTACACCCAGCCCGCCCTGTTCGCGGTGGAGACGGCCCTGTTCCGGCTGCTGGAGCACCACGGGGTGGTGCCCGCGCTGCTGGCCGGGCACTCGATCGGCGAGCTGTCCGCCGCGCACGCCGCCGGGGTGCTGACCCTGGCGGACGCCGCGAGGCTGGTGGCCGCCCGCGGCCGGTTGATGCAGTCGGCCCGTCCCGGCGGCGCCATGATCGCCGTCCAGGGCACGGAGGCGGAGATCGTCGCCTCCCTCGCGGGCCACGAGGACGCGGTGTCCGTCGCCGCCGTCAACGGCCCGTCCTCCGTGGTGATCTCCGGTGACGAGGACGTCGCCGAGGACGTCGCCGCGCGGTGGCGGGAGCAGGGCCGCAAGACGAAGCGCCTGACCGTCTCGCACGCCTTCCACTCCCCGCACATGGACGCGGTCCTGGAGGAGTTCCGCGCGGTCGCGGCCGACGTCGCCCTCGCGGCGCCGACCATCCCGATCGTGTCCACCGTCACCGGCGCGGTCGCCACCGAGGCCGAACTGACCTCCCCCGACTACTGGGCCGGACAGATCCGCGCCGCCGTCCGGTTCCTGGACGCCGTCCGCGAGCTGGCCGCGCAGGGCACGACCCTGTTCGTCGAGGTCGGCCCGGACGCCGTGCTGACCGCCCTGGCGCAGGGCGCGCTGGAGGGCACCGGGGCCGTGGCCGTGCCGCTGCTGCGCGCGGGCCGCCCCGAGGCCGACACGCTCACGGCCGGCCTGGCCCGGGTGTGGACCGCCGGTGGCACCTTCGCCGCGGGGACCTTCTTCCCGGGCGCGACGCCGGCCCCGCTGCCGACGTACGCCTTCCAGCGCGAGCGGTACTGGCTCGCGCCGACCGCCTCCACCGACGCGCGCAGCCTGGGGCTGGACGCCTCGGAGCACCCGTTGCTCTCCACGAGCGTGGAGTTCGCGGACCGCGAGGACGCCCTGTTCACCGGGCGGCTCTCGGTGGGCTCCCACCCGTGGCTCGCGGACCACGCGATCGGCACGACCGTGCTGGTGCCCGCGACGGCGTTCCTGGAGCTGGCCGTCGCGGCCGGCGACCACCTCGGCGTCACCCGCGTCGAGGAACTGACCCTGGAGGCCCCGCTGCCGCTCGTCGGACGCGAGGCCGTGCGGGTACAGGTCGCGGTGGGCGCCCCGGACGCGTCCGGGGTGCGGCCCTTCTCCGTCCACGCCCGCCCCGACGGCGGCGAGGGCGCGGCCCGGCCGTGGACCCGGCACGCGACGGGCGCCCTCGCGGAGGCCGTCGCACCGGCCGAGGACGCGGACCTGTCCGCGTGGCCGCCGGCCGGCGCGAGCGCCGAGCCGCTGGACGGCGTGTACGAGCGGCTCGCCGCGCTGGGGTACGCGTACGGCCCCGCCTTCCAGGGCCTGACGGCGCTCTGGCGCGCCGGCGAGGACCTGTACGCCGAGGTGCGGCTGCCCGGGGAGCACCGGGAGAGCGCCGGCCGGTTCGGCGTGCACCCGGCGCTGTTCGACTCGGTGCTGCACCCGCTGGTGCTGGACGCTGCCGTGGAGGGCGAGAGCGACCGGATCCGGCTGCCGTTCGCCTGGTCGGGGATCTCCCCGCACGCGGCGGGCGCCGCCGAACTGCGGGTGCGGATCTCCCCCGCCGGCACCGACACGTACCGTCTGACGCTGGCGGACGGGGCGGGCGCGCCCGTCGCGGAGGTGGACGCGCTGACGTTGCGCCCCGTCGCCAAGGACGCCCTGACCTCGGTCGCGGGCGGCGCGAACGACTCGTTGTACGAGGTGCACTGGCAGCCGGTGACCGCCGCCCGGGCGTCGGTCGACTGGACCGAGGTGGGCGGCGACCTGGCGCCGGCCGCGGGTGCGACGACCGTGCTGGTCCGGCACACGGGCTCCGGCGCCGAGGGCGCCGAGGGCGCGCACCTGGCCACCCTGCGGGCGCTGGCGCTGGTCAAGGAGTGGCTGGCCGACGAGCGGTTCGCCGACTCCCGGCTGGTGTTCGTCACCAGCGGCGCGGTCGCCGCGCTGCCCGGCGAGGACGTCACCGACCTGGACGCCGCCCCGCTGTGGGGGCTGATCCGCTCCGCGCAGTCCGAGCACCCGGACCGCCTCGTGCTCGTCGACACCGACGGCGCGACGGACGACGCGACGCTCGCCGCGGCCCTCGCCACCGGGGAACCCCAACTCGCTCTCCGCTCGGGTGAGTCGTTCGCCCCCCGGCTGGCCCGCGCGGCGGCGATCACCACCCCCGAGGTGCCCGTCCTGGGGGCCGGGGGAACCGTCCTGGTCACCGGCGGCACCGGCGGCCTCGGCGCGCTCTTCGCCCGTCACCTCGTCACCGGGCACGGGGTCCGGCACCTGCTGCTCAGCAGCCGGCGCGGCCCGGCCACCCCGGGCGCGCGGGAGCTGGCGGCCGAACTGGGCGCGCTCGGCGCCGAGGTGAAGGTGGTCGCGGCGGACGCCGCCGACCGCGCCTCGGTGGCCGCGCTGCTCACGGCCGTGGATCCGGAGCACCCGCTGTCGGCCGTGGTGCACACGGCCGGTGTGCTGGACGACGCGACGATCGAGTCCCTCACCCCGGAGCAGGTGTCCTCGGTGCTGCGGCCCAAGGTGGACGCGGCCTGGAACCTGCACGAGTTGACGAAGGACCTGGACCTGGCGGCGTTCGTCCTGTTCTCCTCGGTGTCGGGTGTCACCGGCACCGCCGGTCAGGGCAACTACGCGGCGGCCAACACCTGGCTGGACGCCCTCGCCGCGCACCGCCGCTCCGCCGGTCTGGCCGCGACCTCGCTGGCCTGGGGCCTGTGGGACTCCAGTCATGGCATGGGCGCCGGGCTCACCGACGCAGACCTGGCCCGCTGGGACCGGGCGGGCATGACCCCGCTCACCCCCGCGCAGGGTCTGGCCCTGTTCGACACGGCGCTGAACTCCACCGCACCGCTGCTGGTGCCCGTCGCGCTGAACCCGGCCCGGCTGCGCACCGGTTCCGAGACGCCGCCCGCCCTGTACCGGGGGCTGGTGCGCACCCGGACCCGGCGCGCCGGACAGGCCGGCGCGGGCACGGACGTCGCGTCGGGCTGGGCCGGGCAGATCGCCGGCCTTCCCGAGGACAAGCGGGCGGAGGCGGTACGGGATCTCGTACGGTCCACGGTCGCCTCGGTCCTCGGGCACGCGGGCGCCGCCTCCATCGACCCCGAGCGGGCCTTCAGCGAGATCGGCTTCGACTCGATGGCCGGCGTGGACCTGCGCAACCGGCTCGGGTCGGCCACCGGCCTGCGTCTCCCGGCGACGGCGGTGTTCGACCATCCGACGCCGGGCGCGCTGGCCGCGTACCTGCTGTCGAAGGTCTCGGCGGACGACGCGCCGGCGAAGACCGTCAGGGCCCGCGCCAGGGGCGCCTCGGACGAGCCGATCGCCGTCGTCGGGATGGCGTGCCGCTTCCCGGGCGGGGTGCGCTCCCCGCAGGACCTGTGGCGGCTCGTCGCCGACGGGGTGGACGCGGTCAGCCCGTTCCCGGTGAACCGCGGCTGGGACCTGGAGGGCCTGTACGACCCGGACCCCGAGCGGACGGGCACCTCGTACGTCCGTGAGGGCGGCTTCCTGCACGAGGCGGACCTCTTCGACCGGGAGTTCTTCGGGATCTCCCCGCGCGAGGCGACCGCGACCGACCCCCAGCAGCGGCTGCTGCTGGAGACGGCGTGGGAGACCTTCGAGAGCGCGGGCATCGACCCGGCGCTGCTGCGCGGTTCCCACACCGGTGTCTTCACCGGCGCCATGTACGACGACTACGCCTCGCGGCTGCCGTCGGTGCCGGAGGAGTTCGAGGGCTTCCTGCTCGCGGGCAACCTCTCCAGCGTCATCTCCGGCCGGCTGTCCTACACGTACGGGCTGGAGGGTCCGGCGGTCACCGTGGACACGGCCTGCTCCTCCTCGCTGGTGGCCATGCACCTCGCGGCGAACGCGCTGCGCTCCGGTGAATGCGATCTGGCGCTGGCGGGCGGCGTGACCGTGATGAACGGCCCGAACACGTTCGTGGAGTTCTCCCGCCAGCGGGGCCTGTCGCCCGACGGGCGCTGCAAGTCCTTCGCGGCGGGCGCCGACGGCACCGGCTGGAGCGAGGGCGTCGGTCTGCTGCTCGTGGAGCGGCTCTCCGACGCGCGGCGCAACGGGCACACCGTGCTCGCGGTGATCCGCGGCACCGCCGTCAACCAGGACGGCGCGTCCAACGGCCTGACCGCCCCCAACGGTCCGGCGCAGGAGCGGGTCATCCGCCGGGCCCTGGCCAACGCGGGTCTGGCCTCGGCCGACGTGGACGCCGTGGAGGCGCACGGCACCGGCACCACCCTGGGCGACCCGATCGAGGCGCAGGCCCTGCTGGCGACGTACGGCCAGGACCGGCCGGAGGACCGGCCGCTGTACCTCGGCTCGTTGAAGTCGAACATCGGGCACAGCCAGGCCGCGGCCGGCGTCGGCGGTGTCATCAAGATGATCGAGGCGATGCGGCACGGGGTGCTGCCCCGGACCCTGCACGTCGACGAGCCGTCCCCGCACGTGGACTGGGAGGCGGGCTCGCTGGCGCTGCTGACCGAGGAGACCCCCTGGCCCGAGGCGGGCCGCCCGCGCCGCGCGGGCGTGTCCTCCTTCGGCATCAGCGGCACCAACGCGCACGTCATCATCGAGCAGCCGCCGGCGGCGCCCGCCCGCCGCGGGCCCGCCCCGGAGCCGGAGGCGGCCGGTGTGCTGCCGTGGCTGGTGTCCGGCAAGGACGAGAAGGCCGTCGCGGCGCAGGCGGCGCGGCTGCACCGCTTCGTCCTCGACCACCCGGAGCTGTCCCCCGCCGACATCGGCTTCTCGCTGGCCACCGGGCGCGCCGTGCTGGAGCACAGCGCGGCCGTCGTCGGCGCGGACCGGGAGACCCTGATCCGGGGTCTGTCCTCGCTGGCGCACGGGGAGTCCGCGTCGAACGTCGTGCGGGGCCGCTCGGCCCGGCCCGGCAAGACCGCGTTCCTCCTCACCGGCCAGGGCAGCCAGCGGCTCGGCATGGGCCGCGAGCTGTACGCCGCGAACCCGGTCTTCGCGAAGGCGCTGGACGAGGTGTGTGCCCGGTTCGACGCGGAGCTGGCCCGCCCGATCAAGGACGTGCTGTTCGCTCCGGAGCACTCGGCGGACTCGGCGCTGATCGACCAGACCTCCTTCACCCAGGCCGCGCTGTTCGCCATCGAGGTGGCCCTGTACCGGCTGTTCGAGCACCACGGGTTCACCCCCGACTTCCTGCTCGGCCACTCCATCGGAGAGGTGACCGCCGCCCACCTCGCGGGGGTCCTCGAACTGGGCGACGCCTGCTGCCTGGTCGCCGAGCGCGGCCGGCTGATGCAGGCCGCCCGTGAGGGCGGTGCGATGGCCGCGA
The DNA here is from genome assembly GCF_050936775.1 of Streptomyces sp. CA-243310. Lineage (NCBI taxonomy): Bacteria > Bacillati > Actinomycetota > Actinomycetes > Kitasatosporales > Streptomycetaceae > Streptomyces > Streptomyces sp. CA-243310. The sequence continues at coordinate 233,261 of NZ_JBNJMF010000003.1, read as the reverse complement.
TCCAGGCCGGCGAGGAGGCGGTGCGCGCCTCGATCGCCCCGTACGGCAACGCGGTCGCCATCGCCGGGGTCAACGGCCCCGACTCGATGGTGATCTCCGGTGACTCGACGGTCGTCGACGAGATCTGCGACGCCTGGCGGGCGAAGGGCGCCCGCACCAAGCGGCTGCCGGTCTCGCACGCCTTCCACTCCCCGCACATGGACGAGGTGCTGGAGGAGTTCCGCGAGGTCGCCGGCGGGCTGACGTTCCACGCGCCGCGCATCCCGGTCGTCTCCAACGTCACCGGCACCCTCGCCACGGCCGAACAACTGACCTCCCCGGAGTACTGGTCCACCCACATCCGGGAGGCCGTGCGGTTCGCCGACGGCATCCGGTACCTGGAGGCCCAGGGCGTCACCGACTTCCTGGAGTTGGGCCCCGACGGGGTGCTGACGGCGCTCGCGCAGGGTTCCCTGGAGCAGGAGGCCGGGGCATTGGCCCCGGCGCTGCGCCGGGACCGGCCCGAGACGGAGACCGTCGTCGCGGCGATGGCCCTGTTGCGGATGCGGGGGGCGAAGCCGGACTGGTCGAGGCTGTTCCCGGGCGCGCGGACCGTCGCCCTGCCGACGTACGCCTTCCAGCACGAGCGGTACTGGCTGGACGCCCCCGAGACCCCGGCCGACGCGGCCGGGCTGGGGCTTGCGGCCACCGGTCACCCGCTGCTGGGCGCGGCCGTCGGGTCGGCGCACCGCGACGAGTACCTGTTCACCGGGCGACTCTCGCGCCGCACCCACGCCTGGCTGACCGAGCACGCGGTGTACGGGACGGTGCTGGTCCCCGGTACCGGGCTGGTGGAACTGGCGGCCCGGGCGGGCGAGCAGCTCGGGGTCGACCGGGTCGAGGAGCTGATGCTGTCGGCGCCGCTGGTGCTGCCCGAGCAGGGCGGTACGCAGGTCCAGGTCGTGGTCGGCGAGGCCGACGGGACGGGCCGCCGCACCGTGGAGGTCTTCTCCCGGACCGACGACGGCGACCTGGCCGCCGACCGGCCGTGGACGCTCAACGCGAACGGGGTGCTGGCCCCGTCGGCCGGCGCCCCCGCCGGTGAGCCGCTGACGGCCTGGCCGCCGGCCGGCGCGACCGAGGTCCCCCTCGACGGTGTGTACGAGCGGCTCGACGCGCTGGGGTACGCGTACGGCCCCGCCTTCCAGGGGTTGACGCGGCTGTGGACCGCGGGCGACGAGGTGTACGCCGAGGTGCGGCTGCCGGACGCCGGTCGGGCGGACGCGGGACGGTTCCTGCTGCACCCGGCGCTGCTGGACGCGGCGCTGCACCCGCTGCTGCCCGGAGTCGCCTTCGCATCGGGGCAGGCACGGCTGCCGTTCTCCTGGTCCGGGGTGAGCGTCCACGCCGTGGGAGCGTCGGTGCTGCGGGTACGCCTGACGCTGTCCGGGCGCGACAGCGACACGCTGGCCGCCTCGCTGGCGGTGGCCGACGGGACGGGCGCCCCGGTGGCGACCGTCGAATCGCTGCTGCTGCGGCCGGTGTCGAAGGAGGCGCTGCGCGAGGCCGCGTCGACGGCCCGGGACGGATTGTTCCGCGTCGCGTGGAACGCCCTGCCGGTCTCCGATCCGGTCGCGGGCACCTCGGCGGGCTGGGCCGTGGTCGGTGACCTCGCCGTGCCCGGTGGTCTCCCGTACGCCGATCTGGAGGCGGTGGCGGCGGCCGGACCGGTGCCCGCCACGGTGGTGCTCGTTCCGGGCGCCGTCGAGGGCGAGCCGGCCGAGGCCGCGCGGGCCGCGTTGCGCGAGACGCTGTCCTCGGCACAGTTCTGGCTGGGCGACGAGCGGTTCGAGAGTTCCACGCTGGTGGTGGTCACCCGGGGCGCCGTCGCCACGGCGGGCGAGCCCGTCACCGATCTGACGCACGCGGGCGTGTGGGGTCTGCTGCGCGTGGCGCAGACGGAGAACCCGGGGCGGATCGTCCTGGTGGACCTGGACGGCGACACCCTGCCCGCCTCGGCCCTGGCCTCGGGCGAGCCGCAGATCGCGGTGCGCGGCGAGCGGCTGTTCGTGCCGCGTCTGGCCCGTACGAGCCAGGACGCGCGGGCGGTGACGCCGCGTTGGGACCGGGGAACGACCCTGATCACCGGCGCGACGGGCGCGCTGGGCGGCGTACTGGCCCGGCACCTGGTCACCGAACACGGCGCGCGACACCTGCTGCTCCTCAGCCGACGCGGCATCGACGCCCCCGGCGCCGAGGAGCTGCGTACGGAGCTGACCGGGCTGGGGGCCGAGGTCACCGTGGCCGCCTGTGACGTCACCGATCGGGATTCGCTGGCCGGGGTGTTGGCGGCGATCCCCGCCGAGCAGCCGCTCACCGGGGTGATCCACACGGCCGGTGTGCTGGACGACACCGTCCTGTCGGACCTGACGCCGGAGCGGCTGGAGAAGGTCCTCGCGCCGAAGGTCGACGCGGCCTGGAACCTCCACGACCTCACCAAGGACCTGGACCTGTCGGCCTTCGTCCTCTACTCCTCCGTCGCCGGTCTGATCGGCAACGCCGGCCAGGCCAACTACGCCGCCGGCAACACCTTCCTCGACGCCCTCGCCCAGTACCGGCAGGCCAACGGCCTCCCGGCCACCTCACTGGCCTGGGGCCTGTGGGCCCAGGCCTCCACCCTCAGCGGCTCCCTCGAAGAGGCCGACCTGCGTCGCCTCGCCCGGCTCGGCCTGTTGCCGCTGTCCTCGGCGGACGCCATGGACCTCTTCGACGCGGCCCCCGGCACCGGCGAGGCGGTCCTGGCCGTCACCCGGCTCGCGGTGGAGGCCCTGCGCAAGCAGGGCGACCGCCTGCTGCCGCTGCTGCGGGACCTGGCTCCGGCCGGACCGCGCCGCGCGGTCGCGGGTTCCGGGTCCGGGGCGGGTACCGACGGTCCGTCGCTGGCGGAGCGCCTGGGCGCCCTGCCGGAGGAGGAGCGGCTCGCGACGCTGACGGATCTCGTGCGCGGTCAGGTCGCCGGGGTGCTCGGGCACACCGACCACACCGGCATCGACGCCGACCGCGCCTTCCAGGAACTGGGCTTCGACTCGCTGACCGCGGTGGAACTGCGCAACCAGCTCAACACGGCGACGGGTCTGCGCCTGCCCAGCACCCTCGTCTTCGACTACCCGAACCCGGCGGCCCTGGCCGCGTACCTCCGCCGGCAGATCACCGTCGAGGAGGTGTCGGCGGCCACTCCGGTGCTGTCGGACCTCGACCGGTTGAAGTCCGCCATCCACGCCGCGTCCTCGGACCGGGAGGCGTTCGACCAGATCACCGGCCGGCTGCGGGAGCTGCTGGACATCGCCGACTCGGCGGGCGGCGGCAAGCCGGACGAGGCCGATCACCAGGACCTGGACGGGGCGAGCGACGAGGAACTCTTCGCGCTCCTCGACGACATGGACTGAGCGACACGGAGCGGCAGACGACCGGTCGGCACGCGTCGGAACACCGTGCGGGCCCGAACTTCATCACCCAGCCACATCACGTCGGGGAGCTGAGATCACGTGGCGAACGAGCAAGAACTCCGGGACTACCTCAAGCGGGCCATCGCCGATGCCCGGGACGCGAAGAAGCGTCTGCGCGAGGTGGAGGACAAGGCGCAGGAGCCCATCGCGATCGTCGGGATGGCGTGCCGGTACCCCGGCGGGGTCGCCACCCCCGATGACCTCTGGAAGCTGGTCACCGACGGGGTCGACGCGGTGGGCGGGTTCCCCGTCAACCGCGGCTGGGACCTGGAGGGGTTGTACGACACCGACCCCGACGCGGCGGGCACCTCGTACACCGCCGAGGGCGGGTTCCTGCACGAGGCCGACCGGTTCGACCCCGAGTTCTTCGGGATGTCCCCGCGCGAGGCGCTCGCCGTGGACCCCCAGCAGCGGCTGCTGCTGGAGACCACCTGGGAGGCCTTCGAGCGGGCCGGGATCGATCCGGCCTCGCTGCGGGGCAGCCGTACGGGCGTGTTCACGGGCCTGATGTACAACGACTACGGCTCCCGCGCCGGGCTGCCCGCCGAGGGCAACGAGGGGTACCTGTTCAGCGGGAGCGCGGGCAGCATCGCCTCGGGCCGGCTGGCCTACACCTTCGGGTTGGAGGGACCGACGGTCACCGTCGACACGGCCTGCTCCTCCTCCCTGGTGGCCATGCACATGGCGGCGAACGCGCTGCGCTCCGGCGAGTGCGACCTCGCGCTCGCCGGCGGCGCGGCCGTGATGTCGACGCCCACCGCCTTCATCGAGTTCTCCCGGCTGCGCGGTCTGTCCGCCGACGGCCGTTGCAAGTCCTTCTCGGAGCACGCTGACGGCACCGGCTGGGCCGAGGGCGTGGGCCTGCTGCTCGTGGAGCGGCTCTCCGACGCGCGGCGCAACGGGCACACCGTGCTCGCGGTGATCCGCGGCACCGCCGTCAACCAGGACGGCGCGTCCAACGGCCTGACCGCGCCGAACGGCCCCTCCCAGGAGCGGGTCATCCTCCAGGCCCTGGCCAACGCAGGTCTGACCACGGCCGACGTGGACGTGGTCGAGGCGCACGGCACCGGCACCTCGCTCGGAGACCCGATCGAGGCACAGGCCCTGCTGGCCACCTACGGCCAGGACCGGCCGGAGGACCGGCCGCTGTACCTCGGCTCCCTGAAGTCGAACATCGGGCACAGCCAGGCCGCGGCCGGCGTCGGCGGCATCATCAAGATGGTCCAGGCGATCCGGCACGGAGTGATGCCCAAGACCCTGCACGCGCAGGAGCCCTCGACCCGGATCGACTGGGAGGCGGGCGCGGTCGCGCTCCTCCACGAGGCCCGGGAGTGGCCCGAGACCGGTGCTCCGCGCCGGGCCGGCGTGTCCTCCTTCGGCTTCGGCGGCACCAACGCCCACGTGGTCGTCGAGCAGGCCCCGCCCGTCCCGGAGGCGGCGGACACCGAACCGCTGCCGGCCCCGCCGGTGGTACCGCTGGTGCCGGTGGTGCCCTGGGTGCTGTCCGGCAAGTCGGCTCGGGCCGTGACCGGGCAGGCGGAGCGGCTGCTGGCGTACGTGGACGCCCACGGGGACCTCGATCCGGCAGAGCTGGGCCGGGCGCTGATCGGCGGGCGGGCGGCGTTCGACCACCGGGCGGTGATCGCGGGCGTCGACCGTGAGGAGCTGGTGAGGGGCCTGCGGGCCCTGACCGAGGACGGCTCGGCCCCGGGGTTGGTGCGGGGTGCGAAGTCCGCCGGCAAGACGGCGTTCCTGTTCACGGGGCAGGGCGCGCAGCGCGCCGGGATGGGCGAGGAGCTGTACGCCGCCTTCCCCGCCTACGCCACCGCCTTCGACGCAGTCGCATCGGAGCTGGACCAGCACCTGGACCGGCCGATCCGCGAGATCATCACCACCGGCGACAACCTCGACGACACCGGCAACACCCAACCCGCCCTCTTCGCCCTCGAAATCGCCCTCTACCGACTCCTCGAATCCTGGGACCTGAAGCCCGACCACCTCGCCGGCCACTCCATCGGCGAACTCGCAGCCGCCCACATCGCCGGAATCCTCACCCTCCCCGACGCCGCCAAACTCGTCGCCGCCCGCGCCCGACTCATGCAAGCCCTCCCCACCGGCGGCGCCATGATCGCCCTCCAAGCCACCGAAACCGAAACACTCCACCACCTCGAAGACCTCCACGACCACCTCGCCATCGCCGCCGTCAACGGCCCCACATCCGTCGTCGTCTCCGGCGACGAGAACACCGCCCTGCACCTCGCGGAGCAGTTCGAGGCACAAGGCCGCAAAACCAAACGACTCACCGTCTCCCACGCCTTCCACTCCCCCCACATGGACGGAATGCTCAAGGAGTTCAAGACCATCGCGGCCGGCCTCACCTACCACGAACCCCGCATCCCCATCGTCTCCACCCTCACCGGCAAACTCGCCACCGACAACGACCTGCGCACCCCCGACTACTGGACCGACCAGGTCCGCGGCACCGTCCGCTTCACCGACGCCATCTCCACCCTGGAAACCCTCGGCACCACCACCTTCACCGAGATCGGCCCCGACGCCGTCCTCACCGCCCTGGTGACGGGAGCCGTCGAGGACCCCGACGCCGCGGTGGCCGCGGCCACCCTGCGGGCGGGCCGCCCCGAGGCCCCGCAGCTGGCGTCGGCCGTGGGCCAGGTGTACGCGCGAGGTGGTCGGGTCGACTGGTCCGCGTACTTCGGCGGCCGGCTCGACTCCGCCCTCGACCTGCCGACGTACGCCTTCCAGCGCGAGCGCTACTGGCTCGACGCCGTCGAGGCCGCCGCCGACGCGTCGGGGCTCGGCCTGAGCCCCACCGACCACCCCATCCTCGGGGCGAGCCTGGACCTCGCCGACGGGGAACAGACCCTCTTCACCAGCCGGTTGTCACTGCGCTCGCACCCCTGGCTGGGGGACCACGCCGTCCTCGGCAGCGTCCTGCTCCCGGGCACCGCCTTCGTGGAACTGGCCGTCCTGGCGGGAGGCCGGCTGGGGACCCCGCAGGTGGAGGAACTGACCCTGTCGGCCCCGCTGGTGCTGCCCGAGCACGGCGGGGTGCAGGTCCAGCTCGTGGTCGCGGACGCGGACGGCTCGGGTCGCCGCGGTGTGGACGTGTACTCGCGTCCCGACGGCGAGGAGCCCGCCGAGGCCCGACCGTGGACGCTGAACGCCAAGGGCGTCCTGGCCCCCGCCGCCGACACCGGCGGCGAGGCCCTGTCGGTGTGGCCGCCGGCCGGCGCGACCGAGGTCCCCCTGGACGGGGTGTACGAGCGGCTCGCCGCCCAGGACTACGCGTACGGCCCTGCCTTCCAGGGGCTGCGCCGCGTCTGGAAGGGCGACGGGGAGATCTTCGCCGAGCTGGCCCTGCCGGACGCGCGGCGCGCCGACGCCGGACGCTTCCTGCTGCACCCGGCGCTGCTGGACTCGGCGCTGCACCCGCTGCTGCCCGGCGTGGTGGACGACGAACGGGTGGCGTTGCTGCCGTTCTCCTGGTCCGGGGTGAGCGTGCACGCCACGGGCGCCTCGGCCCTGCGGGTGCGGTTGACGCTGACCGGTCCCGAGGTGGCCTCGCTGACGGTGGCCGACGGGACGGGCGCCCCGGTGGCGACCGTCGAGTCGCTGCTGTTGCGCCCGCTGTCGAAGGAGGCGCTGCGCGAGGCGAACTCCACGGCCCGCGACGGGCTGTTCCGGGTCGCCTGGAACACGCTGCCCTCGGCACGCCCGACGGTGGACACCTCGGGTTGGGCCGTGATCGGCGACCTCACCGTCGAGGGCGCCCGCCCGTACGCCGACCTCGCCTCGGTCGCGGCGGCCGAACCCGTGCCGGGCACGCTCGTCCTCGCGCTGCCGGTCGGCGGCGTCGACACCGACGTGCCGACCGCCACGCACCGCGCGGTGCGGGAGGCGCTCGCGACGGTCCAGTCCTGGACGGCCGACGAGCGGTTCGCCGACACCACGCTGGTGGTGGTCACCCGGGGCGCCGTCGCCACCGCCGACGAGCCCGTCACCGATCTGGCGCAGGCCTCCGTGCGGGGTCTGCTGCTCGTGGCGCAGAGCGAGAACCCGGGGCGGATCGTCCTGGTGGACCTGGACGGTGACACCCTGCCGGCCTCCGCCCTCGCGTCGGGCGAGCCGCAGATCGCGGTGCGCGGCGACGCGTACCTCGTCCCGCGCCTGGCCCGTACCCGCCCGGACTCCGAGGCGGTGACGCCGCGTTGGGACCGGGGAACGACCCTGATCACCGGCGCGACCGGCGCGCTGGGCGGCGTACTGGCCCGGCACCTGGTCACCGAACACGGCGCGCGGCACCTGCTGCTCCTCAGCCGACGCGGTGCCGAGGCGGCGGGCGCGGCCGAGTTGACGGCCGAACTGACCGGGCTCGGTGCCGAGGTCACCGTGGCCGCCTGTGACGTCGCCGACCGGGAGGCCCTGGCGGGCGTGCTGGCCGCGATCCCCTCCGAGCAGCCGCTCACCGGGGTGATCCACACGGCCGGTGTGCTGGACGACGGCCTGCTCTCCTCGCTCACCCCCGAGCGACTGGGGAGGGTACTGGCGCCGAAGGTCGACGCGGCCTGGAACCTGCACGACCTCACCAAGGACCTGGACCTGTCGGCCTTCGTCCTCTACTCCTCCATCGCGGGCCTGATCGGCAACGCCGGCCAGGCCAACTACGCCGCCGGCAACACCTTCCTCGACGCCCTCGCCCAGTACCGGCAGGCCAACGGCCTCCCCGCCACCTCACTGGCCTGGGGCCTGTGGGCCCAGGCCTCCACCCTCAGCGGCTCCCTCGAGGAAGCCGACCTCAGGCGCATCGAGCGCACCGGGCTGTTGCCGCTGTCCACGACCGACGCCATGGACCTCTTCGACGCGGCCCCCGGCACCGGCGAGGCGATCCTCGCGGTGACCCGGCTGAACACCACCGCGCTGCGCAAGCAGACCGACGGCCCGCACCCGCTGTTCCGGGGTCTGGTCACGGCCGCCCCGCGCAAGGCCGCGTCCCGCGCGGCCGGCGAATCCTCGTTGGCCGACCGGCTGGGCGCCCTCTCCCCGGCCGAACGGGACCAGGCTCTGATCGACCTGGTCCGGGCGAGGGTCGCCGGGGTGCTCGGGCACACCGACCACACCGGCATCGACGCCGACCGCGCCTTCCAGGAACTGGGCTTCGACTCGCTGACCGCCGTCGAGCTGCGCAACCAGCTCAACACGGCCACCGGCATGCGGCTGCCCAGCACCCTCGTCTTCGACTACCCGAACCCGGCGGCCCTGGCCGCGCATCTGTCGGCCGAGCTGTTCGGGGACCGCGGGAACGCCCCGGCCGCCGTCGTGGCCGTCACGGTCGCGGCCGGTTCGGGCGGCGCGCCGGAGCCGATCGCGATCGTCGGCATGGCCTGCCGCTACCCGGGCGGGGTCTCCTCGCCCGCGGACCTGTGGCGGCTGGTCGCCCAGGGCGCGGACGCGATCACCGAGTTCCCGGTCAACCGGGGCTGGGACCTGGAGAACCTGTACCACCCGGACCCCGACCACACGGGCACCACGTACGCCCGGGGCGGCGGGTTCCTGCACGACGCGGACCTGTTCGACCCGGAGTTCTTCGGGATGTCCCCGCGCGAGGCGCTGGCCACCGACCCGCAGCAGCGGCTGCTGTTGGAGACCGCCTGGGAGACCGTGGAGAACGCGGGCATCGTCCCGGCCTCGCTGCGCGGCAGCCGCACGGGCGTGTTCGCCGGTGTGATGTACCACGACTACGGCTCGGCCCTCACGACGATCCCGGAGGACCTGGAGGGCTACCTGGCCAGCGGAAACGCGGGCAGTGTGGCCTCGGGCCGGGTCTCGTACACGCTGGGGCTGGAGGGTCCGGCGGTCACCGTCGACACGGCCTGCTCCTCCTCCCTGGTGGCCATGCACATGGCGGCGAACGCGCTGCGTTCCGGCGAGTGCGACCTCGCGCTCGCCGGCGGTGTCACCGTGATGTCCAGTCCCACCTCGTACGTGGAGTTCTCCCGTCAGCGCGGGCTGTCGCCCGACGGCCGCTGCAAGCCCTTCGCCGCCGGCGCCGACGGCACCGGCTGGTCCGAGGGCGTGGGCCTGCTCCTCGTCGAGCGGCTCTCCGACGCCGAACGCAACGGACACACCGTCCTCGCGGTCATCCGGGGCTCCGCCATCAACCAGGACGGCGCCTCCAACGGTCTGACCGCCCCCAACGGCCCCTCCCAGGAGCGGGTCATCCGCCAGGCGCTGGCCAACGCAGGTCTGACCACGGCCGACGTGGACGTGGTCGAGGCGCACGGCACCGGCACCACCCTGGGCGACCCGATCGAGGCGCAGGCCCTGCTGGCCACCTACGGCCAGGACCGGCCGGAGGACCGGCCGCTGTACCTCGGCTCCCTGAAGTCGAACATCGGGCACAGCCAGGCCGCGGCCGGCGTCGGCAGCGTCATCAAGATGATCGAGGCGATGCGCCACGAGGTGCTGCCCAAGACCCTGCACGTGGACGCGCCGTCCGGGCACGTCGACTGGGAGGCGGGCGCGGTCGAGCTGCTCACCGACGCACGGCCCTGGCAGGCGTACGAGCGTCCGCGCCGTGCGGCCGTCTCCTCCTTCGGCATCAGCGGCACCAACGCGCACGTCATCATCGAACAGCCCGCGGCCCGACCGTCGCCCGCGGCCGTCGACCGGGACCGGTCGCCGCTTCCGGTGGTGCCGTGGACCCTGTCCGGCAAGACGGCGCAGGCCGTGACGGACCAGGCCCGGCGGCTGCTGGAGCTGTTCTCCGGTGCCGGCGCGGGCGTCGACCCGATCGACGTCGGTGTCTCGCTGGCGGCCGGACGCTCGCTGTTCGAGCACCGGGCGGCGGTCGTCGGCACGGACCGGGACACTCTGCTGGAGGGTCTGCGGGCGCTGGCTTCGGGTGCCTCGGCGCCGGGGGTCGTACGTGACAGCCGGGTCGGCGGCAAGACGGCGTTCCTGTTCACGGGGCAGGGCGCGCAGCGCGCCGGAATGGGCGAGGAGCTGTACGCCGCCTTCCCCGCCTACGCCACCGCCTTCGACGCAGTCGCCGCCGAGCTGGACCAGCACCTGGACCGGCCGATCCGCGAGATCATCACCACCGGCGACAACCTCGACGACACCGGCAAACACCCAACCCGCCCTCTTCGCCCTCGAAATCGCCCTCTACCGACTCCTCGAATCCTGGGACCTGAAGCCCGACCACCTCGCCGGCCACTCCATCGGCGAACTCGCAGCCGCCCACATCGCCGGAATCCTCACCCTCCCCGACGCCGCCAAACTCGTCGCCGCCCGCGCCCGACTCATGCAAGCCCTCCCCACCGGCGGCGCCATGATCGCCCTCCAAGCCACCGAAACCGAAACACTCCACCACCTCGAAGACCTCCACGACCACCTCGCCATCGCCGCCGTCAACGGCCCCACATCCGTCGTCGTCTCCGGCGACGAGAACACCGCCCTGCACCTCGCGGAGCAGTTCGAGGCACAAGGCCGCAAAACCAAACGACTCACCGTCTCCCACGCCTTCCACTCCCCCCACATGGACGGAATGCTCAAGGAGTTCAAGACCATCGCGGCCGGCCTCACCTACCACGAACCCCGCATCCCCATCGTCTCCACCCTCACCGGCAAACTCGCCACCGACAACGACCTGCGCACCCCCGACTACTGGACCGACCAGGTCCGCGGCACCGTCCGCTTCACCGACGCCATCTCCACCCTGGAAACCCTCGGCACCACCACCTTCACCGAGATCGGCCCCGACGCCGTCCTCACCGCCCTGGCGCAGAACATCGTGACGGACGCGGTCGCCGTGCCGCTGCTGCGGCGGGGTCGACCCGACGCGGAGACCCTCGTCGCGGGTGTGGGCCGGTTGCACAGCCGCGGCTTCCGCGTCGACTGGGAGGCCTACTTCGCCGGTACGGGCGCCGAGCGGACCGACCTGCCGACGTACGCCTTCCAGCACGAGGCGTTCTGGTTGAAGGGATCGGGTGCGGCGGCCGAGGCCGGATACGGCCTGGACCCGACCGGGCACCCGCTGCTCGGGGCGGCCGTCACCATCGCCGGGGCCGACCAGGTGCTGTTCACCAGCCGGCTCTCGGTGCGCTCGCACCCGTGGCTGGCCGAGCACGCCGTCTTCGAATCGGCCGTGCTGCCGTCCTCCGCGCTGGTGGAGCTGGCGGTCCGGGCGAGCGACGAACTGGGGCTGGGCGGGCTCGCCGAGCTGGAGTCGAGCACCCCGGTGGTGCTGCCCGTCCAGGGCGCCCTCCAACTCCAGTTGGGCGTGGGCCCGGTGGACGCGGCCGGGCGGCGTCCCTTCACGGTCCACACCCGCGGTGACGAGGCCGAGGCCGGTTGGACGGTCCACGCGCACGGCTCCTTCGAGACCACCGGCGGACAGCAGGTGCCCGCCGCGGTGGGCGGCGAGGCCGTCGAGGTCCGGCTGCCCGAGGAACTGCTGCCCGACGCGGCCGCCTACGAGCTGCACCCGGCGCTGCTGGAGGCCGCGCTCGCCGGAACCGGCGGCGCCGGCGCGGCCGGCACGACCAGGATCCCGGCCCGGTGGCAGGGTGTCCGGCTGCACGCGACCGGCGCGACCGCCGTGCGGGTGCGGATCGCCCCGCTCGACGGGGACGCCGAGGGGGCCGTGACCGTACGGCTCTCGGACGCGGAGGAGCAGCCCGTCGCCACGATCGAGCGGCTCGTCTTCCGGGACGTGCCGGACGAGGAGTTCACCGCGCGCGCCGGCGGCAACCTGCCGCTGTTCCGGGTCGACTGGTCGGCCACCGCGCTGCCCGAGCCGGGCAGCCGGGTCCGCTGGGGCGTCCTCGGCGCCGCCGAGGGCGGTTTCGACGGCCCGTCCTTCGAGGAGGTGGCGGCGGTCGGCAAGGCCGCCGAGGCCGGGGCCGCCGTGGACGCCGTGGTGGCCCGGATCGCGCCGGACACCTCCGGTGACGTGGTGGGCGCGGCCCACGCGGCGGCGCGACAGGCCCTGTCGCTGGCGCAGGACTGGCTGGCCGACGACCGGTTGGAGGCGACCCGTCTGGTGGTCCTCACCCGGGGCGCGGTCGACACCGGTTCCGAGGGGGTTCCCGAGCCGGGCTCGGCCACCGTGTGGGGGCTGCTGCGCTCCGCGCAGGCCGAGGCCCCGGACCGGATCGTGCTGGTCGACCTGGACCACGCCGACGCCGGCGCGGTGCCGGTGGACGCCCTGTCCGCCGTACTCGCCTCGGGCGAGCCGCAGGCGGCGCTGCGCGGCGGCGAGGTACTGCTGCCGAGGCTGCGCCGCGTGGTCCGGGAGAGCGAGGACGCGCCGACCCCGTGGGGCCCGGAGGGCACCGTGCTGATCACCGGTGGCACGGGGGCGCTGGGCGCGCTCTTCGCCCGGCACCTGGTCGCCGAGCACGGCGTACGGAACCTGCTGTTGGTCAGCCGCAGTGGTGCGGACGCCGCGGGCGCGGCGGAGTTGCGGGCCGAACTCGGGGCGCTCGGCGCCCGGGTGACGCTGTCCTCCGTGGACGTCTCCGACCGGGACGCGCTGGCCGGAGCCCTGGCGGCGATCCCGACGGAACATCCGCTGCGGGGCGTGGTGCACGCCGCGGGTGTCCTCGACAACGGTCTGGTCGCGGCACTCGGGCCGGACAGTCTGGCGGCCGTGCTGCGTCCGAAGGCGGACGCGGCCTGGCACCTGCACGAGTTGACGCGGGACCTGGGGCTGTCGGCGTTCGTGCTGTTCTCCTCCAGCGTCGGTGTCATCGGTGGCCCCGGCCAGTCCAACTACGCGGCGGCCAACGCCTTCCTGGACGGTCTGGCCGCGCATCGTCGGGCCCTCGGGCTCCCGGCGACCTCACTGGCCTGGGGCCTGTGGGACCTGAGCCACGGAATCAACGCGGGCCTGGACGAGAACGACCTGAAGCGGTTCGGCCGCGAGGGCTTCCGGCCGGTCACCCCGCAGGAGGGCGGTGGTCTCTTCGACGCGGCCGCGGCCGGCGGCAGCCCGGCGGTCGTGGTGCTCCCGGTCGACCTGTCCGCGATGCGGGCGCACGGCCTGGTGCCGCCGGTGTTCCGGTCCCTGGTGCGGGTGGCGAACCGGCGCGCGGCCCAGTCCGGCACGGGCTCCGTGGAGCTCCTCGCGACCCGGCTGGCCGGGTTGTCGGCGCTGGAGCGGCACCAGATGGTGCTGGACCTCGTACGCGGTGAAGTGGCCACGGTGCTGGGGCACTCGGGCCAGGACGCGGTACAGGCCGACCGGGCCTTCCAGGAGATGGGCTTCGACTCGATGACGGCGGTGGAGCTGCGCAACCGTCTGGGTGCGGCGACGGGGGTCAGGCTGTCCGCGACGGTGGTCTTCGACCACCCGACGCCCACCGCCCTCGCGGAGCACGTGCTGGGCGAGGTGGCGCCCGACGGCGCCGGCGACGCGTCGGCGCCCGTGATGGCGGACCTCGACCGGGTGGAGGCGAACCTGACCGCCCTCCTGGAGGACGTCCAGGCGCGCTCCACGGTCTCTGTACGGCTCCAGGCGATCCTTTCCCGGCTGAACGAGGCGACGGGAACGGCCGCGGGCCCGGACCTGGCGAGCACGATCGAATCCGCTTCCGCGGACGACCTCTTCGACTTCATCGACAACCAGCTCGGCCGTTCCGCGAACTGACGGTCCCGACGTACGCAGCTCTGAGGAGAAGTTGATTTCGCATGTCCAATGAGACCAAGTCCAACGAACCGTCAGCGTCCACGGACCAGGCTGTTTCCAAAGAACAGAAGATGGTCGAGTACCTCAAGTGGGTGACCACCGACCTTCAGAAGACGAGGCAGCGGGTCGCGGAACTGGAGGCCGGCCAGGACGAGCCGGTCGCGATCGTCGGCATGGCCTGCCGCTTCCCGGGCGGGGTGACCTCTCCGGAGACCCTGTGGAAGCTGGTCATGGACGAGGCCGACGGGATCACCGACTGGCCCGATGACCGCGGCTGGGACATCGACGCCCTCTACGACCCGGAGCGCGGCAGGCCCGGCAAGTCGTACACGAAGAAGGGCGGGTTCCTTGAGGGCGCGGCCCTCTTCGACCCCGGCTTCTTCGGGATCTCGCCCCGTGAGGCGCTCGCCATGGACCCGCAGCAGCGGGTGCTGTTGGAGACCGCGTGGGAGACCTTCGAGCAGGCGGGCATCGACCCGACCTCGCTGCGGGGCACCCCGGTCGGCGTGTTCGCGGGCGTGGTGGAGCAGAGCTACCTGGGGCTGGAGGGCCCCGAGGAGCTTGAGGGCTACCTGATGACGAGCAAGTTGAGCGCCGTCGCCTCGGGCCGCATCGCGTACTCCTTCGGTTTCGAGGGCCCGGCCGTGTCCGTGGACACGGCGTGCTCCTCCTCGCTGGTGGCGCTGCACCTGGCGGTGCAGTCGGTCCGCAAGGGCGAGTCGTCCATGGCCCTGGCGGGCGGTTCGACGGTGTCCGGCAATCCGAGCGGCTTCGTCGACTTCTCGCGGCAGAACGGGCTGGCCGAGGACGGCCGGATCAAGTCGTTCGCCGCGGCGGCCGACGGGACCGCCTGGTCGGAGGGGGTCGGTCTGCTGCTCGTCGAGAAGCTGTCGGACGCCCGGCGCAACGGCCACGAGGTCCTCGCGGTGATCCGCGGCAGCGCGGTCAACCAGGACGGCGCCTCCAACGGGCTGACCGCCCCCAACGGCCCCTCCCAGGAGCGGGTCATCCACCAGGCGTTGGCCGCGGCGAAGCTGTTCGCGGCCGACGTGGACGCGGTGGAGGCGCACGGCACCGGGACCCGGCTCGGCGACCCGATCGAGGCGCAGGCGCTGCTGGCCACGTACGGGCAGAACCGCCCGGCGGACCGGCCGCTGCACCTGGGCTCGTTGAAGTCGAACATCGGGCACAGCGTCGCGGCGGCGGGCGCGGGCGGCGTCATCAAGATGATCATGGCGATGCGGCACGGGGTGCTGCCCAGGACCCTCAACATCGACGAGCCGACCCCGATGGTCGACTGGGACGCGGGCGCCGTCTCCTTGCTGACCGAGGCCCGCCCGTGGCCCGCCGGCGGCGCCCCGCGCCGCGCCGGCATCTCCGCCTTCGGCGTCAGCGGCACCAACGCCCACGTCATCCTGGAGGAGCCGCCGGCCGAGGAGGCCTCGGACGAGGGCCGGCCGGCCGGCGAAGCACCCGTCCGCGCGCTCCCCTTCCTGCCGTGGACGCTGGGCGCGAAGACCCCCGACGCGCTCGCCGACCAGGCCCGGCGCCTGCTGGAGCTGGTGGAGGCCGACGCCGGACCCTCCGCGCTGGACGTGGCGTACTCGCTGGCCACCGGCCGAGCGGCGCTGGAGCAGCGCGCGGTGGTCGTCGGCGCCGACCGGTCGGCGCTGCTGGAGGGCCTGCGCTCGCTGGCCGCCGGCGCACCCGACGCGAGCGTGGTGCGGGGCGCGAAGGCGGGCGGCCACACGGCGTTCGTCTTCACCGGTCAGGGCGCACAGCGTGCCGGGATGGGCGAGGAGCTGTACGCGCACTTCCCCGTGTACGCCGAGGCCTTCGACGCGGTCGCCGCCGAGTTGGACAGGCATCTGGACCGGTCGATCCGCGAGGTCATCGCCTCCGGCACGGACCTGGACGAGACGGGCTACACCCAGCCGGCCCTGTTCGCCGTCGAGGTGGCCCTGTACCGCCTCGTCGAGTCCTGGGGGATCACCCCCGACCACCTCGCGGGGCACTCCATCGGCGAGCTGACGGCCGCGCACATCGCGGGCGTGCTCGACCTCGCGGACACCGCGAAGCTGGTGGTCGCCCGGGCCGGGCTGATGCAGGCGCTGCCCACCGGCGGCGCCATGATCGCCGTGCAGGCCACGGAGGCGGAGGTGCTGCCGCTCCTCGAAGGCCTGGAGGACCGCCTGTCCATCGCCGCCGTCAACGGCCCGACCTCCGTCGTCGTCTCCGGCGACGAGGAGGCCGCCCTCAAGGTCGCGGGAAAGCTCGCCGAACTGGGCCGCAAGAGCAAGCGCCTGACGGTCTCGCACGCCTTCCACTCCCCCCACATGAACGGCATGCTGGAGGAGTTCCGGAAGGTCGCGGCCACCCTCACCTACAACAAGCCGCAGCTGCCCGTCATCTCCACCCTCACCGGCAAGCTCGCCACCGGGGACGACCTGCGCACCCCCGGCTACTGGACCGACCAGGTCCGCGGCGCCGTCCGCTTCACCGACGCGGTCCGCACCATGGAACAGTTCGGCGCGACGACCTTCGTCGAGATCGGCCCCGACGCCGTCCTGGCCGGGCTGGTCAGCGACACCCTCACCGACGCGACCGCCGTACCGCTGCTGCGCCGGGGCCGCCCCGACGCCGAGACCCTCGTCAGCGGCCTCGGCCGGCTCCACACGGCGGGAGTTCCCGTCGGGTGGCGTGAGTTCTTCGCCGACACGGGCGCCCGCCGCGCCGACCTGCCCACGTACGCCTTCCAGCACGAGCGGTACTGGGTCGAGACCAGCGGGATCGTGGCCGACGCCTCCGACCTGGGCCTCGAATCGGCGGACCACCCGTTGCTCGGCGCCGCGGTCACCATCGCCGGCTCCGACCAGGTCCTGTTCACCAGCCGGCTCTCGCTGCGCACCCATCCCTGGCTCGCGGACCACATCGTCCTGGGCCAGATCCTGGTGCCGGCGACCGCGCTGATCGAGATGGCGATCCGCGCCGGCGACGAGCTGGGCAGCACCGTCCTCGACGACCTGTCGATCCTCGGCCCGCTGGCCCTGCCCGAGAAGGGCGGCATCCACCTCCAGGTCAGCGTGGGCTCCGCCGCCGGCGGCGGTCGGCGCGAGCTGGCGATCTACTCGCGGCCCGACAACGCCGACGTGCCGTGGACCCTCAACGCCCGCGGCCACCTCAGCTTCCAGGGCGCGGACGAGCCGTTCGCGCTCACCGAGTGGCCGCCCGCCGGCGCCGAGGAGGTCCCGCTGCACGACGCGTACGAGAAACTCGCCACCCAGGGCTACGTCTACGGCCCGGTCTACCGGGGCCTGGACGCCGTCTGGCGCCGCGACGACGAGGTGTACGCCGAGGTCAGCCTGCCCGACGGGAGCCGCACCAGCCAGGCCGGTTTCGGCCTGCACCCGGCCCTCCTCGAAGTCGCGCTGGCGGCCTCCTGCCTCGCGAGCTACGGCACCGTCCCCGAGGGCGCGGTCTGGATCTCCACCGACTGGAAGGGCGTCCGGCTGTACGCGACCGGCGCCTCCAAGCTGCGCGTACGGCTCTCGCTCGACGCCGACGACGCGCTGGTCGTCCAGCTCGCCGACCAGAGCGGGCAGCCCGTCGCCCGGGTCGCGTCGGTCGCCTGCCGGGCCATCGCCGTCGGCGAGGTCTCCAACGCCCTGGCCCGCCGGCGCGACTCCCTCTTCCACGTCGACTGGGCGCCCTACCCGGTCGTCGCCACCGGGGACACCACCCACTGGGCGACCCTGGGCAAGGACGGTTTCGGGGACCGCCGGTTCACCGACGTGGCCCGCGCCGCACGGGTCATCGGCGCCGGCGAACGCGTCGACGTCGTCCTGGCCCGCCAGGAAACCCCCGACACCGGGGACCTGGCCGCCGACGTGCACACGGCGACCAGGAACGCGCTGGCCCTCGTACAGAACTGGCTGGCCGAGGAGCGCCTGGCCGACACCCGGCTGGTGGTCCTCACCCGAGGCGGCGTGGCCGCCCGCGACGAGGACGTCACCGACCTGGGCGCGGCCACCGTGTGGGGCCTGCTGCGCTCCGCGCAGTCCGAGAACCCAGGCCGGATCGTGCTCGTCGACCACGACCTCGACCTGGACGACCCCGCCGCCGACCCGTTCGCGGTACTGGCCTCGGTGGTCGCCTCCGGGGAACCCCAGTCGGCCGTGCGCGCCGGGCGGGTGCTGATACCGCGCCTGGGCCGGATCTCCGAGTCCGCCGCGGGCCGCACCGGCGAGTGGAACCCCGACGGCACCGTCCTGATCACCGGTGGCACCGGCAGCCTGGGCGCCCTGTTCGCCCGGCACCTGGTCGTCGAGCACGGCGTACGGAACCTGCTGCTCACCAGCCGGCGCGGTCTCGCCGCCGAGGGGGCGGGCGCGCTCGCGGCCGAACTGACCTCGCTCGGCGCCCGGGTGACCATCGCGGCCTGCGACGTCGCCGACCGGGAGGCACTGGCCGCGGTGCTGGCGGACGTCCCGCGCTCGCACCCGCTGACCGGCGTCCTGCACACCGCCGGCGTACTGGACGACGGGCTGATCGGATCGCAGACCCCGGAGCGGCTCTCGGCGGTGCTGCGTCCCAAGGTCGACGCCTCGTGGAACCTGCACGAGCTGACGAAGGACCTGGACCTTTCCGCCTTCGTGCTCTTCTCGTCCATCGCGGCGGTCGTCGGCGGCCCCGGCCAGTCCACGTACTCGGCCGCGAACCACTTCCTCGACGGCCTCGCCCAGCACCGCAAGGCCCGGGGCCTCGCCGCGACGTCCCTGGCCTGGGGCCTGTGGTCCCAGACCAGCGGCATGACCGGTCACCTCGACCAGGCCGACCTCCAGCGCATCGCCCGCAGCGGCTTCCGCCCCGTGGAGTCCGAGCAGGGCCCCGCCCTGTTGGACATCGCGTTGGAGACCGGTCACGCGGCGCTGGTCGCCACCCCGATGGACCTCGCGACCCTGCGGGAGCAGGTCCAGGTGCCGGTGCTGCTGAGCAAGCTGGTCCGCACTCCGGCCCGCCGGACCGCACAGAACACCGAGGTCTCCACGGAGACCCTGGCGGACCGGCTGGCCGGGCTGGCGACCGAGGAGCAGTCGCGGGCGGTGCTGGAGGTCGTCCTCGCGCAGGTCTCGGCGGTCCTCGGGCACTCCGACACCTCGGCGATCGACACGGGGCAGCCGTTCTCGGCGCTGGGCTTCGACTCGCTCACCTCGGTCGAGCTGCGCAACCAGTTGGGCACGGCCACCGGCCTCAAGCTGCCGCCCACGCTGGTCTTCGACCACCCGACGCCGCTCGCGCTCGCCGCGTTCCTGCACGGCGAGGTGGCCAGCGGGTCCGCCGGCCGCAAGGGAACGGACTACGCCGCGGAGATCCGGCTCGCCGACGACATCCGGCCCGCGCAGGAGATCGTACGTACCGCCGTGGACCCGAAGGAGATCCTGCTCACGGGGGCCAGCGGCTTCCTCGGCGCGTTCTTGCTGCGGGACCTGATGCGCGGTACCAC
Source organism: Streptomyces sp. CA-243310 (assembly GCF_050936775.1). NCBI lineage: Bacteria > Bacillati > Actinomycetota > Actinomycetes > Kitasatosporales > Streptomycetaceae > Streptomyces > Streptomyces sp. CA-243310. The sequence continues at coordinate 213,562 of NZ_JBNJMF010000003.1, read as the reverse complement.
GGGCCGGGTGCGCTGCCTGGTCCGCGGCGAGGACGAGGCCTCGGCGCTGGAGCGGCTGAAGGCCAACGCCCGCTGGTACCGGGTGTGGGACGAGATCGACGAGGACCGGCTGTCGGTCGTCCTCGGCGATCTGGCCGAACCGCGGCTCGGCCTGACCGAGGAGGCGTTCGACGCCCTCGCCCGCACCGTCGACGTGGTCTACCACAACGGCGCCCGGGTGCACTGGCTGCACCCGTACGAGACCCTCAAGGCCTCGAACGTCACGGGCACGGAGGAAGTGCTGCGGCTCGCGGCGCGCCACCGCACCGTCCCGGTGCACTACGTCTCCACCGTCGGTGTCTTCAACGGGGTGCGCGAGCCCGGCGTCCCGCTGAAGGTGACCGACCCGACCGGGCCGGCCGAGGCCCTCGCGAGCGGGTACCTGCGCTCCAAGTGGGTCGCGGAGCAGATCATCGGGCTGGCCCGGGACCGGGGCCTGCCGGTCTCGGTCTACCGCGTCGACGTGATCTCCGGCGACCAGGTCAACGGCGCCTGCCAGACCGCCGACTTCGTGTGGCTGACGCTGAAGGGCCTGGTCCAGTCCCGGAGCATCCCCAAGGGCACCGAGGGCCGCTTCCACCTGCTGCCGGTCGACTACGTCAGCGCGGCGATCACCGGCATCTCGCGGCAGCCCGGCGCGGTCGGCCGCACCTTCCACCTCTTCAACCGGAGTTCGCTGGCCCTGACCCGGTGCGCCGAGTTCCTGCGCGGCCTCGGCTACGAGCTGGACGAGGTGAGCTGGGACAACTGGAACACCACGGTGAAGGCGGGCGACAACGCGCTGCTGCCGCTGTTGGACGCCTTCGAGATGATGACGTCCGACACCGACGGGTTCTACCCGCCGATCGACACCACCGAGACGGCCGCGGCCCTGGCCGGCACCGGCGTCGAGATCCCCGTGCTGACGAAGGAACTGTTCGAGAAGTACGTCGGCTTCTTCGTCGAGGAAGGCCACTTCCCGGCGGCCCCGTGACGGGGGCGGCCACGAGAGAGCCCCGCCGGCCCGAGGCCGGCGGGGCTCTCCCCTTGCGTTGCGGCACCGCGTGTGGGACGCGGTGCCGCCTGTGAGGAATCGTTACGGCAGGCGAATGCCGAGACGGTGCGAGAAGACGTCCCGCGGGTCCCACTTCGCCTTGGCCCGCTGGAGGCGCGGGTAGTTGTCCTTGAAGTACAGCCGGTGCCAGGGGACGCCCGAGGTGTTGAGCGTCGGATCGGCGATGTCGGCGTCCGCGTAGTTGATGTAGCAGCCGTCGTTGACCCCGCCCGGGCGGGGCACGCCGCCGGTGCTCGCGTACACGTCCGCGTAGGCCTCACGCACCCAGCCCTGGTGCACCGCGTCGTCCGCCGGGTTCGTCCAGAGGCTGCAGTAGAGCATCTTGGCGACGGAGTCCCGCTGGGCGGTCGCGGTGTCCGCGCTCGCCGTGTCGTTGATCCTGCCGCCGAAGCTGACGATGGCGATCATCCCGTACGGTCCCGGGTAGTCGGTGCGGGTCAGCTGCCGGTACATCGCCTTCAGCTGGTCCTGCGGCATCGCCTTGCGGATGTACGCCGACTTGGACTTCCAGCGCGGCACGGCGGCCTCGACGAACCCGGACCACTCGGTGACCGCGTACAGCCACGGCGCCCGGTAGCGGTCGCCGACGGTGTAGCGGACCCCTGTGCCCTCGGAGACGGCCGCGAGGAACCCGTCGAGCACCTGGTCGGCGTTCGGAGCCGCCGCGTCGATCTGGGTGCTCATCCGGAAGTAGCCGGCCGCCTTGTGCATCGCCTTGAACTGGCTGTAGAGGAAGCGCCCCGGGGAGCCGGGGCCCGAGTTGTTCTCGTGCCAGACGTTGAAGTTGTGCACGAGCCGGGTGAAGCTCGCCTCGTCCAGGTCGTCCCAGGACCAGCTGACGTCCGACAGGATCACCTCGGAGGGCGCCTTGGGCAGCAGCTTCGTCGGGTCGTCGCCGGTGGCGCCGGGGGAGCGCAGCCAGTACTTGGTGACGATCCCGAAGTTCCCGCCGCCACCCCCGGTGTGCGCCCACCACAGCTCACGGTTCGGGTCGTTCGCCTCACGGGTCGCGACCACCTTGCGGGCCCGACCGTTCTGGTCGACGTGGACGACCTCGACGGCGTACAGGTGGTCGACGGTCAGTCCGCGCGAGCGCGACAGCGCGCCGTAGCCGCCGCCGCTGATGTGTCCGCCGGCCCCGACGGTCGGGCAGGTACCGCCGGGCAGGACGACGCCCCAACGCTTGTAGAGGGTGCGGTAGACGGTGCCCAGCAGGGCGCCCGGCTCGACGGAGACGGCGCGCATCCGCGGGTCGTACGCGATGGAGCCCAGCCCGGCCATGTCGATGACGACCCGGACCTCGGGGTGGGTCGTGAAGTCCTCGTCGCAGTGGCCGCCGCTGCGGACCACCACCTTGAGTCTCCGGTCGACGGCCTCCTGTACGGCGCTGACGACCTGGTCGGCGGAGCCGACGAGCCGGACGTAGTCGGGGGAGCCGACCCAGCGCTGGTTGGAGCCCGATATGAGGCCGCGGTAGCGCGGGTCGGCGGGGGTGACGGTGATCGGGGCGGGGACGGCCGCGCGGGCGGCGGCCTCCCCGGTGCCTTCGACGACGGCCGCCTCGGCGGTTCCCGCGGCCGCCACGACACCGATCGCGGGCACCGCCAGAGCGCCGCCGGTCAGCGCCGCGCCTTTCATGAGCACCCGACGGGACACATCGGTCATGACCGCATACCTCCAGAGACACGAGAGAAGAGCCGGAGAAGAGCGCCGGAGCAGAGCCGCGGCACCGATAAACCGCGGGAGTAACCCGAGGCGCGGCCACCCGACCACAACTCGGTCACCAGGCGTTCTCTGGCGGTCCTCGTGCGGTGATTACCTGCCGGTGGGCCGCCGGCGAGGAGCCGGGGCTACGTTTTCGACCGTCGATGGTTCGAACTGTCACCGAAGTTGAGGAGAGCGTTCGTGCGTAAGGTGCTGATTGCGAACCGCGGCGAGATCGCTGTCCGCGTTGCTCGGGCCTGCCGGGATGCCGGGATCGCGAGCGTAGCCGTCTACGCCGACCCGGACCGGGACGCTCTGCACGTCCGCGCGGCCGACGAAGCTTTCGCGTTGGGCGGTGACACCCCGGCCGCCAGCTACCTCGACATCGCGAAGGTCCTGCAGGCGGCGGCGGACTCCGGCGCGGACGCGATCCATCCCGGATACGGTTTCCTGTCGGAGAACGCCGAGTTCGCGCAGGCCGTCCTCGACGCCGGTCTGACGTGGATCGGGCCGCCGCCCCAGGCCATCCGTGACCTGGGCGACAAGGTCGCCGCCCGGCACATCGCCCAACGCGCCGGCGCCCCGCTGGTCGCCGGCACCCCCGACCCGGTCTCCGGATCCGACGAGGTCGTGGCGTTCGCGAAGGAACACGGCCTGCCCATCGCGATCAAGGCCGCGTTCGGTGGCGGCGGTCGCGGCCTGAAGGTCGCCCGGACCCTCGAAGAGGTCCCCGAGCTGTACGACTCCGCCGTCCGCGAGGCCGTCGCCGCGTTCGGACGCGGCGAGTGCTTCGTCGAGCGTTACCTCGACAAGCCCCGCCACGTGGAGACGCAGTGCCTGGCCGACACCCACGGCAACGTCGTGGTCGTCTCCACCCGCGACTGCTCGCTCCAGCGCCGCCACCAGAAGCTGGTCGAGGAGGCCCCGGCCCCGTTCCTGACGGACGCCCAGAACGCCGAGCTGTACGCCGCGTCCAAGGCCATCCTGAAGGAAGCCGGCTACGTCGGCGCGGGCACGGTGGAGTTCCTGGTCTCCGCGGACGGTCTGATCTCCTTCCTGGAGGTCAACACCCGCCTCCAGGTCGAACACCCCGTCACCGAGGAAGTCACCGGCCTCGACCTGGTCCGGGAGATGTTCCGCATCGCCGACGGCGAGGAACTGGGTTACGGGGATCCGGTACTGCGCGGACACTCCTTCGAGTTCCGCATCAACGGCGAGGACCCGGGCCGGGGCTTCCTGCCCGCCCCCGGCACCGTCACCCGCTTCGCTCCCCCCTCCGGCCCCGGCGTCCGCCTCGACGCGGGCGTGGAGTCCGGCTCCGTCATCGGCCCGGCCTGGGACTCCCTCCTGGCCAAGCTGATCGTCACCGGCGCCACCCGCGAACAGGCCCTCCAACGCGCCGCCCGCGCACTCGCCGAGTTCGAGATCGAGGGCATGGCCACCGCCCTCCCCTTCCACCGCGCCGTCGTCACCGACCCCGCCTTCGCCCCCGCGGAAGGACCCTTCACGGTCCACACCCGCTGGATCGAAACCGAGTTCGTCAACGACATCAAGGCCTTCAACGCGGTGGCGGGCGAGGATCCCGAGGCGGAAGAGGGACGCGAATCGCTGGTGGTCGAGGTCGGTGGCCGCCGTCTGGAGGTCTCGCTGCCCGCATCGCTGGGGACGACGTTCACACGGGGCGCGGCCTCCATGGGCGGCGGTACCGCGACCAAGATCAAGCGGCGCGGCAACAAGAGCGTCAAAGCCGCCTCCGGCGACACCCTGGCCTCCCCGATGCAGGGAACCATCGTCAAGATCGCCGTCGAGGAAGGCCAGCAGGTCGACGAGGGCGACCTGATCGTCGTCCTCGAGGCCATGAAGATGGAACAACCCCTCAACGCACACCGCTCCGGCACCATCGTCGGCCTCAAGGCCGAAGTCGGCGCGTCCCTCACCTCCGGCGCCACCATCTGCGAGATCAAGGCCTGAGTGATGACCGAGACTGCCATTCCCCCGGCCGGCGAGAAGGAAGTCCGCCGCCTCGATCGTGTGATCATCCGTTTCGCGGGTGACTCGGGCGACGGCATGCAGCTGACCGGCGACCGTTTCACTTCGGAGACGGCGTCCTTCGGCAACGACCTCTCGACCCTGCCGAACTTTCCCGCCGAGATTCGCGCCCCCGCCGGCACTCTGCCGGGCGTGTCGTCCTTCCAGCTGCATTTCGCCGATCACGACATCCTGACACCGGGCGACGCCCCGAATGTGCTGGTGGCGATGAATCCGGCGGCGCTGAAGGCGAACATCGCGGACGTTCCGCGCGGCGCGGAGATCATCGTCAACACCGATGAGTTCACCAAGCGCCCGATGGCGAAGGTCGGCTACGCGACCTCCCCGTTGGAGGACGGCTCGTTGGACGCCTACCGCGTGCACCCGGTCCCGCTCACCACGTTGACGGTGGAGGCGCTGAAGGAGTTCGGGCTGTCGCGCAAGGAGGCCGAGCGCAGCAAGAACATGTTCGCGCTGGGCCTGCTGTCGTGGATGTACCACCGTCCGACGGAGGGCACGGAGCGGTTCCTGCGTCGGAAGTTCGCGAAGAAGCCGGAGATCGCCGAGGCGAACGTGGCCGCCTTCCGGGCCGGCTGGAACTTCGGCGAGACCACCGAGGACTTCGCCGTCTCCTACGAGGTCGCGCCCGCCACCAGCGCGTTCCCCAGCGGCACCTACCGCAACATCTCCGGGAACCTGGCCCTGTCGTACGGGCTCATCGCCGCCGGGCACCTCGCCGACCTGCCGGTCTACCTGGGCTCGTACCCGATCACGCCGGCGTCGGACATCCTGCACGAGCTGAGCCGGCACAAGAACTTCGGGATCCGCAGTTTCCAGGCCGAGGACGAGATCGCCGGGATCGGCGCGGCCCTGGGCGCGGCCTTCGGCGGCGCCCTGGGGGTCACGACCACCTCGGGCCCCGGTGTGGCGCTGAAGTCGGAGACCATCGGTCTGGCGGTGTCGCTGGAGCTGCCGCTGCTGATCGTGGACATCCAGCGCGGCGGGCCCTCGACGGGGCTGCCGACCAAGACCGAGCAGGCCGACCTGCTCCAGGCCATGTACGGGCGCAACGGCGAGGCACCCGTCCCGATCGTGGCCCCGCGCACCCCCGCGGACTGCTTCGACGCGGCGATCGATGCCGCCCGGATCGCGCTGACCTACCGGACCCCGGTGTTCCTGCTGTCCGACGGTTACCTCGCCAACGGCTCCGAACCGTGGAAGATCCCGGACGTGGACGAACTTCCGGATCTGCGCACCCGCTTCGCCACCGGTCCGAACCACGAGCTGGCGGACGGCACCGAGGTGTTCTGGCCCTACAAGCGCGATCCCCAGACCCTGGCGCGCCCGTGGGCGGTCCCCGGCACTCCCGGCCTCGAACACCGCATCGGCGGCATCGAGAAGCAGGACGGCACCGGCAACATCTCCTACGACCCCGCCAACCACGAGTTCATGGTCCGCACCCGCCAGGCCAAGATCGACGGCATCCGGGTCCCCGACCTGGACGTGGACGACCCCGACGAGGCCCGCGTCCTCGTCCTCGGCTGGGGCTCCACCTACGGCCCCATCACCGCGGCCGTACGCCGGCTGCGCAAGGACGGCTTCCCGGTCGCCCAGGCCCACCTGCGTCATCTGAACCCCTTCCCCCGCAATCTGGACGAGGTCTTGGAGCGCTACGACAAGGTGGTGCTGCCGGAGATGAACCTCGGGCAGCTCGCCACCCTGATCCGGGCCAAGTACCTGACGAACATCCATTCCGTCACCCAGGTCAACGGGATGCCCTTCAAAGCCGCGCAGTTGGCCGAGGCCGTCCAGGAGGCAAGTCGTGCCCAGTGAAGCCCTGTCCCTCGTCCCGAAGGCGGAAGCCCGTCAGTCGGCGAAGGACTTCAAGTCGGATCAGGAGGTCCGCTGGTGCCCGGGCTGCGGCGACTACGCCGTGCTCGCCGCCGTCCAGGGCTTCATGCCCGAACTCGGCCTCGCCAAAGAGAACATCGTCTTCGTCTCCGGAATCGGCTGCTCCTCCCGATTCCCCTACTACATGAACACCTACGGCATGCACTCCATCCACGGACGCGCACCCGCCATCGCCACCGGCCTCGCCACCTCCCGCCGCGACCTCTCCGTCTGGGTCGTCACCGGCGACGGAGACGCCCTCTCCATCGGCGGAAACCACCTCATCCACGCCCTCCGCCGCAACGTCAACCTCAAAATCCTCCTCTTCAACAACCGCATCTACGGCCTCACCAAAGGCCAGTACTCCCCCACCTCCGAACTCGGAAAAATCACCAAATCCACCCCCATGGGCTCCCTCGACGCCCCCTTCAACCCCGTCTCCCTCGCCATCGGAGCCGAAGCCGGCTTCGTCGCCCGCACCATCGACTCCGACCGCAAACACCTCACCGACGTCCTGCGCCAAGCCGCCGACCACCAAGGCACCGCACTCGTCGAGATCTACCAGAACTGCAACATCTTCAACGACGGCGCCTTCGAAGCCCTCAAGGACAACGAACAAGCACAAGACGCCGTCATCCGCCTCGAACACGGCCAACCCGTCCGCTTCGGCACCGACCACACCAAAGGCGTCATCCGCAACCCCACCACCGGCGACCTCGAAGCAGTCACCCTCACCCCCGAGAACACCCCCCACCTCCTCATCCACGACGCCCACACCACCAGCCCCACCACCGCCTTCGCCCTCTCCCGCCTCGCCGACCCCGACACCCTCCACCACACCCCCATCGGAGTCCTGCGCAGCGTCCAACGCCCCGTCTACGACACCCTCATGGCCGACCAACTCGACACCGCCATCGCGCAGCAGGGCAAGGCGGACCTCTCCGCCCTCCTCGCCGGCAACGACACCTGGACGGTCCTGGGCGGCTGACCGGGGCGAAGGGGCGCCGGACCTCCGCTCGCGGTCCGGCGCTCACAGCGCCCGCAGGCCCCTGACGGCGTTCCGCGCGTACGCGCGGGCCTGCTCGAAGGTGGCCGCGCTCTCCCGGCCGAGGGTCTCGCGGACGTACCGGCGCGCCTGCGTCAGGTCGGCGTCGGGACCGAGGACGCGTTCCACCATCCGCTCGTCCAGCAGCACGTGGTGCAGGGAGATCACGGTGACTCCCGTCTCGTCCGGGACGATCGACCACTCCCCGGTGTGCGCGGCCAGCAGCGGCGACGGCACGGTCTCCTTGTAGACGGTGCGGCCGGCAGCCGGAAAGGACACCCGTACGGACTCCGTCGTGTGGACGGAGCCGTCGACGGTCAGCGTGTGCGTGGTGGCGCGCTGCACTCCCGGGCGGTCCTCGACGACGTCGACGCGCGCGATGTGCGGGACCCGGTCGGGCCAGGAGGCCACGTCGTACAGGAAGGCGCCGACCGGTTCGCCCGGTCCGTCGACGCGGACGGAGTCCTCGAAGCTCATCGTCAGCGCGTCGAGCCGCTCCCAGCGCTCGGCGGCCTCGCGCAGCCGGTCGAGCATGTCCCGCCCGCCTCGTTCGACGTCGGCGCGGGTCCGCTCGACGTCGGAGCCGCGGTTGCCGGCGACGGTGAAGTCCTGTTCCAGGGTCAGCCGCGACCAGCCCGGGGCGAGCTGCCGTACCGTCCAACTGCCGCCCGCGGAGGTGACGGGCGCCGCGGGAACCTCCTGGCGGAAGTCGATGCGCCGCCGTTCGGGGTCCAGGGTCCGCCGCCACAACGACGACCGTACGGTCCCGTCGCGGGTGTCCCACAGGGAGAACCGTTCCCGGCTGCCGTCGAAGTCCCACGGCTCGACATGGACGGTGTCCGGTACCAGCAGCGGCCACTGGGCGGTGTCGGCCACCAGCGCGTACAGGACGCCGGCCGGTGCGGCGACGTCCACCGCGTGTGTCATCCGGTGCACTCGTTCGACAGACATCAGACACCCTCTCTCAACGCTTGATGCAGAGCCTGTCCGTATCCGCAGGAAGCTTCCTGGACTCCGGGTGGAGTTCCGGGGCGCGACCTCAGACCGCGGCGCGGGAACCCAGCACGTGGTTGACCAGGTCGAGGTAGCGGCGCGGGGTGTCGGCGTACTCCATGGCCTCCTCGTCGAAGGCGATGGCGAACCTCCGCTCCAGGTATCCGGTGGTCTGGAGGACGGAAAGGCAGTCGTAGCCGAGCTCCACCCAGTACAGGTCGCGGACGTCGTCGTCCAGCTCGACGCCCTCCTCCTCACCTCCCCATGCGCGCAGGATCCGCGTCAGGTCGGTGAGTTCCAGCCGGTCCATGGGTGTACCCCTCTCCTCGTCCGCGAGCACGCGGACGCGTCCCGGGTACCCCGAGCCTGACCACCCTCCCTGGAGCACCACTCAACGCCCCCTGGCCCGACCGGGCAATTCCAGCCCCGCCGGGCCCTTTCAGCCCCGCCGGCGTTTGAGGCGCGGGGTCCGGGGCGGAGCCCCGCAACCCCGGCCGCGGCCCGGCCCACCCGCACCGCGCCGCCATCCGCACCCGCACAACCCCCGGAGGGCTACGCCGCGTACAGGTCGAACGTCGAAGACCTCCGCGGCCCCGCCGCCACGTCCAACGCGGGGTCCACCTTCAGCATCGCCTGGTGCAGCCGTTGCAGCTGCTGCGACGGCTCCACGCCCAGTTCGTCGATGAGCCGTGTCCGCAGCCGCCGGAAGACGTCCAGCGCCCGCGCCTGTCGCCCCGATCGGTAGAGCGCGACCATCGCCTGCGAGTGCAGTCCCTCGTGCTGCGGGTGCCGGGCAATCAGTTCGGTCAGTTCCGCAAGGAGTTCGGTGTGCCTGCCCAGCCGCAGGTCGACATCGATCCGCCGTTCGGTGGTGACGAGTCGGCTCTCCGCGAGCCGCAGCACCTCGATGTCGAGGATCGGGCCCACCCGTACGTCGACGAGCGCCGGCCCCTGCCACAGGGCGAGCGCCCTGCGCAGCAGGTCCGCCGCGGTCTCGTCGTCGCCCTGCTCGAAGGCGTTCTGGCCGCCGGCCACGAGGGTCTCGTACGTGTGGACGTCCACGGACTCCGGGGGGATCTGGAGCAGGTATCCGCCGTGCCGGGTGGCGAGGATGTCCTTCGCCGAGCCGGGGGCCCCCGGCCCCATGGCCGTGCCGAGCCGGCGGCGCAGTTGGAGGATGTACGTCTGCAGGGTGGTGAGCGCGCTCTGTGGCAGGTCGGTGCCCCAGATCTCCTCCATGAGGGTCGGCACGGGCATCACCCGGCCCGGGTAGAGCGCGAGGAGCGCCAGGATCTGACACGGCTTGCCCGCCGTGGGAACGATCGATCCTCCGTTGACCTCGGCACTCAAAGGTCCCAGAATCTGAATCTTCACGGTTTCCCGTCTCCCCTCCGCAATTCGTCGCGCCATACTCGGATTTCAGCATTCGACCCGATCACGGTAACGGGGCCCCGGGCAAGGTCACCGAATTCTTGAGCCTGCGTCGAGCGGCCCTCCGCGCCGGCGCGCGGTTGGGTGCCTTTCCGCTGGTGGGAGCCCCTTCATCAGTGATGATGACCTTTCCTCGGGGGCTCCCGCGGCAGTTCTTTCCGCGGTGCTGTCCGGGCTTTTCCGGAGTGGGGTTCCGGTGGCCGCGGGGAAATGAGCGCACAGAGACCGTGCGATGACCTGTCAGCCCACGGGAACCAGTCGCCTCTTGGGCGTCTCGGTGGAATCCAGGGGGCGTTCGGGCCCGGTCATCAGGATGGAGCGCTGAAGCCGGCGCAGGGCCGCCGAGGGCTCTATGCCGAGTTCGCGTACGAGCGTGGTCCGCAGTCGCTGGTAGACGTCCAGCGCCTCACCACGCCGACCGGAACGGTGCAGGGCCAACATGAACTGCCCATGCAGATTCTCATGCGTGCGATACCTGCTCACCAACACCGTCAACTCCGCCAACACCTCACGATGCCGACCCAACCGCAAATCCGCCTCGATCCGCTGATCCAACGCACACAACCGCGTCTCCTCCAACCGACGCATCTCCATGTCCAACTGCACACCACCCTGAACATCCGCGAACGCCGGCCCCGACCACAACGCCAACGCCTCCCTCAACAACCGCGCACCACCCGGATGATCACCCACATCCATCGCCCGATACCCCAACCCCGACAACCGCTCGAACTCCCGCACATCACTCGTCCCACCACCACCACTCAACAAATAACCCCCCGGCAACGTCACCAACACGTCCTTCGGAGTCCGCGAAGTGTCCCCGCCGTTGGCGAGGGCCGTGGCGATGAGCGCCCGGAGCTGGAGGATGTACGTCTGCAGCGTGGTGCGGGCGCTGCGCGGCGGTTGCTCGCCCCACAGCTCCTCGATCAGCGCGGCGACGGGGACCGTCTGGTCGGCGTGCAACGCGAGGAGCGCGAGCACCTGACGGGGTTTGGCCGCGGTCGGCGTGATGGAGATCCCGTTCTCCCGCACGTCCAGTGCGCCCAGTACATCGATGTCCACGCCGTACTCCCCTGCTTCGTCCATGGATGAGCCCTCGACTTTCACCGGAATGAGCAAAAAACAGCATCAGCGGTTTGTCAATACCAAACCGGCTGGGCCGTTTTTTTGCCATCAGAGGCCACAGACACCGGCGAACAGCATCTGACCTGCGCATTTGCCAGGGATCGGGGGTCCCTGGAAGCCGCCGGCGCGCACAAAAACACCCCTCAGAAACCTTCCTGAGGGGTGCTTCAGAGACCGGAACGGACCGTTCAGTTTTCTAGTCGGGGGCGCCGCTTCGGGCGGCGCCGGCCACGCACATCGGGTCCGAGCCGTCTGCGCGCAGCTCTCCGAGCGAGCCGTCGGCGGCGATCCGGGGCAGCATCAGGGCCCAGTACCGGGCGAGCGAGGGCTCGGCGAGCCATGCTCCCTCGTCGGCTCCGAGGGCCTCGAAGCCGACGATCGCCGCCACCACGGCGGCGGCCGCGTCCTGCGCCGAGACGCCGTCGGCGAGTTCCCCGTTCCGGGCGGCGGTACGGAACATGGCCTCGACCCAGCGCTGCCACTGACGGCGCACACCGCAGGGGCCGGCTGCCGCGTCGTCGCCGGTCCCGGTCGTCACGCAGAGCCCGAATCCCGCGCTGACCACGGGATCATGCGCGAGGAGTGCCATCAGGTCGTGCGTCGAGTCGACGAGCACCTGGAGCGCGTTTCCGCCCGCCGGCCGGGAGACCGTGATCACGCGCACGGATGCCGCGGCCCGGTCCACCACCGCCTCGGCCAAGGCCGTCTTGCTGCCGAAATGGAAGTGCAGGCCGCCGGCACTGACCCCGGCCCGTTTGCTGATCGCGCCGATCGAGGCCGTGGCGAAACCCTCCTCGACGAACACCTCCGCGGCGGCGCGGACCAGAATCTCACGCGTGCGGGCAGCACGCTCTTGCTTGACCATGCGATCTCCACAAACCGCCTCGGCGGTTTGCCCAGGGGATTACAAAGCTTCGCAGGCACGGTCCGACGCCTCGGTGGAGCCGTGCCCGAGAAACGCCGACGCGCGTCAGGAGGCGACCTGGTCGCCGACCACCTCCGCGGCCCCCAACCGTTCCATCTCGGCCACCACCTCGGCCCCGCGGGTCCGCCCCATCTCCAGCCGGGCCAGGACCGCGGGCGTCGCGATGCTCGGGTAGACGTGCTCGAAGAGCACCGAGACCCGGTGTTCGATGTCCTCGCGGTTGACGAGCGTCTGCGAGTAGATCTGCACCCCGGTCCAGCAGGCCGAGAGGGTCCAGGCCGTCTCGGCCGTGTTGACGTGCGGCAGCAGCTCGCCGCGTGCCTTGGCCTGGATCAGCATCTCCTCGGTCACCTTGATCCAGCCGGGGACCGATCCGCCTCCGAAGATCTCCCGCATGTCGGGACCGAGCGAGAGCCGCGCGCCGGCGCTCAGCATGGGGTCGCGCTGCATGCGATGGGCCATCACCATCGACGTGTCGACGAGTTCCTGCAGTTTGCTCTGGCGCGGTGGTACGCCCCCCTCGGCGAACTGCTCGTCGAGGACTCCTCGCGCCAGGTCCTGCTTGGACGAGAAGTGGAAGTACAACGCTCCCTTGGTCACTCCGGCGCGGGTGAGGATGTCCGCGATGGTCGCAGCCTCATATCCGCGCTCGTCGAAGACCGAGGCCGCCGCTTCCAAGATTGCACGACGCGTGCGCACTGCACGTTCCTGACGTGCCACGATGCCTCCGATGTTCACGGGCCCACACGGACGGAACCCCTTCGGGATTCCGCTCCCCCCCGTAAAACCAACCAGAAGGTTCGTATTTTATCAAGACGGAAACAATAAACCGTGACCTTCTGGCCACGGCAGTCAAGTCCGTCTCACGTGGCGGGAGAAGTTCTCGCGTTGGTCGCGCTCTCGCACGATCAACTTCGCTGAGCAGCCAAGAATGAACAGGCTGTCACCGCCTCAAACGAACCATCCACCTGGTTTGTTTTAACCTTACGGTGACACTCGCACCCTCACATCGGCCCCGCAGCGACATCTGCGCCAAGTGGAGGCCAGAACATCCTTGCAAACAAAACCGGAGAGTACGTATCTTACGACTTCAAGTGCTCGTCCCATCCGTCAACTCGGCTCTGCGGAGAGGTCCATGACCCTGCTCACGTTCGAGAACAACACCCCCGCGCTGTCCATGAAGGAAGCCGGCGTGCGGCGGACGACGCGCTGTGACGAACTCCCCCGGCTCACGAGCACCGTCCCCCGGGAGTACGTGCATCGCAGCTCGGTGGCGGAGGTGTTCCTGACCGGCTACGAACGGATCGGTGACGACACCTTCCTGCTGACCGGCCAGTGGCCGCGGGCCCATACCTTCTTCATCAGCGCGGACGGTACCGGACACGACCTCGTCCAAGTGGGCGAGACCGTCCGTCAGGCCGGCCTTTTACTGTGCCACGCGGAATACGGGGTGCCCCTGGGGCACAGTGTGCTGCTGTGGAGCCTGGGCTTCAAGGCCGACCTGGAACAGCTGCTGATCGGCGCCGGCCCGACCGACCTGGAACTCATCGCCACCTGCCGGGACTTCGGCTGGAAGGGCAACCGGTTCTCCGGCTTCCTGGAGGTGAGCGTCCGCCGTGAGGGACGGATCGCGGCCACCGGTTCCGGGCTCTTCAGTTTCGTTCCCCCGGCGGTCTACCGTCGGCTGCGCGGCGAGTACGGCGCGCTGTCCACGGCCGCTCCCGCGCAGCTCCCGCCGCGTCCGGCGCCGATCCTGCCGGCGGAGGCGGGCCGGTTGCTGCCCTTCGACGTGGTCCTCGCCCCGGGCGACCGGCCCGGCCGCTGGTTGCTCTCGCCGGACCTGACGCACCCGATCCTCTTCGAGCACGCCAACGACCACCACCCGGGCATGGTCCTGGTGGAGGCGGCCCGCCAGGCCGCCTGCGGGACGCTCCACGCCCGCTCCTTCAGACCCACGGCGGTGGAGTCCTCGTTCCACAACTACGCGGAACTCGACGCCCCGTGCTGGATCGACACCGAGGTCCCCCACTCCATGGACCCGGGCATCCGCACCGTGCACGTCACCGGACACCAGGGCGACGCCCGGATATTCGAGGCGACCGTCACCGGAACCATAGCCTCCGACTGATCCGGCCTCCTCGGCCGGGAGCCGTGGCCGCTCATCGGCCCATGTGCTCCCGGTACCACGGCGCGTACCGGGCGAATCCTTCCGGCAGCCCAGGTCCGGGCTCCGCGCCGACCAGCTTCCACAAGCGGCTGCCGTCGTACCAGTGATCGACCGCCAGCAGCGAGATCCTGCGGCGGGTGACCGGGTCGCCCGCCGCACCCAGCCGTGCGCAGGCCTCCTCCAGCGTGACGTCCTGTTCCGGCAGGGGCACCCCGAGGGCCTCCCCCACGGTGGTGACCAGTTCCCGGGCGCCGACCGGCTCCGGGTGGCAGGCGTGCAGGACCTGTCCCGCGAGCCGTCCGGGGAGCCGGGCCAGGTCCACCACCGCGTCCGCCAGCGCGTCCGCGGAGATCATCGAGAGCCGCGCGCGTCCTCCGTCCACCCAGTGGGGCAAGCGCCCCATCAGGTCGACCAGCGCGGGGACCATCCAGGTGTCACCGCGTCCGTAGACCAGGTGGGGCCGCACCACGACGCCCCCTGCGGCGAGGACCAGTCGCTCGCCCTCCAGACGGGTGACGCTGGTCGCGGAGACCGGTTCCTCGGCCAACAGCCCCTCGGCCTCGCCCCGGTGGGGTTCGTCCCGGTAGACGGCGGCGGTGCCGAGGTGCACGAAGCGCCGTACGCCGGCCTGCGCGGCCTCGGCCAGCAGGGCGCGGGTGCCCTCGGTGTTGACCGTCCGGCACTCCTCCTCGGTGCCGCCGATCCGGGCCGCGAGGTGGACGACCGCGGTGACGCCCTCGCAGATGCCCCGCAGGGACGCCTGGTCCGTCAGATCGCCGGTCACCGTCTCGACCCCGGCCACCGCCCCACCCGTGCGCCCCGGGAGAGCCCGCCGGTGGGTGAGCAACCGCAGCGCGGGACCGACCGGGCCTTCCGGGCCCCTCCGTCCGTCCGGGGCGCCCAGGGCGGCCGTCAGACGGTCCGTCACATGGGATCCGACGAAGCCGGTGGCGCCCGTCACGAGGATCCGTTCGGGAATCAACGACAGCCTTTCGTCGGGAGGTACGGGAAGCACGGGCGGTACGGGAAGCACGGCCCGCAAGGAAGTGGAGGAGTGGTCCGCACTTACTTCTTACAGCATCACCGTTCCGTCGATCGTCACCCTGGCGGAAAGTAGGCTGAGACGATGAGCAGCTCAACTCCCCGCCTGGTACCGGTCACCCCGGAAAACTTCGACGCGGTGTGCGCGATTCGTCTTCACCCGCATCAGGAGCACCTTGTGTCACCTGTCCTGAAATCGTTGGCGGAGGCCTACGTGTACGGGACGAACGCCTGGCCGCGGGCCATCGTGGACCGCGGGGACGACGGGGCGGAGGAAGTGGTCGGCTTCGTCATGGCCTTCCTCGACATCTCCTGGGCGGACGACGCGAACGACCGCCGCTCCGGCATCTGGCGCCTGAACATCTCCGCCGCGCGCCAGGGCCGGGGATACGGACGCTTCGCGGTCCAGGCGGTCGCCGAGGAGATCCGCCGCCTCGGCGGCACCCACGCGTACGTCACCTGGAACCCGGGCGAGCACACCCCCGAGCCCTTCTACCTCGGTCTGGGCTTCACGACCACGGGCGAACTCAGCGGCACCCAGCGGGTCGGCGTCCTCACCCTCTGACGCGGGCGCGCGGCGCCGGGGGCGGCGCCGGGACCGGGGCTGGGGGCGAGCCGAGGGCTCCTTGGGTCGCCGCCACCCCCGGAGCACCACCGTCAGCGGGCCCCGAGCGTCCTTCGGAGCCTCGACCGCCAGGGCTTTCCCGGCGCGGAACTCCTGCGGGCCCACCCCCCGTACCCGCTTGAGGGCCGTGGACAACGCGAACGCGCGCCCGTGGCCGGCCCGGCGGCCCGGCGCCGGCGAGGAAGTTCAGCCTCCTACGCGAGCGTCCGGCCTGCTCCCGCAACCCCCTCCGCGGTTCACTTGCCCCTCAGCGGTTCACTTGCCGGCGTCCTCGGCGAGGGTGTGGGCCACGAGGGCGTTGGCGTGACCGTGGCCCAGGCCGTGTTCGGCCTTGAGCCAGCTGACCAGCTCCATGTGCCGGGTGAGGGGCGAGGACCGGATGAGTTCCTTCCACTGCGAGATCGGTCGACCGTGCTTCTTCTCGATCGAGGGGAAGTAGCTCGCGGGGCCCTTGACGGCGTCGGTCATGTCGGGGTTCCTCTCGTACGGAGACGGGTGCGTGGGTGGTGTGGGTGAAGGGTGGGGCGGCCTCAGCCGCCGGTCACCGGCCGGTAGGTGCACACGTTGACGCCGGCGGCGCTGGTGACCGTGGAGACCAGTTCCAGCGTCCGCAGACCGCCGTCGTCCGGGAAGATCGACTTACCGCCGCCGAGCAGCACCGGCATGATCATGAGCCGCAGCTCGTCGGCCAATCCTTCGCTCAACAGGGTGCGGACGAGGGTGGGGCTCCCCATGACGAGCAGGTCGCCGCCCTCCGCCGCGCGCAGCTCCCGGATGCGGGCGAGCGCCTCGCCACCGGGGATGCGCGTGGTGTTCTCCCAGGCAGGCTCGGAGTCGTCGAGCGTCTCGGACACGACGTACTTGCGGATCGCGTTCATCCGGTCGGCGAACGGGTCCCCCGCCCGCTCCGGCCACGCGGCCGCCATGGTCTGCCAGGTCCGTCGCCCGAACAGCAGCGCCTCGGCCCCGCCCATCGCGTCCGAGAAGGCACCGCCCACCACCTCCGGGTCGAAGAACGGGTGCGACCAGCCGCCGTGCGCGAATCCGCCGTCGCCGTCCTCGCCCGCGCCGCCCGGTGCCTGCACGACGCCGTCCAGGCTGATGAACTCGCTGACCACGATGCGCATGTGTCCCGCTCCCTTGTCGACCGCCGATGCGCGGCGGTGCCGCCCACCCATGTGGACGGCGTCCACATCTCCATGACCCGCAGCCTACAAGGCAATGTGCACACCGTCCACATTCTCTTTCCGCCGCGTCACAGGGATAGACGGCCCCGCCCCCCGAAACTCATCGCACCCCGCGCAAGAACCTCGCGCCACTCTCTCCGCCGGCGCTCCACGTCACGCGGGGTCGCGGCCCGGGGACGGGCGGTCTCCACCCGCCGCGTTCTTTGTGTTCTCGGCGATGACTTTCACACCTCAAGTCCGCTTGAGGTGGAGGAATATGATCACATGGCGGTATGACCAGGACCCTGTATCTGCTCTGCTCCGCCGCCCCGCCCGTCTTCGACGTGGCCCACGTGATCGAGAACGCCCAGTCGCGCGGTTGGGACGTCTGCCTCGGTCTGACCCCGACGGCCGCGCACTGGGTGTCCGAGAGCCTCGACGGACTCGCCGCCCTGACCGGGAACCCGGTGCGCTGGCAGTACAAGCTGCCCGGGGAACCCGACGTGTGGCCCGCGGCCGACGCCGTGCTGTTCGCCCCGGTCACCTTCAACTCGCTCAACGCCTGGGCTCTCGGGCTCACCGACCGGTTCGTCGCCGGGATCGCCGCCGAGGCCATCGGCAAGGACATTCCCGTCGTCGCCATGCCCTGCACGAACGCCGCGCTCGCGGCGCACCCGCGCTTCGACCTCTCGCTGGCCGAGCTGCGGGGAGCCGGCGTGGAACTCCTCCACGGCGAGGGCGGGTACACCCCCGGTCCGCCGGACGAGGACGTCCCGGCCCCCTTCCCGTGGGCATTGGCCCTGGACGCCGTGGACCGTCAGGGCACCCCGGCGGCCCCGTAGCCACCAGCTGCCCCCACCGACACGGCCGGCGGCCCCCGACCCTCCCCCGGCTCCCGCTACTCCCCGGTGACCCCGTCGATCACCTCGCGCAGCAGGTCGGCGTGCCCGTTGTGTCGGGCGTACTCCTCGATCATGTGGGCCAGGACGTAGTGCAGGGAGTAGGTCTGGTCCTCGTGGCGCCCCCGCACGTCCAGGGACTCCGCCGCCGCCACGATCGCGCGGGAGCGCTCGCAGCTCTCCTGCCAGATCCGGAACGACTCCGCCGGGTCCGCGTCCTCGACGTGGAAGTCCGTCCGCTCGCCGGCCTCGTTCCTGGGGAAGAAGCTGCTCACTCCCTCGGCGTTGAGCACATTGCGGAACCAGCTCCGCTCGACTTCCGCCAGATGCCGTACCAGCCCGAGCAGGCTCAGCTCGGACGGCGCGACCGCCTTGCGGCGCAGTTGCTCGACCGTCAGGCCCGCGCACTTCATCAGCAGCGTGTCCCGCTGCCCCTGCAGAACGCTGGTGAGCGTGGCGCGTTCATCACCCGTCAGAACGGGTCGGGTCCTCTGTTCGTCGTCCATCGGCTGATGATGGCAGTCCCGTCCGCCACCCACACCGGCCGACACCGCACCTGTCGGACGCGGCCCTCAGAACGTCACCCCTCGGGAACCCCGCGCTCGCGGCGCCGCCCTCAGCTGCCGGAAGAAGGCCCGTACGTCCTCCACCAGCGACTCGGGCACCTCCATGGCGGGAAAGTGCCCGCCCTTGTCGTACGAGGTCCAGCGCACGATGCGATCGGTGCGTTCGGCGATGTGCCGCAGCGGAATGAAGTTGTCCCGGGGGAAATCGGCGAGTGCGGTCGGCGTCCTCGACACCTCGGGCGGCTGCCCGTGGTGGTCGGCGTGCGCGCGCTCGTAGTAGATCCGGGCGGCGGAACCGGCCGTGCCCGTCAGCCAGTACAGCATGACGTTCGTCAGCATCCGGTCCCGGTCCACGGGGGTTCGCGGATCGCTCCACTCGGCGAACTTCTCCCCGATCCAGGCGAGCAGTCCGACGGGGGAATCGTTCAACGCGTACGCGAGGGTCTGCGGCCGGGTCGACTGGATGTCGGCGTACCCCTGGCGCTCCCGCGCCCACACCCGGTACCGCTCCCAGGACGCCGACGTCCGCTCCCGCTCGACGGGATCCAGCGCGGCCAGCTCCTCCGGCGTGGGTTCGGACGTCGCCCCGGCGCCGGGCAGCAGGTTCAGATGGACTCCCACCACGTTCCCGGGCCGCACCCGCCCCAACTCCCGCGAGACCGCGGCGCCCCAGTCGCCGCCCTGCACCCCGTACCGCTCGTGCCCGAGCCGGTCCATCAGGGTCCCGAAGGCGCGCGCCACCCGCCGAAACTCCCAGCCGGGTTCGGTGGTCGGCCCCGACAGGGCGAACCCCGGGATGTGCGGAAGTACCAGGTGGAAGGCATCGGCGGGGTCCCCGCCATGCGCCCGCGGATCGGTCAACGGCCCGGCGACCCGCTGGAACTCCACGAACGACCCGGGCCAGCCGTGGGTCATCAGCAGGGGTGTCGCACGCGGCTCGGGCGAGCGGAGGTACGCGAAGTGGACGGTGGCCCCGTCGATCTCGGTGGTGTACTGCGGCCACTCGTTGAGCCGCGCCTCGGCGGCCCGCCAGTCGTACTCCTCGCGCCAGTACCGGACGAGTTCCCGCACCTCGGACAGCGGCATCCCGTACGCCCACCCGACCCCGCTCAACTCATCGGGCCACCGCACCCGCTCCAACCGCCCGCGAAGGTCGTCCAGCTCCCCTTCGCCCACGCCCAGCCGGAACTCCCGAAACCCCTGCCCAAGATCACCCATCCCCCCACCCTGCCACGCACCCCGATCACACGAACCCCACCCCAGCCCCGCCGGGCCAGCCCATCTCAGCCCCGCCGGCGTTTGAGGCGCGGGGTCCGGGGCGGAGCCCCGGAAAGCCGGACGCAGTCCGGGCCACGCCCCACGGCGCCGCACCACACCGCACCGCGCCGCGCCGCACCGCGCCACACCACACCGCGCCGCGCCGCGCCACACCGCACCACACCGGCAGAGCCCCCGGCCCCGCCACATCCCACCCCCGGCCAGGGAAACGGCTACGCCGCGTACAGATCGAACGTCGACCCCCGCTTCGCCCCCGCCGCCACATCCAACGCCGGGTCCACCGCCAGCATCGCCTGGTGCAGTCGCTGCAACTGCGGCGACGGCTCCACCCCCAGGTCGTCGATCAGACGGTTCCGCAACCGTCGGTACACGTCCAGCGCCGCCGCCTGCCGACCCGACCGGTAGAGCGCCACCATGACCTGCGAGTGCAACCCCTCGTGCTGGGGGTGCCGCGCCGTCAGTTCGGTCAGTTCCACCAGGAGTTCCGTGTGCCGCCCCAATCGCAGGTCGACGTCGATCCGCCGCTCGACCGCGACCAGGCGGCTCTCCTCCAGCCGCATGCACTCGATCTCCAGAATCGGGCCGAGCCGTACGTCGACCAGCGCCGGCCCGTTCCACAGCGCGAGCGCATCCCTCAGCATGGCCGCGGATCTCTCGTCGTCACCGGCCTCGAACGCGTTCTGCCCCCGGGCCAGAAGGCTGTCGTACGTGTACACGTCCACCGCCTCCGGCGGCACCTGCAACACGTACCCACCGTGCCGCGTGGCGAGCACCTCCTTGGCCCTGCCGGGCCGTCCCGGCCCCATGGCGGTGCCCAGTCGACGACGCAGTTGCAGGATGTACGACTGGAGTGTGGTCAGCGCGCTCTGCGGGAGATCGTGACCCCAGATCTCCTCCATGAGCGTGGGTACCGGAATCACTCGACCTGGCTGCAGCGAGAAGAGCGCCAGGATCTGGCGCGGCTTGCCCGCAGTCGGAACGATCGAGCCCCCGTTGACCTCGGCACTCAACGGACCCAGAACCTGAATCTTCACGGTCTCCCCTCCACTTCGCGAAACCGAAAACGAATCCGAACCTGACAACGACCCGGCCAACGACCCTGAACCAAGGCCTGAACACGGGCCTGAACCCGACTCCGCACGGCAACCGGCAACCGGCAACCGGCAGACCGATCCTGCGATCGAAAAGCGAAGACATCGACCTAGCCCCCGCTTGCCACGAACCCCACCGCCTCCAGGCACCGCTCGTCCGCGGTGCCCGCCTCACCACACGTCCGGTACTCCCCGGCCCGCGCCTCCCCCACCAGGCTCGGCAGGAGCAGCCCCCAGAGGGCGGCCACCTTGCCCTTCAACTCCCGGTACGACAGCCCGGTCCCGGACAGCACCTCGATCCCACAGACGGCGGCCGCCACCAACGCCTCCGCCCCCTCCCACCGACCTCCGGCACCGCCGCTCCCGGCTCCACCGGTCCCGTCGGCTCCATCGCCCTCACCCGCGCCATCGCCCTCGCCGACCCCTCCCGAGAAGCCCGCCAACTCCCCCGCGTCCCGGGCCATCCGCAGCAGCCGACAGACCACCGACAGCCACGCCCCGTGAAAGTCCACCACCGCCGGTTGCTGTCCCGCGCACTCCTTGGTGATCCGGAAGCTCGCCGGGATCGCCGGATCCTCGTGCAGGGTCCGCGCCAGCCAGTGCGTCGTGCCGATCAGCGCCTGCAACGGCGAGTCCCCGGCCTCCCGCAATCCCCGTACCGCCTCGTGCAACAGCCCACAGCCCCACTGCTGCACCGCGTCCGCCAGCTCGTCCTTCGAGGCGAAGTGGAAGTACAGCGCCCCTTTCGTGACCCCGGCCACACTCGCGATCTCGCCGAGCGTCGCATTGGCGTAGCCGTTCCGGTGAAACATCTCGGCTCCGGCGAAGAGCAGTCGCCTACGCGTCCGCTCCGACCTCTCCTGCACCGCTCGTCTCCTCTCACCCGAGCCGGTTCGCGGCGGCACCGCACGTGCCGCCCTCGTCCGACCCCACCAGCCCCCGCTCAGCCCCAGCCCCGCTCGACCCCGCCCCACTCACACGCACGTCCCCCACCCACACGCATCCCACCGCAGGAGAAGTACGAAAACTCACCCACACACCCGCACCCACGGGCGCCGCTCCGGGCTCAGACCCGTACCAACCGCTCCACCCGGGTACTTCCCACCGCGCCCGCGCCGGCGCCGTCGGCGGCTGTCGCCGCTCCCTCCGGCCCCGCCATCAGGATGGAGCGCTGGAGTCTGCGCAGCGCCCCCGACGGCTCAAGCCCCAGGTCCCGTACGAGCGTGGTCCGCAGTCGCTGGTAGACGTCCAGCGCCTCACCACGCCGACCGGAACGGTGCAGAGCCAACATGAACTGCCCATGCAGATTCTCGTGCGTGCGATACCTGCTCACCAACACCGTCAACTCCGCCAACACCTCACGATGCCGACCCAACCGCAAATCCGCCTCGATCCGCTGATCCAACGCACACAACCGCGTCTCCTCCAACCGACGCATCTCCATGTCCAACTGCACACCACCCTGAACATCCGCGAACGCCGGCCCCGACCACAACGCCAACGCCTCCCTCAACAACCGCGCACCACCCGGATGATCACCCACATCCATCGCCCGATACCCCAACCCCGACAACCGCTCGAACTCCCGCACATCACTCGTCCCACCACCACCACTCAACAAATAACCCCCCGGCAACGTCACCAACACGTCCTTCGGAGTCCGCGAAGTGTCGCTCCCCTCCAGGGCGGTCGCGATCAGGGCGCGCAATTGCAGTACATAGGTCTGCAACGTCGTACGGGCGCTGCGCGGCGGCAGGCCGCCCCACAGCTCCTCGATCAGTGCCGATACGGGCACCACCTGGTCGGCATGGAGGGCCAAGAGGGCCAGGACCTGCCGGGGCTTGGGGGCGGTCGGCGTGATGGAGATTCCGTTCTCCCGCACGTCCAGTGCGCCCAGTACATCGATGTCCACGTCGTACTCCCCTGTCCTTGGATGAGTCGCAAGAGTCAGTAAAAAACAGGACCGACGGTTTGTCAATGAACCTTGCACCACCCTAGCTTCAGGCCGGCGGCGCCCGAGTTCCAGTCAAGAATCCTATTTGACCTGCGAGTTCACGGGAGTTCCAGGAGCAGACCGGGAGTTTCCACCCCTCAATGGCGAGCACCCGAGGCGAGAAACGCCCTTCAAAGGGTCCATCAAACAGACCGTTTAGTCTGCTTCGAGTTCCTCACCCGCCAGCAATCGCGGCAGAACCAACCCCCAGATCCGCGCGAGGGTCTGCGGCGCCACCCACTCCGGTTCGGCCGCGCTCAACACCTCCAGCCCGACGGTCGAGGCCACCACCGCCCGCGCCGCGTCCTGCGAGGACACACCCTCCGCGAGCATCCCGCCCCGCTCCGCCGCCGCCAGCAACTCCTCCACCCACAGCCGCCACTGCCCGCGCAGGTCCACCCGACTCTCGTGGGAGGAGTCGGCCGACAGCGCGAAGCCGGCCCGCACCACGACGTCCTGCGCGAGCAGTTCCATCAGCTCGGCCGTCGAATCGACCAACACCCGCACCGGATGGCCCACCGCCCGCTCCGCGTCGGCGATCCGGGCAACCGCATCCGCCGCACGTTCCTCGACGGCCCGGGCGATCTCGGTCTTGCTCGCGAAGTGGAAGTGCAGGCCACCGGCGGTCACCCCCGCCCGGCGACTGATCGCCGAGACCAACGCTGCCGCGAACCCCTCCTCCGCGAAGACCTGCGCGGCAGCACGCACCAACGTTTCGCGCGTGCGAGCCGCACGCTCCTTCTTGATCATGGAGGCTCCACACACCGCACTCGCCGCATTCATCGCACCCTCGATTTACACAAAGGGCCACGAGATCTTGGTGCCACGGTCGGCGGGTGCACTGGAGGTTGGCCGGACTCGTACCGGAGTGAACACCTCCGGCCGATTGGAGCGCCGCGCCCACCCTCCCAGCAGGGGCACTCGCGACCTCGTGCACCGTCCCGACCTTCGCAAGCCTCCAACCAGCACAATCGGCTGTCATGACAGGTTCGTGCCACCTACCCTCCGCCCCCCTTCCGGCACCCCTCGCCGTGCTACGGTCGCGACGTGATGACGGGGGACGACAGCAGTCGGTTTTTGGCTGGGAAATCAGCACTGATCACGGGAGCGAGCGCCGGTATCGGAGCAGCCGCCGCCCGGGTGTTCTGTCGTGAGGGCGCCTCCGTGACCCTCGTGTCCCGCCGCGAGGACCCGCTGGCCACGCTGACCGACGAACTGCGCGCCGCCGGCCACCAGGTCCAGTACGTGGTCGCCGACGTCCGTGATTCCCGGGACGTGGCACGCGCCGTCGAGGCTGCCGTCACCTCGTTCGGCCGGCTGGATGCCGCCTTCAACAACGCGGGTGTCGGTGCGCTTCCGGCGCCCATGCACGAACTCGACGAGGACGTCTACGACACCATCATGGACACCAACGTCCGCGGGGTATGGAACTGCATGCGCCACGAGATCCGCGCCATGCTGACCACCGGCGGCGGCTCCATCGTCAACAACAGCAGCACCGCAGGGCTGGTCGCCACGCCCGTCGCCGCCCCCTACGTCGCCTCGAAGCACGCGGTCGTCGGCATGACCAAGGCAGCCGCTTGCGAGTACGCGCCGCACGGCATCCGCATCAACGCCATCGCACCCGGATCCACTCGCAGCGAGATGATCGACACCTGGCTCCAGCAGAACCCCGAGGTCGAGCAGATGCTCCTGAACTCGGCGCCGCTGCCCCGCATCGCGGAGCCCCAGGAGATCGCGGAGGCCGCTGCCTGGCTCTGCAGCGACCGCGCCTCGTTCGTGGTCGGCACCACCCTCTCCGTGGACGGCGGCTGGACCACCCGCTGAGATGATCGCCCGCCCGTGACCGCCGGATCCGCCGCGCCTCAGCCGCGCCTCAGCCGCAACAGCCGCTGCTGATAGACGAACGATCGACGAACGACCGCCTTCCGCGCCGCAATCGCCTGCGCGCCCGACCTCGATGTGCGGGCGGCGACCTGCCCCGAGTGGACGTTGTCCGATCTGGTGCGGCACCCGGTCGGTCGCGGTGCACACCTACGATGCTCAGCTCACCGCGGGCGCCCCGCAGTCGCTGCCGGACGACGTGGCAGTCGGATCGTTAACGGCGTTAACGCCGTTAACGATCCGCCCCTTGGTGGCATCGCCTGAGGCCCGGCCCCTCCCCAGCGCCCGCACCCACCGCCCCGCCCACCTTGCGCGTCCGAAACGCCAACGCGCCCCAGGCAAGACCGCCAAGAGCGTTAACGGCGTTAACGCCGTTAACGCCGACTTCGGTCGAGAGCGTTCCCGCTTCCCGTCGAAGGCGCCGCGCCCGCTCCCCGTCCAGTCCCCTGAACTCCCTCACCGGCGGCAGCAGCACCGGCACCACGAACTCCCGCATCCGCTCAGCAGCCACGCCCACGGCCCCCGCCCCGCGCGGTGCGAACGCCCCGAACACGACCGCCCCGAACGGCGCGTGCCCGTCCGTCGCATCCCTGCCGCCCGGGCCCCTCCGTCCGCGCGCGACCAGCCCTGCCCGCCTCAGCCCCGGGTCCGCCGCTCCACCAGCAAGCCCACACCGTCGAAGATCCGCTCCAGCCCGAACTCCAGCGCCTGGTCCTGCCCCCCGTGCTCCGCGACCGAGGCCAAGGCGGCACACAACGCCGGGTACCTCTCCCCGTGCTCGCGCATCACCTCACCCAGCACCCTCCCGAGCATCGCATCCGGCCCACTCGCAGCATCCGGCCCACTCTCTGCATACGCACCACTCTCCGCATACGCACCGCGGGTTCCATCCGGACCACTCGTTACACCCGGATCACTCGCCCCGCCCCTCGCTGCCCGCTCCTGCTCGGCGATCCCGCGGACGTGGCCCGCCACCAACACCACCGTGTCCATGGCCTCGGCCCCGCTCAGACCGCACCCGTCGAGCGCCACGAGGGCGCGCTCCATCCAGCCGATCTCCTTCGGCCCCATCACCCGCGCCCCCACGGTCGCCTCCAGCAACCACGGGTGTTCCCGGAATCCGGCGAGCAGGCCCCGCGCCCAGACTTCGAGCCCGCCCCGCCATCCGTCGGCGCCCGCCAAGGCCTCGTCCAGCAGAAGCGGTTCGGGCATCGCCGACTCCACCATCAGCGCGACCAGCTCCGACTTCCCCGGCACGTACCGGTAGAGGGCCATCTTGGTGACCCCCAGTTCGCCGGCCACCAGCTGCATCGACACGCCGCCCAGCCCTTGCGTGTCGGCGATCCGGCCGGCCGCCCCCGCGATGCCCTCCAGCGTGAGGCCCCGCTTAGGCCCGCGCGCGGGGCTGGTCGGCGGCCCCCACAGCAAGCGCACCGCCGCGCCCCACTCTTCGCCGGACATCGCCATCTCCTTGCGTTCGCACGAAAACTGCGTCTACCGTACACGGAACGAACTGCGTCCACCGGACGCAGTAATGTGCTCATCCAAGGAGACCCCGTGTCCCGACACCCCCAGCCCCCCATGACGGTCCTCATCTCCGGCGCGAGCATCGCCGGACCCGCCCTCGCCCACTGGCTGGGCCGCCACGGTTTCCGCCCCACGGTCGTCGAGATCGCCCCGGCTCTCCGCGCGGGTGGCCAGGCCGTCGACTTCCGCGGCACCACCCATCTCACCGTCCTGGAACGCATGGGCATCCTCGACGCGCTCCGCCGCATCCAGACCGGCGGCAGCCCCATGACCTTCGTCGACCAGGACGACAACGAACTCCTCCACCTCCCTGCGGAGTTCGCCGGCGGGGACATCGAGGTGCTCCGCGGGGACCTCTCGCGGGTGCTGTACGAAGCCTCACGCCCCACCACCGAGTACGTCTTCGGCGACTCCGTCACCGGCCTCACCGAGACCGCCACCGGCGTGCAGGTCACCTTCCGCCACTCCCCACCCCGCACCTTCGATCTCGTCATCGGCGCCGACGGCCTGCACTCCCACATCCGTCGGCTCGCCTTCGGCCCGGAGGAGCAGTACGTCAGGCACCTCGGCTACCACGCCGCATCCTGGTCCCTTCCGACCCGCCTTGACCTCCCCCGCCCCGGCAGTACCGGCTACAACGTTCCGGGCCGGCTGGCGTCCACGACCGCCGACCGTGCCTTCTTCGTCTTCGCCTCGCCGCCCGTGTCGTACGACCGCCACGACCACCGCGCCCGGAAGGAACACATCACCCGCGCCTTCAGTCCCCTCCCCTGGAGGACCCGCGAGCTCCTCGCCACCCTCCACGAAACCCCGGACCTGTACTTCGACTCCATCAGCCGAGCCGACGTCGACACCTGGTCCGCCGGAAGGGTGGCCCTCGTCGGAGACGCCGCCTGCGGGGCGACGATCGGCGGAATGGGCACCGGGACCGGGATCGTGGCCGCGTACGTTCTGGCCTCCGAACTCGCCCGCACCCCCGGAAACCACCAAGCCGCCTTCGCCCGCTACGAGTCCCTGGTCCGCCCGTACGCCGAGGGCTGCCAACGCGGTGGCGACCGTACGGGCCCTTTTCTGGCCCCCGCCACCCGACTCGGACTGCGCCTGCGCAACACCGTTCTCAGCCGACCCCGCTGTCTGGCCTGGATGCTGAAGCAGGGCCAGAAGGTCAGCACGCTCGCGCTCCCGGAATACCCCGCGCCCACCGGGGCGAGCGCGCACACGCCCTGACTGTCGGAAGGCCTCACTCCACTTAACGGCGTTAACGCCGTTAACGCCGTTAACGGTGCCCACCCTCTCCGCTCCGTCGAAGAGGACCGGGTCGAACCCGATCAAGCCCCCACAGACCGTCACCCCGCTCCGTGAAAAAGTACTTGTCGACTGGTTTTCTTTGTTCCCACCCCGCTAGATTGGCCAGACAGCCCCACCCGCACCACCCACCACAGCAGCACGATCGGTCGGACGACCGGACAGCATCAGGAGACACACGTGGCCAGGGTCAGACAGGAACGCGCCGAGGTCACCCGGCAGGCGATCCTAGACGGCGCGGCCATCGCGTTCGACGACGCCGGCTTCCACGGCACCAGCCTCAGCGACGTCGTCAAGCACGCCGGAGTCACCAAGGGCGCCCTCTACTTCCACTTCCAGTCGAAGGAAGCCCTCGCCCGCACCCTGATGGACGAACAGTTCCAGGTGTCCGACGACCTCCCGGCCATCGAGAGCCCCGGCCTCCAGACCGCCATCGACGTCACGCACCAGATGGCACACGGCCTGCGCACCAACGTCCGCATCCGGGCGGGCATCCGCCTGGTCATCGAGTTCGGTTCGTTCACCCACCCGGACTCGACGCCGTACAACACGTGGATGAACACCGCCCACACCCTGCTGACGCCGGCCCAGCAGGCGGGCGACGTACTCCCCGCGCTGGACGTCACCGACCTCTCGACCCTCCTCATCGGCTCGTTCACCGGCATCCAGGTCACCTCCTACGTCCGCACCACCCGCGAGGACCTCCACGCCCGGATCTCCGACCTGTGGACGTTCCTCCTCCCCGGCATCACGCCCGCGCACCGCATTTCCGCATTCGACCCGGCAGGCTCGCCCGAGTGCCGGGCCCAACTCGGTCTTCCGAACCCGGACTCCCCTGCGGACCAGGTCGGCTGACTGCGTATCCAGGGCGGCCTCGCACGCGCCGTGGTGAACCACGGGGGTGCTCGCCACGGCGTGTGCGAGGCCGCCCTGTCACGTGCCCGGGCCTGAAGAAGGCCACTGCGTATCGTTTCGTTAGCAAAACCCAAGCGTGGCGCTCACGAACACCCTGGAACGTTAGTAAAGTCCCTCTCATGACTTCACCCTCCTCCCAGAGCGACCGAGAGAAGGTCGTCTCCAAGCTCCCGCCGTGGCTGCGCCAGGAATTGAAGATCCGCACCGCTCAACTGCGGGTCGACATCCAGGACGCCGTCCACCAGGGCATCGCCCACTGGAGCGCCCTCGCCTCGGCACCGTCCCCCGTCGACACCTCCGGTGCCGAGTCGTTCTCCACCTGGCTGCCCGCCGGCCAGTGGGAGTCCTTCCGTACCGACTCCAAGCACCGCGGCGTCTCCCTGATCCAGGGTCTCGCCCAAGCCGTCCGGCTCTGGCTGGAGATGAACCCGGCTCCCACGGTGAAGCGGCCCTCCGTCGTACGACGCATCGTCGTCTGCAACCAGAAGGGCGGCGTCGGCAAGACCGCCGTCACCGCCGGCACGGCAGAAGCCCTCGCCGAGGATCCCGCCACCCTCCACCCGGTCCGCGTCGCCCGCCAACTGGCCCGTCGCTCCCCGGTCCAGGTCGACGGCGAGGCCACGTACGAGGCACAGCAGCCGCTGCCGACCACGCCCCTCGACCTCGAAGACCTCCCGGGCCTGGGCATGCGCGTCCTGCTCGTGGACTTCGACCCGCAGGGCCACCTCACCAAGCAGCTCGGTCGACAGCCGCTCCCCATCGGCGGGGACAGCCTGACCTGCCACATGGCCGGCGAGGCGAAGGGCCCGCTCGCCGACCTGATCGTCCCCATCCCGGACGAGCGTTTCGGCGACCGGCTGCACATCCTTCCGGCCTGCACCGACGCCTTCCTCCTCGACGTCCGTCTCTCCACCGTCCGCGCCCGCGAGGCCGCCCTCGAACGCGCCCTCGCCCCCGTCGAGGCCGATTACGACGTCATCCTCATCGACTGCCCCCCGAGCCTCGGCCTCAGCATGGACGCCGCCATCTACTACGGACGCCGCCGCGACGCCGAACAGTCCGGGGCCTCCGGCGCGCTGATCGTCGTACAGGCAGAGGACTCCTCGGCTGACGCGTACGACCTGCTCACCTCCCAGATCAACGATCTGCGCGACGACCTCAGCCTCGACATCGACTACCTCGGCCTCGTCGTGAACCTCTACGACGGGCGACGCGGCTACATCGCGACCTCGTCCCTCCAGGCCTGGATGGACATAAAGGATCCGCGGGTCGTCGCCATCGTCCCCGACCTCAAGGAACAGCGCGAGGCCGTACGGGTCAAGCAGCCACTGTTCGTCTACGCCCCCAAGGGCGACCAGGCGGTCGCCCTGCGCGCGCTCGCCAGGGAGATCTCATGAGCAAGGCCGACAAACTCGGAGTCTCGGCATCCTTCGCGCGAGCCCAGCCGGCAGGTGTCAGCTCCCGCCGCGCCGCAATCGCGGAGGCCACGGGCGCCCCCACCTCCGGGGTCGTCCCGCCCTCCGAGGTACCCATCGAGGCGCTGGCACACAACCCGTTCAACCTCCGCGAGGACCTGACCGAGCTGGACGAACTGGCCCAGTCCCTGGTCTCCCGCGGCCAACTCCAGCCCCTCGCGGTCGCCACCCGCATGGCGTTCATGGAGGCCCACCCGGGCCAGACCGATGGCCTCGGCCGCGCCCCGTACGTGGTGATCGACGGGAACCGGCGGCTCGCGGCCGCGCAGTTGGCCGGCCTCAAGACCATGCACATCCACGTCAACGACGCCCTGTCCGCGTCGGCGGCGGACATCCTCGAATCCGCACTGATCGCCAACGTGCACCGGGTCGACGTGGCACCCATGGACCAGGCCCGAGCGCTCCAGGAACTCGTCGACGTCCACGGTTCGCAGGCCCAGGTGGCCAGGCGGCTCGGCAAGACTCCGGCCTGGGTCTCCCAGCGCCTGACGCTGCTGAACCTCACGCCCACCCTTCAGGAGAAGGTGGAAACCGGCGAGCTCAAGGTGGAACCGGCCCGCCGTATCGGTCGCCTCCCCCAGGAGGAGCAGGCAGCGGCGGCGAGCGACGCCGCCGGCGCCGTCAATCCCCCACGCCAGCGCACCCGTGCGACGCCCGCTCCCGTCAACGGCGTCAACGGCGTTAACGCCGTTAACGCCGTCAAGCCCCCCGCAGCACCGGCAGCGCCCGCAGCACCGACAGCGCCCGAGTCAGTCACCGGCTCCCCCCGCATCACGATCTCCACGCACTCCCCGGAGACCATCGCGGACGCCCTCACCGCCCACCTCACACCCGACGACCTCAAGACCGTCACGGAGCTGCTGATGACCCGTATCTGATGCCGCGCCCACGCCGGGGGCGCCGGCGCCGTTAACGGCGTTAACGCCGTTAACGGCCCTCAGGCTCAGCCCACGCGTCCAGCCGCCGGGGCCCGCGTACCGGCGACTCCCCCGTCAACGGCGTTAACGGCGTTAACGGTGAGCCCCCCGCCTCCACATGCACCGCAAGATGAACAAGTGCGCCCCGACATCCGATCAGTACCCCATCGCCCGGCACCGCCAGCGCGCCATGCCAGGGACCGGATCAAAACCCCGCGCCCGGAACAAGGCGGCTCGTACCACCGGCCCGGTCATCGAGACCCGCGTCCGCTTCGGCTTCACCGCGGCGCCCGTGCCACGAGCCTCCTGGTCGCGTTCACCGACGTCGACCACGTCGACGTCGCCTTCCAGACGTTCCGCTCCGCAGGGTCCCAAGGGACTGAAGGGACTGAAATTCGCCATTGACCTCAACGCGTTTCAGCCAACCGTCTCCTGGGCGAGACACGGACATGGCCCCGAGAAACGTCAGGTCAGAGCGTTCCACGCCGGCAGGTGAGACGGGATTCCCGCCAAGGGAGACGGACCGGAGGGACCGAAGTCAGGCAACGGTGGGTGCGGAGAGCCCTCGCTGTGAGCGTTCGGTCTTCCTTCCCACCTGCCTGGGCTCGATCGTGCGCGGGTCGACGGCCTCGCCCGGAGCGCCTTCCCGATAGAGACCCTCGGGCTCGGCGTCCCGATCGTGCGGCAGGAGGTAGAACACACGCCGCTTCTGCAGGCCGCTGTCCGGATCGGCTTCCGCCGTCTCGCCGAGTTCGGTGAAACCGATCATGCGTCCGTCACGGTGGTAGCGCGGCTTTCCCCGACGGCGGGGGGTCTTGTCCAGGGCCTGTCGGACGTAGTCGAGCTCTTCAGGGTCCTCCAGCCACACCACTTTGACCTCGTGGGCGAGATCGCTGGCTGTCAGTAGCGAGCTCATGGCCTGAGTCCTTCCTCGTTCACGTCGGCCCTCCGGGCCCCTGGTCTCTCCGCGCCGCTCGCGGCGCCGATGCCGATATGCGACAGGACCGCGAGGGTCTCCGTCGGTGGGTGGGTGTGTTCATCGTCCTTGTCCATCGTAGGGGTGCCCGTCCCGAGGCGGCGGCACACGTCGGCCAGTCACGTCGTGCTTGCCCTGATCGCGTCACGCGGAACCTGCTCCTCGTCGGCCAGGAGGGCGAGCCCCGGGTAGAACTTCTGGCCGTTAGAACGGAGCATCTCGTTGGGCGAGGCGACGCCCGCCTCGGCTCGGATGCGTGTGGCGAACGCCCGCGTGGTGGCGGGGCGCAGGCCCTCCCCATCAAGGCACCAGGCACTGTAGGCGCGGTAGAGGGCTCCCTGCTCGACCTTGAGATCACGGGGTTCGGCGAGGTGCGCACCGGTGGTGCAGCACTCCAGGAGGAACCGCCCGATGTGGTCCTCGGTCGTGGCGTAGGCCTGGGTGGCCGCGCGCACGACGTTGGGGCCGGTCAAGGGCGGTTTGCCGGCGAGGTAGGCCTTGGCCCCCTGGATCATCCAGTGGAGGATCCCCGGTCCCTCCTCCTGCACGAGCGCCTCCGCCAGGTTGTCGATCTTCCGATGGTCGGGAACGACCTTCTCGAAGGGGATGAGCCGGATCCGGCGCCAGAAGGCATGGCCTCCGGTGCCGACCTCCGGGCGGTGGTTGCCCAGGAGCCACAGCTTGTGGGTGGGCTCGAAGCTGAAGAAGTCCTGCCGCATGCGGCGGGCCTTGAGGCGATCCCCACCGGTGAGGAGTTTGACACGCGCCTCGTCGAACTTGTCGTGCGGCTTGAGTTCGCTGCACACGAACAGCCGCCGTCCGTGGAGTTCGGTCAGCTCGGTGGAGTGCTCGTTGAACTTGCCGCGTTCCATCAGGAAGCCGGGCGGTGCCACGTCCGCGTAGTCGCCGAGGATCTTGATGACGACGTCGAGCAGGGCCGACTTGCCGTTCGCACCGACTCCGTAGAGGAAGGGCAGCACCTGCCCGCCGACGTCACCGGTGATGGAGTAGCCGAGCAGGAGATGAAGGAAGTGGATCATCTCCTTGCCCTTGTCGTCGTCGCCGAAGGTCTGCTTGAGGAACGTGTGGAACCGGGGCGTGGGCATGGCCTCGGGCGCCAGGTGGGTGGCGCGGGAGTGCAGGTCGCGGGTCGGGTTGGGCTTGTGGAGGTCGCCGGTACGAAGGTCCACGACGCCGGCGGGCGTGCACAGCGCGTACTTGTCGCCGTCCAGGGTGTCCGGGTCCAGGGCGAGTTCGGGTGAGGCCTTGGCCTGCGTGAGCATGGCCTTCACACCCGACGTCGACATGGTGCGCTTGCGGTGCTGGGCCAGTTCCCGATCGGTGAACACGCCGCGGGGGTCGTGCGCGGGCAGGTCCTCCGCCATGTCCCCGGCCGCCCAGATCGCGGCCTTCTCGCCGCCGGTGCGCTTCCACCGGTACTCGTCCCAGACGTACCAACCCAGGCCTTCGACGTGCCGGAAACGGTTGTGGTGGAGGTAGGCGAAGAGTTTGGCGTTGCCGCGGTCGGTGAGGTTGTGCAGGAGGCCCGCTTGGATGAAGTCGGCGCCCGCGCCGGGAGCTCCGCTCTGCTGAGCGGGCAGGCGTCGGCCCGGCGTCGCGGTGTCCGTGGTGAACGCGGCGAGCTGTTCCGCCGCTGCCTGGGCGTTGAACCCCGTGCTTCCAGCGCTGCTCATGGACGTCCCTTGGGGTGGATCGGTCGATCGCTTCCGGCGCGCAGCCCTGTTTCGACGATGAGTGCGATGCGGCGTGGCTGGTGGGGCCGGGCGTGCTCCGCGGCTTCGAGGAGCGAGCGCCGCGCCTCCGCCTCGGTGATGTGGCCCGCCGCCGCCAGTCCTCCGGCGGTGAACGCGGCCCGGTTGAGTTTCTCGCTGAACGCCGTTCCCTCGCGGCTCGCTCCGCAGGAGCGGACCTCGTCGAGGAGAGAGGCCAGCACGCGCTGTCCGTCCTGTCGGTGACCGCGGGAGGCCGCGGCCTTCGCCCCTGGCACGGGGGGCTCCTGCGGAACGGGTGGGGCGTCCACACGGTGACCGGTTCGGACGAGTTCGGCGGAGAGCCACAGGGGCAGGGCGGCCGGCACGCGGGCTCCGGGCAGCGGTTCGTAGACTCCGGCGACGGTACGCGTCGAGGGGGCCACGATGTACCCGCCCACGGCACGGACGTCGACCTGCCAGGCGAGCGCCACCCTGGAACTCGATCCGCTGGAGCAGCGGAAGCGGGGGCCGTCCTGGGCTGCCCGGTACCAGATGTGCATCCCTCCGGAGGGCGTACGGACACGCAACGTCGACGTGTCCTCGCAGGGGTTGGGCGCGGACCTGTACGCGGCCAGCAGCGCCAGGGTGTCGTATCCGCTCTCCAGTCCGGTCAGGTCGACGCGGTCGTCGATGGGGATGCCCGGCAGCAGTTTCCCTCGGTCCGGGACCGTCGCCCCGTGGGCATCGACGTCGACGACGACCAGCCCCGCGGGTCCACAGGAGACTCCGATGCCGGGTTCCGGATCGGTCCCCCACCACCGGCGCACCGTGTCGGGGTCCGTGGTCGCCGCGTGGAAACCGTGGCACCAACCTCCCCGGGAGCGGCAGGGGCAGTCCTGAGGCGCGTGTCGGGCCGTTCGGCAGTCCGAGCAGTTCGGTGCGGGTGTCTTGGTCCCCGGGGCCAGAGGGTGCACGGGGTAGCCCCTGAGGGCCATCCAGAGCGCCACGTCCAGTGCTGTCCCGCCGCGCACCTCTTGTGGCGGGTTCTCGGAATGGACGGGCACTGGCTCTTCCTTGACGCGATGTGAGGAACGGTTGTTGCTGTCCCGGTGCCGGTCCCCCGAAGTGCGTTCTCACCTGCAGTTCAGGGACCAGAGGGACTGAAGATTCACTATCGCGGAGGTTACCCCAGAGTCCGGGGAGA
Organism: Streptomyces sp. CA-243310; assembly: GCF_050936775.1. NCBI lineage: Bacteria > Bacillati > Actinomycetota > Actinomycetes > Kitasatosporales > Streptomycetaceae > Streptomyces > Streptomyces sp. CA-243310. The sequence goes on along the minus strand of NZ_JBNJMF010000003.1, from coordinate 178,584 downwards.
CTCAGGTTGATTTTGCCGCTGTATTGAGAGTTCAGTCCCTTCAGTCCCTCAGTACCTGGAGTTTTAGGCAGGTTCATCCGGAAAAAATCTTGCCCTGAAGGTGAACGACTCCCGGGCGTGTCGCTGCCGTTCACCGAGGGGTTCGGGCTCACGGCTCGTTCCATCCTCCAGTCAGGCTCCGGTGAGGCCTCTCCCGTCAGTCCCTCCCGACTCGGCCGGCCCCGCAGTGTGCTTCCGAGCGGAGCCAGTCGGCGTCAGGTACTGAAGCGCTTCGACTCCGGTTCAGTCCCTACCTGTTCAGTCCCTTGGAAAAGTCGCAGGTCAGAGAGGTTGAGATCCACCCGGAGGGACTGAAGGGACTCAAAGTTGGTACTTCCACTTCTCATGCGTGTGTGTACATGTGCAGGCGTAAGCAAGAGGTCCTGTATTCCTGGGTGGCTCATAACTGCGAAATTGAGTCCCTCCAGTCCCTGAACGACGAGGGAGGAGCCGCTGACCAGCAGGTTTATGCAGTGACTAAAGCGACAGGGACCGAAGGGGTCCCACCCGCGTTCAGTACCTGTTCCGGGGGGAGCGGGTACCGAGGGAGGGGGTGGGCCCTCCGGAACCCTCCAGGAACGTCCCCGGGCCCTCCCTCGGACAGTCCGTCAGACCCTGAGCGCACCCGGCTTCGCGAGGCTCGGACCCCGCCATGGACCCAGAGCCCTGGAAGGCCCCCCTGAGGCCCTACCGGCACCCGACCCGCCGGGGAGTCCACGAGCGCCCCCTACGGCCCCGAGGGCCCCACAGAGGGCTTCAGGGAGCTTTCGGGGCCCTTCGATGGGGGATTGACCGGCAGTCACAGGTCCGCGGTGGCCCGAAGCAGGGGGACCCCGATGAGCCCTGCCGGTGGAGGCGGGGCGCCGGACCTGCCCCCTGCCGGGTTCCCGAGTCCAGGGCAGTGCCGGGGGCGCCCGAGGGACTGTCGAGGCCGCCCGCGCGCCTCCGAGGCCGAGTTCACTCCCTGGGTGCGTTCGGCCCCTGGGCAGTACCGCCTCCATCGACGCAGGTCAGAGGGTTCTCGTGGGAAGGAGTGAGGGACCGGAGGGACTGAAGGGACTGGAATGTCAAATTCCGTTCACCCGGCGTTCCGTGGGGGTCCCGATCGAAGCCCGGGACCGCAGGATCGCCCCGGAGTCGGCCTCTTCACGGACGGAGACCCGGAAAAAGTTCAGTCGCTGGCTTCAGTCGCTCCAGAAAACTGCAGCTCAGAGCACCTCCACGCACCCAATCAGCGACTGAAGCGACTCAACTTCAGGTATATGAAGACATTCATGTGTGCGCGTGTGCGTCATATATAGGGGGCTTCAGTCGCTTCAGTCGCTGTTGGTGCTGCTGTAGGCCTGTGACCTGCGATTCTTCTGAGAGCGACTCAAGCGACTGAAACCGTTGGGTCGCTCCGTCCTTCGCTTCAGTCGCTGGGGAGAGACCCAACGGTCGTGCAGCGACACGCCGAGCCAGATAGCCGCGACACGCTGCGCCCGCTTCCCCACCGACTTCGCTAGGCTGTGTTCGTTGTTGAGTCGCTTCAGTCGCTGTGAGAGGAAGTGCATGCCCGCTGAGCTGCGGTTTTCTCGCAGCGACTCAGGGCAGCCCACCCCTGAGCGCTCAGTCGCCGGCCTGAGACTGGCCCGGTGGTGCGCCAGCAACGGCTGGCCAGTCCACCCGTTGGCGCCCGGTCGCAAAACCCCCACTGCCAACTGCCACGACTGCGGCGAACAAGGCCATACCCACACCGACTGCCCCTGCCTGCCGGCTGGTCGCTGGTGTCACGGCTTCCACGCCGCGACCCTGGACTACTCCCGCATCGAGCAGTGGTGGACCACCAACCCGTCGCTGGGCGTCGGCGTCGCCTGCGGCCCGGCGGACATCGTCGTCATCGACATCGACGCCCACGAGAGCGAACTCCCCCACCGCGACAGGCTCCTCCCCGGGATCCCCGTCGGTGACGCCGTCGACCTGCGGGGCCTGCGAACGGGCTTTCACTCCCTGGCCGTGTTGGCGGCGCTCCGAGGCGAGAACTCCCCCGCCGACGACGCGTCGACCCTTCGCGTACAGACGCCCTCGGGCGGCATGCACGTCTGGTACCGGGCCACCGACGGGCGGCGGTGGCAGTGCTCCACGGGATCCGGCAAGAGGGCCCTCGCCTGGCAGGTCGACATCCGAGCCCACGGCGGGTACATCATCGCGCCCGGCACCAGCACGTCCGCCGGAACGTACAAGCCTCTCGGGTCCGTACGCCGGCCCGCCCCACTGCCCGCGTGGCTCGCCCAGGAACTCCAGCGGACCGGACACCTGCCCGCCGCCCACATTCCGGCCCCCCGCCCGGTGCCCCCGAGGGCCCGCCAGGCCGTCCTCGCGGCCGGTGGAGGCCAGGACAAGACCTCACGGCTCCTCACCGCCCTCCTCGCCGACGTCGTGTCCTGCGCACAGTTCGCCGAAGGCGCAGGCTTCACGGAGAAGCTGAACAGGGCCGCCTACACGCTGGGAGGCCTCGTTGCCGCGGGCCATCTCAGCGACTCCGACGCGCAGGAGGCTCTGCGGGACGCCGCCGCAGCCGCCCGTCCCGGCCAAGAGCAGCGTTCCGGCCGGATCATTCGCAGCGGCATCGCCGCCGGCGCACAGCGCCCCCTGCACCTTGGAGGCCGCCGGTGAACCCCGCACCCGAGACCCACGGCTTCCTCTTCGACTTCGACCCCGAGGCCGTCGCCGCGCAGATCCTCGCCCAGGCGCCACCGCCTCCCCTGCCCGCCCAGGGCGGAGAGCAGGCGCACCTGGATCACGCGACCCCCGCCGGACTCCTCCCCGACACCCTCAGCGACCGCGGCAACGCCAAACTCTTCGTACGGCTGTACGCGGGCGACTATCGCCACGTCCCGGGCCTGGGTTGGTACCGCTGGGACACCACCCGCTGGCAGGTCGACGAGGACGACACCGTCGTCTGGGCGGCGGGAGACCTCGCCGAGGCCATCGCCACCACCGACCCCCGCGGGCTCCACAGCAACCAGTCCCTGCAGAAGCACCGGCGCCGGGCCCTGAGCACCTCGGGTGTGAACGCCATGCTCACCCAGGCGAAGTCCGCCCCCGGCATGGTCCTCAGGGCCGAACTCCTCGATGCCGACCCGTACGCGCTGTGCACTCCCGCAGGCATCGTCGACCTGCACACCGGACTCCTGCGGGCCCCCCGGCCCGACAAGGACTTCCACTCCCGCTCGACGTCCACCGGACCCAAGCAGCAGCCCACACCCCGCTGGGAGCGCTTCCTCACCGACACCTTCGGAGCGGACACCGAGGGCCGGGAGATGATCGACTTCCTCCACCTCATGCTGGGCTACTCCATCACCGGTGACGTCGGCGCCCAGGTGATGCCCTTTCTGTTCGGCGCGGGGAAGAACGGCAAGTCCGTCCTCCTCGACGTCCTCATGAAGCTGCTGGGCGATTACGCGGACGCGGCGCCGCCCGGATTCCTGATGGCCCGCGCCTTCGACGGTCACCCCACCGAACTCGCCGAGCTCCACGGCAGGCGTGTCATCGTCTGCTCCGAGGTCAAGCCCGGCGACAAGTTCGACGAGGCCCGCGTCAAGCTCCTCACCGGCGGCGACCGCATCAAGGCGCGCCGGATGCGGCAGGACTTCTTCTCCTTCGCGCCCACCCACAAGCTCTGGCTCATCGGCAACCACCGCCCCGAGGTCGGCACCGGCGGTTTCGCGTTCTGGCGCCGCATGCGCCTGGTCCCCTTCGAGAAGGTCGTCTCCGACGACCGGAAGATCGACAACCTCGCCGACATCCTCGTCACCGAGGAAGGTCCCGGCATCCTCGCCTGGCTCATCGACGGCGCGCGCCGCTACCTCGCCGGTGAGAAGGACCTCACCGGACCCGCCCCCGTCCGTATCGCGACCACCGCATACGCGGAAACCGAAGACCACACCGGCCGCTTCTTCGAGGAATGCTGCACCTTCCACGCCGACCACCGGGCCGAACAAGCCCGCCTCTACAGCGTCTACCGCACCTGGTGTCAGAATGAGGGCGCGCCCACCGTTTCCTCCCGCGCCTTCGCGGCACGGGCCCGAGAACTCGTGGGCCTCGCCTCACCCAAAGAAATGATCTTGTCCAACTCGAAGAAGTACTACCCCGGCATCGGACTGCTCGCAGAGGAGGAGAACGCGTGAGCTCGCTCATCTCCGACGACGAGATCCGTCACGAAGTCGACCTGATCTGGCTCGAGGACGTCGCGGAGCTCGACTACGTCCGCCAGTCCCTCGACCGCCTCCCCACCCGCCGAGGCAAGCCCGCCTACCACCGCGACGGCCGACTCGTCGGCTACGCCCAACTCGGGCCGCAAGCCAAGCCCTCCAGGTCCAGCGGCACGTTCCGCCGGCGTGTCTTCTGGCTCCTGCCGCACGACCGCGACAGCGTCCCGGACGGCCTCTACGCCTCCGGAGCCCCGGCGGAAGCGGTCGACCCCACCACGCTGGCGGCCGGGAGCAAGGGTCGCAAGACCGAACGGTCGGAGCGGCCGGCGCAAGCCGCCGACCTCTGACGGTTGTCCCGCCGGTCCGTCGGGGCGACGGTTCGACGGACCGACGGACCGACGGACCATCGGGAGAACCCATGCCGGTGCTTGAGTCGCTTCAGTCGCTGATCCCTGGCTTGCAGCGCTCTGATCTGCGGTGACGTGAAAGCGACTGAAGCGGGACCGTGCTCGGCCGGGTCTCCGCCGTGGCAAGGCCCTTCGTACGCGGCGCGCACGTCTCGCTGTTCACGGTGAGACACGCGTGTGGTGCACGGTGAGATCCGCGTGCCGCTTGCCCCGCCGTGGCCAGGGCCCGACGTCGAGGACCTCGGGTCGTCCCGACCGCGGGCATCCGCGCCCCAGGGGCAGATCGGAGCCGGCGAGGGCGGAGGCGGCGAGATCACCGCGGCACGTCCTCAGGAGGGCTCCGGCCATCACCGCAACGCCTCCCGGCAGCCACGGCAGTGGATCCAGGCGGGCCGGGCGGCCGACTCCCCCACCCCCAAGGCCGGCGAACCGTCAACTCCCTTGTCTCTCAGGGTTCCAAGGGTCGGGCCGCCGGTGCGCGCACGTCCCTGGCGCTCTTCGGCAGGTACGGCACAGGCGCTAACGGCGTGAGCAGCGAGGGAGGAACTACCGTTGAAACAAGGCAAAACGCATCTAACGTGCAGCTTGAAACCGTCCGCGCGGCAGTATGCTGCCGTCCATGTCATCTCCCACCTCGGGAGGTGAGCGGGAGAAGCTCGTCTCCAAGCTGCCCGCCCACCTCCAGCAAGCACTCAAGGTCCGCGCGGCACAGCTGCAGACCGACATGCAGGACGCCGTCACCAACGGCATCCACGCCTGGCGGAACTGCACCGACGAACTGCCCGACGTCAACACCGCCGGGGCCGACTCGTTCGGCACCTACCTGCCCGAAGGCCTCTACGAGGAATTCAAGGCCGACTGTCGCGAGCGCGGTGTCTCCTACATCCAGGGACTGGCCCAATCCGTGGTGCTCTGGCTCGCGGACAACCCCGCCGAAGCGACGGCGACCACCCGGCGGATCGTCGTCTGCAACCAGAAGGGTGGCGTCGGCAAGACCGCCGTCTCCGCAGGTCTCGCCCAGGCCCTCGCCGAGGACCCGACGGCCGTCGGCGCAGCGGCCGACGCGGCGACCGGAGGCCTGCGCGTCCTCCTCGTCGACTACGACCCGCAGGGCCACCTCACCCACCAGCTCGGCCTCACCGCCATCCCCGCCGGCGAGGAAAGCCTCATCACCCACATGCTGCACCGCGACCAGGCCAAGCACGCGCTGCTCGACCTGACGGTCGCCATAGACGGTGACCGGTTCGGCGACCGACTGCGGATCCTGCCCGCGGCGTTCGACGCGTTCCTCCTCGACTCGGGCCTCACCACGTTCCGCGGTCTGCGCCACGCCGCACTCGAACGTGCCCTCGCACCCCTCGAAGAGCACTTCGACGTCATCGTCCTGGACGCGCCGCCCAGTCTCGGCCTCGCCATGGACGCCGCCCTGACCTACGGCCGCCAGAGGGACGGTGAGAAGCCCGGTTCATCCGGCCTCGTCGTTCCCGTGGAAGCCGAGGACACCTCGGCCCAGGCCTACGGCATGCTCATCCAGCAGATCGACTCCGTCGCGCGGGACTTCGACGTCGTCATCGAACAGCTGGGTCTCGTCGTCAACAAGTTCGACAGCCGCCGCGGGTACATCGCGACGTCCTCGTTGGACAAGTGGAAGTCGCTCGGTACTCCCCCGGTCCTCGCCGTCGTACCGGACGTGAAGGAGCAGCGCGAAGCCGTGCGCAAGCAGCGTGCGCTCCTCGACTACGCGCCCGACTGCGAGCAGTCCCACCAGATGAGGAAGATCGCCCGAGGGGTGAAACTCCCGTGAGCAAGGCGGACATGCTGGGGGACTCCCCCACCTTCAACGCGGTCGCTCAGCCCATGAGCAGCCGCGCGGCCTCCTTCGCGCGATTCTCCGGGCAGGACGTTCCCGCTGCCGAGGCCGCGCACGTCGGCCAGGCCGGGACGCTCCGTGTCGCCCTCGACGCCCTCGCGCACAACCCGTACAACCCGCGTGAGGAACTCAAGGCCGTCGAGGACCTCGCGGACAGTCTCACGTCGCGAGGCGTCATCCAGCCCCTCGCCGTCGTGACCCGACAGGCTTTCCTCGCCGCGCACCCCGGCCAGGAGGACAAGGTCGGAGCGGCCGCGTACATCGTCGTGGACGGTAACCGGCGCCTCGCCGCCGCGAACCTCGCCGGCCTGGACGACGTACCGGTCCACCTCGACGACTCTCTCGCAGAGGACGCCGACACCCTCCTGGAAACCGCCCTCACGGCCGCCATCCAGCACGAGAGCCTCGACCCGCTCGACGAAGCCAAAGCCCTGGAACGGCTCGTCCAGGTCCACGGATCCCAGCGCGCCGTCGCCCGGGCCCTGGGCAAGTCCAGCCCTTGGGTCACCCAACGCATCGCCCTGCTCAAGCTCACCCCCGAGCTTCAGAAGCAGGTCGAGGACCGCACCCTCCCGGTCGAGATCGCCCGCAACGTCGGTCAGTTGCCCGCGCAGCAACAGCAGCCGGCCGCGGAAGGAGCCCTCGCCAAGCGTGCCGCCGGCAAGGTGCGCAAGAAGGCCGGCCCGGGTGCTAACGCCGTTAGCACCCCCGACCCGGTTCCTGCTCCGGCTCGCTCCACCGCCACAAGCGGCAAGCAGGAGGAGCAGTACGACGTACCACCTGTGAGCCCGGAGTCCGGTACAGCGCGGGTGCCGTGGCACGACGGCAATGAGGTGGCCGACCTCGTCTTCGAGAGGATGGCCGAGGCGCAGCGTGCGGTACTCCTGGAACGCCTTCTGGCTGCCCGGAGCGAGGGGTAACCGGTTTCCCCGGCGGGCGAGGTGGGGTGCTAACGGCGTTAGCACCCCACCTCGGCCCGTTCTGAATCGGCTCGTACAAGATGGTGGGCATGACAGACACACCCCCGTCCGTCCCCGCGTCCCTGCCGGACCGGCAGGCGATCGAGCACATCCTTGGCCGTCCCTTGAGCCGGCAGTGGCCGGCGGATGCCCTGCCGGCGGGTGCTCGGGTCACCGTCGTTCGTGACATGAACGGGAACGGCGGTTGGCAGGTCGAATTCCCCGGAACCATCGACGCCACGGGCGCGCCCGAGGCGAACGAGCACGCCCAGGCGATCATCGGCGAGCTGAAGTACTGGGTGGCCTTCGACGAGCCGCAGTACGACACTGCGGGGGAGGGGCCCTACCGCAAGGCCCAGATCTGGGGTCGACACCTGAAACCCGCGGGGGAGAGCTGAGGGACCCCCGGATGGACAGGCCGCAGCGCCGCCTTCCGGGCGGCCGTGCCGTTCCACATCACGCCCCGCTCAACTCTGGCCGGCGTGAACGGGCAGACGACCGACCACACATCGCCGATCCGGAAGTCCCGAGCAGCCGCATCCATCATCGGGCCAGGGGAGAGGAACACTCCGGACCGACTACAGCACTGAGTCACACACGCGCTCGGAGAGGCCTGTTCGCAGCTGCAGAGCCGACCGAGAGCAGGCGATAGCGGCTGTGCGGCCTGCTGAAGCCCTTTCAGGCGAGGGGTGATGGCATCACACCGGCGGTCTCGGGATCGGCGCTCTGAAGACCCTTCTCGCGCGTCGCCTATTCCCGTTATGCCGGAAATGTTCTCATATCGGACCGGATGGATGCCCCTCCCTGCCCTGAACAGCGGACGGTCCCGGCACCAACCGTAAACTCGCTCCCGCCCTCCGGTATCTCTGCATGGTGAGCCGTCCCGCGCGATTCCGGTACGTTGCGACAACGGCGACGCACAGGTGCCGACACGGTTTGGCCGACCGTCCGTTCCCTGATCGGGCTCTCCTCGGCGCCAGAAGTCCCGCACCACCGGAACGGTCACCGCACCCACTCCGTCTAGCTGGTGACGTTCCATCCGCTCCCGTGAGGTCTCCCCGCATGCCCGTGATCGATTCTCGTTTCAGCGTCCTGTCGGAGGACTTCGCCCATGACCCCTACCGGTTCTTCGCCGGCTTGAGGGAGCACGCGCCGGTTCACCACGAACCCTCGATCGACAGCTACTTCGTCTCCCGGTACCAGGACGTGAAGCGGGTGCTGACCGAACACGAGCTGTTCAGCACCGAGATGCTGACGGTGCGCGCCGAACCGGTGATGCGGGGGCGGGTGTTGGCCCAGATGACCGGTGCCGAACACACCGCCAAGCGAAAGATCGTCGTGCGGGCCTTCACCGGGCCGGCACTGCGGGATCAGATACGCGCCGTACGTGCCAACGCCGCCGAGCTCATCGAGCCGTTCCTCTCCCGGGGGCGGGTGGACCTGGTCAACGACTTCGGCAAACCCTTCGGAGTCCATGTAACGCTCGACGTCCTCGGCCTGGACAAGGAGGACTGGCAGCAGATCGCCGTCTGGCACGGCGGGGTCGCCGAGTTCATCACCAGCGTCGTCCTCACCCCCGAACGCCGCCGGCACTGCCTGGACTGCGCCGAACAGTTGGAGGCATACCTCGTCCCCGTCATCGAACAGCGGCGCCGCCACCCCGGCCACGACCTCATATCGAGGCTGTGCACCGCCGAGTTCGACGGCATCGCGATGAGCAACCGCGATGTCACCGCATTGATCATCAATGTCCTGGTCGCGGCCACCGAGCCCGCCGACAAGACCCTCGCCCTGCTGTTCAAGCACCTGGTCGACCACCCCGAACAGATGGCGCAGGTCCGCCGCGACCCGGACCTCCTGACCGCCGCCATGGCCGAGACCCTGCGCTACACCCCACCGGTCCAACTCATCCCGCGCCAGGCCGAGAAGGACGTGACGGTCGCCGGCACCACCGTTCCGGCAGGAGCCGTCGTCTTCTGCATGATCGGCGCGGCCAACCGCGACCCGGACGCTTTCAACGCCCCGGACACCTTCGACATCCACCGCCCGGACCTCGGCACCGCCCGCTCCTTCACCGCCGCCGCCCAGCACCTCGCCTTCGGTACCGGGCTCCACCAGTGCGTCGGCGCGGCCTTCGCCCGTGCCGAGATCGAAACCGTCGCCGCGATGCTCCTGCCGCTACTCGACCACGTCCGACACGCTCCCGGTTCCCGCTACCGGGAAACCGGCCTGTACACGCGAGGTCCCGCCGCCCTGCCCTTGGAGTTCACGCCCGTCACGCCCGTCACGCCCGTCACGCCCGTCACGCCCGTCACGGGCGGCGTGGACTGCGCCTGACCCGTACGGTCCGCCCCGGACCCACGATCCCCGCCCGACGCGTGCGACGCGTGCGGGTGACGGGCGATCAGGGTGACGAGTGGACGAGTGGACGAGTGGACGAGTGGACGCGTGCGGACAGGATTGGACACTCGTCGCCTTCGCGGAGCGTGGATTGTGGACACCGCCCGCCCCGAGGCTGTGCGCCATGAACCTTGTACGTACTAAGGACGACCCGGCCGCCACCCGGCCCCGTCAGGGGAGCGCCCTCGCGGCGCTGGCCGCGGCACAGTTCACCGTGATGCTGGCCACCTCGATCGTGAACGTCGCGCTGCCGCAGATCCGCGCCGGAGTCGGCCTGTCGGAGGGTGGTATCACGTGGGTGGTCAACGCCTACGGCCTGGCGTTCGGGGCGCTGCTCCTGGCGGGCGGCCGGGCGGCCGACCTGCTCGGCCGGCGGCGGGTGCTGATCGCCGGTCTCGCGGTGTTCGCGGGAGCCTCACTGGCGGCGGGACTGGCGGCCTCCCCGGGCGTGCTGATCGCCGCTCGCGCCGTGCAGGGACTCGGCGCCGCCTCCGTCGCTCCCGCCGCGCTCGCCCTGACGATGGGCCTGTTCCCCGCCGGCCCCGGACGGGGCCGCGCGTTGGGCGTGTGGGGCGCGGTCTCCGGCGCCGGGGGAGCGGCCGGTGTCCTGCTGGGCGGCGTACTCACACAGGCTTGGGGCTGGCCCTGGGTCTTCCACATCGTCGCCCTCGGGGCGGCATTGGTCCTCATCACCGTCGCGAAGTTCGTGCCCCGCGCCGGCGGCCGTGAGGCAGGGCGGTTCGATCTGCTGGGTACCGCGACCGTCACCCTTGCCCTGACCTGCCTGGTCTGGGCGTTGACCAGCGCGCGTGGCGCCGGCTGGACGAACGGCGGTGTGCTCGGGGCCCTCGTCGGCGCCGTCACGCTGTTCGCGGCCTTCGCCGTCATCGAGCGTCGCCGGCCCGACGCACTCATTCCGCCGCGGCTGTTCTCCACCGGCCGTGTCGCCGCGGGCAACCTGCTGATGACGCTCCTCGGCTCCGTGTGGATCGCGCTGTTCTTCTTCCTGCCCCTCTACCAGCAACAGGTCCTCGGAATGAGCCCGCTGGCCACCGGAGCCGGTCAACTTCCCCTCGCCGCCGCCAACATACTCGGCGCCGTCGCCGCACCCCGCGTCTCCCGGCGCATCGGCGCCACCGCAACCGTCACCGCGGCCCTGCTCACCGAGGCCGCGGGGCTGCTGTGGTTGTCACGGATCAGCGCCGACGGGAACTTCCTCGGCGACGTCCTGGGGCCGAGCGTCCTGGTCGGTGTCGGCCTGAGCATCGCCTTCGTGCAACTCACCACGCTCGCCGTGGAAGGCGTGCCGGGGCAGGACGCGGGGCTGGCAGGCGGACTGGTGAACACCACCCGCCAGGTCGGTGGCGCGATCGGCCTCGCCGCTCTCGCCACCCTCGCCGGATCCGTCACGGCCCACGCGGCCACCCACCAGTCCCACCTGGAGGCCCTCACCGCCGGCTACCGGGCCGCGTTCGCGGTGTCCGCCGCGATCCTCGCGGTCACCGCCCTCCTCGCGGTGCGCCTCACCTGCCCGAGCCGCCACGCCCGAGCGGCCCTCCCGCCCGAGACGTCCCACGCCACCACACCGCTCCAACAGAGCCATGAGACGGACCGGGTGACCCAACCGGGCGATCGGCCGGTGACCGACCTGGTGACCGGCCGGGTGGCCAGGCACGCGACCGACCAGACGACCGCCGTCAACCACCCTTGAGGGGAACCCCGACATGTCCGGCCACGCAACCGCACTGCCATCCGCTGCTCCCGTCCATCCCACCCGTCTTCCGTACGAGGTCGACAATCGCGCGGCCTACCTCAGTTTCGGACTCGCCTACGTGCTCGGGCACGGCGCCGCCGCTGCCTCGCAAGGAGACACCCCGCTGCTCGGCCTCCCCGGCTGGCTGCCCATGACGCTGCTCGGATTCGGGCTCGCGACGGGCATCGTCCAGGCGACCATCGCCGCGCTGCGGGCCCAGCGGGAGGCCACCGGGCCAGACCTCCTCGCCGGCAGACTGCTCGGCGCCGCCTGGATCGTCGCGTTCACCGCCTTGTTCCTCGCCGTCACCGGCCTCACATCCGTCCTGGACCAGCCCGAACTCCAGCCCGAACTGCAGTCCGTACTCTGGGCCGCCGGTTCCGGGCTCATCGTCGGCCTGCTCTACCTCGCCGAAGGCGCCGTACGCCGCAACGTGCTCCACTACGTCCTCGGCGTCTGGCTCGCCCTGACCTCCACCGCAGCGCTCTCGCTCGACGCCCGCGGCCTCTACTGGGTCCTCGCCCTCGCAGGCGGCGGTGCCTACGCCCTTGCCACGGTCCTTGAACACCGCCGCCTCAGGCCTCGCGCAGGATCCTCGCGGAACTGACGGGCCCGTCACGGGTTCGTACGCGGGGGAGCGCGGCGCACTGCCCGCCCTGCCCACGGGGCCGACTGCGTGCGAGGCCTTGATTCCCGGCCCTGGACGTGCCGATGCCCTCGGAAGCGGGTGGGCTTCCGAGGGCGGGCGGGTTCAGTGCCGTGCGATGTGCATCATGTGCATCATGTGCGTCATATGCGTCATATGCGTCGTGTACGGCCTGCCGGATGCCGGATGTGCGGTGTGTGACGGTTCAGTTCTGGTTGGCCGTGCGGCGGCGCAGGGCGACGAATCCGGCCGCGGCGGCGCCGAGGGCCAGGGTGCTCGCGCCACCCGCGACGAGGGCGGTGGTGTGGGCGGGGTTGTCCTGCGCGATCTCGGCGCCGGCCGCGACGCCGCCCTTGGGCAGTACCGAGGTCTGCGCGACGTTGTGGGTGGAGACCGCGGGGGTGGACGTGGTCGTCGTGGAGGCCGGCTTGGCCGCGGGGGTGGGCTTCGCGGTGGCGGTCGGCTTCGTGGTGGGCGTCGCGGCGCAGTCCTTGGGGGGCTTGGGGAAGGAGACGCCCTCCCACGGGATCTGGCCACCGACGACGCGCATCTGGAACTGCGGCGTCTTCGGGTCGTCACTGTCCTTGATGCGGGCGCCTCCTGCGAGGCCGGTGCGGTTGGCGGTGGTGAGCGTGGTCAGCGTCCGGGCCGTCTTGCCGTCGATGAGCTGGGCGACCGGTCCCGAGGTGCCGTTGGAGAGACGCAGGCTGACCCCGTCGAAGGGAGTGCCCATGCTCCAGGAGACGGTGCAGCCCTCGCGGGTCTCGGTGCCGCCGGCGTCGAAGCCGTGACCGGTGGCGGGGTTCTTCCACGAGCGGACCTGGCCGGAGTCGTCGAGGGTGACCCACATGCCGCGGACCTGCTGGCCGTCCTGAGTCTCGTTGCTCGGACCGCCGACGTGGAAGCTCGCGATCGGCATGCCGGTGGTGGTGTGGACATCCAGGTAGTACCAGCCCTTGCCCTTCTTCCACAGGTCACCCTTGATGCCGTCGGCCAGCACGGGGTGGCCGACGAGTTCCCCGTCCGTCGCCGTCGCCGTGGCCGCCGGGGCGGCGGCCTTGGGGGCGCTCGCGGTCTTCGGTGCGTCGGCGGCCTTCGAGGCGTCCGCGGTCTTGGGGGCGTCGGCGGCCTTCGAGGCGTCCGCGGTCTTGGGGGCGTCGGCGGCCTTCGAGGCGTCCGCGGTCTTGGGGGCGTCGGCGGCGAAGGCGGCGGCGCTCGGCGCGAGGAGGGCACCCGCGAGTGCGGCGGTGGCGACCGCTGCGCGCAGGACGGTACGGCGGCGGGAGTGGGTGTAGGTCGACATGAACGACTCCGTGACAAGGGGCGGCCGAGTGGCCGAAAGCGGAAGAAGGAGAGGTTGCATGCCGCCTCCTCTGTCAGGTGTGAACTGTTGAGGCTGGGCGGGGCTGCAAGAAGAAATCTATGGATCATGTGTGCGGGAAGCGTCCGCCGTATGTCACCGCACCGTCACAGGGCTTGTCTCCCACCGGCACACCCTCCCCGACCACGATCCCGATCGTCGAGACGACTCGCCCTTTGCGCAGGTCGGAGCCCATGTCCCTAGCGGGACCCTCGGAGAGGGGCGTCGATCGCATCGAGAACGAGACGGTCATGGTGGCCATGGGGTGGGCCGGCAAAGCCGTACGCACCGCGTTCCGGTTGTCGTCCTGTTGCTGCTCGTCGTGTTGTTCACCCGGACCATGGCCTTCCCCGGTCCTGACACTCGCCCCCGCGAACACGGAGCGGGGGTGGCGGTGTGACGATGTGGCGGCGGGCCCGCCGGGGCAGTGGAGCGAGCAGACGCTCACGGGCGCGCTCTCGCAGGGCCTGACCGGGGCGAGCCCGCCGTACGGCCACGATGCGACAGACCGCACAGCGCGTCCGGCCCCGAAGCCACCGCACCACGTGGCGCAATGCCGACTCCGGGGCGGGGCAGTGAGGGCGCGGGGCCGACGTCGGCGGACCGCCGGTCGGGGGAGCTAGGAGATCCGGGCGCTGCGTGAGAGCCAGGGAGTGAGCGCGGCGATCGTGACCAGTTCCTTGTACGTCTCGTCACCGGGCAGGGGCACGATGAGCCACTGGCCCGGTGGGAACAACCGGCCCTTGGTGTAGGCCAGTCCGCTGTAAACGGACCGGAGGAACGCCGGAACGGAGTCGCGCGGCACATCGTGGAACTCGACGTTGTCCACGGTGATCTTCGCGTCGTCCTCGGGGAAGACATGGACGCTTACGGTCGGCACGCCGGACAGTTCGACGAAGGCCTCGTGCGGCAGCGAGCCGTCGGGGTCGACGATGGCGAAGGCGCCGGCCGATGCGCGGCGCGACGTCTGGTCGGCGCCGATGTCATCGGTGACGGTCATCTCCAGGCCGTGGTCGGCCGCGATCTCGCGTATCGCGGTGACGGCCGCCTCGGTGGTGGGCAGGTGGGGGTGGGTCATGATCGCGATTCTTCCTCATGCGGGATGCCACGAGTCCGGATGGGTGGGCGCAACGGTCTTCGGTGTCCAACGGACGCGTCGTCGGGTTCGTTCCGAGCAGGGCCCCGTCGACGCTCCCGACGACCCCACCGGCTCTCGCTCCGAAGACTTCGCCGGCTGGAGCACGGCCGTGTGCCTGTCGCACCAGCTTGCGATTGCCGAAATCGCGAGGGGGAGTCATGAGAACGGCAAAGGCCGCCCTCGCGCTGCGCCGCTTCCTTGCTGCCGCGTTGACGGTGCCCGGGGTGGCCGGAGTGGTCGCCGTCGCGGAATCGGCCGGCTGTCAACCCACCAAGATCCGCCGATACCCCCACGAGTCCGCTCTCGCGTTTCCGGACTACCGAGGGCCCTTCGCCGTGACGAGGGTGAGCGCGGCGGCCACGGTGTCGTGGAGCGTCTCGGCCACGGGTACGCCGTGGCGGCGGGCGACGTGCACGAGGTAGCGGTTTCGTTCCGGGTTGGGGCAGTCGGGCGGGCATCCGAGGACGGCCCGGCCGGTTGCGACGTCAAGACCGAACTCGACGTTGGTGGTGAACCCGGGAAGTGACACGAGGTCGCGGGGGATCCAGAAGAGGATCGCGTCGGCGTGGTGGCGTGCGTCGGTCTCCCAGTCGACCTGGTCGTCGTAGTGGGCGGCCTGAACCCCGCCTCGCGATTCGGGGTTCAGGACGGTCAGTGGATGTCTGCCGGTCCACTGGGTGGTGAGTTCGCCGATCGCGTCGGGGCGCCAAGAGGGGACGGGCCCGTCGGCGCGCGGGGTGGGCCCGGCGAGGAAGACGCTGGGCCCGGTGGCGGGGAGCGGTTCGCGGGCGTAGACGAGGTTCGGGCGCACGGTCATCGGGATCCTTCGGTGTGCTGCGAGGTCCGGGGGAGTGGAGCGGCAATCGGTCGGCGGCGGCGTGGGTCACACCATGGACGGACGTGGAGGGCAAGGACGATCGGCGTGGCCCTGCCCTCCTTCGACGTGACGATGTTCGCGGCCGGACACTCGGCCATCGGCCCGGCAGGGCGTCGTATCGCGGTTGCGGTCACTTCCGGATCCTCTCCCGTGTCCTGGACGTGTATGCGAGGCAGGACCAGGACGTACGCGGGGTGAACCCCGCCCGAGCGCGGGCGGAACGCGATGGCGCCGTCCCACTCGCGGCCCACGGCGGCCGAAGGGCTACCGGCGGCGATGGAACGCAAGGCGCGGGCAGCGGCAGGGTGGGGGCAGGCAGTGGCAGGCAGGGCTGGGTACCGGGAGCCGCCACGGGCGCGCGGGCAGCCACCGGCGCACGGGCAGTCACGGGGGCAGAGGCCGCCACGGTCACGGCCGGCTCGAACAGCGCGTGACTCCTCCCGGCCCGTGCCGAGCCCCCACCGTTCCGTGCCGAGCCCCCACCGTTCCTGGTCGAGTCCTCGTCGGTCCTTCAACTGCCTTTGAGGTTGACCTCGTTGCCGCTGTGGGCAGGTGGGGCGCGGACCTGATCTGGCGCGAAGGATCACCGACACCGAGGACCGCGATCAAGCATGCGCAAGATCCGGGACGAGCAGCAGGCGGCGAAGGCCGCAGGCGCCGACGGGGCGTCCGCGCCCGGCTCCGTGAAGGATCCCGGGGCGGCGGTCGCCACCGCGGAAGGGGGCGAGCGTGCCGAGGCGGGCACACCGCTGGCGCAGAACCCCGGCGCCCTGGTGAGCTGCGCCTTCCACATCGGTCGGGAGGAGGTGGTCGTGCACACTGCCGCGACCCGCCACTCACAGGCCGTGGCGCCACTCGCCGCGATCGTTGCCCAACTGGCCGGATCCTCCACCGACGACTTGATCGCCTACATCAACGGGATGGCCAAGGCCAAGATCGGCGAACCCGTCGTGACCAAGAGCGGCAACGTCGCCGCCGTCCGGCTGAAACTGGACGGAGAGGGCGACGCGGTCATGGTGGTCGGGGCCGGAGAGGCCGGGCGCTCATCGCTGGGCCAGGAACGGATCACGGCCCTGGCCACCTCACTCGCGGACCAGATCGCCTGAGGGCTGTCCCGTCATCCCCGGCGGGCGCACGACGCGGGCCACGGCACCTCGCCACACTGTCGGCACACCCGAATACGTACGCGTCCCACGGCAGGAACGCGTGGTCCCGGACGTGGACGTCGCGTGCTCCGGTCGCCGTGGTGGATCGCCTCAGCCGTCGCGTCGGCTCTTCCACCTGAACGTCAGCAGGCACAGGACCAATCCTCCGACGACCCAGGCTCCGAGTACCAGCGCGGTCTTTCCGTACTCCCATCCGCCGGCCTGTTCCAGGACGGCGGCCGATTCCGGCAGGAACACCCCGCGCAGGCCCTGGCACATCCACTTCAGGGGGAACAGCGCGCCCAGGTTCAGCAGCCAGTCGGGGATCTGGTTGACCGGGATGAAGACCCCGGAGATGAACTGAAGGACGAGGAACGGCAACACGACCACCGAACTGGCGCTCTTCCCGGACTTCGGCAGGCTGCTGACGGCGATGCCCAGGAGGGCGCAGCCGGCCAGGCCCAGGGCGAAGATCCAGCCGAAGGTGAGCCACTTGGAGGGGGAGGACGGCAGGTCGAGGCCGAAGAGGGTGGAGCCGACGAGGAGCAGGATCGCGGTCTCGGCGAGCCCGGTGGCGAGCACCATCCAGATCTTGCCCAGGAAGTACGCGGCCGGCGGCATCGGGGTCCCGCGCAGCCGGCGCAACACCTTCTCGTCCCGCTCGACGGCGATCGAGATGCCGAGTGACTGGAAGCTGGTGGACATGATGCCGGCGGCGACCATGCCCGCGGCGTAGAGCTGGGAGGCGGTGATCCCGGTTCCCTCGACGGTGTCGCCGAAGATCGAGGCGAAGAGGGCGAGGAAGACGATGGGGAAGGCGAAGGTGAAGATCATCGCGTCGCGCTGTCGGACGAACTGCTTGATCTCCATGGCGCCGCGGCTCATCCCCAGGGTCCAGGCGCCCGGCAGGGCCTTCGCCGTCCGGGCGGTCGTGGCCGAAGCGGCCGAAGCGGCCGAAGTGGTGGAGGTGGCGGCGGAGGCGGCATTGGCGTCGGTGTTCATCGGGCCTCCTCCGGTCGGGGCCCGCTCGGGGCGGCCGTTCGGGAGGCGGACTCGGTGCCGGCCATGGCCCCTTCCACGGTCCCGGCCACAGCCTCTTCCGCGGTCCCCACGGTCCCCACGGTGTCGGGCTCGGTGAGCTGCCCGGTGAGACGCAGGTAGACGTCCTCCAGCGTGGGGCGGGTGACCGTCAAGTCCGGGACCTCGCCGCCGAAGTGGGCCGCCAGCTCCGCGACGACCCCGGTCGGGTTCTCGGTCCGCAGGCTGTGCGGGGAGCCGCCGGCCCCCGTCCAGCCGACGGAGGCGCCGGCGCCGAAGCGGGCGCGCAGTCCCGCCGGGTCGCCCTCGGCCACGACTCTGCCCCGCGCGATCACCGCGAGGCGGTCGGCGAGGGCCTCGGCCTCCTCCAGGTAGTGCGTGGTGAGCACGATGGTCGTGCCCGCCCCGGCCAACAACCGGATCAGCTCCCAGAACTGGCGTCGGGCCGCCGGGTCGAAACCGGTCGTGGGCTCGTCCAGGAGCAGCAGTTCCGGATCACCGATGACGCCGAGCGCCACGTCCAGCCTGCGCCGCTGTCCACCGGAGAGGCCCTTCACCCGTTGGTCGCGCTTGTGCTCCAGGCCGACGAGGGCGATGACCTCCGCCGGGTCGCGGGGCGTCGGGTAGTAGCGGGCGAAGTGTTCCACCGTCTCGCGCACGGTCAGTTCGGCGGGCGCCGACTCGTCCTGCCAGACGATGCCGACGCGCGAGCGCCAGGCCCGGTCCCCGGTCGACGGGTCCGCGCCGAGCACGGACACCTCGCCGCCATCCCGCTCCCGGTGGCCCTGGAGGATCTCCACCGTCGTGCTCTTGCCTGCTCCGTTGGGTCCGAGGAGGCCGAAGACCTCGCCCCGGCGGATCGTCAGGTCCAGTCCGTCGACCGCGGTGACCTCGCCGTACTGCTTGCGAAGCCCCCGTACCTCCACCGCGTTCTGTGTCATGCCGTCCATGTTCGGCCGGAACCGCGTCCACCGGTCCCCCCGTGCGTACGTTTCTCGTGTCCGCCGTACGGGGTACAGAGCGCCGCGCGGAGCCGAGGGCCAGAAGCCGCCCGGGTGCCTGACGGCTTCGAGGGCCGGGCTGTCCGCCGTACGCGGAACCGCCGCTCGGTTCGGCCGCCCCCGCCCGGCGGACCCGAGCGGACAGCCGCGGCCCGTACATGGGCCGCGGCCGGGCTCGTGTCCGCCCGGTTCCCTCTATCAGGCCGTGGTGGGAGCCGCGGCCCCGGTCTTGGTGCCCGTGTCCGTGCCCGTGCCCGTGCCTGAATCGGCGCCCGTGTCCGTGTCCGGGTCGGTACCGGTCACCGGCTCGGGGTGCGGGATGCGGTGCAGCCCCCTGAGGTCGTAGAGGCGGGTGACGGCGAAGCCGAAGGCCAGTGCGGCGACCAGGGCGACTCCCATGGAGGCCCACGCCCGGGTCAGGCCCGCGTCGGCCTGGGCCCCGTAGTAGAGCAGGGAGCGCAGGCCCTCGGTGACCTGGCGCAGCGGCTCGAACTCGGAGAGGGCGCGGAAGAACCCGGGCAGTGCCTGGACGGGCACGGTCGCGCCGGAGGACGGGACGGCCATCGCGACGAACACGATGGTGGCCAGGAGCATGCCGGGGGTGCCGAAGGCGGCGAACAGGGCCAGGCTGCCGACGCCTACGACCGCGATGGTGGCCACCGAGTAGAGCCACAGCAGGCCGAGGTGGGACGCGTCCATGTCGAGGATCCCGACGGTGGCCACCTCGACCAGGGTCCCCATGACGAGGGACAGGCCGAGCATGAGCGCGATGCCGATGGCCAGCGTGCGGACCCGGCTGGTGTGTTGGACGGGTTCGCGCTTGCGCACCGGGCCGAAGTCGGTGTGCAGGTAGCCGAGCGCGGTGTCGACCTGGGAGTTGACCACGTTGGCGCCGAGCATGCCGCAGACGACCAGCACCAGGGCGTAGTAGAAGGCGCTCAGGCCCATGGCGCTGCGGGAGCCGACGGGGTGGCCGTCGGCGACGTTCACGGTCACCGGGTCGGCCAGCTTGAGCTGGGCGGCCGTCGGGATCGGGGTCTTCTGGGATCCGGCCTGCTTGAGGAGCTCCTGACCGAGCTGGGCGGAGGCGGCGTGGGCGGCCTTCTGCGCGGCCTGGGAGGACATGGAGGAGCCGATGCTGCCGGCGGCCTGGTTGGTCAGGACGGTCAGCGTCGGCGCGGTGGCCTTGCCCTGGCGTGCGGGCTGCGGGGCGGTGAGCCCGGTCACGGAGGCGGAGAAGTCCGCGGGTATGACGAGGGCGCCGAAGACCTTGCCCTTGCCCAGCCGCTTGTCGGCCTCCTCGCGACTGACGACCTGCCAGTCGATGCTCCGGTCGCCCTTGGCGGCCTTCTCGATCCCCGACACGACCTGCTCGCCCAGGTTGAGCCGGCGGCCGTTGACATCGGCTCCGCTGTCGCTGTTGACCAGGGCCACGGGCAGATCGCGCAGATTGCCCCTGGGGTTGACGTTGCCACCCACGTAGAGCAGGGCGAACAGCATCGAGACAACTGCGGCGATGAGGCCCGTTCCGATCCACAACTGGGGTCGGCGGAGCACGGAGGGGGGTGTGGGATGAGGCATCGATTCTCCGGTGCGGCGGCGTTCCTGAGTTGGATACTTATGGTATCCAGTACTGGATAGTGGCAGTATCTTGTTGTGGTGTCCAATCGCCGCCGATGGCCACCGGACCGCGAGACCAGCAGGGAACCCGTATGAAGATCTCGGAGCTCAGCCGCCGCACCGGCGTGCCGGTCGCCAGCATCAAGTACTTCCTGCGACAAGGGCTGTTGCCCGCGGGGCGGGCCACCGCCGCGACCCTCGCCGAATACGGGGAGGAGCACGCGCAGCGGCTCCGGCTGATCAAGGCACTGACCACGCTCGGCGGTCTCACCATCGCCGCCACCCGCGACGTGCTCGGAGCCGTCGACCAGGCCGAAAGCTCCGAGGGCGCCCTCGGAGCGATCAGCTACGCCCTCCCCGTACCGGTGGCGGGTCGGCGTCCCGCGGGCGACGGGGGGAAAGCGGAGGAAAGGGAAGCCGACCCGACCGTCGGCGCAGAGGTGGCCGAGCTGCTCGCGGTCCTGGACTGGCAGGCGCCCGGCACGTCACCGCACGTGAAGGGGCTGACGGCGGCCCTGGAGGAACTGCGCCGGCTGGACGCGCAGTACGCCCCGGGCGAGCTCGCCGCATACGCGAGGCTGGCCGAGTCGGTGGCCCGGCTGGACCTGGAGCGCGCGGCCGGCCTCGACGACCCGGTGGCCCTCGCGGAGCGGGCGGTCATCGTCTTCGCGATCTGCGCCCCGGTGTTCGAGCTGCTGCGCCGCCTCGCGCAGGAAGACCAGGTCCGACGCCGGGTGGCCGGCGACGGCGCCGAGCCCTGACCCGTCCCGCCGAGCCCCGGCGTGCGTCCGCCTCCCGGACCCAGGACCAGGCCCGGTACGTCCGGCCTCCCCGACCCACCGGTCAGGCCCCGCCCATGGGTCGCAGTCGGGGCCGGGACCGGGGCCGGTCCCGGTAGCGGTCCTGGTGGCGTCCCCGACGCGTCCGAATGCGGCCCACCCGGAGCCGCGCCGCGCGCCCCGGGTTCCGCGACGCCGGCTCGGTGGTCGTCGCCACGAACACCGTCGATCCGGCCCACACCACGGCGGCGAACGGCCCGTCCGGCAGGCGCCCGCCGGCGCCGGGCAGCGGCACGGCCCCTGCCGTGGTGAGGGACCGATGGCCGCGGTGGCTCACCCGCTCCTGGCGGATCCGCGCGCCGAACAACCCGTACAGCAGCGCTGTGACGGGCCCTACGGCGCAGGCCAGTTCGACGGGATCCACGCGCCGAGCGTAGGACGCACACCGAGACGCGTACACCCGATATCGGATGGGCCCGACCCGACCCGACCCGACCCGACCCGACCCGACCCGACCCGACCCGACCCGGCCGGCCCTGCTGCGCCCCGCACGGATCGTGGCCCCGCAGCGACCGAGGCCCCATGGCGACCGACGCGCCGCAGCGACCGACGCGCCGCAGCGACCGAGGCCCCGCGACGACGGAGGCCCCGTGGGAGTGATCGGGAGGATTCGTCGCCCGCGCGCCGATGAGAACGGCCTGCGCCGCCGGTCTACCGTTCAGACCCATCGTCTCCGGAGGAGCGAACGATGACCGAAACGACGACTCTCGACTTCGGGGCTCAGGCCCGGATCCTCGCCGGACTCGCGGCGTCCGTCCCGGACGCCCGGCTCACCGATCGGACTCCGTGCCCCGACTACACGGTCGGCGACCTGCTGGGTCACCTGCTGGGCCTCTCCGTCGCCTTCCGCGACGCGGCCCGCAAGGACCTGGGCCCGACGACGGACACGGCCCCCGACGCCTCCGCCCCCGCGCTGCCCGCCTCCTGGCGTGACGACCTGCCCCGGGTCCTGGGCGAGCTTGCCGAAGCCTGGGAGGACCCGGCCGCCTGGACGGGCATGACCCGCGCGGGAGGCGTGGACCTGCCGGGCGACATCGCGGGCGCCGTGGCCGCCGACGAGCTGGTGGTGCACGGGTGGGACCTGGCACGGGCCACCGGCCAGGAGTACGCCCCCGACCCTGCCGCGCTGAGCGCCTCGTACACCTTCCTCCTGGCCGCGGCCGGGGAGGGCGACCGCGGCGGGAGCATCTTCGGGCCCGTCGTGCCCGTACCGCACGATGCCCCGCTCCTGGACCGGTCGGTCGGGCTGAGCGGACGCGCTCCGGACTGGACGCCGCCGCCCCGCTGACGACGTGCACCGACCCGCAGATCCAGAGACCCACAGATTCAGGGACCCGGAGACCCGGAGACCCCGTACCGAGAGGATTGAGAACGATGAAGTACATGATCCAGATGAACATGCCGGCCGCCCAGTGGGACACCGTCATGTCGGCGTACTCCGAGGACGCCATGCGCGCCGTGATGGCCCACATGGACGCCCTCAACGACGAGATCACTTCCGCCGGTGAATGGGTTGAGGCCGAAGGACTCGGCGGCCCCTCCCGCGTCAAGACGGTGCGGGCCGGGAGCGACGGACGGCCGCGGGTGACCGAGGGACCGGCCGAGGCGGACCAGAACATCCTGGCCGGGTACTGGGTGGTCGACGTCCGGAGCGAGGAACGGGCCCTGGAGATCGCCGCACGGGCATCCGCCTGCCCGGGCCCCGACGGCAAGCCCGGAGACGATCCGGTCGAGGTGCACGCGATCCCCGACGGCCCGCCCGAGGCCTGACCCGGACCGACCGTCGGAACGGGGACCCCTCACGCCCCCTGACACCCCGCCAGTACGATCACGACGAGCGTGAAAGTGACGCCGTTGACGAACGCCGCGCCCGCCAGGCGCACCCGCCAGGCCGGATGGTCCTTTGATCCGGTGGTCGAGCGAGCCGCGTCCAGGCGTGACAGGCATGTCTCGTGCCGACTGCTCACAGGCGATCACCGTCCATCATCCGGATCAGCCAGTCCGTCACAGATCGGGACGCGCCGCCGAATGTTCCGCGCAACGCCGCCGCACCCCGCTCCTCGCTGCTCGTCACTCTGGGCTGCCCGCCGGCCGTGCTCCTGCCGATCCTCGCCGGCCATGTCCTCCGGTGACGGGCGCTGGGCGTCCGTCCCACGTGCTCCTGCCCTCTCCTGTTCGGCCGAGGGATCTCCGGCGGCACGGGTGAGGCAACCGGCAACCGGCAACCGCAACGCCCAACCGGCGGCCGGCAACCCCGACCCCCAACCCCCGACCCCCAACCCCCGACCGACAACCGGCGGTCGCGCCCGTACGGAGCCGGCAGAGGGAGCGATCTACTCCGGGCCTTCCCGCAAGGGCAGGCCGGGTTCGTCGGCCATGACGAGCTGGGTGATCGTGAACCCGTCAGGTGTGCGGATCGAGATCCGGTACAGGCCGGGTGCCGTCACGGACACGTGGGCGGTGGGCCGGCCGTCCTCCCAGTTCAGGGCGGGGTCCTGCCGGTCTTGGGGGTCTTCGAGGTTGGTGAGTCGGCAGGTGATGCCGGCGAGGGAATCGACACCGCTGAGAGTGAACGTCCACGGCCGGCCGGCCTCGACGAGGTCCGGTGTGGTCAGGCCGCATCCGGCTTCGCCCAGGGGCGGGCCCATGTGAGCGTCCTCGCGGATGATCTCGGTGACGGCATCGAGGGCGGTCTCGGCCTTGGCGACGTCGCCGTGCTGCAGGGGGAGCGTGGTGACCGAGGGGGCGACGGCGGCTGATTCCTTGTAGACGGTGCCGTCTCCGTGAACGTGGAAGAACTTGACGTTCTTGTGGTGATCGCGGAGGTAGGTGCCGTCGCCGTGGGTGCGGGCGCCGTCGAGGTGTGCTTCGACCTGTCCGTCGCGGATGGTCAGGTTCTGCCAGGTGGGCTGGTTGACGCCGACCACGGAGCGGTGGTCGGGCAGGGTGATCTTCCTCTGGCCGTGGTGGAAGACGGCGGCGTTGCGCGCGAGTTCGGGGTTGCCGCCGATGGAGGTGATGTCGCTCGGTGTCAGATGGCGTACGTCCCCGTTGCTGCGCAGGCTCTTGTACTGGGGCAGGAGATCGTGAAGGCCGGGCATGTCCGCGCAGATGGCGCGGAGTCTGCGATGGGGGAGGGGAACGGGGGTTCCACGGCCCGTGTTGAGGATGACCGCCGCTTTGACCGCCCCGTGGAAGGGGGTGCCGAGGGTGATGACACCGCGGGTGTCGTCGAGGAGGTCGCTGTCGTACCGGGCGTCCAGCGCGGCACGGGTGACCAGCCCGCCCATGGAGTGGGCGACGAAGACGAGTCGGGCCTCGCGCTCGTCGACGCGGTGCCGCCGGGCGGTGTCGTGGTCGGGGTGCAGGCGCCAGGAGGTCAGGTGCTCGCGTGCCGCCGCGGCCAGGAGACGGGCGTTCGCGGCGATGGGCAGGCGCCAGTCGTAGGCGAACTCCAGGATAGCGGCGCGGCCGGCGACACTGGTCGCAACGGTCTCGACGAGATCGGTGTAGGGCTCCTGGCCGGCGAAGTACGGTGTCCAGGCGCTGTGTTTGAGCAGGCCGGTCGCCTTCACCCGGGTGTGCTTGCCGTCGAGTTCCTCATCGGTCATGCGCAGGCCCTCAAGGCCTGTGGGACTGGTCCACGCCCTGCGCAGCCAGGAGATGCCCCCCAAGCCCCACAGGCGCTTGTTCGTGTGCGTGTCGAACAGTTCGCTTCCCATGATGCCGGGGACGATCACGACGGCATCCTGGGTGACGTGATCGGGTAAGTCGCCGGCCGCGGCGGCGGTGACCCGAAGTTGCTGGTTCTGGTCCATGGTTGGGAACAATAGGGAAAGTGAACGGGCAGCGGGGCGACATCGGCTTGGCGGAACCCACCTCCGCGCCGGAGGGCGACGAGGACCACTTGGTGTCGGGGGGCGGTGCGCTCTTCCTCCTGCTGTTGGAAGACGGTACGGACGAGATGCGGGCCGCGATCGACGAGCAGATGGACGCGGTGGCCGCCTGGTGGGTGAAGGCGCCGCCCGACGGTCCGGGGTTCACGAGGGTGGAGCCGGAGTACCCCCCGGCCAGCCGGCACGATGTGGAACGGTTCCTCGCCGGTTCGCACATCCGGGAGGTGGAGGCTGACGTTCCGTTGGTGCTGTACGTGACCGGGCACGGGATCACCTCGGCGGCGTCGACGCACTACGCGGTCTTGCGGGACACCAGTACCGAGCGCCTGCTCGCGACCGGGCTGAGGACCAGCGAGATCATCGCCGCCGCACTGGACTCGCTCTCCCAGGACGTTCTGGTGATCGTCAACATGTGCGAGTCCTCTGACATCGGATCCGAAC
This sequence comes from Streptomyces sp. CA-243310, assembly GCF_050936775.1. NCBI lineage: Bacteria > Bacillati > Actinomycetota > Actinomycetes > Kitasatosporales > Streptomycetaceae > Streptomyces > Streptomyces sp. CA-243310. The sequence goes on along the minus strand of NZ_JBNJMF010000003.1, from coordinate 152,962 downwards.
TCCTGGCGATGGAGCGGGATCTCACGCGACGCGCGGAATCCGCGACGCTCCACGTGCTGACGACTGCGGGGCCCCAACGCAAGGTGCCGGCCGGCGCGTTCGCCGCGATCCTCCGGGAGGCGTACGAGCTGCTGAGCTCCAGCGAGGAGATCACCCGCCCCTTCCTGACGATGGAGGAGTTCAGCGCGGCCCTGCGCCAGGCGACCCGCGCCATCAACGCGCGGGAAAGCCGCAGGCTGGAGGGGCCACGGGTCATGTTGCCGGGCAAACAGGACGTCCCGACCGCGACGCTGCCGAATCCGGGATACCGGCCGGTTCCCGCGGCCGTGGAACCGGGCCGGCAGGAACTCGCGCCGACGCTGGAGCACCTGGACTACTGGCTGGAGAAGGCCAGCGGACGCCCCAACGCCACCGACGCGGGCTGGTACTTCTCCGGACGCAGGCCGCTGAACGAGCGTCTGACGTCCTTCCTGCAAGGGCCGGCCGCCGTCATGATCGTCACCGGCATCGCCGCGAGCGGCAAGTCGGCGATTCTCGGCCGGGCGGTGACCCTCAGCGATGAGAGTTTCCGGCGCTCGCGCCGCTTCGAGGCCGCGGTCCGGCACTGTCCGGACGAGACCGTACCCGGCGAGGGCTCGGTGACGGTGGCGGTGACCGCCCACAACCGCGACCCCCTCGATCTCCTGCGGGCCATCGCCGGGAAACTGGGCGCACGAGCGGATCCCGCCGGAGGAACCGATGCGCTGCGCAGGTGGCAGGCCGGGCTGAGACTGTTCCTGCGGACTCCCGGGCCGATGGTCACGGTCGTCGTCGACTCGCTGGACGAGGCGAACGACCCCATGGGGTGCGTGCACAACGTCCTCGTCCCGCTGGCCGGCCACCGAACCGCCGAGGGACCCCTGGACCACGTCCCGCCCCAGCCCACGCACGCCACGCCCAAGGGACGCGGTGTCCGACTGCTCATCGCCGTCCGCAGCAGCAGCCCCGCCGACGAGACCTCCCGCGTCCAGGACGGCGAACACGAGCTCCTGACCGAACTGGAAGCGTCGTTCCCGGACGCCACCTTCCTGCGCACCGACCGCACAGGGATGCGCGAGGACATCGCCGCCTACGTCCGGGCACTCCTGGACGGTGAAGCCGCCTGGCAGGGACGGGGGCAGGACCTGGACGGGGTCTCCAAGGTGGTGGCAGCCGCGGTCGGCCGGTCCTTCCTCGACGCCAGAGTGGCCGCGGAACAGCTCAGGACAGGCGGCCCGACCCTGCTGAGGGACGCACGGTGGCTCGGCCGGTTGAATACGGGCACGGTTGGTCTGCTCGCCGCGGATCTGGACAGGGCCGCGGAGGACGGGCTGGGGGCCGAGGAAGCCCTGGCGCTGCTGCGCGCGACCGCGTTCGGGCTGGGGCGTGGCATTCCGTGGGGGGAGGTGTGGCCGGCGATGGCAGCGGTGCTGCTCGAACGACCCCTGCAGGAAGCCGACGAGAAGATTCGCAACCTGCTGGGCGGGCGCCTGGCCGGGTATCTCACCCATGACATCGAAGACGATCGTCGTGTGTACCGCCCGGCGCACGACAGCCTGGCAGCGGTCTTGAGGTGCTGGCCCGCGGGCGGCGCCGGCCGGGGAGGGGGGAGTGGCAATGTCGACTGAGCATGAGGGCACGGCAGGCGAACAGGCGGACGAACCGGATGTGCACGCCCGGATCGCCGAGGCCCTGGCGGCGCTGGTGGCCAGGGACGGGGAGACGCCCCCGCCGCCGTACGTACGCAGGTACCTGGCCGGCCACGCCCGGCTGGGAGGGGCACTCGACGATGCCCATGTCCCGCCGGAGCTGCTGCCCTGGGCGACAGGCCCGGGAATCCGCGGACTTCTGGCGTCATCCGGGGAGCGGGACCCGGGCTCGTGGCTGGAGGCGTGGGCCACGGTCGAACCCTATTTGCACCGGGCGGACGTGCCCTCCCGGTGGGCCAGCCTCCATCTAGCCTACGTCGGCCTGCGCTTTGCCCGGGTGCCGCGGGCCCGAATGCCCGCGGAGGTGGCATCGCCCCCCAGCTCACGGATGACGGTCCTGTGGTCCCAGTGGACCCCGCCCGTCAACGTCCTGGCGAAGGTGGCCGTCCCCGTGCGTTCCCTCGCGTCATGGACCACACTGGACGGCCGCCCCCTCGTCGCGGCGGGAGACGAACACGGCGGCATCGAGATCATCGACCCGGTCGACGGAAGCGCGGTGGGCGAGCGCATCAGCGCGCACGAGGGGACGGTCGGCTGCCTGCTCAGCGAAACCCGAGCCGGCCAAGGGCCGGTGCTGGTATCCGGCAGTGCCGACGGCTCCGTCCGCGCCTGGGACCCGGTCCACGGCTCACTCATCGACCAGATACACCAGCCGGCCAGTGTCTGGATCGACGACTTGAGCACCTACCGTGACAGCGAGGGCGAAGCGGCCGTACTCGCCGTCAACGGCTTCGCCGAAGTGGTGCGCTGGAACGAGCGGATGGGATCACAGGACCTGCTGGTGTTGCCGGGTGCCAAGCCTCGGACCGGCAAGGTCGCCCTGACCACCATCGAGGACGAGACGGGGCGGCGCCTGCTCGCCATCGCCGACGGCGCATCGCTGACCTTCCGGGAGCCGGACGACTGCGGGCACGTCATCGCGGAGTTCGACCTGCCCGGCCCCGTTCGCGCCCTGACGTCCACCACCCGCCCCGGCCAGGTGGCCGCAGGCCACGCCGACGGATCCGTCACGGTCTGGGACATCGGCGGGAACACCGCGACCTGGAACACCGACGAAGGCCCCGTGACCACCCTGACCGCCCTGTCCGTCGGCTCCCGCCACCTGCTGGCCGCGGGCACGGGCAGGGACATCGCCCTGTGGGACACCGGACACACCGGACCCGCCACGCTGCTGACCGGCCACAGCGAACCGGTGACCGCCCTGACCCGCGTCACGCTGAAGGACGGCGACGCCCTCGCGTCCGCGGCCCTGGACAACACGCTGCGCCTGTGGGACCACAAAGCCATCGACAAGGCCCTCGGCACGGGCATCCCCGGGCCTCCCCGCGTGACCAACGGGACTCTGGCACGTGACGACCACACGACTCCCTCCTGGTTCGCACTGAGCGGCAGCCACCCCGACATCGAGATATGGGACACCGTCGGCGGGTCCGTCGTGACCAGCGTTGCCACCGAAGCCCTTCCCACCGCCGTGACCTGGGGGCAACGGTCCCAGGGCCGGGCCCTGCTGTGGGCCGGCCCCGACCATCGCATCCACATGTGGGACGCGAGCACACAAACCCACCTCCCACACGCCCTTGAGGGTCACATCCTGCGAGTACGGGCACTCGCCCCGCTCACCACCACGGACGGCCGCCACCTCCTTCTCAGCGGATCGGACGACTACACCGCCAAACTGTGGGGCCTGGACGACGGCAGCCTGCTGTGCGACTGGAGCGGCCATGACCTGCGTGTCCTCGCGGTCGCCGCGGCCTTGGACCAGCACGGCCAGGAGTGGTTCGCCACTGCCGGCGCCGACGGCACCGTCCGTCTGTGGAGCATCGAGGAAGGCGCCCTGCGACAACCCTTCCGATGCATGCAGGGACGCATCCACGCCATCGGCATCAACCCCGCCCCCGCCGGCGGAATGCCCCCGCACCTCGCCAGTGCCGGACAGGACGGCACGATCCGTCTGTGGGACCTCCTCGAGCACCGCCAGTTGAACGAACCGCTCACAGGCCACACCGGCACCGTGCGCGCCGTCACCCTCTGGACACTCGACAGCCTCGGAAACTTCCTCGCCAGCGCCTCCGACGACGGAACCATCAGGATCTGGAACACGGCCACCGGCCGCTGCCTCCTGCTCCTCGCCACCGGTAGTCCCGTCCGAACCCTTTCCGCCCACCCCTCGCCCAGCCCCACGCGCATCGTGCTGGCGTTCGCCGGCGAAGCCGGCGCCGCCACACTCGAAATCGAACTCAGCGAACGCCGGCGCAAGACCCTCTGACACCATGCGCCCCCCGAAATCCCTCGTGCGCCCCCAACTGATCGCCCCAACGGCTCGCTTCAGTCCGTTCAGCGCATAAAAATGATCGCTCGGCATGTGACAACGACATCAGGTCGCGAGACCCCGCATCACCCCTGTGCTGCGCCACCGCACAACTCTCTTCTCACGAACCTGCCCGTTCGGCGACCCGTGCCGGCCACGGCGAACCGACGAGCCACGAGCATGACCGGCGCACACCCCCTGCTGGGCGCGGCCGGAGCAAGGAGCGGCCACATGACCACGGCTGAGAACAACCCGGGCGTCAGCCTGATCCAGGCGCCCGAGCGTGGTATCTGGCGCTTGGGCAAGGCGAACGAACCCCTGAAGTACGAAACGATCAGCAAGGCGGACGCCTCAAGCCCCGGAGGCAACCGCTGGAGCCTGGTGAGCTACGGAACCCTCTACTGCGCCACGGACCCCGACGGCTGCTTCGCCGAGGCCCTGGCACCCTTCCGGGTACACCCCACCATGCTCGAAGTCGTCGCGGAGGAATGGAAAGACGCTTCCTACCTGCCCCCGGGCCATCTTCCCCGGGACTGGTCCACACGCCACACCCTCGTCCGCTTACAGCCCGTCAAGGAGGCGCGCTTCCTTGACGTCGACGACGAACGCACCCTGAGAACCCTCTCCCGAGAACTCCGTCGCGAACTGGCGGCACTCGGAGTGCCGAGACTGACCCCCGCGCACACCCAGGGATTCAACCGACGCATCACGCGCCAGATCTCGGCGTGGGCCATCACCCAGCGCACCGGCCCATCCGAGCGCGAACGCCTCATCCACGGCATCGCGTACCGATCCCGCTTCGGCTTGCGCCAGTGTTGGGCCGTCTTCAGTGACGTCGAGCTCAAGCAGGAAGAGTCCAGCCTGGTCTTTCCCGAGGCGGAAGCCCTGCGCCAGGTCGCCGACGAGTACGGACTCAAGATGCTCTGACCGCAGACCCACCCCAAACCCACCTGCTTGTCCACCTGAAAACCCCCCGTAAAACACCCCGTCTCCCCGTAGTCCGAAAGGGGGGTTCCCGGCCGAGTTCGTTGGAGGGAAGGCCCTCGTATGCCACGGTCGGTTGGAGAGTCCGTGCAGGTGAGATGGCAATTGCCTTTCCAAACCGCACTGTTGGCGGCTCGTGAGGAGACGTGTCGGTTCTTGCCAACAGGTGGAGTTGGACAGTGATAATGGGTAACCTGAGAAGCGCCGAGCGACGGAAGACAGAGGGGGAATCATGATCACGAACAGCGCTTTCCCATCGCCGGGCTGCCCGACGCTCGTCCTGGCGCCACCCGCCTGGGGGCTGGACCCCCTCGGTCATTCCGGCACCGGATCTCATCCGACCGGGAAGCGACGATGCTGAGTGCCGGCATGTAACAGGCGCCCACCTACCCGAAGAGGCCATGCTTGCCCACGGGGTCAGGTGCATCAGAAGCGTTCACCTGCTCGCCGCGGCCGAGCGTCTTGAGTTCGTCCCTCGCGGCAGCATGCGACAGCCAGGTCCTGTGCGCATTCCAAGCACCCATGCCCGACACGTGGCCCGCCACCAAGCCGGCGCGTAGTCAGGCACCGAGGGAGAACCACGCCATGCCGATCGAGACCACCACGGCCCCCAGCAAGAGCGATCTCATCGCCGGATTCGTGCATATCGCCACCGTGCGCATGCACATCAGCGAGATTGCCCGCTTCCTTCAGGACAACCTCGGCCAGAGACTGACGGCCAGGATCGCAGGCATCAGCGACCCCAAGCAGGTCGGCAAGTGGGCCTCGGGCGTGACCACTCCGCGCCCGGAGTCCGAGGAGCGCTTGCGTGCCGCCCTTCAGGTCTTCCATCTGATCCAGGACGCCGAAAGCCTCTACACCGCACGCGCCTGGATGATCGGCATGAATCCGCAGCTCGAGGACGAGGCACCCGCACAGTGCATCGCCGCCGGACGCTTCCGCGACGTCATGGTCGCCGCGCGCGCCTACGTCGACGGCAGTTGACCGGCATCTCCAGGCATCTGCGCCACCCGCGTTCGGTGTCGCCCGACCGGCCACCATGCTGCGGGGCCGCTCAGGCATGCGGTGTCGGGGCGCTCCTGTGACGTAGGGGCAGGTGGAGGGGCGTGACGATACGGCGGTTCGTGTCGCGGATCGCCGGCGGCGAGTACCGGGTCCCGGTGCGCTCCTGGCGGGCCTCCCGCCAAGCCCGCCGCCACCTCTGAACCCACCGAACGCCGGCCCGTAACCCCTCCGCGACCTCGGTACTGCCTCGCCCGGCGGGCGGGCCTTCCGACCGCTTTCATCCGGATCCGCTCACGGACGGCTTGCCGCTCCGCGGTCAGATCCCGCCCCGCGGATACCTCGTGGAACCGGCATCCCGCAACAGTCATTGGCCATCAGCGCCCGCGACAAGTCGACTTCAACGTCAGTGGTGCGTCAGTTCGGCGAAGAGGGCAGAGTGCGCAGTGGCGTGAAGCGATTACGGGCATGGATCGGCGCGGCAGCTCTGACGGTTCCGCTGTTGATGACACTCGGAACGCAGGGAGTGCAGGCGGCTCCGCTTGAGGATGTGCCGCTGCCGCTTCAACGCGACGCCGAGCGGTTGGTTCGGCCTGGAGAGCGGGTCAGCGTCACGGTGGGCCTGCAGGACTCCATCACCAATGACCACAGAATCTTCTCTCCGGCGTTCATCGCGGAGGGTCGGATGAGGATGAACGATCCGCACGTCACCGCGGTCATGACGATCTCCTGCACCACCGCGCCCGGGTCCTACGAAGTGCGCACAGCATCGGGTGGGGACCGCGACCGCGACCCCTCTGCGGTCGGGTCGTTCTGGGGGAGTGTCCGGGTGGCTCCGGCCGAGGAGGCGGAGCGTGCGGCCTGCGCCCGGCGGGTGTCCGAGCTGCCGCCCGAGCCCCAGGAGGAGCACTGGCCTGCGAATGAGGGGTGGCCCGGGAGCCCGTGGGACGTGAGGTCGGTGCGGGCCGGTGGGGAGATGAAGGCCACCGACGGCTTGGAGATGGCTGGCGACGGAGAGGTCACGTTGACCTCGTCGGCGTTCACGCGCCCTGCGGTCATGCACGGAGCCAGGGTGCTCTCCGCGACCGTCCGCATCAGGTGCGACGCGACCCCGGGTATCCACACCGTGGTCTGGCGGCAGAAGGCGAAGATGGGGTCAAAGGTCTGGGCAAGGCTGCGGGTCGAACCCGCTGCCCCTGACTGCCACGACCCTGCCCCCACACTGGCCGACAGGATCAAGAGCCCGACCCCCTGGCTGGCAACGGCAGGAATCATTGCCGCCGCGCTCGCTGCAAGGGCATACGTCCTGAAGCGCAGGCGGGATGCCCACTCTCTCCCGTGATGGCCAAGGCATCAACGACCGCTGCCCCAACCCACTTGCAAACGCGGCCCGTTGTCGGGTGCGCCTCGATCCACTCGGCACCGTCACCGTCGCAACCCTCCTCAGCCGGCTCCGAACATGTCCCGAGGAGCGGTGCCCCGATGCCCAACCGCCCTGTCCGGAATCGATCACCGAACGCATGACTGGATTGACGCACAGTCGTCACCGTGGGCAAGGTCGGGGGCTGCGGTACATGAAGCCGCGCTTCCCGGAGAGGAATCGAGGGCCATGGAGCCGACGAAGGAGCAGCAGGCTGCCCGTGAGGTGTTCGCCTCGGGTCGGGACCTGGCCTTGGTCGCAGGTGCCGGGACGGGGAAGACGTCCACGCTGATCCTGATGGGTGCCGCGACCCGCAGACGTGGTCTGTACGTGGCGTTCAACCGGTCGATCGCCGACGACGCCCGCGGGCGATTCGGGCCGAACGTGGAGTGCCGTACCGCGCACTCCCTGGCTTTCCGGGTGGTGGGCCACCACTACCGGGAGCGGTTGGACGCCTCGGCACGCATTCCCGCCAAGCACACCGCCCGCTTGCTCGGAATCACCCACGACCTCGACATCAATTCCCGGAGCATCAAGGTCACCCACCAGGCGCGCCTGGTGATGGGCATGGTCCGCAAGTTCTGCTACACCACCGACCGGCAGGTCATGGCCCGCCACATGGAGCCGGTGAACGGCATCGATCCCCAGGGCCAGGAGTACCTGGCCCGCACCCTGCTGCCCTACGCGCATCGTGCGTGGGAGGACATCTGCTCTCCTGAGGGCAGACTGCGGTTCGAGCACGACCACTACATGAAGCTGTGGGCGATGACCTCCCCGCGGCTCGGGGCGGACTTCGTCCTGCTGGACGAGGCACAGGACACCAACCCGGTGCTGGAAGAGGTCTTCCTCGCCCAGGACGCACAGCGCGTGTGTGTCGGGGACCCGGCACAGCAGATCTACGGCTGGCGCAACGCGCGCGATGTGATGACCGGCTTCCCGGCTGAACAGCTGCGCCTGACCCAGTCCTTCCGCTTCGGGCCGGCCATCGCCGAAGTGGCCAACCGGTGGCTGGGACACGCCGAGTCGGAGATGCAGCTGACCGGCCACGGCCCGGGCTCCCGGGTGGGCGAGGTGGTGCAACCCGAGGCGGTGTTGTGCCGCGGCAACGTGGACGCGATGAGCGAAGTCCTCTCCTACCTGGAACTTGGCATCCCCGTGGCCCTCACAGGCGGGGGCAGCGCGCCGCGCCGCATCGCCCAGGCCGCGCTCGAACTCAAGGCGGGCCGGCACACCAGTCACCCGGAGCTGTTCTTGTTCTCCTCCTGGGGCGAGGTGCAGGAGTACGCCGAGCAGGACAAGGCCGGCCAAGACCTCAAAGCGATCGTGCAGTTGGTCGACACCTACGGCCCCGACCAGATCATCGCCGCGGTGGACCGCCTGTCTCCGGAGGAGAAGGCGCAGGTCACCGTCTCCACCGCGCACAAGGCGAAGGGACGCGAGTGGCCGTCGGTACGCATCGGCAAGGGCTTCATGGCCCCGTCGGTGGACGACCTGGGCCTGCAGCGCCCGCTCAATGCGAGCGAAGCCCGCCTGATCTACGTCGCGGTCACCCGCGCCCGCCACCAGCTGGACACCGAGGGCATCACCTGGATCGACGCATACGAAAAGACCATGGCCGGCGCCGGCCGGGACGGCACGGTGGCCGGGCGGCGGATGATCGAGCTGAGCCTGACCGGACAGCTGAAGTACGACTCCTCACCGCTCTCGCAGTTCATGGCCACCCAACTGCCGTACAGCCACAACCTGGTCCGTGACTATCTGGCGCGCATCGAGGGCCTCCCGCACCCGATCCAGCCGATCGACGTGCGGTACCCGAACTGGTCGGCTCTCGGACACGCCATCGACTACCGGCTGCGCCTCAGCCTCGGCGGGCGGCTCGGACCGGCCGTTGCCGGGGGCGTCATGCTCCTTGACGGCGCCGGACCACTGCGCGAAGCACCGGCTCGTGGTGTCCGCAAGGCCTTGCAGGCGGCGGGCCGAAAGCTGCTGGCCGCCGTCGACGCCTACCTCGCCGACCCCGGCAGCCAGGACGAGAACGCGCTCGTCCGGCTGTGTTTCGTCGCCGGCTTCTTCGAGGACATCGCCCGCACCGGCGAGATCCGCCGCTTCAGCATGCTTGCCCAGGCCACCCCCGCCACGACCCTGGACGATCTCACCGCAGCCGTTCCCGAGTACGTCGTGACCGACATCGACCAGCAGATGGGGCTCGCCGACGGACCGTTCGCCGCCTTCCGGGCCCTACCGCGAAGCGCCCGGGTGTGCGGTCCGGTCTTCACCGGAAGCGGGGACATCGGCGGCGCCGACGCCGACTACATCGTCGGCGGCCTCCTACTGGACTGCAAAGCCACCAAGGACCCACGCCGCCTGGGCCGCGAGGAGATCCACCAGCTCGCCGGATACCTCCTGCTGGACTACGACCACCAGTTCGGCATCGACCGGGTGGGCCTGTACCTCTCCCGCCAAGGCGGCCTGATCACCTGGGACGCCGCAGACTTCCTGCGGCGGCTCGGCGCGGGCGCCCCGCTGACACCACTGCGGGCACAGCTGCGCCGGCACCTGCACGAGGCTGCCCGGCACTGAGAGCCACGGCGGCTTCCACGGGGACCTCCGGGGGAGGGCCGGTCGTGCCTGGTCTCTGCCGACCGGGCGGACAGCACACGGCCCCGCGCACGCGGGGAGCAGGCTTCCCCAGCCGGCACGATATCGGCCCGCTTCCTCCTTCGAGGCGGGCGCCCACGGATGCGGCTGCGCGGTCGTCGCCGGTCGGGGTCAGGCCAGTCCCGCCGTGATCGCGCGGCGGACCGCGTCGGCGCGGTCACGGATGTCCGCTTTGGCGAACAGGTTGTTGATGTGCGTCTTGACCGTCGCCTCGCTGATGAAGAGCTTCTCGGCGATGGCCCGGTTCGGCAGTCCCCGGCCGATGAGGGTGAGGACTTCACGCTCGCGCGAGGTGAGGTCCGGCGGCAGCGGCGCCGGCTGTGCCGTGGCCGTGGGCCGCGCACGGGCGGTGGCCAGGAGCCGGTCCTGGACCTCGCGGTCCAGGACGGCCTGGCCCGCGGCGGCGGCGCGGATGGCACGGATGATGTCCTGCCGTCCCGCGTTCTTCGTCAGGTAGCCGCGGGCGCCGGCGCCCAGTGCGGCCAGGATCGAATCGTCGTCGGCGAAGGTGGTCAGCACCACGACCGCGATCTGAGGGTGTTCCTCGCTCAGTCGGCGGGTCGTCTCGATGCCGTCCATCACGGGCATGCGCAGGTCCATCAGGACGACGTCCACCGCCGCGGCGGCGACGGCGGCCAGCACCTGCGTGCCATCGGCAGCGGCGGCGACGACCTCGATGCCCTCCGCCATGCCGAGCACCGCGGCCAGGGGCTCACGGACGGCCGCCTGGTCGTCGGCGACGATCACCTTCAGGTGCTGCTCACTCTCGGTCGGTCCACTCATGCCGGTATCACTGCCTCCACTTGCCAGCCGCCTTGATCGCGCCCTTCCGTGACAGGGCCCGCGGTCATGGTGCCACCCAGCAGCGCCACGCGTTCGCGCATTCCGATCAGCCCCATTCCGCTGCCCTCGCCTGCGGTGGCCTCGCCCGTCGCGGGTCCGTTGCGGATCCTCAGCGTCGTGGATCCGTCCTGGAACGTCAGTTCCACCCGGGCGTCGGACCCCGGGGCGTGCCGGGCCGCGTTGGTGAGGGCCTCCTGCGCGATGCGCAGCAGGTTCTGGGTGACCCGGGTCGGCAGTTCGCGGACGGTTCCGGTGACGGTGAGGGCGTTCCGGTGACCGGAGGACTCGATCATCGCGGTCAGGCTCTCGAGGAGCGGAAGGGAGTCCTCACGCAGCGCGTGTACGGTCCACTGGGCCTGCTTGAGGCTCTCCCTGACCAGGCTGTGCGCCTTGCCGTTCGCCTCGCGGACCTTTTCCAGGTCACCGGTGTCGAGCAGGGCGTCGGCCAACTCCAGCTGCATGTTGATGCCGGCCAACGAGTGCGCCAACACGTCGTGGACGTCCCGGGCGATGCGGGCGCGCTCGATGAGTACGGAGGTACGGGCCTCGGCGCGGGCGGCCCGTTCGGCGGATTCGGCGGACGAGATCATCGCCTCCACGGCGCGTTGCCTGCTGCGGCTCAGGATTCCGGCCACGACCGGGATCGCGACGGTGAGGCCCACGGCCCAGGGCAGCAGTTCGTGTCCGGGGCCGATGCGGAAGTACAGGACGCCGCCGCAGAGCAGGCCGGCCAGGGCGGCGAGCGAGAGGGCCTGTCGGAGGGGGAGCCGGTAGCCGATGTGGCCGACGAGGAAGTACGCGAACAGGTAGCCGGAGCCGGTTCGGGCGGTGCCGATCAGAGCGGCGGCTGCCACCACCCCCACTGTCAGCCAGACGAGGGCGGCGCGGGGCGGGAGCCGGGACTCGGACAGGTGGCGTGCCAGCAGTGCCACCGCGTTCACCGCGATCAGCGCGGCCACCGCCAGGCCGCGACCGTCGACTCCCAGCGGGCGGACCGTCACGACCGCGCTGACGATCACCGCCAGGGTGACGGCCCCGTGCAGGCGTGGGTCCTGGCGGGGCGCGACCCGGGGGCCGGGCCCCGAGTCCGGGGCCGGCCCCGGGCCGGCGGTACTGGCAGATGCGGACACGCCGCGACCATAGCCCACCGTCAGGCGGCGCGATCGAGGACGGCCTCGCCGGGGCGTGCACCCACGGGCAGCGCCTGCTCCCGAGTCGCCAGGCGGCTCCGTACGAAGATCGTGGCCAGCCTCGTGACCACCTCGGTGAGCGCCATCAGTACGAAGGCCGCGACCCAGGCGTCGGCGGTGGTGATGTCGTGGGTGGCACTGAACCGTGCCACGTCGTCGCCACCGCCGTGGTCGACCCAGACCTGGAATCCCATGCGTGCGCCCATGCCGAGCACCCACAAGGCCGCCGAGACGGCACCCGCCTTGATGAAGAGGTGTCCGTCCATGCTGCGGATCCGGGTGTACACGCCGCCCGCGATGCCGAGCGCCGCGCCGGCCGCGACCAGCGCGCCGATCAGCACGAGGTCATTGCCCGCGGTGGGGACGGTCGTCAGGTACCGGGAGGCCACGAAGGTCACGATGCCCAGCGGAAGCAGGTAGGACTTGGGGCCCAGACGGCCTTCCCGCAGCTGCCGGAAGACGATGAGTACCAGGGCGATGTCGGTGATCCAGTCGGTTGTGGTCATGTCCTCAAGAGTGCTGTCGCGCGGCCCTCCACGCCTGGACCCACGGGTGGAGGTGCGGGTGGAGATCGACGTGCCGCGCGTCCACCTGACGATGTCTCGGGACGGCTCGATGAACTTCCACCGGGGAGCGGTGAGTTGCCTGCGCGTCACGACCGAAGTCCTGCGGATTCCGCGTCGCGAGGAGGGGTAGAACCCAGGAGTTGATCACGACATCACACAGGCTCTGGCCGTGGTGACCCGCAGGGTTGTCGAGTCGGCCGGTCGGTGGGTGTCCGTCCCGTGCGGAGTGACGGCGGTGGGGGTTTCAAGCGTGGAGGAAGCCTGTCAGGACTTCGGTCCGTTCCCGGTGGGAGGCGTGGGGCCGCAGGCAGGCCCATTCGCCCTGCGGGAAGGACGGCTGTGACTCCCCCCGGGTGTCCGTGTTGCGGGCGTGGGCTGACGGAGTTCGAGGTCTACCGGACCAGGAACCGCTGGGGCGGCGGCGGGGCGCGGCCCAGGAGCGGGGAACGCTGGTGGAAGTGTCAGGGCTGCGACTGGCTGGGCGTCCAGCATCCGTCGGACGCGCCCCTCAGGCCGATGCGGCGACTGGAGGGAGAGGAGGCACGGTGCTTCTTCTGCGGGGACGACGGCAACGTCGCGGGTCTCCCGTGGCTTCACGATGACGGCGGAATGCGCGACTGGCTCGTCTGCCTGGACTGCGGCACGAGCAACCAGCGCTGCGTGCCGCCACCACCCACCTGAAGAGCCGGTACCCGTGGTCCCGGCGAACTGACCCTCACGCCTCCACCGCCGTCCGGGCCGCGCCACCTCACGGCGCGCGGGTGCGTCGGGGCGGTGGCTGCCCGTGTCAGGCCCGGCCGGCGGGGCGCAGTTCGCGTTCGAGGGCGGACAGGGCGAAGGCGTGCGCGGACGCGTGCTGCCAGCGGGCCCGTCCGAACATGATGTCCTCGGAGAGCCCGCTCAGCATGGCCACGGCCCGGATGGTGAATTCGGGAAGGTCCACGTCGGCGAACTGTCCCAGGTCCCGGCCCTCACGGAGGATGGCTTCCAGGCGTTCGTCCCAGCCGTCGAGCAGTGCGGTGAGTATGTGTCGGCCCGCTTCGTCGTGGCGCTGGGCCAGTACCTGCGTCCACAGCGCGTAGCGTTCGTCGCCCCGGTGGTCGGGCAGGTAGTGGCGGACGAACAGGTCCAGCTTCTCGGCAGGGGACGCGGCCTGGTCGGCGGCCTCCTGGAACCGCTCCCAGAGGTCCGCTTGGCTCCATGCGAGGACTTCGAGCAGGAGCCGGTCCTTCTTGCCGAAGTGGTAGAGGATGTGCCCGGTGCTCATGCCCGCCCGCGCGGCGATGTCCGACATCCGCAGGCCCGCGGTGCCCTTCTCGGCAATGACGCTGATGGCGGCCCGCATCGCCCGCCCCCGCGCCTCGTCCCCGCTGGGCTGACGCTTCCTGTCGATCGGGGCCAGGGTCGCGGACCGGGAGGCGGCGCCGGCCTCCGCGCCCGTCACCCCGCTCGCGGGCTCCGGTACGAGAGGGCCCTCGGGCCGTGCCGGCCCGGTCTCTGACGTCGACATGACCTCACCTCGATTTCTCGGTTAGATTCTTAGTCTAGACTGAAAATCTAGTCAGTGCAGCGAGGCGCCTGACTCCCGTCCGCCGGCCCTAAGCGCCGGCGCCCTCGCCCGACCGACCCGGCTACCCAGGAGACACCCGTATGACGCGCGGATTCGATGTTGTGGAGACCTGTATCGCCGACCTGCGCGCGGCGCTGGAGAAGGGCGAGACCACGGCGGTCGGGCTGCTCGACGCCTACCTCGCGCGGATCGACGCGTACGACCGGCCCGGTACGGCCACCGCTCTCAACGCGGTGGTCGTGAGGAACCCGCGCGCTCGGGCGGAGGCGGAGGCCTCCGACGCACGCCGCACGCGGGGCGAGACGCTCGGCCCGCTGGACGGCGTTCCCTACACGGCGAAGGACAGCTACCTCGCGAAGGGACTGACGGCCGCGTCCGGCTCCCCGGCCTTCGAGCACCTCGTCGCCCAGCGTGACGCCTTCGCCATCGAGCGGCTGCGCGCGGGCGGGGCCGTCCTCATCGGCCTGACCAACATGCCGCCGATGGCGAACGGCGGCATGCAGCGCGGTGTGTACGGCCGCGCCGAAAGCCCGTACAACGCCGACTGGCTCACCAGCGCCTACGGCTCCGGATCCTCCAACGGCTCCGGCACGGCGACGGCCGCGTCGTTCGGCGCGTTCGGCCTCGGCGAGGAGACCTGGTCCTCGGGCCGAGCCCCCGCCTCGAACAACGCGCTGTGCGCCTACACGCCCAGCCGCGGCGTGATCTCGGTGCGCGGGAACTGGCCGCTGGTGCCGACCATGGACGTCGTGGTCCCGCACACCCGCACCATGGACGACCTGCTCGAACTCCTCGACGTCATCGTGGCCGACGACCCGCACACGCGCGGGGACCTGTGGCGCGCACAGCCGTGGCTGACACTGCCCCGCGCCTCGCAGGTACGCCCCGCCTCCTATCCGGCGCTCGCACCCGTCGACGCTCCGGCCGCACACGCCGCGCTCGCCGGCAAACGCGTCGGCGTACCCGGCATGTACATCAACGCCGACCCCGACGCCGGAACGAACCCCGACGGTGGCATCGGCGGCCAGACCGGCCGGCGCATCGACACGCGCCCCTCGGTCATCGCGCTGTGGGAAGCCGCCCGACGCGACCTGGAGGCCGCCGGCGCCGAGGTCGTCCAGGTCGACTTCCCCGTCGTGTCGAACTACGAGTCCGACCGAGCCGGAGCACCCTCGCTGCTCACCCGCGGACTGGTCGGCCGCGAGTACCTCACCTTCGAGATCGAGGACCTGTCCGCCTGGGCGTGGGACGACTTCCTGCGGGCCAACGGAGACCCGGCGCTCTCCACCCTGGCCGAAGTCGACGGCACCCGCATCTGGCCCAAGCGGGAAGGCGAACTCCCCGACCGCTACGACGGCTTCGACGACACCATCGGCGACTACCCCCGCTTCGTGCGCGAGCGCCCATACGCGTCCTTCGCCGACATGCCGCACCTGGAGCAGGGGCTGCGCGGACTCGAGGAGACGCGCCGGGTCGACCTGGAGCTGTGGATGGACGGACTGGGCCTGGACGCGGTGGTCTTCCCCGCCGTCGCGGACGTGGGGCCCGCGGACATGGACGTGTCCGAGGCGTCCGCCGACCTCGGCTGGCGCAACGGCGTCTGGGTCGCCAACGGCAACCTGGTCCCGCGCCACCTCGGCATCCCGACCGTGACCGTGCCCATGGGCACCATGGCCGACACCGGCATGCCCATCGGGCTGACCTTCGCGGGCCGCGCCTACGACGACAACACCCTGCTGGCCCTGGCCGCGGCCTTCGAGAAGACCGGCAGCCGGCGCACGGAGCCGACGCGCACACCGCGGCTGTCGACACGGTGACCTGACGGAAGGCCCCGGCGCGGTGGCGGTTTCCGACCGCCACCGGTCGTGGCGGAGGCGCGTCCCCGCGAAGGGCCCTCCCGGTACGCCGAGCACGGCGACACGTTGAAGCAGGTACCGCAGTGGTACCCCGAAGGCGGGATCCCCCGCCCGCCGGGGCGGGAGGCCACCCGGTCACCCGCCCGGACGGACCGGGCGCGGGACCGCCGCCCTCGCGGCGGCGATTCCCGCCCATCTAGGCGATGACCACCGACGCGTACGCGGGGGCCGCGACGTGAAGGTGGGGTTCATGGACACCTTCACGGACCACATGGAGATCATCTTGTGGACACGGCACACGGACGGTCGGTGGTCGGCCAGGACGCTCTGGATGGTGCTGGTCGACGAACAGGCCTACGTACGATCGGCGTTCGGGCTGCGCAGCGCCTGGTACCGCCGGGTACGGGGCCACGCGGAGACACGGATCGAAGCTGCCGCGGGCCGGCTGCCCGTCACCCTGCGGCCGGTGAGCGACCCCGAACTCGTCCGGCGCGTCTCGGACGCCTACCAGGCCAAGTACGGACTCGGCTGGCCGGGTCCCGTGGCATCGATCAACGAACCCGAGGCAGCCGCCACCACCCTGTGCCTAACGGATGTCGGGCAGGTCCCGCAGCTGCCTGCGTGAGGTGAGTTGGAGCTTGCGGAAGATGTTGCGCAGGTGCGCGTCGACCGTCCGCGGGCTGAGGAACAACCTTGCCGCCACCTCCTTCGAGGTGGCGCCGTCGGCGACCAGGCGCGCGATGTGCACCTCCTGCATCGTCAGCTGGTCCGACGCCCGGGAGGTACGGCTGCGGGCCTGCTCGCCCGTGGCGCGCAACTCGCCGGCGGCCCGCTCGGCGAACGCCTCCATGCCGAGGGCGGAGAGCGACTCGTGCGCCTGCCGCAGCGCGGAACGGGCGTCCCGCCGTCGGCCCTGACGGCGCAGCCATTCCCCGTAGAGCAGGTACGCGCGGGCCCGGTAGACGACCAGGCCCTCGTGGTCGAGCAGGCCGATCGCCTCCTGGTAGGCGGACTCGTCCTCGGTCACCAGTGCCCGCGCGTACGCCTCGACGCCGAGACCCCACGCGTGCCGACCGGTCCGGGTGCGCTCCTGGAGCGAGGCGAGGGCCGCGGCGGCGGCTTCGGTCTCGCCGCACCGCATGGCTGCTTCGACCAGTTCGGGCAGGGCGAGGCCCGCCGTGCCGACCGCGCCGTGTTCGACCGCACGCCTCGCCGCCCGCAGCGCGGCCGCGTAGTCGGCCAGACCGTTGCCGAGGACGGCCGTCGCCCACTGCACGCTGAGGCTCATCCGGTGCTCGACCGAGGCGAAGAGTTCGAGGGCCTCCTCGCGGCGCCCGCGCAGTGCGGCCAGGTGGAGGCGCGGATAGACGAGCGGTGCTGCCCCGGTGGCATCGGCAATCGCCTCCTCTTCGGAGATCAGCTCCATCGCGGAACCGAAGTCGCCGGTGTGCACCTTGGCCGTGGCCTGCATGGCCAGTCCGATGGGCAGCGCGTGAAAGGAGCCCGACTCGCGTCCGGCCGCGACGGCACGGGCGGCGACGCCGCACAGGGTGTCGAAGTTCCACAGTTCGGTCGCCAGCATGAAGCCCAGCGAGGGCCGCCGTTCCCACACCTCGCTGCCGGCGTCGCCGACCACCGGCCCCAGGATCTCGCTCGCGGCCCGGTGTCCGTCGCCGACCAGGCTGATCAGACCGGTGAGCACCACCGCCGCGGTGCTGGACGACCCGTCCGTCGGCGGGGCCTTCCTGGCGGCGTCCACCACGTCGTCCAGACCGCCGAGGAGAAGGCCCATTTCGAACGCGTCCAGGTAGCACTCCCGCGCCCAGGCGCCATCGGTGTCCGCCAGGCGTGCTGCGGCACGAAGGAGGTGAGCGGTGGGGCCTTCGTCGCCGCGGCGACGAACGAACGACAGTCTGCCGCGGAGCAGATCGGCCCTGGACTCCTGGGTCGGATCGTCGGTGAGGAGGGTGGTGAGCAGGCCGGCCGCCGTGTCGAAGTCCCCCACCGACAGTGTGGCCTGGACCGCGGCGAGGATCCGCTCGGTGCGCCGGGCCGGGCTGATGGTGAGCTCGGCCGCGCGTTCGAGGAAGGCCGCCGCCGCGGCGACACCGCCGCGTTCCCGGGCGCGGGTGGCGGAGACCTCCAGCTCGGCGGCGACCTGTTCGTCCGGGCCGGCGCTGGCCTGGGCGCGATGCCAGGCCCTCCGGTCGGGGTCGGTCACCGGGTCGGTCACGGCTGCCAGCGCTTCGTGCGCCCTGCGCCGCTCGTCAGGCGCCGCGGCGCGGTAGGCCGCCGAGCGCGCGAGGGGGTGGCTGAACCGGATGCGGGTGCCGAAGTCGACCAGGGGAACGGACTGCGCGACGGCAGTCGCGTCGATGCCCAGGAGCTCGGCGGCACGCCAGAGCAGGCCGGGGTCGCCGATCGGTTCGGCGGCGGCGAGGGTCACCAGCAGCCGTGCTGCCGGGGCGAGGAGTTCCAGCCGGGCGCGGAAGCTCTGCTCGATCACGCCGGGCACCGTGGCGGGTTGGGCGAATCCGCCTGCCATGCCGGCGAGTCCGGCGGTCCTGGGCAGCTCCACCAGGGCGAGCGGGTTGCCGCGCGCCTCGCCCAGGATGCGGTCGCGCACCCGCTCGTCGAGGGGGGCGCGGACGGCAGCGGCCAACAGGGCGCGGGCGTCCGATTCGCCGAGGCTGCGCAGCACATGGCCGGGCAGCTGGTCCAGCTCGGGGTGCCGGCTCGGCTCGCGCGAGGCGAAGACGAGGGCGATCGACTCGGCCGAGACCCGTCGGGCCAGGAACGCCAGCGCCTTGACCGACGACTGGTCGAGCCAATGTGCGTCGTCGACGACGCACAGGAGCGGGCGTTCCCGTACGGCCTCCACCAGGAGGCCCAGCGCCGCCACCCCGACCAGGAAGGGGTCGGGTGCCCCGGTGTCGAGGCCGAAGGCGATCTCCAGCGCCTTGCGGTGTGGCGCGGGCAGCGCCGTCAGCCCGCCGAACACGGGCGTGAGCAACTGGTGCAGTGCGGCGAACGGCAGCTCCGTCTCGAATTCGGTGCCGGACGCCCGTATGACGAGGAATCCGGGCGCGGCCCCGTCCAGGTGCCGCAGCAGCGTGCTCTTGCCGATGCCCGGTTCGCCGCGCAGGACGAGGGCGCCGCCCCGGCCCTCCCGCGCCTCGTGGAGCAGGGCGTCGAGCCGGCTCGTCTCGTCCTGCCGGCCGATCAGCACATCCGCGTATGTCGTGGGCATGCCCGAGAATGTATGTGCTCGCGCGCCGTGGAGGAATCCGGAATGATCAATGCCGCAGCGGGGCGACCGCGGTCGCCCGTCGGATGCCCTCCGCCGCCTCCCGCGGCACGGCCGCTCATCGCCTACGCGTCCTCGACGGAGTCACCTAGGTGATGACCACCGACGCGAGCGGTGGGCGCCCGTTGCGAAGCTCCAGCCATGACCCGCACCGCACCGGCACCAACCGCCACCACCGGCTGGACACCGCTGGGAATCCTGGCCACGGCCCAGTTCCTGGTCGTCCTGAGCATCTCGATCGTGAACGTGGCCCTCCCGCAGATCCGGGCCGGCCTCGACCTCTCGGACACGGGCCAGGCCTGGACGGTCAACGCCTACGTACTGGCCTTCGGCGCGCTGCTCCTGCCGGGCGGTCGGGCAGGCGATGTGTACGGCCTCCGCCGTGTGTTCCTCCTCGGCACCGGCCTGTTCGCCCTCTCCGCCGCGGG
Source organism: Streptomyces sp. CA-243310 (assembly GCF_050936775.1). Lineage (NCBI taxonomy): Bacteria > Bacillati > Actinomycetota > Actinomycetes > Kitasatosporales > Streptomycetaceae > Streptomyces > Streptomyces sp. CA-243310. The sequence continues at coordinate 133,103 of NZ_JBNJMF010000003.1, read as the reverse complement.
CGCCGCGCTGGCGCCCTCGGCAACGGCGCTGATCGCCTTCAGGGCCACGATGGGAATCGGCGCCGCCCTGCTGGCGCCCACGGCACTGGCCCTCGTGCTGACGCTCTACCCGGACCGGGGCCGGCGCGGTACCGCACTCGGAGTGTGGGGCGCGGTCTCCGGCGCCGGCGGTGCGGCGGGCGTACTGCTGAGCGGCCTGCTCACCGGACTGTACGGCTGGCGTGCGGTGTTCATCGTGATGGTGCCCCTCGCCGCGGCCGTTCTGGCGGCCACCTGGCTGCTCGTCGGGGCCGACCGGCCGCGCGGCGGAAGCATGGACGCACCGGGCACGGCGGCGGTGACGACAGGGCTCGTCGCCCTGACGTACGGACTGTCGGGTCCCTGGCCGGTGGCCGTGGTCGGTGCGGCACTGCTCGGCCTGTTCGTGGTACTCCAACGACGTTCCGCAGCACCCCTGTTGCCTGCACGGATGAGCGCGGTCGCCGCACCCAACGCACTGATGGCGCTGCTGGGCGCGGTCTGGCTCGGACTCTTCTACTTCCTGCCCCTCTACCAGCAACGCTCCCTCGGCTACTCGCCCTTGGAGGCCGGGCTGACCCAGCTTCCGCTCGCCCTCATGATCACTCTGGCCTCATGGTTCACCGGCAAGGTCTCCTCCCGCCGCGTGCTCCCCCTCGGCCTTCTGGTCCTCTCGGCCGGACTGGCCTGGCTGTCGCGCACTCCGGCCGACGGCACCTTCCTCACCGATCTGCTCGGCCCCACGCTCCTCATCGGCGCCGGCCTCGGAGTCGCCTTCGTACGGCTCACCGCGGCGGCCTCCACAGGGGTGCCGGCCGCCGACAACGGCCTCGCGGGCGGGCTGGTCAACGCCACCCGGCAGATCGGCGGAGCCATCGGCCTGTCCTTCCTGACCCTGCTCCCCTCCTCCGGCGCGGCCTTCCTGGCCTGCGCCGCCCTGACCCTCCTCATCTCGGCTCTCGCCACCCGAAAGGCCTGACCATGTCTCTCGACAAGCCCTACATCAGCAACCACTTCGCCCCCGTCACCGACGAGATCACCGGCCGGGACCTGAAGGTACGCGGCACCCTCCCGCCCGAACTGAACGGCCGCTACTTCCGCAACGGTCACAACCCGAAGCCCGGCATCACGCCCACCCACTGGTTCCGCGGCGAGGGCATGCTCCACGGCATCCGCCTCCAGGACGGGCGGGCCGAGTGGTACCGCAACCGCTGGGTGCGCACCCCCTTCCTCGACGGTGTTCCCTTCACCGGAACCGAGCTCGACGTCAGCGCCGCCGCCACCAACATCATCTTCCACGGGGGCCGCTACCTGGCCCTGCAGGAGGCGAACCTGCCCTGGGAGGTCAGCGCCGACCTCGACACGATCGGCGTCCACGACTTCGGCGGCAAGCTCACCAGCTCGATGACCGCGCACCCGAAGGAGGACCCGCAGACCGGCGAACTGCACTTCTTCAGCTACAGCCCCTTCGCGCCCTTCCTGACCTACTACGTGGCCGACGCCTCCGGCGCGATCGTCAGGTCCGAGGTCGTCGACGGCTCCGGACCCTCCCTCATGCACGACTTCGCGATCACCCGCGAGCACATCGTCTTCATCAACTCGCCGGTGGTCTTCGACCACGCCGAGCACTCCGGCATCCCCTACCGCTGGCACGACGACGTCCCGCTGCGCATCGGCGTGATGCCGCGGGCCGGAGGCCGGACCACCTGGTACGAGGCGCCGGAACAGGCCGCGCTGCTGCACGTCACGAACGCCTACACCGACCCGCAGGGCCGGATCGTGCTCGAAGCACCGCGCTTCGACCGCTCCGCCTGGGAGAACTCCTGGAAGTGGTGGGTGGGCGCTCCCGGTTACGGCACCACCCCCGACGCCGGCTCCACCTTCCACCGGTGGACCATCGACCCGGCCAAGGGCAAGGTCACCACGGAGTCCCTCAACGAACTGGTCACCGAGTTCCCGTCGATCAACGAGGCTCTCACCGGCTCCGACTACCGCTACAGCTACGCCATCGCGTTCCCGGGCGCGGGCCTGTCGGGCTACCACACCGTCAAGCTGGACTCGCGGACCGGGCGGGAGACGCTGTTCGCACACGGTGAGGGCCGGATGCCCGGGGAGGCGGTCTTCGTACCCGCCGAGGGCGGGAGCGCGGAGGACGACGGCTACCTGCTCACCATCGTCAGCGACGTCAAGGCCGACGCCTCGGAACTGCTCGTCCTGGACGCGGGCGACCTGAGCACCGTGGCCGCCGTCGAACTGCCCCGCAGGGTCCCCGCCGGCATCCACGGCGACTGGATCCCCGACGCCGAGCTGCCCGCGTGACCGCCCGACCCGTATGACCCACGGGGCGTGCCGGTGCCCGGCACGCCCGCCCGAGCCGCCCGGGCCACCGTCGACTCCCCCTCGGCCGTGGCCCGGGCTTCGACGTTCCTCTCGAACGTGCCCGCCGCCCTCTCCTCCTTCTGACCTCACGCGGTGCAGCCGCCGTCGTTCGCACCCTCGACGGCGGCTGCCGCGTGGTTCAGCTCAGCCGGGCCAGCCCATCCACTCCCACACGTGTGTGTCGCCGGGCCGGTCGCTCCGGCCGCGTTCCGTACCGCACGGGGTTCAGTGCGGGGCGGGGCCCAGGAGGCGTCGGGCGAATACGGCGAGGGCCTGGGCGATGCGCTCGTGCGGGATGCCCAGGGTGTGGCGCTGATGGTGGTAGAGCTCGGGGGCGAGGGGCCCCAGGGCGATGTCCGCGAGCGCTCCGGGGTCGGGGGCGCCGCCGGCGATCAGCAACGTGCGCACGTGAAGGTGCCAGAAGCCGTAGGCGCCGGTGACGTAGCGGGACGCCCCGACCTCGGCGCCCAGGGCGAGCGGCAGGTGTCTGCGGAGCAGGTCCAGGTACGCGATGTAGAAGGCGGCCAGACGTTCGGCGGCCGGCGCGTCGGGGCCCAGGGGAGGGGGGCCGTAGATCATCTGGCCCTGTAGTCGCCGTTCGTGCTCGTCCAGCAGTGCGGTGGCGACGGCGCCCGGGTCGGGGAAGGACCGGTAGAGGGTCGCCCGGCCGACGCCCGCGGCCTTGGCGATCTGCTCCATGGTCACGGTGCGCGGATCGTCGGCGGTGAAGAGCGCCTCGGCGGCGGAGAGGATCTGGGCGCGATTGCGCACCGCGTCGGCGCGCTGCCGGGGTTGGGCCGTCGCGCCGTGGTCGGGGGCCTGGAGATCTCCGCGGAGGACTACGGGCGGGGCGGGATTCTCGTCGCCGTTGCTCATGAGCATCACCTTACTTGCCACAAAGTTAAGTGGACGTCTTGTCCGTTTACCCTGTTGGCATCTATCTTAAGTGGGACGACCGTCCGTTTGAAGTGTGGAGAACGAGATGAACGCTGCGCTGCTCGCGGCAGCCCTGCTGGTCGGGTGCCTCCTGGCCGTCCAGGCGTCGGTGAACCTGCAACTGAACAAGGCGGTGGGGACGCCGTACGGCGCCTCGACGGTCCAACTGAGCGTGGCCACCGGGCTGCTGGTGGTCCTGGCGGCGGTGACGGGTTCGCTGGGCGCCCTCGGGAAGCTCCCCGACGTCGAGTGGTGGCACCTGTTGGGCGGCCTCGCCAGCCCCCTCTACATCACCAGTGGCATCCTGCTCTTCCCCCGACTCGGGGCCTTGGCCTCGGTCGGGCTGTTCGTCACGGGGCAGATGTTCTCGTCGCTGGTACTGGACCTCGGAGGCTTCTTCGGGCTGGAGAAGAAGGGCCTGAGCCCGGGCATCGCCCTCGGCGCCCTCGCGGTCCTCGCCGGCATCATCGTGATCATCCGGGGACAGCAGGCGTCCGCCCCGCCCGGCGCCCCCACGATGTCGGGGCCGGGCCGGGTCGGATGGATCGCGCTCGGCCTCATCGCCGGCGGTGTACTGCCGGTGCAGGGCGCGATCAACGCCAAGCTCCGGCACGGACTGGGTGCCCCGATCACGGTGGCCGCGTTCAGCTTCACGGTGGCCACGCTCACCATCGCCGTCGTCCTGCTGGTGTTGCGCCTGACGGGGAAGACCCCCAAGCCGCAGCTGGCCCCCTGAAGGCGATGCCCTGGTGGGGCTGGCTCGGCGGAGCCTGCGCCGCGGGCTACGTCACCGGCACCTTCCTTCTGATCCCCGAGATCGGCGCGGCCGTGACCGTCGGGCTGACCGTGACGGGCCAGCAGTTGACCTCGGCCCTGATCGACCACCGCGGCATGTTCAAGCTGCCGACCCGGGTGTTGACCGCGCCGCGCCTGACGGGCCTCGGCCTGCTGCTGGCCGGGTCGCTGGCCATCCAACTCGTCTGACCCGAGAGAGGGCTGTTCCTGGTGGAGAGCTACGCCGCAGGGCGCGAACTGTACGTCCTGCCCTCTGAACTGCCGATACCCGACCTCGGCCTGCAGCCGGTCAACGCCTACCTGGTGCGCGGCGAACAACCGGTGCTGGTGGACACCGGCATGCCCGTCGACCGGGCGGCGTTCGAAGAGGCGCTCTGGTCCCTGGTGGACCCCGCCGATCTCCGGTGGATCGTGGTCACCCACGACGACCGGGACCACACCGGCAGCCTGACGCGCCTGCTCGACCGCGCTCCCGGCGCCAAGGTCATCACGAACGGGATATCGCTCACACGTCTGTCCGAGGAATTCGAAATTCCACGTGAACGGGTGGTGACGGTCAATCCGGGGAGCCGAATATCGGTCGGAGACCGGCAGCTCAGCTTCCTCCGGCCTCCCACCTTCGATTCTCCGGGAACGCTGGCCGTATTCGATCACGCCGACGGTACGCTTTTCAGCTCGGACAGTTTCGGTACCGTCCTGCCCACATCCGTACGACGATTTGATGACGTCGACGTGAAGGAATTCTTCGAGGGATTCGATGTCCTGAATCGGGCTATCGCCCCGTGGACGGCTCTGGTGGACCCGGAGAAGTTCCAGCGCGTCGTCCGGTCGGTTTCCTCCCTCTCCGCGGCCCGGTTGTTGTCCGCCCACGGCCCGATGGTGGAGGGCCGCACGGTCACCGCCCTGATGGACGCCATGGCCCGCATCCCGTTCCTGCCGTCATGGCTTCCGGGCGCGGACATCGATCTCGAAGCCGCCCTGGACGCCCACGACGCCACCATGACGCGCTCGAACCAGGACGCCACCGTGACGCGCTCGAACCAGGACGCCACGCCGCGTGCGAACGACGACGACCCGGGCATCCAACCACCCCTCCCCCCATCCGCCGTCCACTCCTCCTCGAACCATCGGAGTCACCCGTGACCGCAGCAAGCGCAGCATCCCTGACACCGCCGCCGGGCATCATCACCGTCTTCTCGGACATCTGGTGTTCCTTCGCGCACATCGCCATCCACCGCCTGCACGCCACCCGCAAGCGACTCGGACTCGAGAGTCAAGTCGCCTTCGACCTGCGGGCCTTTCCCCTGGAGCTGCTCAACGACGCGCCCAGCCCCCGCCCGGGCACCGACAGCGAGGTGGGTCGGATGGCCAGCCTGGAACCGGGGGCCGGCTGGCAGCTCTGGCAGGCCAAGGACTGGCTCTACCCCTCCACCATGCTGCCCGCGCTGGAAGCGGTGCAGGCGGCCAAGGAGCAGTCCCTGACCGCCTCCGAGCAGCTCGACCTGGGCCTGCGCAAGGCCTTCTGGGCCGAGTCGAGGTCCGTGAGCCACCGCAAGGTCATTCTGGACGTCGCCGCCGAGACCGGTGTCGTCGACGTCGCCGCCCTGGCGGACGCGCTGGACGACGGCCGTGCGCGCAGCACGCTTTCCGGCCAGGCCGCCGTCGCCCGTACGGAAGCGGTGAGGTGCAGCCCGCACCTGTTCCTGCCCGATGGGGCCGACTGGGCCAACCCCGGCATCGAGGTGCGCTGGGAGGGCTCGTACGGCGTCGGATTCCCCGTGATCGAATCCGACGACCCGGATATCTACAAGGACCTTCTGCTGGCGGCTGCCACCGGATAGCGGTCAAGCGTCGCGTCGGATCGTCGCGCTTCCGCGCGGTCGAACGTCGGGAAGTCGAGAGAGCGGCCGAGAATTCCAGTCCCTGGAGTTCTCGGCCGCTTTTTGTCGCCCGGACAACATCACGGTGATTATCGTATTCGTGACCCGGGTGTGATTCATGGTTTCGAGTGGTTTCTGTAGCGTTTCCGGTGTGTTGCCAAGGGCGTCTCATTCAGCCGCCCGGCGACCGGGACTTTCCGGAAGAAATCACAGGGAGATTCTCATGCCCGATAGCGCGACTACCGTTGCGACCTCCGAGAGTGGCTCCAAGAAGGCGGACGTCAGCAGTTTCGTCGACCTCACCCAGCACGAGATCGAAGCGCTGAAGACCCGGTACAACCTCGCCGACGCGCACACCCACCAGCGTCAGTCCCCCAGCCAGGACGCGATCGTGGCCCGGCTCCCGGAGCTCTGGTACGAATCGGAGACCAGACAGCAGGCCCACTTCGAGGCGCAGTTCATCGACGCGTTCTTCCGCCTGCACCGCCAGCCCACGGCCCGCGCGATGGGCCGCACGCTGCTCTCCTACTCCGCCAGCGTCTCCACCATGGTCGCCGGCATGTACCTGAAGAAGCGCGACATGTCGGTGGCTCTCGTCGAGCCGTGCTTCGACAACCTCGTCGACCTGCTGCGCAACATGCAGGTGCCCATATCGCCGCTCCCGGAGCAGGCGCTGCACCAGACAGCGGAGATCTACGACCGCCTCGTGGAGAACGTCACCGCCGACGCGATCTACCTCGTCGACCCGAACAATCCGACCGGTTTCACCCTCCTGGCACAGGAGTTGGAGGGCTTCCGCGAGGTCGTGCGCTACTGCGTGGACCACCACAAGGTCCTCGTCATGGACTTCTGCTTCGCCTCCTTCGCGCTGTGCGACGACACGATCGGCCGCGTGGACATCTACAAGCTGCTGGAGGAGTCCGGGGTCACCTACATGGTGATGGAGGACACCGGGAAGACGTGGCCGATCCAGGATGCCAAGTGCGCCATGATCACAGCCAGCCTGGACATTCAGGAGGAGGTGTACAACCTCCACACCAGCGTCCTGCTGAACGTCTCGCCGTTCGTCCTGAACATGGTCACCCAGTACGTCGAGGACTCCATCGCGGACGGCTTCTCCTCGGTGCGGGAGGTCATCACCACCAACGGCACGGCGGCCCGCACGACCATGGAGGGCAGCATCCTCCAGTTCCAGGAGCCGGTCGTGGGCACCTCCGTCGCCTGGTTCAAGATCCTCACCGACGAGGTCACCGCCACCGAACTCCAGGCGGTCCTCTTCGAGGAGGAGGTCTACGTCCTGCCCGGCACCTTCTTCTACTGGAACACGCCCGAGCGCGGCGAGCGGTACGTCCGCATCGCCCTCGCCCGCAACCCCGAGGTGTTCGCCGCCGCCATGGACCGCATGAAGAAGGTGCTCGAGCGCTATGCCGGTTGACCCCTCCGGCGTCCCCACCGGCGCCGGCGTCTTCATCGACGCCACCGTGTTCATGGGCATGCACAGCAGTGACCAGGCCGTCCGAAGGGCCTGCAAGCGGTTCTTCGTCGGCCGGCTCGCCGGCGGCGTCACGATGAGTTGGGAGCAGGTCGGCCGCTGCGACGACCTCGTCTGGGGTTACAGCCGGGCGGTGCAGGACGCGTACTACCCGTTCATGGACGTCCTGCACACCGAGATGAGCATCGCCCGCGTCGGCTACGACGAGGACGACGCCGGCCGGGCCTTCTCGACGCCGGCGCTGGCCGGACTTCCCAGCCACGAACGCCTCCTGCTCGGCCAGGTCCTCTCGCGCTCCGGGCTGCTGTACACCGTGAGCCCCCGACTCGCGGGCCGCGACGGACTCCCCGTCGCCGCCGTCCCCGAGGCGCCGGTCGAGGACGCCTTCCCCGAACACCTCGAAAAGCTCTACCAGGACTCCCTGGTCCTGACCGTCGAACCAGCCACGCTGTGAGGAGCCCGGGTATGTATTCCGGCACGATCGTTCCCCTCGTCACCCCCTTCCGCGATGACGACACCGTCGACGAGCAGAGCACCGCCCGCCTCATCGACCACGTTCGCCACGACGTCACCGCCCTGATGCCGGCGCTGACGTCCGGCGAGGGCTGGAAACTCACCGAGCGGCAGTGGACGGACATCGTCACCCACACCGTCCGCCACTCCGGCGCCCTTCCGGTGCTCGTCGGCATCCAGCTTCCCGAGACGGCGCAGATCATCGAACGCGCCCGCCGCGCCATGGAGATCGGCGCCGACGCGGTGGTGGTCACGACCCCCTTCGGCGAGGACGTCACCCAGGACGACATCGTCGCCCACTACCGGGCGCTGCGCAGCGCCACCGACGCCCCCATCTTCCTCTACAACGAGGAAGCCCTCTCCGGTAACCGGATCGAGTACGACACCCTGCTGACCCTGTGCGAGATACCCGGCATCGTCGGCATCAAGGAGTCCAGCGGCGACGCCGCCTTCACCCGGAAGATGGCCGAAGCGCACACGGGCGTGCCCGTTTTCGAGGGCTGGGAGAACCTGATCTCGTCGGCCGTCGGCATCGACGGCTTCATCGGCCCCCTGGCCAACCTCGAACCCGCCCTCTGCAACGCCATCCTCGTCGACCCCTCGCCGGAGCGGCAGGCCGAGGTCGACGCCACCTGCGAGACCTACGGGGTGTTCAAGGACGACTGGTACCGGTGGGTGAAGAAGGAGCTGCACGCCCGGGGCATCATCGCCACGCCCGCGGTCCACGAGGAGCTGCGATGAACCCGACCGCGGTCGCCGCCCGCCTGCAGCGGGACAGGACGCACCGGCAACTGTACGAGCTGTACCGGCAGGTGCCCGACGTCGAGGGCTACGCGGCCATGCTCGGCCTGGAAGAGCAGTGGATCCTGCCGATGGCCCGTGCCTACGAGGCGAGCGCCCCGGCCTTCTCCGGAACGGGGGAGCTGCTGGACGCGCTGAAGGAGTTCCTGGCCGCGGAGGAGGCCCAACTCTCGGACGGTCACCGGTTCCTGGCCAACGAGGCCAACCTCGACCAGTTCAAGGTGCTGGCCCGGGAGTTCGCCCTCGACGGGCTGACCGAGTCCGAATCGCTGCTGCCGGTGGTGCCGCGCCTGCCCTACCGCTCCGGCATGGCGGTCTTCCGGGTCCTGATCGACGAACTGGGCTGCGGCAACGACGAGAAGTCGCACTCCCAGCTCTACCGCGACCTCCTCGACGAGCTGGACCTGAGCACCGACCTGGACAGCTACCTCCACGACACCTCACCGGAGAGCTACGCCTACGTCAACATGTTCCACTGGCTCGCGAGCCGTGCCCCCTCACCGCAGTACTTCCTCGGCGCCTACGGCTACTTCGAGTCCAGCGTGCTGTACGGATTCCAGAGCTTCGCCCGTGCGGCCAAGCGACTCGGCATCCGGAACGACGCCTACTACACCGAGCACCTGTACATCGACTCCTACCACAGCAACCACATGCGCACCGCGATCCGGTCGCTGGAGGAGCCCGACCCGGCGAAGATCTGGGCCGGCGTACGGCTGGCCAGTGACATCGTCGGGAACGCCACCGAGGCTGCCATCGCCCGAGCACGGAAGGTCTCCTGATGGGCTCTGACGGGACGATCCGCGAGGTCAGCGAGGACCTGGTCCTCGTCGAGGTGGCCGGTCGCAAAGTCCTGGCGTCCGCCCGCTGCCCACACCGGCAGGGGAAACTGAAGTTCGCCCGGGTCGACGGCGGCAGACTCAGGATCACCTGCCCCCTGCACTACTCGACGTTCGACCTGGCCACAGGCGAACGCACCTCCGGGCCGGCGTGCGACCCCCTGCGGATCGTGGACACCCTTCCCGGCCGGCAGGCCGCACCCCCCGGCCCGCCGGCCACACCTGTCGATCGGGCCGCCGCACCATCCGGTCAGGACCGGCCGGCGGCGACAGGACGGGCCGGAGCATGAGCGCCCTGCACGAGGGGGCGGCGCCGACCACGGCACCGCCCCGCCCGTCCGCGGCCCGGGTGGACGGCATCGAGCCGATACCCGAGGCCGAACGTTCCTCCCGGCCGGCGGACTTCGGATGGATCTGGCCCTCGGCCCAGTTCTCCTTCGGCACCGTGGTCCTGGGCGCCCTGCCCGTCGCCTTCGGTCTGGGCTGGTGGGGCGCCATCAGCGCCATCGTCGTCGGCGTCGCGATCGGGACCGCCCTGTTGGCACCACTCGCCCGGCTGGGCGCCCGGACCGGTACCAACGACCCCATCGCGTCCGGAGCCCACTTCGGCGTGCGAGGCCGCGTCCTCGGCAACCTCATCACGATCGTCACCGCGCTCGGATTCTTCGCCATCGCCGTGTGGACCGGCGGAACCGCCATCATGGTCGCCGCCAACCGCATGGCCGCCACTCCGACGGGGCCGGGCGCGTTGACCGTCGCCATGGTCGTCACCGCGTCCGTGGTGGCCGTCGTCGCGGTCCGCGGGCACACCGTCCTGGTGCGGACGTACCGGATCACCGCGGTGATCGGCGCGCTCGTGCTGGTCGGCACCATCGTGGTCCTCGCCCCCCGCTTCGACGCCGGGTACGCGGGAGGGGAGTACGTACTCGCCGGCCCGTTCCACACCTGGCTCCTGGCGACCACCGCGTCGGCGACGGTCCCCCTGTCCTACGCCACCTTCCAGGGCGACTACACCCGGTACATGCCCTCCACCACCCCGCCGGGCAAGCTGGTCCGGTACTCGGGCACGGCCATGTTCGTCAGCAGTCTCGTCGCCCTGGGCACAGGCGCCTACGTGAGCACCCTGCTCTCCGGCCCGCAGACGCCCTGGCTGCAAGGACTCACCGAGGTGGTCCCCGGCTGGTTCGCGATCGTCGTGGTGGTCTTCGGTTTCGCCGGGACCGTCCCGCAGGGAGCCGTCTGCCTGTACGCGGCCGGCCTGTCCGCGAACTCGATGTTCTGGCGGGCCCCGCGCTCCGCGGTGACGGCGGTGGTGGCAGTGCTGTCGCTCGTCGTCCTGTACCTCGGGGCGGTGGTCTACGACGCCATGGAGGCCATGGGGGCGTTCGTGACGCTGCTGCTGACCGTCGTCGCGCCGTGGGCCGCGGTGCTCATGGTCGGCCACCGACTTCACGGCGGCGCCTACCGGTCCGAGGACCTGCGGACCTTCACGACCGGCGGCGGCGGAATCTACTGGTACACCCACGGAGTCAACCCGCGGGCCGCGGTCGGCTTCGCGGCCGGATCCGTCCTGGGCGCCCTGTGGGTCAACAACCCGCTCTACGTGGGCCCCCTGGCCGAGCTGACCGGAGGGGTCGACCTCAGCCTGCCGGCCTCCTTCACCGTGACGGCGGCCGTGTACGCCCTGCTGTGCCGCAGATGGCCCGAGCCGGGCCAGACGCGCCCGACCTGACGGAAGGTTCTCGATGGTTCACGTGGACCCCTCACCACCCTGGCCCCCCTCGTCCCCTCCGCCGGGCCCGCCACCCACCTCGATGCCGCGCCGACTCCTCGTCCGCGAGACCGTGCCCGAGGCCGACGGAGTCCTGGGGATCGTGCTCGTCGACCCGCGGGGGACGGAGTTGCCCCCCTGGGAGCCCGGGGCCCACCTGGAACTGCGCCTCCCGTCCGGACGGACACGGCACTACTCCCTGAGCGGCGACCCGCAGGACCGGGCCGCCTACCGCCTGGGCGTCCTGCGCGAGCCCGGCGGGAGGGGCGGATCCGACGAACTGCACACCACTCCTCTCGCCGGGCTGCTGCTCGACGTGCGGGGCCCGGTCAACCGCTTCCCCCTCGTTCCCGCCGAGCGGTACGTCTTCATCGCCGGCGGGATCGGCATCACCCCGATCCTGCCCATGGTCCGGCAGGTCGCGGCCACCGGGGCCGACTGGTCGCTGCTGTACGGCGGCAGGACGACGACGTCCATGGCCTACCGACACGAACTGGCCTCCCTGGGCGCCGAGAACATCACGATCGTCCCCGAGGACAGCCACGGACTCCTCAACCTCGACCGGGTGCTGAGCGGCCTGCCGGAATCCACCGCCGTCTACTGCTGCGGCCCGGACGGCCTCATCCGGGCCGTGGAGGAACGCTGCGCCGCCCTCCTGCCCACCGGCGCCCTCCACGTGGAACGCTTCGCCGCCGCCCCCGGCCCCGCCCCCCGATCGGAGGCGGGCGCGTTCGAGGTGGAACTTCGCCGCAGCGGCCGTGTGCTCCGGGTCGAGGCCGGACGGAGCCTGCTCGACGTCGTGCGCGGCGCGGTCCCCTCCGTGACGTCCTCCTGCGAGCAGGGAATCTGCGGCACTTGCGAGACCAAGGTCCTCGGCGGGATCCCGGACCACCGCGACACCGTCCTGTCCGACGCGGAGAAGGAGACCGGGAACACGATGATGATCTGCGTCGGCCGGGCCAGGAGCAGCCGCCTGGTCCTCGACCTCTAGGGCCGCGCCCGTTCGGTCGAAAGCGCCGGGCACCGGCCGCCGCGGAAGGCTCGTGCACCCGCGGCGGCCGGTGTCCGGCGTCGAGGATTCGGAAGCTCGATGTCCTCGGGCGCCGGCCCGACGGGAGGGTCGCCACCCGGCCCCCCTGCGAGCACTGGACGCGCCCGGCGCGGAGGACGCGCACGTGCATGCGCGGGGGGAGTCGCGTCCACCGGCTCGTGACGGGACGTCACGTGGCCTGTGACGACCCGCCGAACGTGCTGGTCACACGGCCTGTGCAGGTTCCCTGGAGCCGGGTATGTAGGCCGCCAGAGTCATCTCGACGGTGACGTCACCGTCGTTGCGGTACCCGTGGGGGACATCGGCCGCGAGCGATGCCGAGTAACCGGTCGGCATCGCGTGGATGTCCCCGGCCACGATGAGGGTGAGCTCTCCCGCATGGACGTGCAGGAGTTCGGTCGTGCCGGGTGGGTGGGGCGAGGAGTTGCTCGCGTCGCCCGGTTCCAGCCGCCAGTGCCACAGCTCGAAAGCGCTCTGGTCGCTGCGTCCGGCGAGCAGCGTGCTGGAGCTTCCGGCTTCGGTCGACCACACGCGCACGGCCCGACCCGGGGGAGTGAGGCGGACCCGTGGCTCCTGGTCGCAGTCGAGCAGGGCCGTCATGTCGACGCCGAGGGCGTCGGCGAGCTTCACCATGGTTTCCAGGCTGGGATTGGTACGGGCCTGCTCGACCTGGATGACCATGCCGCGACTCAGTCCCGCGCGAGCGGCCAATCCGTCTAGGGTGAGCCCGCGCCGGGTGCGCCAGTGCTTGAGGTTGCAGGCGAGCGACTGTGAGAGCTGGTCGATGTCCAACGCGTCTCGTCCAATACATTAGACGGGGCAGTTCACTCCCGTAGTCTATGCTCTCCGCAGCACTGGAATGTTGAACACAGGCTGATTCAGGGCCAGTTGGCCGTGACGGTGATGGCCTTCCGCACCTCCCGCCGACCGTGGCCGGGAACGGACGGGGGCGCTGTACGTGGTTGTGCCCGGGCCGCCCTGTGACGGTCGGGGGAGGACGCGCGCACGGGGAGTGTCAATGGCAGTTCAGCAGCGAGCGGCGAGAACGAAGCAGGTCATCCTGAGAGCCGCGGCCGCCGAGTTCGACGACGAAGGCTACGAACGGACGTCTCTGAGCAGGATCGGCTCACGGGCCCAAGTGACGACGGGGGCCGTGGTCTTCCACTTCACGTCGAAGGCCGCTCTGGCCGAGGCGGTCAGGCAACGGTCCCGCACGGTGACCCGCAAGGCCGTCGAGACCACGTCGAGCGAGGCCTCGGGGCCCGTACACAGGCTGGTGGCCGTCACCCGCACCATCATCGGCCTCTTCGAGACCGATGAGGTCGTGCGGGCCGGCGAGCGCCTGTCGCGGGAGCTGAAACCACAGGAGAACGCCCACGAGGAGTGCCCGTGGCGCCGCGAGGTGGCGCGGTTGTCGCGGGCGGTGGCGTCCGAAGGGATGCTGCGCCCCGGGACGGACGCGACGGCGCTGGCGGCACTGGTCAGCTACGTGGTGAGTGGCGTCGAGCTGGCGATGCGGCGCGCGCCGCTGCCCGTCGACGAGCCCTGGCTCGGCGAGGCCGGCTCCCTGGACGGGGCGGCCCAACTGCGGCTGGAGCGGATCTGGGACCTGCTGCTGCCCATCCTGGGCTGACCAGGACCGCGCGGCAACCCGCTGAGCCGCCGCCGGCGAACACCCCCGGCCCACAACCGCCGAGCACACGGCCCGGCCCGTTCTGCGCGTTCGGGCAGACAGTTTACCGGCCGCGCAGGCCCGCTACCGGCGCGCGATCGGGAACGGACGTGGCAGTGACGACGGGACCCGCATCATCGCCGGCATCCGAGAGCCACGCTGACCGAACGCGGGGTCGGCCGGGCGGAGTCGCGGCCGGGGGTGTGTTCATCGGTTGTCGGGAGGACGGAGGCGGATCGTCCGCGAGCGTTCGTCGGGGCTACTGGTCGCGCTTGGGCCAGATGAGGCCCTGATCCGTCCAGACGACACCCTTGTTGCGGCAGAGGCAGAAGGGGTGGCCGATGGGGTCGGTGTAGACGCGGAAACCGTAGCCTTCGGGGCCGATGCAGTCCCGCTGGAGCGTCGCGCCAAGGGCCAGGACGCGGCGCTGTTCGGCCTCGATGTCGTCGACTTCGAAGTCGAGGTGGAACTGCTTGGGGTGCTCGCTGTCGGGCCACTGCGGGGCGCGGTAGTCCTCCACCTGGATGAAGGCCAGTTCGATCCCGCCGAACCGGACACCGGCCCAGTTCTCGTTGCTGTCCTCCTTGACCGGGAGTCCCGTCACCTCGGAGTAGAAGGCTGCCAGCTTCATCGGGTCCGGACAATCGATGATGAAGTCTGTTAGTCGTAGCATCCGGCGATCTTGCCACAAGATCAAATGAGTCTGACCGTGAGACAGGCCCCGGGGCGCGTCCTGGCTGCCTCGGATCGCGATGCCCCGGTGCCACCGGTGCGGAAGTTCCGGGGCGAAAGGGTCGTCAACGGCCTCCCCATCACTCCCACGAGCAGGCCCGCACCCTCCCGGCGGGAAGCGCCGAGGCCGAGGCGGCCTTCACCCGCGGCGGCGGCGAATCGCCCCGTGCGGGAGCGGTGCGGGATCGGCGGAGCGGGCAACTCCGGCGCGCCTGAGCCGTGCTGAATCGGAGGGACGGCGGCGCAGGAGCACCTTGGCCTGCCCGGCATGCGGTGCGCCGCCGGCGGTTGCCTGCTGCTCGCCCGTCTGACGCTCCCGGCAGGCGGCTCGGGGCGAGTCGTCCTAGCGTCGTGCGGGTCCGTTCCAGGCGTGCTCCGAAAGGGTCGAGCCATGACGCGCGTCTCCCGCAGCCCCTCCGGCGAGGAGCCTGTCGCCGGGCCAGGCGACGTCCCTCGGACGTCGACCGCGCCCGTCCGCGCGGGGACGGGAATCCGGGTCAGTGCCGCTGAGCACGATGCCGGCGGCCCGGAGCCCTGGATCAGTGCCCCGTACACGCAGACGATCCACGCGTCTGCCGGCGAGGTCACGCTGCGCGATGGCGAGGGCTGGTCCTTCCCGTTGGACGTGGCCCGATGGTCGGGCGGGGCCGACAGGGCGGACCATGCCGTCCTGGAACGGTGCAAGGGGCGGGTACTGGACGTGGGGTGCGGGGCCGGGCGACTCGTCGAGGCGCTCGCCCGTCGTGGTCACACCGTCCTGGGCATCGACGTGTCCCCGGCTGCCGTCATCTCCACGGCGTGCCGGGGCGGGCACGCCCGCAGCGGTTCCGTCTTCGCCCCGGTGCAGGACGAGGGCGGTTGGGACACCGCGCTGCTGATCGACGGGAACATCGGCATCGGCGGTGACCCCCGGCGCCTCCTGCGCCGTCTCCACGACCTCGTACGCCCCGCGGGGCTGCTGCTCGTGGAAACCTCGGCCCGTGAGGTGGACGAGCGGCGCCGGGTCGCGATCCACGTCGGCCGACGTCCGGTCAGCCCGGTCTTCCCTTGGGCCACCGTCGGCACCCGGGCCCTGGTCCGGCACGGCCGACTCTCGGGCTGGGCGCCCGTCGAGCAGTGGACGAGCCTCTTGGGCGAGCGTCACTTCGCCGTTCTGCGGGCCTGTCCCTGAGCTCGGACACGCTTGCGTTCCGGCCGCAGGCGCAACCAGGTCCGTACCAGCCAGACGATCGCCGAGGCGATGAACAAGGCCGCGGTGATGAGGAGCCAGCGGGCCAGGAAGCCGTCGGCGGACAGGGCGGTGTAGGCGGTGTAGTGGCCTCCCTGTCGGAGGATCAACGGCCACCAGACGAGGAACAGTACGCCTGAGACGAAGGCCGGGACCCGGACGTGGTTCACGCTCGGACGCGGCACGCTCCCGGGCGTGGCGGTCCGGCCGCGGAAGAGGAGTTGGGTGGCCCGGTCGGTGAGCGAGTAGGCGGGGAGCAGGACCAGGTCGTGGAGGAGGGCGGCGCCGACGAACCAGATCGCCACTCCCACGGTGTCGCCCGCCAGGAGGCGGATGCCGGCGTAGAGGGCGAGGGCGAAGCAGGCCAGGGTGAGCAGGAGGTGGAGCGGGGAGGCGCCGTAGCGTCGGCGGAAGGCCGCGGCGGCCCCCGTGGTGGAGTGGCTCATGCGGGTTCTCCGAAGGTGAGGCGGGTGACCCACTTGGTGTTGTGGACGCCCGGGGCCGCCGGGATGATCACGCGGGCCGGGTAGCCGTGGTCCGGGGACAGGTCGGCTCCGTTCACGCGCATCGCGAGGAGCGAGCGGTCATCACGGGCCTGGTTGGCGGCCAGGACCACCGAGGAGAACGATCCGCCGCGCTGGACCGACTCCACCAGGACCGGCGGAGTGTCGGTGCCGAGTCCGACGAGCGCGGCGAGGTCGGTGAGGCGGACGCCGGACCACTGCTGGTCGGGGGTGGACCAGCCCTCCACGCAGGCGATCGGCAGCGCCGCCTCCCGCTGTGGCATGGCGAGGAGCATCTGCCGGGTCAGCACCTCCTGCCTGCCTCCGCCGCGTACCGTCAGCCGCCAGGCGGGGCCGATGTCGCTGGGCCGGATTCCGCTGGAGGCGGCGGTCTTGTTGATCTGGAACCCGTTCGGGCCGGTACCGGGGTCGCGGCCGTGCGGGGCCAGCAGGGCGGTCTTGCGCCACCAGCCGCCGATGCTCTGGCCGGCGGTCACCACCAGCAGGGCCAGCGAGCCGGCCCCCACCATCGCGACGGCGCCCCGCCGGGAGATCGTGGCCGGCGCCGGGGCGGGGGAGACCAGCCCTGCGGCTTCCTCGGAGTCCGCCGCGGGCTGCCATCCGCGGCCCGCCCGTACCGCCCGTACCGCACGGACGGCGCGCGGCAGGCGGAACGCGACGTGGACGACGAACGCGGCCATGAACACCCAGGCGCCGTAGAAGTGCAGGGTGTAGAAGGAGCCGGGGAAGATGTAGTTCAGCTGGATGTTCAGGATCCCGGTGACGAACGTGAACCCGGCCCCGCCCACCAGCAGCAGGAGCGAGAGCCGTTCGAGGGCGTGAGCGGCCGAACGGAGCGGCGGCCACTCGAACAGCTTCGGGATCACCGACCACAGCTTGGCCAGGAGCACCGGGACCAGGACCACGCCGAGGACCGTGTGCACGCCCTGCGTCACCCGATACAGCCAGGACGGCGACGTCGGCCAGGTGAACAGGTAGAAGCCCAGCCAGCCCTTGTCCGGGGTCTGGTCGTTGCGCGCTGCCAGGTCCGGGTTGTAGGACGCGTACGACAACAGGCCCGTCACGAACAGCACGATGACCCCGACCAGCAGGATGAGGCCGAACAGACCGGTCAACCACGGTCCCCGCAGCGGACTGCGCCAGAACCCGGGGCGCGCCGGACCCGGCGGCGGACCCGACGCCCGCGCCCGGGCGACCGCGTCCCGCACCCGTTCGGCGACCGGTGTGCGCCGGGGCTTCCCGCGCCTCACGGAGGCATGCGGCCGCTCAGGCGCACCATCCGGCCGGCTGCTCTCGTCGCTGGCATCCATCCCGGCACATCTCCCCGTGTATCCGGCTCATCGGGCATGAGCGTCCGGGAGAACATCCCCCGCCCACGCACCTCACCGGATCCATGACACGCGGCAACCATCCTTACGGCTCCTCCCGACGCCTCGGAGGCCCGCCGCGGCAGTGGGGGCGATGCCGGGGCGTGCGCCGGCGCGGGAGCAGACGCCCCGCTCGTCCAACAACGCGTCAGGGCTACGTGGCGCACGGGTGGGGCGTTCGGCCGGATGTGGGGACGGCGTCACCCTTTCGAGGGAACAGGCCGGTGGGGGCCAAGCCGCCCTCATGCACCTCGACGAAGAGGGGGCGCGGGCCCGGCCTGGGGCCGCGATACCAGGGGGCGCGAGAAAAGAACTCGGACCGATAGGGCGGGAAATGTAATGCGCCTGCATGGTGAATTCGCAAAGGGGTGTTGTGGGGAATTTGTTCGCCCTTACGGGGAAACGTTTCTCCAGGTCTGCGAGTATCCGGATTTCCTTAGCTCCGGCGCGAAGGGCCGTATCTGGCTCCGCGCTGAATGGCGGCCGTGTTCGCCGGTCGAAGGTTTCGAAACGGTGAGGTAGTTCCGCTCACGTAGGGGCTTGACCTGCTCGGATCGTATTCCCCGTACGGTTCTCTCGCTTATTGCGCATTGGTTGCAATAGCAGATCGCCCCCTGATCGGCCTAGTGTCGGACCGCGTGTTGCAACAATTAATTCGGCTCTCATTTTCTCGCCGGACGGCTGTGGCCAGGCCCTTTGTGTCAATAGCGGTGCGAGGCGTCCGCGGATGCCCGGAAATACGGTCACGCGCCACGGGCAGTACGTGCTTTCCTTCCGTCTGCGCGGTCTGAATGCGAAAGGTGTTCCGCAGGGTCGGCGGGTTCTGCCGCTGCTGAGGCCCCACACGCGTCCGACCGAGTGGTCACCCACCTGAATGCCACCCACCTGAATGCCCCATGGCCTGCCGTACACCGGTGTGCTCGGTGGGCCCGGGCTTCGCAGTCGAGAGGAACAGCCTTGAAGTCCACCTCCGCACGGCCCCGTTCGCGGCGTGTGCTCGACCAGTCCCTCCTCGTCCTGGGCGCCGGCGCCCTCGCCACCGGCCTCACCGCCCTCACCCTCGCCCCGGGGGTCAGCGCCGCCTCCAGCCACCGCGAGGCCCCGCTCATCGCCGGCGACCCGCGTGCGGACAACACCGACGTGTACGCGTACACCAGCCTGGACCGCCCCGACTCGGTCACGTTCCTCGCGAACTGGATCCCGTTCGAGGAGCCCAACGGCGGCCCGAACTTCTACGCGTTCGGCGATGACCTCCGCTACAACATCAAGATCGACAACACGGGTGACGGCGTCTCCGACATCACCTACACCTGGCGCTTCCACAGCAGCTACCGCGATGACGCCAACCAGTTCCTCTACAACACCGGCCCGGTCACCTCGCTGAACGACCCGGACCTCAACTTCCGCCAGGCCTACGACCTCGTCATCTCGCACGGGAACGAGAGCAAGGTGCTGCTCTCCAACGTGCCCGCGGCACCCTCCCGCGTCGGCCCGGCCTCCATGCCGAACTACGCCTCCCTGCGCAACCAGGCCATCCGCAACATCCCCGGCGGCGGCAAGACCTTCGCCGGCCAGGCCGAGGACCCGTTCTTCGCCGACCTGCGCGTCTTCGACCTCCTCTACGGCGGCAACCTGTCCGAGCGCGGCCAGGACACCCTCGCCGGCTACAACGTCAACTCCGTCGCCCTGCAGATCCCCAAGACGCAGCTCGCGCTGAAGGGCAACCCCGGCCGCAACCCGGTCATCGGCGTCTGGTCCACGACCGACCGCCAGGGCGTCCAGGTCTCCGACTCCCGCGACAAGCACGGCGACAAGTGGAAGCAGGTCTCCCGCCTGGGCAACCCCCTCGTGAACGAGGTCGTCGTACCGCTGAAGTACAAGGACGCCTTCAACACCCTCAACCCGGACCAGGACCGCACCGTCCAGCCCGTCGTCGACAAGGTTCTCGACCCGATCCTTCCCAAGCTGATCCAGCAGGTCTACAACATCCCCGCCCCGGCAACCCCTCGGCGGGACCTGTTCGAGATCTACCTGACCGGCATCTGCAAGGCCTGCGGCCCGATTCAAGCCGACCTCAACGCACACCGCCTGAACAAGGACGCACGGCTGAAGCAGATCGTCCCCGCCGAGGAGCTGCGCCTGAACATGGGCGTGCGGCCCACCACCAACCCGAACCGGTACGGCGTCCTCGCCGGTGACCTGGCGGGCTTCCCCAACGGCCGCCGCCTGACCGACGACGTCATCGACATCTCCCTCCAGGCCGTCGAGGGCGCGGCCCAGACCGGGCAGCTGGTCCCGGCCCTCGCCGACGGCGACAAGGTCAACGCGAACGAGGTCCCGTTCGGCACCTCGTTCCCGTACCTGGCGCTCCCGCACACCAAGTCCGTGAACAGCGGCCCGAACGCACCCGAGCGGTCCGGTACCAAGAACGCCGCGGCCCTCGGAGGCCTCGGCGCGCTGCTCCTCGCAACGGGCGGCTTCCGCCTTCGCCGCAGCCGCAAGACCAACTGACCCACCGGCTCCGGGCGGGGACCGGGCACAGCCCTCCGGTTCCCCGCCCGGAACCCCCCGTTCACCGAATTCCCCCGGGGAGGATCCCGTGCACCGGCCCGAAGACGAACCCGCCCCCTCGATCCGGCGCCGCAGACACCTGCGGACCACCGCGATCACCATCGCCTTGGGAGTGGTCATGTTCACCGTCGGCGCCGTCGGCCTCTCCCCATCCGGCTCCGGCACGCCGGACGCCGCCTCATCCGCGTCGCCGTCCGCGGGTCCGGCGCGCGGCATCGAGGCGTTGCGTGAGCGGGTGAAGCGCCTGCCGAAAGATCCGGTCAGCTGGGCGGACCTCGGCATGGCCCTGGTCCAGCAGGCCCGCACCACGGCGGACCAGGCCACCTACGCGCAGGCGGAGAAGGCCCTGCGCCGCTCGCTCGCACTCCAGCCGGCGGAGAACCTGCACGCCGAGATCGGCATGGGTGCCCTCGCCGCGGCCCGCCATCAGTTCCGGGACGCCCTCACCTGGGCCCGCAAGGCGGTCGCGACCAGTCCCGCCACCCCGGCCTCCCACGGGGTCCTCGCCGACGCACTCACCCAGCTCGGCCAGTACGAGGAAGCGGAGGAAGCGGTCCAGAAGATGGCCGACCTGCGCCCGGACAGTTCCGCCCTGGCCCGCGCCTCCTACACCTTCGAGCTCCGTGGGGACACCGTCCAGGCCAAGGCGCTCATGGAACGCGCGCTGCGCGCGGCAGGAACCCCGGGTGAGCGCGCCTTCGCCCGTACCCACCTGGCCTCCCTCGCTCTGGACAGCGGCGATCCGGCGACCGCTCTGCGCCAAGCGCAGACGGGGCTGGTCATCGCGCCGGGCGACGCGGGCCTGCTGGAGGCCAGGGCCAGGGCACGCCTGGCCACGGACGATCGAGAGCAGGCGGTCGCCGACTACACCGCGGCCATCGCGACGGCCCCGCTCCCGCAGTACCTCCTGGGCCTCGGTGAACTTCAACAATCCCTCGGCCGTCAGGACAGGGCCGAGGTCCAGTACGCGGTTCTGCGCGCCCAGGAAACGCTCCGCCGGGCCACCGGTACCCCCGCCGACGTCGACGCGATCTCCTTCGAGGCGGACCACGGCGACCCCCGCCAGGCGGTGACCATGGCCGAAGCAGCCGTACGCGAGCGGCCGTTCATCGCCGTCCACGACGCCTACGCCTGGGCCCTCCACCGAGCCGGACGCGACGAAGAGGCCCTCGACCAGGCCGACGAAGCCCTCGCACCGGGTATGCGAAGCGCGCTCTTCCTCTACCACCGCGGCGCCATTCACCAGGCGCTCGGCGACACCACGGCCGCCCGGCGCGACCTTCAGCAGGCACTGGACCTCGATCCCTCCTTCCACCCGCTGCACGCCCCCGCGGCGCGCGAAGCACTCCGGCGAATCGACGACACCCCATGAATCCCAGCACCCGCCGGCGCCTGACCGGCGTCCCCCTCGCAGCCGCCCTGCTCAGCCCACTCGCCCTCCTCGCCGCAGCTCCGCCCGCGGCCGCGCATCCCCTGGGCAACTTCACCGTCAACTACGCCACCAGCCTGACCCTGCGCCCCCGAACGGTGGAGGCCGAGATCGTGGTCGACCGCGCCGAGATCGCCGCAGCACAAGAGCGCCCGCTCATCGACCAGGACCGCAACGGCGCCCTCAGCGCCGACGAACAGGTCGTGTACGCGGACCAGGCGTGCACCACGCTCGCCGGGCAACTGGCCGCCGATGCGGGCCACCTGAGCCTCCAGTGGAACCGGGGCGCCGGCAAGCTGACCTTCCACACCGGCGAGGCCGGGCTCAAGACCAGTCGCCTCACCTGCCGCCTCACCGCAGACGCACACCTCACCTCGCCATCCGACGTCCACGTCGTCACGCACTACGACACTCGGCGCATCGGCTGGCACGAGATCACCGCCCGCGGCGACGGCCTCACTCTCACCAGCTCCACCGTCCCGGCGACCTCGACCACCAACCAGCTGCGCCAATACCCGCAGGACCCCCTCGCCGACCCGGTCGACCAACGCACCGCGGAACTGCGAACGGCTCCCGGGCAGGGAATCGGAGCCCGGATCGTGCCGCCCGACCTGCCCGGCGCCGGCCCGGTCACCGCCGCGCTGAACAAGGTCTCCGCCCTCTTCGACGCCCTCGTCGGCAGCCGCGAACTGACCGTCCCCGTCGGCCTCCTCGCCCTGCTCCTCGCCGTCGTCCTCGGTGCCTCCCATGCGGCGATGCCCGGCCACGGAAAGACGATCATGGCCGCCTACCTGGCGGGACGTCGCGGCACACCGCGCGACGCCGTCACCGTCGGCGCCACCGTCACCCTCACCCACACCGCAGGGGTACTCGTCCTCGGCCTGGCTCTCCCACTGGCCACCCACCTCGCCGGGGAATCCGTCCTCAGTTGGCTCGGCCTGGCGAGCGGACTCCTGGTCACCGCCATCGGCGTCCAACTCCTGTACTCCGCCCTTCGCGGCCGTCCCCTCCGGCACGGCCACGGTCACGGGCATGGTCACGGTCACAGCCACGGGCATCACCACGACGACGACCACGGGCACGGGCATCACCACGACGACCACGGGCACGGCGGGAGTCACGGGCACAGCCACGAACCGTCGACCGGCCTGCCGTCTTCACGGCGAGCGCCGGAGCGCGCGGCGGCCGACGGCACCACCGTCGTCCTGACGAAGACCGCCACCGCGCTCCCGCACGATCATCATCACCACGGTGAAGCCGATCACCATCACACCCATGAAGCCGATCACCACCACACCCCCGCGCCGGCACGCCGGAAACGCTGGTCGCTGATCGGCGTCGGCATCGCCGGCGGTCTCGTCCCCAGCCCCTCGGCACTGGTCGTCCTCCTCGGCGCCGTCGCCCTCGGCCGGACCGCCTTCGGCGTCCTCCTCGTCATTGGATACGGCCTCGGCATGGCCACCACCCTCACCCTCGCCGGCCTCCTTCTCATGCGGCTGCGCGACCGCATCACCGCCCGCACGGCCGAGCGGGCCTCCGCACGCCTGCAGACGCTCGGGCGCATCGGACCCGCCGCCACCTCAGCCCTCGTTCTCCTCGTCGGGCTCGGCCTCACCACCCGCGCCATCACCGGCTGGTGAGCGGAACCGCCGCCAACCGCCCACACGCCGTGGCCGCCCGACGAGTCCCTCGCGTCTCAGGGTGCGCAGTCCCGAGAGGGGGGCCGCTTCGGACAGGGCTTGCAGCACTACCGTGCGCACGGCGTCCGGCCCCGTCTCAGCAGCGAGGAGGCCGGGGGCTCATGGCGTGTGCCATGAGCCCCCGGCCCCCTTGGAGTGCGGCTGGGTCAGCAGCGACCGGCCGGCCGGTCGCGGACGACGAGGTCCGTGGAACCGGTGGTCGCGTCGATCCAGGCGACCTGGCGGCCGGTGCCCGCCGCCGGGTAGCTCTGCTCACCGCGGTTGCACGAGACCCGGTCCTGGCGGGACCCGTCGGTCGACAACTGCCACAGCTTGGGCAGCGACTCGTTGCGGTACTGCGTGTCGGGCGTCTGGGCGACGACCGTCAGCGCCTCCTCGGAGACGGTGAGGTCGGAGGCGATCAGCGCGCCGGGCTTGTGCTCGCTGCTGACCATGACGGTCCCGGTGCCGTCCAGCGCCGAGCGCAGGATCGTCATCTGCCCGTCGTCACCCTCGTTGGTGTCACTCAGCCAGAACACGTTGTTCCCGTTGACCCCCGTCTGGCCCAGGCTCACGGCCTCGTCGAGCTGCTCGGCCTGCGTGACCTTGCCCGAGGCCAGGTCCAGGATCTCCACACCGAGGCGGTAGGTACCGTCCTGCGGGTAGAGCTTGGCGTAGGCGAGCTTGTCACCCTTGACGGACGGCAGGGCGGTGATGATGTCCCAGTCCTGGCCGTCCACGAAGACGGGCGCCTTGTCGGCGGGACGCTGGTAGCCGACGTGCCGGCCGCCGAAGATGTCGTACTCCTCGAAGACGACCACGCCCTTGTCGATGCGCAGGCCCGAGACGCCCGTGGTCGAGCTGTAGAGCTTCTTGACCGGGCCGCCCGCGATCGGACGGGAGAGGATGTCGACGGAAGTGGTGCCGTAGGCCGTCCAGACGGCCGTCTTGCCGTCGGTCGCGGGCGCCGTGTGGAAGCGCCCGTCGTTGGGGCTGATCACCTTCGCCGCGCCCTTGCCGTCCATCCGGCCGGCGTAGACGGAGTAGGGCTCGGAGCCGTCGTCGTTGGACTTCGACACAGTCCACCACCCGCCGCCGGCGCCCACACCGCTGTCGGTGGTGTTGAGCTTGCCGAACAGGGAGTCACTGTCCACGCCCAGGGCCTGCTCCCAGCCGGGAACGATGCCGTGGGCGTTGAAGGCGCGCTTGACCGTGTTCTGTTGGCCGGCGGTGACGCCCATCGACTTCGCCGCGGCGAGTACCGCGTTGCGGGCCTCGGTGAATCCGTCGACCGGAGTCATGTACTCGGTGAGGGCCTTGTAGACGATCTTGTCGGCGAGGGTGCCGCCGAGGTCCTCGCGCATGTCCCACAGCGCGCCGGAGAAGATCGTCGAATTCAGGTGCACGCCCCCGTTGTCGGTGGCGAAGGAAACACCCAGGAAGCTCTTCGACGTGGTGGCGCCGTCGTTGAGGTCACGCAGCGCGCAGTCGGCGGCCGACTTCGTGCGGCACAGGTTCTCCCCGATCAGGCCCGCGGTGGGGTCGGTCATCGGGAC
Organism: Streptomyces sp. CA-243310; assembly: GCF_050936775.1. Taxonomy (NCBI): domain Bacteria; kingdom Bacillati; phylum Actinomycetota; class Actinomycetes; order Kitasatosporales; family Streptomycetaceae; genus Streptomyces; species Streptomyces sp. CA-243310. Next base: position 107,873 of record NZ_JBNJMF010000003.1, on the reverse strand, counting down.
CCCGTTGGCGGTGACGTCGATCGCGTTGCCGAAGTAGTCCGCGAGGGCCTCGTTCAGGGCACCGGACTGACCGGCGTAGACGAGGTTCGCCGTGTGCTCGACGACGCCGTGGGTCATCTCGTGGCCCACCACGTCGGTGTCGGCGGAGAGCGGCTTGTACTCCTTGTCGCCGTTCCCGTACACCATCTTGGTGCCGTCCCAGAAGGCGTTGACGTACGGCATGCCGTAGTACGTCACACCGACCAGCGAGTTGACGGTCATGCCGCTGCCGTCGAGGCCGTCGCGCCCGTGGGCGTTCTTGTAGTAGTCGTAGACCTGTCCGGCGTTCCAGTGGGCGTCGACGGCGCCGGAGTCGGTCGCCGCGGCGTTGAACTCGGCGGTGGGCGAGGAGAACATCTTGAGGTTGCCGGGCCACTTGCCGGAGGCTTCCGAGACCGACCGGCCGCGGGCGTCCCAGGTCGCCAGCAGGTTCTTGGACGTGCCCCGCATACGGACGGCATCGGCCATCACGAAGGATCCGGCGGTCTGGTCGTAGGCGATGGACAGCGGGGCCTTGCCGCCGTTCAGCCGGGTACCCGATCCCACCTCGGGGAACAGTCCGGACGCGTCACCCGTCGGGCCGTCCGCGGCCGGGGCCTCCTTCGTGTCCTTGGCACTCACCGCGTCCGGCGCCGTCATCGTCTTCAGGGCGCTGTACTGAAGTGCCGGATAACCCGACGTGGCATCGACGTACACCTCGCGCACCACCGGCTCCCCGGTACCGGGCGCGCTGCCCCGCACGGTGACGCGGTAGGCGAGGACACCGTCTCCCTTGGGGAGGATGACGAGCCCCTTGGCCTCACCCGTCAGCGGAGCCTGGGCGGCGCCGGGGCCGCCGGCCTGCGGAGCCCGGCTCTTGCCGAGCGTGGCTCCGCCCAACTGGTGGATGGTGGCGGCCACCGCCCGTTGGACCGCGAGCTCCTGGCCGACCTGCGGGGTGACGCCGGCGGTGAGGCCGGTGAAGTAGTGCCCGGACGTGCCGGTGACCACTCGCTTGCCGTCCTGCTTCTGCATCCGCACCACGTACTGGCCGCCGAGGACCTGCACACCGTGGTGCTTCTGCTGCAGGCGGACCGTCTCGTCGACGCCGCTGTTCACCGTCGAGACGGGAGCCAGGTCACTGACCGCCTGCGGGATCTTGTAGCGGCTCTTCTTCGAGGCGAGGTGCTGACGCGCCGCGTCGGCGGGAGCCGCCTTGGCGTCCACGGGTTCACGTATGCCCTCGACCAGGACGGGGGTGGCGGTGTCCCGTCCCGAGAGCGCGCCTGACCCCCCGTCAGTGGGGTCGGTGGCCTGCGCGGGTGACACCGTCAGTGTCAACGCGGCGGCCAGCAGAGCCGCGATTCCGGTGCCGGAACGAAGCGATACGCGCCATCCTCTGTTCGCGACTGCGGCCGGTGCCGATGAACGTGTGCCGGGCTTGCGCAAGACGTCTCCTCAACGGTGGGTGCTTGGGTCGATGCGTTACGTCACGGTCATGCAAGCCCGCTCCACAGGCTTTGCACAGCCTCCGACGCCCCTCAGAAGTGGCCACGCACACTTGTGGGCACTCTGTGAAGACGCCAGAATCCCCGACATGATCGATACCGACCCGTACAACCCGGGCCTCGGACGGCCCGAGGAGGACGCCCACAAGGCGCTCCTCGTGGCCGGTGCCGGCGATGCCGTTCATCTCGACGCCCTGACCGGCGTCGGCAAGCCGGGACCTGACAGCACGCCGGCCCGACCGGCCGGCCGGGGCGTCACCACGCCGCTGCCGGGAGAATCCCCGGAGCCGGACACCTCACCGACCCCCTCACCGGCCACCACCCTTCGGCTGCTGGTCCGACGCCGCCAGGCACTGCTTCGCCAGGAGTCCGCGGAACTGGAGCGCCTGTGCACCTACGCCGACGGACTGGCCGAGCGGCCACACGCCGCCCTCGGGGCGGGGCGCTCGGGCGGGCCTGAAACCCTGTCGGGCGCCGAGGACATCACGACGCGCGTGCGGCACATGCTCGCCGCCGCCCAGCGCGAGGTACTGATCCTCGACAGACCCCCGGGCACCGGAGGGTTACCCGATCCGGCGCCGGACGGTGAGGCGCTCGGGCCCGCCATCGGGGACCTGCTCGACCGGGGTGTGATCGTACGGACCATCGTGGACCGCGAGTGGATGAAGCATCCGGGCCGGCCACAGACCCTGGGCGCACTGACCGAACGCGGCCTTCAGGCCAGGGTGGGCGTCCGCCTTCCCACGAGGCTGATCGTCGTCGACCGCCACAGTTGCCTGCTGCCGCCGTCCGTTGCCGGCGGCGGCGCGGAACCGGCACTCGTACCGGGCGGAGCCATGCTGCGCAGAGCCGTCCTGCCGCTCTTCGAAACCCTGTGGGACAGTGCCACACCGGTCGGCAACCCCGACAGCCATCTGACCACGCCCCAGCGGGAACTGCTGAGTCTGCTCGCCTCGGGCCTGAAGGACGAAGCCATTGCCCGCCGATTGGGCGTTCACGTGCACACCGCGCGCCGCCGCATCAGCGGCATGCTCGACGACCTCGATGCGGGCACCCGGTTTCAGGCGGGTGCCCAGGCCGTCATGCGCGGCTGGCTCGACCGGGCTGTGGAGGTCTGACCTTCGGTTGACAGTCGCCCGGGCGGCTTTGCCCGTCGGGCATGGTCCGGTGGTGGGTGGGTGGGTGGGTGGTGGGTGTGGGGTGGGGCGGTGCCGTCATCCGGCGGGTGAGTCGTCGAGTCGTCGTCTCGTGCGTGGGTGTCCGTGCCGCCCGTCAGCAGGGCGGGTACGGGATGTCGTCCGACCTGGCCGCGGTCACGATCGCCGCCTGGGGCCGGGACATCGGTGTGCCGTCGGCGAACAGTGGTGTCACCGGGTCCACGGTCTTTCCGAGTTCTGAGCGCAGCGCGCCGGACGACAACACGGAGACACGGTTGGTCGGCGCGGGAGTGAGGGTGCCCGCCTGCCTCACGAACGCCACGAAGCTCTCGAAGTCGCGTTGGTGGGTGAACGGCTCTTCGAAGTCCGTCAGCGCCGGGTATCCGTCCGCTCCGACGAGGGTGTAGGCCAGGGCGGCCAGCCGATAGCGCGTCTTGAGTTCAAGGCGCCTGCCATCGATGTGGATGTCACCGGGGTCGACGCGGTGGCCCACGCCGGCGGCGGAGTCGAAGCTGTAGCGCACGTTCTTCGACACGGCGAACGGCGCGTACTGCATTGTCCCGTCCTCCTTCGTCGTCCACTGCTGCTCCAAGGCGTCGTGGATCTGTTGGCCGGTGACCCAGACGGTGACGATCGGGTCGCCGTAGCCCACGCCGCGCCAGGCGCGGACGAACGGGATCGCCCCGTTCGTGGCCGGGTCATGGACCAGGTCCCCGGCGATCACCGTCTGCCCGACCCGGGGAGCGAGTGCCACCAGCGCCAGTTGTGCCGGGACGTTCGGGTAATGGTTGCCGTTGAAGTTCTTGTCCGTGGGCCGGCTGCCGGCCCACAGCGCCCAGTCGGCGACCAGATCGCCCATGGTGCTCTCCCCCGCGGCGTTCCGTGCCCGCAGGAATGAGCCGCGCTGCCGGCCGATCGTCGAGTTGGCCCGGGTGGTCGCCTGTCCGTTCCAGTACGAGACGACCTGCTGCATCTCGCGGTCCGGGGCGATGCCGGTCCGGGTGTTGGGGTGGTTGGTGGACACGGTCAGCTCTCGGACCACCTTGCCGGTGCGTGGATCGAGCCTCAGGTTGATCTCGTTGATGAGCTGGCCGTGGCAGCCGGCCTCCACGAACGGCCGGGGCACGCCGTTCGGGTCGGGCAGCATCATGTTGAAGCGGGTGTGCCAATGGCCGGTGACGATGACGTCGATGTCGGGCGAGGCGCGGAGGGCCAGCTCGTAGGCCGGGCCCGAGGGGTCGTGTCCGTCGTTGAAGTCGCCGCCCGCGACCGCGCCGTCGTGCATGCTGAGCACGATGGCGTTGACACCGCGCTTCTTGAGGAGAGCGGCCAGCCGGTTGACGGTCTGGATCTCGTCGCGTGTCTGCACGGCGGGCAGGTAGGCCGTGCTGGAGGACTCCGTGCCGATGGCTGTCAGGTGGATGAAGCCGACCGGGATCCTCTCCCCCCTGGGACCGTCGACGTACCTGATGTTGTACGCGGGGAGCACGTCGGCCCCGTCCTCCCGCCACTGCACGTTGCCGGAGAAGAAGGGGAAGTCCGCGCCGCGGAACCGTCGGCCGGTGGAGTCGATGAACGACGTGTCCCGACCCACCAGCGGGAAGGGGACGCCCTCCTCCATGTGCCGCGTGATCATGGCCGGTGACTTGTCGAACTCGTGATTGCCGGCGGTGGAGAAATCGAGCTTCATGAGGTTGAAGGCCTCGATCGTGGGCTCGTCCGAGAAGACGGCCGCGTCGAACTCCCACCCGGAGAAGTTGTCACCGGGACTGAAGAAGAGCGAGTTCGCCTTCCCGTCCCTGATCCGCTTCAGGTGGGCGGCCATGTAGGCGACGCCACCGACCGTGTAGGTCTGGCCGCCGTTGCCATGGATGGTGGCGTCGCCGCCCGGCGCCCCCGCCAGGTACCCGTGCAGGTCGGTGATGTTCACCAGCTGGACGTCCACGTGGCCGTCGGCGTCGCGGACGTCCCGGGCGTGGTCCGAGGCGTATGCGGGAACGCCGGTGGCGACGGTGGCGCCGACGGCGCCCATGGCGGTGAGGAAGGAACGGCGGCCTGCTCTGACGTCGTTCCACGACTTGACTGTCTTCGGCAGAGTCATGTTCCGACTATCGCGCGACGAGTCCTCGCGAGCGAGGCTGTCCGCCCGTTCCTCACAGGTCTTCATCCGTAGGGCGCCCGCCTGCAACTTCCGGTGCCCCTGTGGGTCGTTCACCTCCGGCGCGGGCCTGGAGACGATCCCCGTGCCCGAGTTCGGAGCCCCGACCCCCACGCCTGCTCGCCGCCACGCGCGGGGAGGGTCCCTCGGGTGTGAGCCGCAGTGCGTGAGGCTCCCGGGTGTCATCGCGCGCACCGCCCCTCGGCCGCCGGCGTGGCGCCGTTGGTCCGCCGTTGGTCCGCCGTTGGCGGTCAGGCGGCGTCGAAATGCTGGATGTGGAGCCCGGTCGGTTGGTGGACGGGCCAGCCGGGGTCGCCGGTCTCGGCGAACCGTATCCACGAATGGTGCATACGAGCGGCGAGTGGGGCGGGCGGTTCGGCGTTGCCGAGGAGCCCTCGCCGGCCGCGCAGCGACGGCAGGGACAGGCAGTCGAAGACGAACGGCAGCTCCATGACATGGCAGGCGCCCAATTGCCCGTCGATCGCGTCGGAGCGCCAGGCGAATTCGTAGACGTACGTCCGTCCGGTCGCGGCCCTCGCGTGTGCGGCGGCCATCTGCCGGGTGCCGTCCGTGAACAGCCCGTCGCCGAGGATGGCGGTGCGCAGGTCGGCGGCCGAAGCGGTGGGGTGCTGTGTCCGGTAGGCGCGGACGGCTTCGTCGGGGTCCCGGTGGAACTTTGCCGCGGTGTCCCGGACATCGGCATCGGTGGCGCTCGCGAGAAGTCCCACCGGGGCCAGGTAGAGGGCGCCCTCGTCGCGATTGGTGCCGATCAGGAGGTCGATCTCGCCTCCCTGGCCGGCGGCGACCGCGGTGGCTGGTTGGTGCTCGCTGACCAGGCTGAAGGAGGTGATCCCGCCGAGCGGATCGTGGTGGGTGGAGGTGCGCAGGTCCAAGCCGGCCAGACCGGACGTGACGGCGACGAGGTGCTCGTCGGGTATGCCGGCCAGGGCCCTGGCCGTGGGTTCGAGGTCCAGCCCGCGTCCGACCGCCGCGGTGACGATGCGGGCCTGGTCGGGGGTGAACGCGCCGGTGCCGCTGCCGCTCTGGATGATCGCCCGTCGGAACAGGCCTGTCGAGGCAGGGTCGGCGAGGACGCCGCCGACGATGACGGCTCCGGCGGACTGGCCGAAGAGCGTGACGTTCCCGGGGTCGCCGCCGAAGCCGGCGGCGTTCTCACGGATCCAGTGCAGGGCGGCCTGGACGTCGAGCATGCCGCGGTTGTCCGGGGCGTCGGGCAGGTGCAGGAAGCCGGGGATGCCCAGGCGGTAGTTCACGGTGATCAGTACGACGCCGTCGCGGGCGAAGGCCGTGCCGTCGTACAGGGGCGCACGGTGGGAGCCCGAGACGAACCCTCCGCCGTGCACGAACACCATCACCGGCCGGGGCGTCCCAACCGGCTGAGGTGCCCAGATGTTGACGGTGAGGTAGTCGTCACCCCGCTGCCAACCCGGACCGAAGTAGGGCGACATGTCGAGAGCGCCGAAGGAGTCCCGGGCAGGTTGGGGCGCGGTCGGTCCCGGCCGCGTGGTGTCACGGACCCCTGTCCACCGTGGGTGTGGGGTCGGCGCGGCGAACCGTCCGCGGCCGACGGGCGGTGCGGCGTAGGGCACATTGAGGAAGACGGTCCCGGGTCCCTGGCGGCGCCCGCGGACAGCGCCCGAGGTGGTGGTGACGGTGGTGGGGTCGGCGGATGCCATCGTTGATCTCCTGTTTGCCGGTTGCCGGTTGCCGAACTCCGGCTGCCGGCCGTTGATGTGGGTGGCGCCGCCGCTCCGGAGTGGCCGGAGCGGCGGCGGGCTGGATCGTGGTCAGTACCGGGTGATCGGCGCCCACTTCTTGATCGCGAATCCGCTGCCCTGGTGCTCGACCTCCAGGGCGCTGTGGCCGCTGAAGTGGGCGGGTAGGACGAGGGCGCCCGTGTCAGCCGCCCAGCCGAGGAGCCTGCGGCGGGTGCTGCGGGACTGGGCGGGGTCCTGGCAGAAGCAGCTGTTGTGGTCGGGGTGCGTGATCTGCAGGGGGGTGTGCATCAGGTCGCCTGCGAACAAGGCCCGGTCGCTGCCGGAGGTCAGGGTGACGACGCTGGATCCGGGCGTGTGGCCGGGGGCCGCTTCCAGCCGCAGGTTGCCGTCGATGGTGTGGCCCTCCTCCCACAACCGCACCTGGCCCGCGGCGTGCACGGGAGCGACGCTGTCCTCGAAGACGTTCTCGTTGACCCCACCGGTGATGTCCGGGTTGTTCGCCGGGTTCCAGAACTCGAAGTCGGCCTTGGGCATCAGGTACGTGGCGTTGGGGAACGTGGGTACCCACTCGCCGTCGACCAGGTGGGTGTTCCAGCCGACGTGGTCGACGTGCAGGTGGGTGTTGATCACCAGGTCGACGTCCTCGGGCCGCACACCGGCGCGTGCGAGGTTTCCGAGGTAGTCCAGCCGCAGGTGGTCCCACGCGGCGGCTGCCGGGCGGCTCTTGTCGTTGCCGACGCCGGTGTCGACCAGGATGGTCCTGCCCTCGCTGCGCAGCAGCCATGTCTGGATCGCCGCATGGACCATGGTGTCGTCGGCGCCCAGGTGGTCGGGCACGAGCATGGCACGCTGGTCCTTCCATGCCTGCTCGGGCAGGTCCGGGAAGAACTGATCCGTGGGCATGATCGGCCCGTGTGTCTCCTCGATCCGGGTGATGGTGACATCTCCGAGGGTGATCTCGTGGGTGTCCGACATGATGTTTCTCCGTTCGGTGGGAGGGCCGGGAGCAGCCGGGGGTGCGAGTGCGCCGGGCTTGGGGTACTTGGACTTGGGGTACTTGGAATCGGAGTCGTTGGACTTCGGGTACTCGGGCTTCGAGTGCGCGCGGTGGCATGACGGGGCGGCCCGACGACAAGGACGCGGTCGCCGGGAACGGGCCGCCGGTGCATCTCCTCGCCGGGCCGGTACCCACGGATGGACGGACGGGGCGGCTCGGGGCATGCGGCCCCGGGACTGCTCCCGGGGCAGTGACGGGCCGAGTGATGGGCCGAGTGACAGGTCGAGTGACGGGCCCGGTGATCCGGTGGGAGGTCAGGCAGTACCGGCCCGGCGCCCCCTCCGCGCCGGGCCGGCCACGGCGGTGTCCTGGGTGATGGTCTGGGCGAGCAGGGACAGTGCGGCCCGCGACGGCGAACCCGCCTCCGTGGTGGCAACCACCGTGTGGGGGCCCGGCCCGTGGCTCATGGTTTGCTGAACGACGGTCAGCGGGCCGATCAGCGGGTGCCGCATCTCGTAGCTCGCGACGCTGCACTCCTTCACCCGATGGTCGGCCCACATCGAGGAGAACTCCGCACTCCTGGCGCTCAGTTCACCCAGCAGCGCGTGCAATGCGGTGTCCTGCGGGTGCTGGGCCACCACCACGCGCAGGTTCCCCACCACCGCCCTGGCCTTGCTCGGCCAGTCCGCGTACAGGTCGCGGGTGTGACAGTCGAGGAATACCAATCTGGCCATGTTGGGGCGCTGCCCGGCCAGGTCCGGGGCCCCACGGTCCAGGTGCCCGGCGAACAGCGCGTGCCCCAGACGATTCCACGCCAGCACATCACTGCGCAGGCCGAGCACGATCGCGGGAACGTCCGCCAGCACGTCCAGCAACTGGCTCGTCGCCTCCGTCACACGCTCCGGAGCAGGCCGCCGGCCCTGCGTGCGATGCCTGTCCGCCCGGACCAGGTCGTGCAGGTACCGCCGCTCGGAGTCGTCCAGCCGCAGAGCCCCGGCAATCGCGTCCAACACCTCAGGCGAAGCGCTCAGCGACTGCCCCTGCTCCAGGCGGGTGTAGTACGAGGCGCTCACCCCCGCCAACAGGGCCAACTCCTCGCGCCGAAGCCCCGGTACACGTCGACGCTCCCCATAGGTGGGCACCCCGACATCCTCGGGGCGCAGTTGGGAGCGCCGCGCTTGCAGGAAGTCCCCGAGCTGCGATTTTCCGGTCATGGATCCGAGTATGGGCCGACTCGAAACGCGCAGCCTGCCCCAGCTGTGGATAGGCACCGGTGGGTCTGGCTCCTCGGCACGACCGGTGATGACGTGGGTGTCGCCGACCGGCACCCACGTCATACGCACCCAGTGCACGCACCCAGGAGGACGCCTTGAGCGCCACCACCAGCGAACACGACCTCTTCGAGGTTCTGGACGCATCGGCCTTCGCCTTCACCAGACGCGCATGGGTCGATGCCGCACCCGCCCGGGTCTATGACCTGGTCAGTGACGTGCCCGCGATCGGCCGCTGGAGCCCCAACGCGAGCGACGTCAGGTTCGACCAAGGCGCCGGCCCTCGGGTCGGAGCCTGGTTCAGCGGCCGTAATCGGAAGGACGGCAGGCAGTGGACCACCCGCTCCCAGGTCGTACGAGCGAACCCTGGCAGCGCCTTCGCCTTCGTGGTCGGCGGCGCCGAGGACGGCATCGTGCGGTGGAGCTGGACCTTCCACCCCCGGGGGCGCGGAACCGTCGTCGAGCAGTCCTGGCAACTCCTCCGCCTCGACCCCGTGCTGGGCACCACCCGCGGCGACCTCGACACACTCCGCGACTACATGGCGAACAGCGTCGAAGCCACCCTGATCTCCCTCGCCCAATGGATCGCCGAGCACTGAGGATCCCGGGTGTGGGGCGCGACGTGACGCGACGATCGAGGACAGACATGTACGCCCTTCGTACGCCCAACGTACGGCCTTCATTCGCTCTGCAGGGTAGAGTCAAGGCATTAGGAGGTGTTCATGTCCGAGTTGTTCGACGCGGTCGACGCACTGGTCGCGTCCCGCGCCACACTCCCGCCGCCGGTGGAGCGCAAGCGGCTGCGTGCCGCGCACGGCCTGACGATCGACGAGGTCGCCACCGCGCTGAAGGTGCGCCGAGCCACGGTGTCCGGCTGGGAGTCCGGCAAGACCGAGCCCCGCCCGCCTGAGCGGGACGCGTACGCCCGGCTGCTGCGGCAACTCGCGGAGCTCTACCCCGCCCCTGAGGAGCCGGCCGCCCCGGTGCCCGCCCCGTTCACCGGCGCGCCCGCCCCGCAGGAAGCCGGGACTCCGTCCCCGGGCCCGGCCCCCGAGGCGGCGGCCATGACCGCACCCGAGAACGCCCAGACTTCCGCCCCGGTTCCCGTCGCCGCCGCTCCGGACGCCGCGATCGGCATGGCGAGCACCACCAGGACGTCGGCGACGTCGCGCCGTCCGGGTGCGACGAGGGCGGCCCCGGCCGGTATCCCGGCGGGCGGCACCGACCCCCGGTACGAGAACGGCCCGCTGGCGGTCGTGGACATCGAGCACGGAAAGGCGCTGGCGTACTGCACGGGCGGTCTGGTCCTGGACGTGCCCGCCAAGTCCCTGCCGTCCCTGGTCGACTGGACGCTCAAGGAGGCGAGGCTCGGGGCACCGAAGCTCTCCGGGCCGGGCAAGGACGCCGACCCGCTGATCGTCCTCACCCCGGCCGCGCTGGAGCGCTACGGCCTCCCGGTCGCGCTCACGGAGGAAGAGCGGATCGCCGGACGCATCCCGGAGCGACACAAGGTCATCAAGCAGCTGACCCGCGCCGACTGGCAGCTGACGAAGCGCGGGTTCGGGCCGTGGGCACGGATCTACCGCCCCGCCACCGGGTCGGAGCGAGCCTGCGTCCAGCTGTGCATCCCGTCGTGGAACGCACTGGACTCCCGGCACTGGGGCGCGGCCGGGGAGCTTCCGCCGGCCCAACTCGCCCGACTCATGGGCGTGTACGCGTCCCGGGTCATGACGCCGCGAGGATCGACCGCCGTGACCGGCCTGGAGCTGATGACCGCGCTGCACCCGGCGACCCGCGCCTCCGAGCCGGACGCCGACGGCAAGCGGCACTCCGAGCACAACCCCGGCTCCCTGGGCAAGGACCCGGTCGACCCGGCACCGTGCGAGGCCCCCGACGGACACCCGCTGCTCAAGGACGTGCCGCGCTTCCACGTCCGCGGCCCGGAGGAGAAGCTGTTCGAGGAGGCGTACGACTGGGCGCGGACGATGACCGATGCCGAGTGCACCCTGCGGTACCTGGTCGGCCTCGACGTCAACATGGCCTTCGCGGCGGGCGCCAACGGGCTCCTCGTCGGTGTGGGTGCGCCGAGGCACGTCACGAACCCGGTCTTCGACCCGAAGCTGCCCGGCAGCTGGCTGGTGGACCTCTCGCACGTCGACCTGTCGAAGGTGAAGGTCGGCAAGGAGTGGGTGCAGCTGGACGGCTCGCTGCTGCCCTCCCCGTTCACGCCCAAGGGCGAGCGCCCCGCCGGCCCGGCCTGGTACGCGACGCCGACTGTGGCGTACGCGGTGGAGCTCGGCTACGAGGTCCGGCCGACCGAGGCGTGGGTGCGGCGCGAGAACGCCCGCTACCTCGACGGCTGGTACAACCGGCTCCGCGACGCCTACCTCGCAACCATGGCCGACCTCGGCGTCGCCGCCGACCTCGCCCCGGAGGACTTCCTCGCGGCGATGGACGGCTACAAGGGCCGCGACCCGGAGATGACGATCGTCGCCTCGGCCATCAAGGCCACCGTCAAGGGCGGCCTGGGCAAGCTGCGCGAGCGGCCCCGCGGCGAGGGCTGGCGGTCCGGCGAGCCGTGGCGCGCGCTGTCCCGGCCGACGTGGCGGCCCGACATCCGCGCGGCCGTCATCTCCCGCACCCGGATCAACCTTCACCGCAAGATCATCAAGCATGCGGCGTTCACCGGGCAGTACCCGGTCGCGATCCTGTCCGACTGCGTCGTCTACGCGTCCCGGGGCCCCTCGCCGCTCGACTTCCTGCCCTACCGGGAGGGCAAGCCGCTCCCGGGCGGGTTCAAGCTCGGGGTCAACCCGGGCCTGGTCAAGCACGAGGCCACCCAGAGCGTCCTGTGGGGCGAAGAGGTCCGCGAGCGGTTCGACGCCCCGGAGCTCAACCTTGCCCGGTACATCAAGGACGGCACCGTCACCGACGTCGACAACGGCGAGTAGGGGAGAGAGCAGGCGATGGCCAAGGAGTTCGGGGACGGCCTGGACAAGGCGGTGCAGAAGGCGTTCACCCGCCCGGCACCCAAGGGGGCGGGCCCGCAGATGCGGTACCTGGTCAAGCAGCTCAAGGGGACGAGGGCGGCCGCCGAACTGCTCGGGATCTCCCAGCGGCAGGTGGAGCGGTACGTGGCGGGCCAGGCCAAGAAGCCGCGCGCCGACCTCGCCACCCGCCTGGAGCGTGAGGTGAAGAAGCGCTGGCAGCCACAGATCCGGGCCAGGGCCCGCGAGAAGGCGGCGACCACCGGTGGCATCGTCGTCGACGTCCACGCCCGCCTCGGCTACGCCGGGGCGCCGAGCAACACGACGGACGAGGCACGCATCCGGCACCTCACCGTCGCCCTGCCACCGCAGCACGCCGCCCGGCTCTTCGACGCCCAGCGACAAGGAGCCGACGAAGGCCGGCTGCGCGAACTCACCGCCGAGGCCCTCAAGGAGGTCTACTTCCAGGACAGTGGTCGCCGCGCCGGCTCCCTGGAGGAAGTACAGATCAACGACGTGCTGGACCTGGAGTTCGACCTGTAGCAGGCCGCACCCCGAACAACTCGTGAGCCCCGGACCAAGGCGGTCCGGGGCTCCTTGTGACCACGCGTGCCGGACGCACGGCAAGGGGGGTACGTTCACTCCGGCGGCGGGACCACCGGCTTGGTGGCGCCATGGTCCACGCCGGGGGAGCAGGCGAGAGTCGGCAGGTCGTGATCGGGCAACCCGTGATCTTCGACGCCACGCCTGCCTGTGGCGTGGTCTGCAGCCTCACGGCTGCGGACGACAACACCCGACGATCCGGGCTCAGAGGGCGCGGCGCGTCTTGACTCCGTCAGCCTCGAAGTCGTGGATGGTCCCGTTGATCCGCAGGCCGTCGACAGCACCGATCCACATGTTGTCGCGGCCCTTGCCGACCGCAGCCGTGTAGATGGTCGGCTGCGTGCCGCCGTCGTTGAGCGCGCTCTTCACCTGCGGGAAGGTGCACGGGGTCGCCAGGCTGCAGCCGGTCACGGTGCCCGCGTTGCCCGTGAGGAACCACGTACCGGTCGTGGTGGCGTCCAGGTAGCCACTCCAGCGGTTCGTCACCGGGGAGGCCGGCGGCAGCCACACCAACGACGAGTAGGTGGTGGCAGGCGCCGCGGTGAGGTTCGGATTGATCTCGAACGTGACGTTCGGCATGTTCGTCGGGCCGCCGTAGGAGACGTTCTCGCCGGTCTGGAAAACGTGGAAACCGACCTGGTTCAGACCCTGGGCGCCAAGAACCGGCTTCCCGTTGAAGTCGACCTCGTTGCCGAAACTGACCTTCTCACTGGGCGGAGTGAGGGAAGTGGAGCGGTCCGCAACCTCGATTCCGAGGCTGCCTCGTCCGTAGGGCGGCCTCGCGGCGGTCCCCGTCACACCGAACGAACCGTACGGGCCGTCCCTTAGAGCAGCGACGGGAGAGCCGATTGTGTTGCGGGTGATGACGCCCCAGTGGTGCGAGCTTCCCTGACCTGCACCGGTCAGGGCGGAAGCCGGGACACCCCCGGCAGCGATTGCGATCAGCGCCGTTACCCCAAGCACGACTTTCCGCTTCATGCCGAAGCGAGCGTTCACGCTCACTCCTTTCGTGATCGGTACATGGAGAGCAGGACGGGCACCTGAGCCAAGCCTGCGTCGTGCACGCCACAGTAGGGATTCTCAGAGTCGGGACCGGCCATTGGTCGAATATGCCAGCGGCAATCAATCCCAATGGCGGAGCGGATGATCGGCCGGACCAAAGCGGCAGTTCGAGGAGAAGCTGTACGAGCCCGGCAGCGCCGAGCGGAGCATCGCCCAGCACCGGCAATGTCCGCGAATCCTTGTGCCCGAGACGCCTGAGACGGTCCAGAACTGCTTGTCGCGGTGCCGAGCCAGGATCTCCGCGGTCTCCCATCCGATGGGGCCGACATCATCGACGCAGCAGACCGGTCGTGGTACTCCACGCCGTACTTCGACGCCAATGGACCGAGCTCTTGATGTGCAGTGGCCTCAGACGCGAGCCGCCTTCGAAGGTGAGTGGTCAGAAGCTCCAGCCATAGAGGCCGCCACCGGTGGTCACCGCAGACGCCGCGAGCCGGGAAACTCCCTGAAGGACCGCCAGGAGATCACCGTCGGTCGTCTCGTCCCCGCCCTCAGACCGAAACCGCGTGCTCCAACGCCCTGCAAGCTCCACCAACCATGCCGTAGCCGGGCGCAGGCCCCGGCGGCCTCACGTCACTGCCACTGCCACTGCGGCCCCCGCAGCCGCCCGCAAGCTCGACGCCTACGCGGAGGTCCCCGACCTGACCCGCGCGCACATCGCGGGCCCCCACCACGAATCGTCCCTCGTGATCGCGGGCCTGAGGCGGGTCCCGGATGGGTGAATTCGGCAACCTGGCCGCTCCCTGATCTTGGTAGGGCCGTTGGGTTGGGCGGATAGCCGGATGATCGCCCTTCCGTCGTCCCCCGCTCATCAAACCTGTGCACGTACTTGAGGAGACGTCCCTTTGGCTACCGCTGATCTTCCTGGTCCTGATTCCTTGCTGCGCCGCACGCTGGGGGAGTGGCGGATTGCGTTGGTGGCGTGGAGGCTTCTGGTTCTGCAGACCGCGGATCCGGCGGTTGCCGCAGGCATGGCCAACTTCTCCACCTACCGCGCGCATCCGTGGCGGCGTATCGAGCACACGATGGACAGCGGCAAGCGGCTGTTCTTCTCCGACCGCGAAGGGCTGCGCCGTGAGGTCGCCCGTCTGGAGCGCACACATCGCCGTCTGTCAGGGACCGACGAGCAGGGCAGGCCGTTCACAGCGTTGGACCCGGCGGTGCGGGTGTGGGTGCTGGTCACCTTGTACGAGTGCATGGTGGCGATGCGGGAACTCTCCGGACGCCCACTGACGCCGACCGAATCGGATCAGATGTACGGAGAATTCCGTGCGGTGTGCAGCGAGTTCGGCCTGTCCGACGACCTCTTCCCGGACACGGCCGCAGACGTGCCCGCGTACATGGACCGCACGATCCGCGAGCGCCTCGAGTACAGCGAACCCGTGCGCTACCTGCTCTTCGACATGCTCCGTGAAGCACCCGCACCCCGCCGCCTCGGCCTCCTGAGGCCGGCCTGGCCCCCCGTGCGCACGGTGGCCGCACACGTGATGTGTGCGCTGACCATCGCCGACCTGCCGCAAGCCTTCCGCGAGCGCTTCAGCCTGCCCCGCACCCGACGCGCGGCCCTGCTGTCCTTCGTCCTGCACCGCGGCATGCGCGTGCTGATGAACGCGCTGCCCGAGCACCGCCGCTACCGCACCCCACTGGCCGGCATCCACTCGACTCCACAGCCTCCCACCGGCCAACCTTCCTCGTCGCAGGCAAGCCCCGTCCGGCTTCCCGCACCACGTCGCCGCAAGGGGACCGATGCCCGCCCGGCGCGTCTGCGGACCTTCTTCAGCCAGGTCCTGGACCAGACCGGCGACGGCCGCATCAGCTCGGCCGATCTGCAGGCCATGGCTCACAACGTGTGCTGGCCGCTCGAACTCGCCCCTGAGTACGAAGCCCGCGTCTACGCCGCCTTCGAGACCTGGTGGCAGCACCTGCGAACCGGTATGGATGCCGACGGCGACGGCCAGGTGACCTGCGAGGAATTCGTCACCGCCATGCTCACCGGGATCGACGCCGGGCCGGCCTATCTCGAACAGGGTCTGCACGTCGCGGTGCGGGCGATCTTCCACGCTGCGGACACCGACGACAGCGGCCACCTGTGCGCCGATGAGTACCGCACGATCTTCGGTGGCTCCCGGGTCCACCCGGCCGAACTCAACCACGGCTTCCGCCAGCTCGACCACGATGGTGACGGCCGCATCACCGAAGACGAGTTCGTCCAGGCCTTCACCGACTACTTCACCGCCCGCACCGACAACACGGCCGGCAGCCAACTCCTCGGACGCCCATAACGGCCGATGCGGGCGAAACGGCGCGGGGGAGCTGCGGATGTGATGGCCTTGGCTGGTCACCTGTGCAGTGCGGGGCTGAGCAAGGCGCCCGTGTAGCTGACGTCGATCACACGCCTCCGGCCGCGCCCTGGCCGCCCTCTCCCTCGGTCGGCGCCCCGCCGCCGATGCTGACTCGGACCATGGGCTGCGTACCTCGTGGGTGTTCGGGGCTGCGCGAGCACGCGCCCCGCACCTGCGCCACGCTTGAACCGCCTGCGAGACATGAGGCGACTTCGCCGTCACCGTCGCCGAGACCGGGCCGGTCATCCTGAGCCCATGACGCGGGAGGCCGGTGTTCTTTCCCCCTCGAGGGGGAAAGAACACCGGCCTCCCGCCGTACCCGCCTGGTCAGGGCATCCGGTCGGATGCGGTGACGTGGCAGCGGACATTCAGATCGTGAGGTGACCAAGCGCCAAGCGCCAAGCGCCAAGCGCCAAGCGCCAAGCGCCAAGCGCTTCGCGCTTCACCGAAGCACGCCGGCCCCGGAAAGGTCACCACTGCCGTCCGCGCAACAGGCAGGCGCCTGTGAGCAGACTTCGCCTTACGGGAGTTGTATTGCGTTCCAGTCCCAGCCTGCGCTTGCGGGCACGGTGTAGCTGCTGGTGAAGGGTTGGATGTGGCCTGCCGGGTCGGCGAGGCCGGTGTACATCTTGATGGAGCCGTCTGCGAAGCGGTACATCATGCCCATGTCCGTGCGGCGGTCGCCGTTGAAGTCGCCGGAGATGAGTTTCATGGATGCCCGGTCCCAGCTCTTGACCGGGACCTTGTAGCCCTCTGTGAAGTCTTCGAAGGCACCGGTGGTGGTCGTGAGGGAGCTGTAGAAGCTGATGGAGGTGTCGGCGTGGTGGTAGACCATCACCGCGTCGGCCCGGCCGTCACCGTTGAGGTCACCCGACTGGAGTTGTATTGCGTTCCAGTCCCAGCCTGCGCTTGCGGGCACGGTGTAGCTGCTGGTGAAGGGTTGGATGTGGCCTGCCGGGTCGGCGAGGCCGGTGTACATCTTGATGGAGCCGTCTGCGAAGCGGTACATCATGCCCATGTCCGTGCGGCGGTCGCCGTTGAAGTCGCCGGAGATGAGTTTCATGGATGCCCGGTCCCAGCTCTTGACCGGGACCTTGTAGCCCTCTGTGAAGTCTTCGAAGGCACCGGTGGTGGTCGTGAGGGAGCTGTAGAAGCTGATGGAGGTGTCGGCGTGGTGGTAGACCATCACCGCGTCGGCCCGGCCGTCACCGTTGAGGTCACCCGACTGGAGTTGTATTGCGTTCCAGTCCCAGCCTGCGCTTGCGGGCACGGTGTAGCTGCTGGTGAAGGGTTGGATGTGGCCTGCCGGGTCGGCGAGGCCGGTGTACATCTTGATGGAGCCGTCTGCGAAGCGGTACATCATGCCCATGTCCGTGCGGCGGTCGCCGTTGAAGTCGCCGGAGATGAGTTTCATGGATGCCCGGTCCCAGCTCTTGACCGGGACCTTGTAGCCCTCTGTGAAGTCCTCGAACGCACCGGTGGTGGTCGTGAGGGAGCTGTAGAAGCTGATGGAGGTGTCGGCGTGGTGGTAGACCATCACCGCATCGGCCCGGCCGTCACCATTGAGGTCACGCTGGGCGATGGACCGCAGGATGGTCTCCTGGATCCAGTCGCCGAGGTTGTCGGTGCGTGAGGAGAGGGCGCCGGTGCGGGTTTCGGTGGCGGCGATGCCCAGGCATCCTCCTTGCCAGGATCGGCTGTTGACACCCACCAGCTCACCGGCCGCGTTCAGGAGAGGGCCGCCGGTGTCGCCCTTGCACATGGCGTCGGTGCCCTTGCCCGTGATGGTCAGTGAGGTGGCCGCCGCGGAGTCGACCGTGAACGAGCCGGTGTGAGGCTTGTTCGGAACCCACTCGGTCTTCGTGCGCCCGAACCCGACTGCGGTGAGTACGCTACCGGGGGCAGGAGCAACGGCAGCGCGCTTGACGCTCGTGACACCCTTGACCGGCTCCGCGAGACGGGCGAGAACCAGGTCGCGATCGGTGCGGGGCACCAGGTCCACGACCTCGACGACCTTCCCGCCCGTGAGGGTCACCGTGCTCTTCAGAGCCGGCTTCCCGGCCGGTACTTGCTGACCTGGCGTGGTCGCGAAGCAGCTCCCGGCGGTCGCGATCCACGATTCGTCGACGAGGGCCGCAGTGCAGCCGCGCGAGTTGGCCTCGTCCCCGACCGTCAGCTTCACCACCGACGCGGATTGACCCGCGGCGGCTTCCGGACCGGTCACCGCCATGGCGGGAGCGGGCAGGATCAAGCCCGCCGAAACAGCGGTCGCCGAAACCAGGAGACCTGTCATTCGCGCCGAACGCGAACGGTGTGCAGACATGGGACCTTCCTTCAGGATGCACTTCGCACCCACAAGCCGGCCTCTGCGGCGTCATGCCGCAGAGAGCCAAAGTTCGGATATCAGAGGGTGCCGGCAAGAGAGATGGCACCCAGGGTTGTGGTGATGTCTTGAGCGGTGACCGGGGTGGCCCCGACCCAGGTGCGGTCGGTGTGACGGATCGAATGCAGGATCCGGTTGTCGCTGGTGGTCACCGCTACCTGGAGCTCCCCGTCAACGGTGCCCGCGCCGACGGACTTGGCCGTCACGGTGCCGAGGTAGTCCTTCAGGTCGCCGAAGGGCGCCCAGATGCCGCTGCCGTAGCGCATGGCGTGGTACTGGCGGGTGCCGTTGTCCGTGGCGACGACGATGTGGGTGTCGCTGCCCGCGCCGGCCATGGCAACGGAGGTGACGGGACCGGTCGCACCGGCGGCCCGGGACACGTCGCCCCACACGGCCCAGTGGCCGGTGGTCCGCCGGATGGTGTGGAAGACCTTGCCGCCGGTCACTGCGCCGACATGGAGCTCTCCCGCAGCGCTCGCCGTGGCGACGGAAGTGACGGTGCCGATCGGGCCGGCGGCGGCGGCGACGTCACCGAAACCGGACCAGTTGCCGGCGGCGGTGCGCTGGGTGTGGAACACCTTGCCGCCCGCCACCACCACAACGTGGAGGTCGTTGCCGATGGACACCGTGGAAACCTGGGTGATGTTGCTCAGGGCCCCGGCTTCGGCGCTGAGATCACCGAAGGCGCGCCAGCTGCCGTCCGACTTGCGGATGGTGTGCCGCAGGCGCCCGTCGCCACCGAGCGCCACCACGTGGGTGTCGCTGCCCATTCCGGCCACGGCGGCCGTACGCACGCCGCCGGGTACGGTCCCGGCCTTGGACTGGACGTCGGTGAAGCCGGTCCAGGTTCCGTCGACCAGGCGGATGCCCTGGTAGAGGCCAGAGCCCGCCTGCACGAGGGCCTCCGTCTTCCAACCGGGCGTCGTGGCCCGGACCTCCTGGATCCAGTCGCCGAGGTTGTCGGTGCGTGAGGAGATGGCGCCGGTACGGGTTTCTGCTGGGGCGGCGCCATGGCAACCACCTTGCCAGGAACGACTGTTGACGCCGACCAGTTCACCGGCCGCGTTCAGGAGAGGCCCGCCGGTGTCGCCCTTGCAGAGGGAGTCGGTGCCTTTGCCGGTGATGGTGAGGCTCGTGGCATCCGCGGCGTTCACGCTGAACGCACCGGTGTGGAGCTTGTCGGGCACCCACTCGGTCTTGGTGCGCCCGAATCCGACCGCCGTCAGCTCGGCACCGGCCGCAGGTGCGGCGTTCGCGAGCTTGACGCCGGTGAGGGGAGTGGCCGGGGTGGCCAGGCGGACGAGGACGACGTCGCGGTCTGCGCGCGGAGCGACCTCGACGACCTCTACGGTCTTGCCGTCGCTGAGGGTCGCCGTGGTCTTCAGCGCCGGCTTGCCGGCCGGAATCGTCGTACCCGGCGTGGTCGAGAGGCAACTGGCTGCCGTCAGAAGCCAGTTGGCGTCGACGAGAGTGGCGGTGCAGCCACGGCTGTTCGCCTCGTCCCCGACGACCAGCTTTGCGGTGAAGGCGTACTGGCCGGCCGGTGCCTCGGGACCGACGACGGCTTGAGCCGGCCCGGCCGATACGAGGCCCGCCGCGACGGCGGTGGCGGTGGCGGTGAACAGCAGACCGGTCGCCCGCGCAGGGCGGAGACGCGTTTCAGTCATTTTCTTCTTTCAGGACAGAAAAGGGGCCGATATGCTCGGTGGTGGCGTCCGGGCCTTCTCGGCACGAAATCGTGGATCCAGGGGCGACTACTTGGAGGTCCTGATTTCGAGAAGCATGAAATCGCGGCCCTGATCGTCTGCGGTCTCACCGACGGCCGTCCACGCGTTCTTGTCGACGTTGAACGTCTTTTCCTCGGCGCCTGCGGACATGTCGACCCGGGCGGCGTAGTCATTCCCCTTTACTCCGAAGACTGCCGGGATCTCAAGGCTCAAGTAGCCCTTGTCTCCGGTGACCCGGAAGCAGACCTTCTCATTCACGTGGGAGAAGACCTCCATCAGTTCGGGTGCACCCGTGCACTCGGCGAGGAGGATATGACCATTTCCGCTCTTGAGCTTGATCTTCTGCTCTGCGAGGATTTTGTCGGCGTTCGGGTACGCGAAGTCCTCGACGGCATACCCCGGGCCCTCGTCGGCGATCGACTTCGTCTGGATGCCCTCCGTGCCGGCTTCGCCGATCACGCCACCTGCGACTGCGGACCAGGTCAAAGCGGCTGCAACCGCACCCGCGCCGACGATCCGCAGGATTGTGCTACGTGCCTTCATGTTCATCCTCAGTTTCAAGTGCAGGTGATCCACGAATGCGCCCACAGGATTCGCGGCCGGAAAATCATCAGACCTCAGGTGGGTGCGTGCGCGCTTCTTGGGCGCCCCTGAAGCATGACTGAACAACGCAGTCAAATTGATGTTACGACGGAGCTTCGAGGTGGCTGACGATCTCCTGAATGAAACCAAGCCATACGCCATCCAGCCAAGGGAATAAAGAGGATGAAAAGACGCATAATAGCCGGCCACAAAGTGACTTGCGCCACTCCGCAGGATGGTTGTGGCAGTTTTGCGAAAACCTGAGGGCGAGATTCAGCCATCTTTTTTCCGCAGTGTCAGTCATGTTCCCGCCGGGTGTGTTGAGAGCCTGTTGCTGCTTAAGGTCAGGTGACTGCCGTCCCGGTGATCGCGGATTTATCCCGGGCGTAACTGGCCTCGGCCTCGAGGAATCAACAGAGGGGTACTTACGTGCAGGAGACTTTTTGGAGTCGACGCCGGTTCGCCACCGCCGTCGCGGCGAGCGCGGCTGCCGTCTCCACTCCTTGGTTGTTCACCACACCCGTACGGGCGGCCACCAGCACCGGCGCGGCCACTACGGCCGCTGCGGCCGGAGACGCGCTGTCGCTTCCGGACACGGACCGGGCCAAGGTCGTCAAGGCATGGATTCTGGGCGGTCGTTCGGTAAAGGAGGCAGCCACCTACGCACTCAGCGGCACCGACCAGGACATCACGACCTTCCTTTCCGAGCAGCTGCCGAGGGCGACGCGGGTCGACAACCGTGTAGCCGCCTTCACCTATCTCGGCTACGGAGGCAAGAGTGTCCGCAGGGACGTCACCGCGGCCCTCAACGGTGGTGACGGGGCGATATCCGCATTTGTCACAGACGGGTTCCGCACCTCGGTAACCGAGGACATGCGGGTTTCGACTCTCACGGTCATGGCCAACGGAGCAAAGAGCATCAAGCGGGACGGCAACGCCGCGCTGAGTGCCGGTACGGACCAGGCACTGGAGCAGTTCTTGCTCACCTCCCAGTACAACGCCCGGCTGGAGGACATGCGGGTGGAGATCCTCCGCAGCCTCGCCACGGCCGGACCGGAACTCAAGAAGTACGCGAACCGAGCCTTGAGCGGCACCGCGGACGAGGTGCAGTGGTATCTCGACACCGGCCAGCACATCGCGCGGGCCCGCGACCAGGAAGCCGCAACGATCGGGCAGTTGGTCGCCATCGTCGAGCGTGAGAGCGCGCGTGCACGGGAGCAGACCGACCTTGCGGTCGAGGCCTCGGCGCGTGCGACGACAGCCGCGAGCAAGGCCAAAGAGTCGGCCGAGACTGCTGCGGCCGAAGCCGAGAAGGCGAGGGACGACGTTCGCAGGTCCGCCGAGGCTGCCCGCCAGGCCGCCACCGCCGCCAGCGGCGCCGCGGCCGCCGCGCGCACGGCCATCCGCGCCTCGTCGGCAGCGGTCCAGGCATCGCAGCGGGCGTCCTGGGCGGCCACGGCCGCATCCCAGGCGGCGGCCGCGGCAGGATCGGCGGCCACGCGCGCCTACCACGCCGCGATCGCCGCATCGAAGGACGCGTCGAAGACCAACGAGGCCAAGAACGCCGCCGTCGCCGCCCGCGACGCCGCCGCGAAGGCGTACTCCGCAGCCAAGGCGGCCGATGACGCAGCCGTCGCCTCGGAGCAGTCGGCCGGCGCCGGTCTGGCGGCCGCGGACGCCGCCCGCGACGCCGCGGCCGCGGCCAAGGCCTCCGCCCAGGCGGCCGAGGCCTCCGGCGTCGCCCAGGGTGAGGCCGCCGAGGCCAAGCGCCAGGCCGCGATCGCCTCCACCGCCGCCAACCAGGCGACCAACGCCGCCTCCACGGCCCAGGCACTGGCCTCGACCGCAGCCAAGGCCGCACGCAACGCGAACAGCGCGGCCCGATCAGCCGCCGCACACGCCGAAAAGGCCGCCGATGCCGCCGAAGAAGCCGTCAAGTACGCAGGCCAAGCAATCGACTTCGCCAACAAGTCCACTGCATACGCCGACGAGGCGGTCAAGGCGGCCAACGTCGCGACGCAGGCCATCGCGGACGCGCTGAACGTCGAGAAGAACGCCCGCGCCGCCGAGGCGGCCCGGCTGGCGGCCGACAGGCTGCAAGGCATGAAGGAAGCCGCCCAACTCGCCCTGCTGGACAAGAGCGAACGCGCGGCCACCCTGAACAAGCGCACCCAGGCACAGCAGACCACCCAGGCCACCAAGGACCTCATCGCCAGAGCCGAGCAGGCCCTCGGCAACGACGACCTCACCGTCGCCGCCACCCTGGGTCGCCAGGCAGCCACCGCACTGCTCGACGCTCATGGCACCTGGACCCGCCAGGCCGCGCGCTTCGCACTCGCCGGATCCGACTACGACGTGTTTTCCTGGATCGACCTCGATCGGCAGCTCGCCGCGTCCCAGGATGATCGCGAGACCATTCTCTTCATTGCCCAGGTCTCCGAGCCGGCCGTTGCGAAGGCGGCGGTCCAGGCCCTCGCAGGTGGAGTTCCCGCGGAAGGGGACTTCAACACCGGCGGTGTCATCAAGGCACGTGCCGAGGACAACAGGGTCAACATCCTGAAGATCCTGCACGAGAAGCCCGGCAAGGCTGTCACCAAGGCTGCCAACGACGCACTGAACACCAATACACCGGCAGCGCTCCAGAAGTTCTTCGACGAGGACCTCCCCAAGGCCGTCGAAGAGGACGACGCCGTCGCCACCATAAAGGTCATAGCCACCGCCGACGCGTACACCAAGGCCTACGCCGAAGTCGCCATGGAGGGTCCCGCCTGGATGCGCCGGCGCTTCGTGGAATCCGTCCAGCACCGGGCCACCCAGCTCGACTACGACTCCCTCAGCCACGCCGCCGCCATGCAGGCTGCCATCGCCGCAGCAGCCAAGATCGCCCAGGAGGCACAGCGAGACGCGGCACTCGCCTCCCAGGTGGCTGCGATAGCCCGGGATGCCGGGGTCAAGGCCCAGGAATGGGCCGATGCAGCGGTAGCCTCGGCGAAACTGGCCGACGGCTTCGCAGCCCAGGCCCGCCAACACGCGGACGCCGCGGACAAATCCGCCGCCGACGCCCAGACTTCGGCGAACAAGGCCAAGGACGCCGCCGCCACCGCACAGAGTGCCTCCCGCGCGGCGAACCACTCCGCCAACCGCGCCGTCGACGCGGCCCGCAGCGCACTGGCCTCTTCCTACAGTGCCCAGGCCTCCGCCGCCAATGCCCACCAGGCAGAGCTCGACGCCGGGCGGGACGCCAAGACCGCCGCCACGGCCGCCGCCGACGCCCGCCAGATCGCAGCGGACAAGCGGACGGCAGAAGTGAGGGAAGCCGCGCGCGTTGCCGCCGAGCAGGCACAGAAGGACCGAGACGCCAACCGCAATCCCTCCGATACGACGACGAACGACACGGTCAACCCCAAGGGAAGCGAAGCAGGCAAGGACGAATGGTGGAACGACGCCAAGTGGTGGGCTGACACCGCCGACAAGGTGAGCATGGCAGCGGGTCTCCTGGCAGCGGGTTTCGCCGTCTCCTGCGTGTTCTTCCCGGCGGCGCCCGTTCTGGGCAGTATCGCCGCGGTCTGCCTCGGCATCTCTGTCGTAGCCGCTGGAGTCAGCGTGCTGGCCACGGGCATCGAGTACGGATTCACCAGCGGTGAGTTCGTCTCCTCGGCCGGCCGTACGGCACTGGGGCTCGTTACCCGCGGCGGCGGACGTGTTGCCTCCACCGTGGCCAAGCCGGTCGTCAAGAAGGTGGTCAAGGTCGCTGAAGACGTCGCGTCCGACATCGTCAAGGTGTTCACCTGACAGTCGATCACCATCGGCCTCGCCGACCACCGCAACCGGGATGGGCTCCGCACGACCGGTCGGAGACCAACCCGGGGTACCTCTGCCCTGGACAGCAGGAACGATTCAGTTCAACTGATCACGCAGCCGGCCCACGTGGCGGTAGGGGTGAGCACCCCGGCCAGGACTCGGCCGGCCACGTGAGCAGCCCGTAGGCGCCCTCGCCGCACGTTCCGAGGGTGCCTACCTCGGGCGCGTCAGTCGTAGTGCCCCGATACCCATCTACCAAGACGAAAGAGAGATCTGACAAGCATGCACAGCACACGTCCCAGAGGAAGCGTGCGAATACGGGCCCGATCGACCGTACTCTCGGTACTGATGGCCGTGACACTGGGACTCACCACCACGGGTATGGCCACGGCACAGCCGGCCACGGACAAGGCCGCGCAACCGCAGAGCACGGATCGGTCCACCGCAACAGCTTCTGCCGCGACAGCCGGCGTCGCGCCGAGAACATCCGGGGAACACTGCGAGGCCACGGAGGCGGACTCGAAGGAACGCAGGAAGGGCGCTGTCGAGGCCTGCCTGACCATCGTCCCCTCGCCCCGGCCCGCCGCCGCACAGCCGCGCGCCGCCGCACAGTCGCTTGCCGGCGCCGGCTGCGCCGTCAGTGGCCTCGGCAACTACTCCTATGAGCGCTTCAGTTACTGCGTTTCCGGGCTGAACGTCCTCTACACCCTGCGTGACGGCAACGGCGCGGAGATCGGGCGAGGCACCCTGGAGGTCTCCACGAGTGCATCGCTTCCTGCCAGTGGCACGACGTGGAGTGAGCAGGTCACCACGAAGATGACCTCTGCGCAAGGCGATGTCACCGCGCTCACCGCCAAGTTCCGCGCCGCCTGCGGAACCGGTTGCAAGGCGACGAAGGCCGCGCCCTGGTTCGGCGGCAACCTGACCGTGGGACAGTCCCTCACCGGCACCGTCTCGTACTCCTCGACCCCCGCGGCGGGAGCCGTCTCCGAGTTCGACACCTCATACCAGATGTACGTGACCATGCCGGGTGCCACGATCACTGACCCGAACGCCTCGTGGACCAACCCGCGAAAGATCCGCTGCGACGATGCCGTCGCGGATCCCGCGGGCACCCCGTCGCCGGGCTGCGTCGTCCCCTCGGTCATGGCGTTCGTCCAGATGAACGCACAGGGCTCGGACCCCGGTGGCGCGATCGCCGCCTACCAGTGGGCCCAACAGCACCTCAACGACGGTTGGGGGAAAACCAAGCCGCTGACCCGGCAGAAGAGCGGTACGGCCGACCGCTCGGGCCGCACCTGCGGGAGTGCGGGAACGGTGCCCTTCGATGCGAACACCGACCTCGTCGACACCGACACGTGCGCCGAATTCCCCTTCGCGGAAGTCAAAGAAGGAGGAATCGACGGGGCCCGGTGCGTGGAGGTGATCCCCAACGCCAGCAGCGGCGGCTGGGACACCTACGTCCTCGGCAACAGCCTGGATCTGGATCCTGCGGCGCCCTGCGTGCGCGCTCATGTCCCGGCGAACGAGAAGCAGTTCGCCGACGGGAAGCTCGCCGAGGGATTCCAGAGCCAGCGGGTCATCGACGCCGACCAGTTCAAGGTCGAATTCACGACGCCGGCCGGGGCTCCCCAGGCCGCATGTCTGGCGAATCTGCCGGCCGGGGCCCTTCCCAAGGGTGACGGCTGGTACAAGAACACCACCGAACCCGTCGCCCACGTCAACAAGATGATCACCCCGATGGGAGCGGCAGGCACCCGCCCGACCAAGGCGACAGCCTGCCTGGGTAAGAACATCGCCGAGGGCAAGCACGCCGGGGGTGACCCCACCGGCTGGCAGGACGCCAAGAAGTTCCGCGATGACTACTCCGCCGGAACCGATCTGGCCCGGTGTCACCTGATCGCGAACATCCTCGGCGGCCCGGGGAAGGTCAGGGATGGAGGCCAGAACAATCTCGTTCCCTGCTGGCAGGTGGGAATGAACACCGGAACGCCCAGTATGAGGAGTTTCGAGTACCAGGCTCAGGAGGAAGTGAAGAAGGCCTCCTTCGGCGCCAACGATGCGATCCTCTACCAGGTGACCCCCGTCTTCCGGGACGCCACGAGCACCATCCCGGTGGGCGTGACCATGACCGCTAACATCGAACGGGCGAACGGGACAACGGAGCTGCTGTTCCCCAACGTCTACGTCCCCAACACCTTGAAGGACACCGGGACTCTCAACCTCGGAAACTGATCACAACCCATGAGCACCCTAGGGGCCGGCATGAGTCGAACCACACCATCGCGACCTCTTGAAGTCGCGGAGCTCTTCCCCCAGCTGGCCCCGCTTGAACGCACGGCTACCCGCCTGCACCCCCGCCCCGGATCGCCCACACCGCACGACAGCTCCGTCGGCGGGCCGCTCCTGTGGCCCGCCGACGAACCGTGGCCCCACTGCGAGGGGCCGCACAAGTGGGGCGGAAACGAAATCCTCTCCCCGCAGGACGTGAGGGAGCGGCGGCGCATCCGGGCAGCGGTGGCGAACCGACCGGGCGGTGATCCCCCGGTGACCCGGTACACGCCTGACGAACTGGCGATCGAGGAGCGAATCAACGCGGGCCGCCCGTGGCCCGAGGGGCCGATCGCCATGCTGCCCGTCGCCCAGTTGTACGTGCGTGACGTCCCGTTGCTGTGCCCGCCCGGGCAGTCCGAGGCTGATCTGCTCCAAGTTCTCTGGTGTCCCTTCGACCACCCGGCACACCCCAGGACCGCACTGTTCTGGCGTACGGAAGCGACCGTGGCGGACGTGCTCGAGGCACCTCCCGAGCCGCCTGCCGTCCAATTCGCCTCCTACGTTCCGGAGCCGTGTCTGCTCACGCCGGAGCAGGTCACCGAATACCCGAACCACATGGAGCTGACTGAGGAGATCCAACAGCAACTGGAGGACTGGAGCAGGTGGCAGTCGGCCGGGGCGGCGGTGGACAACTCCTACGAGGTCGCCCCGGAGGAGTTCTACACGGACGTGCTGTCCCTGGCCCCCGGTTGGAAGGTCGGTGGCTGGACCCGCTGGGGCCTCACCGATCCCGTGCCGCGGGCATGCTCCGTGTGTGGCGCCGAGGCGAAGCCGCTGCTTACCATCGCCACCACCGAGTGGGCCGCCGACGGCGAGAGCTGGATCCCCGAGGAGGAGCAGGCGGATCCTCCGCAACAGCTCCCCGGCACCCCTCCCGGGAACTTCACCGGGCTCGAAGTCGCTCGTGGCTATGACCTCCAACTTCACACCTGCCCGGTAGCCGCGAACCATCCTCACATCGAGCTCATACAGTGAGGCGTCACGCGGTTCCCGCGCCTGGCGCGTAACGGCGAGGGCCGCGGCGGGGGAGCTGATGTGTTGACGCCCGGGGCCGAAGATGCGCGCCGTGCCGAACGGACACGTCGAGAGCCAAGAGGTCGCGCCGGCCGGCTGAACCGAACAGCGGAGACCCCGGGCGCCACGGCCTACGGGAGTCTCCGCTTGTGGATCGGCTCACTCATTCGGAGGCGGGCACATCTGCCGGTGCCGGAGCGCGGGTGATCGGGTGAGTGCGGCCCCGGCGTCTGCGGCTTGGCGGAAGAGAGATGGCCGTCGGCGAGGTCTCCGGATCGACACGGCCCAGCAGGCGTGCAGGCAGGAGTTGTTGACGGACCAACAGGACAGTGGATCACTCGCCGTTCGTGTCTCGACTCGCGCTTCCTCGCGCGGCGGCGTTCGTCTCCCACTCGCGGCCGATCGAGCGGATCAGCGCCGGGTACACCCCGAGGTACCGGAACGGCTTGATGGCGGCCATGTACAGGGAGCCGAGCAGTCCGTTCGGCTTCACGAGGACGGCCATCTGGCCGCGGTAGCCGCCGGCCCCGTCCGGTACCCAGCCGATGTGCATCACGGCCCGCACGGTCTTGTTGGCCATCTCGGCGGCCCATTCGTCCTCGCGCTGGTAGAGCGAGGTGAACGGGGACGTGCCGAGGTCGGGACCCCGGGGCCCGTCGCGGAGGTCCGCCGGCAACCGGTCGACCAGTCCGGTCCGCCGGCCGGCGGTGTCGGAATCCGGCTCGTCCCAGCCGAACAGCGCGCCGAGCTTCCTGCGGACGGCGAAGAGGGCACGGGAGGCGAAACCGTTCCCCTTCACCCCGCTCTTCATGCTCTCGGCGAACTGGCGCACCAACCAGACGAGGTCGTCCGGTCCGCCGGGGGTGGGCAGCGCCCACACGTCCTCGACCGTGAAGTCGTCGGCGATCTCGTGGATCCGCCAGGGGCGCTCGGTGTGGTCGGTTCGGGGAAGTCGCATGGTCGAACCCCTGTCTATACGGTGGCGTATATATCGAGTGTAGGCAGATCTGTACGCCCCCGTATACTCGGCGGGAGGTGAGGAGACACACAGGAAGCAGGCACACCGGATGGGCGCGACCCGCACACCCCGCGGAAAGTGGATCGAGGAAGGCCTGCGGGCACTCGTCGCCGGCGGTCCCGAAGCCGTGCGGATCGAGGCCCTGGCCCAAGCACTCGGCGTCAGCAAGGGCGGCTTCTACGGCTATTTCCGCAACCGGGACGCGCTGCTCACCGAGATGCTCGACACCTGGGAGTACGAGGTCGCCGAGGGTGTCATCGAGCAGGTGGAGAGCGGCGGGGGAGCGGCCAGGGTCAGGCTGAAGCGGCTGTTCGACATTGTCGCCGAGAGCACCGACGGCCCGGTGCGGGGCACCACCGCCGACATCGCGATCCGCGACTGGGCCCGCCGCGACGCGGCCGTCGCCGAGCGCCTGCGCCGCGTAGACAACCGCCGCATGGACTACCTGCGTTCGCTGTTCTCCTCCTTCTGCCCCGACGAGGACGAGGTCGAGATCCGCTGCCTGCTCGCCGTCTCGGTACGCATCGGCAACCACTTCAACGCCGCCGACAACGGGAGGCGCAGCCGCGCCGAGGTGATGGAGCTGATCGTTCGCCGGCTGCTGGAGTAGCCGCCGGACTCGGGGCGCAGGTGGGGGGGGAAAGCGAGGACGAGCGGGATTCCCGAGATTCCGTGGACATGATCACCCGCGCGCACCGGCGCCACGGGCATCCGCAGCATGTAGGTGGGGCATGAGAGGCCCATGACCGCATCCACTTCCCCTCCCGCACCCGATCCCGCACCCGACGACAACCCGAAGCGCTACGTGGGTCTCGGTACCGACGAGGCCGAACGCCAGGCACTACGGCGCGGCTGGTCGACCGTGCGTACGGTGCCCCCGGGCGCGATCCTGACCATGGAATACCGCGCCGGACGGCTGAACCTCGAGGTCGAGGACGACACGGTGCGGCGTGCCTGGAGCGGGTGACCATCCGCCCGCGCCCCCCGGTTACAGG
The DNA here is from genome assembly GCF_050936775.1 of Streptomyces sp. CA-243310. Classification (NCBI taxonomy): domain Bacteria; kingdom Bacillati; phylum Actinomycetota; class Actinomycetes; order Kitasatosporales; family Streptomycetaceae; genus Streptomyces; species Streptomyces sp. CA-243310. The sequence goes on along the minus strand of NZ_JBNJMF010000003.1, from coordinate 78,177 downwards.
TAGCCGCCGTGCCGGACGGCGGACGTTCGGCCGCTCCGCCACCACCACCGCCACCACCACCACGGGAAGTCCCCGCTCCCGGAACGCCTCTGCCGGCCGGCGACAACGATCCTCCACCTCCGCACCGGAGTACGGGGCCAGTGGTAGGGCGACGATACGGGGCATCAGGTCGATCAGAACCAGCGCAGGACTCATCCGCCGATCGCACGATCGCGCCGCCGGCCACCCGCTTCCGGGCCATGGTCACATGAGCACCGGCATTTCCTTTCGCACGTTGCCGCTCCGGTAGTTGGATGGACCGGCAACACGACCGATCCGTTTGCTTCGCCGAAGGGACCCCGTGCGCACACCCACCGTCCTGATCTCAGGAGCCGGCATCGCCGGCCCCGCCCTGGCCTACTGGCTCAACGCCCAGGGCCGGCAGACCACCATCATTGAACGCTTCGACGAGCTTCGCGAGGACGGTCAGAACATCGACGTCCGCGGCGCGGGCCGCGAGGTCGCCCGCCGCATGGGCATCGAGGACGCGATCCGCGCCGCCTCGACCGGTGAGACGGGCACCGAGTTCGTCGACGCCACCGGCACCCCTCTCGCCCGCTTCGCGGCCGGCACGTCCGACTCCGACGGGGCCACCGCCGAGCTGGAGATCCTGCGGGGCCAACTGTCCCGCATCATCATCGACCGCACCCGAGAGGACACCGAGTACCTCTTCGGCGATCGGATCATCGCCCTCGACGACACCGAGGACGGGGTCACGGTCACCTTCGACCACGGTCCGACCCGCACGTTCGACCTGGTCGTCCTCGCCGAGGGACTGCGTTCCCGCACCCGATCCCTGGTCTTCCCCGAGATCGACGCCGTGCGCGAACTCGACTTCTACATCGCCTATCTGACCGTTCCCCGCACCGGCGCCGACACCGACCTGTGGCGCTGGCACAGCGCCGGCCGCGGTCGCAGCGTCACCCTGCGCCCGGACAACCTCGGCACCATCCGGGCCACACTCGCCTTCCTGTCCGACGTCCGGGGCCTCGACGCGCTGGACCACCGGGCCCTCGTCACGATCCTGCGCCGCACCTTCGCCGACGTCGGCTGGGAGGCGCCCCGCGTGCTCGCCGCCCTGGACGACGCCCCGCTCTACTTCGACGCCGTCGGCCAGGCCCGCATGCCCTCCTGGTCCAAGGGGCGGGTGGCCCTGATCGGCGACGCGGCCCACTGCTCGTCACCGCTCAGTGGAATGAGCACGAGCCTCGCGCTCACCGGCGCGTACATCCTCGCCGGCGAGCTCGCCGCTCATCCGCACCGCACGGCGTTCGCCCGGTACGAGACGCTCATGCGCCCCTACGTCGACCAGGCGCAGAAGCTGCCGCCCGGCGCACCGCGCATCCTCAACCCGCGCAGCCGCGCCGGGCTCGCCACGATGAACACCGCCCTGAGGGTCGTCGGCAGCCCGGCCGCCGCCCGCCTCGGTGGCCTGGCGTCGAAGTGGTTCACGCCCCCCGCAGACGCGATCGACCTCCCGACGTACCCACCCCGTGAAACCACCTCCTGAGCCCGCCCACGACATCGCCTCGCGACACCGCCCCGTCGCGTCGATGAACGGCGACCGCATCGGCCGCCGAACCCGACCGACCCGGGTGCGGCTCCCGGCAGCCGGCATTCCACCGCTCCTCGGGGTGCGCTCTGCGGCGGACTCGCCGAGTGTCGGGTTCTCCGACCCATGACGTCCGCGAGGGCAGTGGCGCCAGGAAGGCCGGGAGGTTCCCGGCGGCGAGGAACCGCGCCGAAGGGCAGGCACCGGCGGGCAGGCGCGGACCTGTCCCACGGCGGCCGGCCGTACCGGCGGTGGCGCCGGTACGGCCGAGAGGTCTCAACCAACGCCGGGAATCAAGCCGAGACGAGGTCCTGCTCGCGGTCCGGCGTCTTGACCTTGGGCTTCTTGTTCGGCAGCGAGAGCCGAAAGACCTTGTGCCACGCGGAGAACACCTGCTTGGGCAGCGGCCCCGTGACGTACTCCAGCTCGTACTTCTCGAACAGCGCGCGCACCTTCACCGCGACCTCGGCGTACCGGTTGCTCGGCAGGTCCGGGAACAGGTGGTGCTCGATCTGGTGCGACAGGTTGCCGGTCATGAAGTGCATGGCCTTGCTGCCGCTGATGTTCGCCGAGCCCATCATCTGGCGCAGGTACCACTGGCCGCGGGTCTCGTCCTTGATCGACCGGCGCTCGAAGACCTGTACGCCCTCGGGGAAGTGCCCGCACATGATCACCGAGTGGGACCAGATGTTGCGGACCAGGTTCGCGGTGAACGTGGCGGCGAGCGTGGTGAGGAACGACGGGCCCGACAACAGCGGGTGGATCACGTAGTCCTTGAGCACCTGCTTGCGGATCTTGCGGCCCACGGCCTTGGCCCGCGCGCGGAACTCCGGGTTCTTGCGGCGGCGCTTGTGCAGGTTCTTGGCGAGCTCCAGGTCGTACGCTGCGATGCCGTACTCGAAGAAGCAGGCGTTGATGAAGTTCCACAGCGGCTGGCCGAGGTGGAACGGGTGCCACTTCTGGTCCTCGTCGACGCGCATGATGCCGTAGCCGAGGTCGTTGTCCTTGCCGATCACGTTGGTGTACGTGTGGTGCAGCTCGTTGTGCGAGTGCTTCCACTGCTCGGACGGCGAGACGTGATCCCACTCCCAGGTGGTGGAGTGGATCTTCGGGTCTCGCATCCAGTCCCACTGGCCGTGCAGGACGTTGTGGCCGATCTCCATGTTGTCCATGATCTTCGCCACGGACAGCCCGGCGGTGCCGATCAGCCACGCGGGCGGGAAGAACGAGAACAGCAGCACACCCCTGCTGACCAGCTCGAGCTTGCGCTGCGCCGAGATGACCCTACGGATGTAGGCGGCGTCTTCCTCGCCACGGCCGGCGATCACCTCGTCGCGGATCGCGTCCAGCTCGCGGCCGAGCTCCTCGATCTGCTCCGCGGTCAGGTGGGCGGTGGGGTCGATGGCGGTCAAGGTGGTCCTACCGTTCGATGTCGCAGGGGCCCGCCGCGGCGGACACGCAGGTCTGGATGAGGACGCCCGGCTCGGCCTCGGTGATCTCGCCGGTGCGCAGGTCGCGGACGGCGCCCGCCTTGAGCGGCGTCACGCAGCCGAAACAGATGCCCATGCGGCACCCGGAGGGCATGAGCACGCCGGCCTCCTCGCCGACGTCCAGCAACGGCGTGGCGCCGTCCGCGTCGACGGTCCTGCCGGTGGCGCTGAACGTGACCGCGCCGCCGTCGCCGGCGACGACGATGCCGGGGCGGAAGCGTTCGGTGTGCAGGCGCTCCGGGACGCCGTGCGCGCTCCAGAGCTCTTCGGCGGCGTCGAGCAGGCCCGTGGGCCCGCAGGCCCAGGTCTCGCGCTCGGCCCAGTCGGGCACGAGTTCGTCGAGACGGGCGATGTCGAGCATGCCGTCCGTGTCGGTGTGCACCTCGATGAGACGCAGCTTCTTGTCCGCGACCAGGTCGTGCAGATCGTTGCGGAAGATCACGTCCTGCGGCTGTGGCGCGCTGTGGACCATGACGACGTCGTCGAAGTCGGTGTCGCGCAGCATGCCCATCACCGGCGTGATGCCGCTGCCGGCCGTCAGGTAGAGCACCTTGGCGGGCTTGGCCTGCGGCAGCACGAAGTCACCGGTCGGCTGGTCGAGCTGGATCAACGTGCCCGGTTTCGCGCTGCGGACCAGGTGGTTGCTGACCTTGCCGTCCGGGATCGCCTTCACGGTGATCGTGACGCGGCCGTCCCGGCGGTTTGTCGGCGAGGTGAGGGAGTAGGCACGCCACAGGCGCACCCCGTCGACGGCGACCCCGATCCGTACGTACTGACCGGCCGTGTGGCCGCGCCAGCCCCGTCCCGGCCTGATCACGATGGTCGCGGCGTCACCCGTCTCGGGGTGCACGGCCTCGATGCGCCCACGCAGGTCAGCGCCCGCACGCAGCGGGCTGACCAGGTCGAGGTAGTCCGACGGCAGCAGCGGCGTCGTGACCATCTCCAGCAGTTTCCATGCCCTGCTGCGGAGGGCTGCACTCGTCATGACTCCAGCTTGCTGCGCCTCAAGGCGTAAAGTCCTGACCGCAGGATGTAAATCTGATCCGCTGAATTGTTCGCAGGGAACAAAATCGTGAGCCATGCAATCCGGAGGGCCGGCGAACTGGCCCTGAATGAGACGACGGTCACCGTACTTCGGGCCGCGCTGAAGACCACCGCCGACGAAGTCGTCCAGGCGATCATCGACGAGGTCCCTCCCTACGCCAACGCCCTTTCGGGCCGCATGGGCGCCACCATCCGCCGATCCGTCCGTACCGCCCTGGGGCACTACCTGGACCTCGCGAGCGGGAACGCCACGGGCGGCGACGCCGGTGACGCGGCGTACGAGCTGGGCCGCGGCGAGGTGCGCGACGGCCGTTCGATGGACGCCCTGCTCAGCGCCTACCGCGTCGGTGCCCGCGTGGCCTGGCGCTGCCTGGCGGCGGGTGCCGTACCGGCAGGTCTGCCCGCCGCCGAGGTCGCCAAGTTCGCCGAGCTGACTTTCGCCTACATCGACGAGCTCTCTGCCGCGAGCGCCGCCGGCCACGCCGACGAACTGGCCGCCCGGGGCAGGGCCCACGAGCGCCACCTGGAACACCTGGCCCGAGACCTCCTCGCCGGCGCGAGCCCGGACGCGCTGCTGGCCTCCGTCCAACGGGCCGGGTGGCAGCCCCCGGTTTCGCTGACCGCGGTCCTGCTGCCCGCCGCCCAGGCACGGCCCGCCTACCGCGCGCTCGACCCCAGCACCCTCGTCCTCGACGATCTGCCGGACGCCACCGGTGTACTGCTCGTCCCCGATGCCGACCGAACACATCTCTTGCGGCAGCTGACCGACCGCACCGCCGTGGTCGGCCCGGCCCGGCCATGGACTCGTGCGTCCGCCTCGTACGCACGAGCCGCACGCGCGCGCTCCCTCTCCTCCGATATTCGCGACACCGAGGACCACCTGCCCGAATTGGTGCTGAGCGCCGACGCGGACGCGTTCGCAGACCTGCGTGCCCGAGCCCTCGCACCGTTGCGGACCTTGCCGGTCGCGACGGCACGGCGGCTGGAGGAGACGTTGCGGGCGTGGCTGCTGCACCAGGGCAGGCGGGACGAGGCGGCGGCGGCGTTGTTCGTCCATCCCCAGACGGTCCGGTACCGGATGTCGCAACTGCGGGAGCTTTTTCCGGATCTCGCATCGCCACAGCGGGTCCTCGAACTGACGCTGGCGGTCGGTCTTCGGGTCGGCTGACGCGTACTTCGACCGTCCACGCCCGCGTCCGCGAGCGTGCCAGGAATCGTGCCCGAGCAGGCTTCACCCTGCTTTACAGACCCGGGCCGTTCAATGGACAGACCTCGGCCGGGTCCTCGCGCACCCTCTTGACGCTGGTGTTCGACCGAGGTGACGCCGGTGTTCAAGCGTAGGCGGCAATGGTCCTTCTAGCCTGGTCGGAGCCGACCATTGGAGTGGCGCCCGAGCAGCCGCGCGACGCGCGGCAGACCGACGGGAGAGTGTGGAACGCCCCTTCGGCGAGCGCCCGGTGGCCCTGAAGCCGCAGTGCTCGAACCGCCGCGGTGCCACACCAGAACCGCAACACCGCGCCGTGCGTTGCCATGATGCTGCACGGGGCGCCGAGTCGAACAGGAGAAGTGATGGTTTCCGGCAAGATGAAGGTGGTTCGCCTTCTGACCTCGGCACTGGCCACAGCAGGCGTGTTCACCCTGATCGGGCCGTCCGGTGTTGCCTTCGCCGGCAACGTCGACTGCCAGAGCGGTAATGACTATCTGAAGATCTGGTCGCACGGTAGTCGCTTCGGCGACGTGAACTGCTTTGCCAACGCCGGCGTCTACAAGGTCGATGGATGGGTCGATAGGGTCTTCACCGGCAATAACGACATCAACATGTACGACTACAACGGTGCCACGGTGAGGGTGAACCGGTGGTACGACGTCACGTATCCGAACAGGCCGCTGCACATCTGGAAGGTTGAGATCCTGTAGTACGCGCGTCGCTTGACGGCGCGACGCAACGACACCGGGTCGTGAATGGGCTGAAGTCCCGTTGGGCCGTCCGCCGGTAGGTGGTGGCAGCACGGCAGGCACGCCTCGCCCGATCATGGAGTTCTCTGCGCTTCATGCTCACTGGGAGATCCGTGCCTGCCGTCCCATCATGCATTCTCGACCCGATCCGCGACCCATTTCTCGCGCTGCTGTCCGTGCGCGAGGGCCGGCATCCGCTGCGCTGCCACAACCCACGGATCAGCGACGCCGTCGACTTCGACTGTCTGGTGCAGGCCTTGGTCTTCGGCTGCGGATGCGAACGGGCCGCGGACGCGCACTGCTCGGCCACCATCTTGCGCCGGCCCCACGACGAGCCGATCGCCGCCGGCGTGATGGAAGACCTGCGACTGCTCACGCTTCCCGCCTACGCCCGCACGATCGGTCTCGCACTCGACCGCCTGAGCGTCGGCGGCTGTGTCATCAAGGTGCCCTCCGGCGGCGACTGCTCCGACAGAACCCGGTCAATCGGATCGAACTCGACTTGCAGCACACACAGTTGACCGACGGACCGGGCATGGCGCTGATCGTCGAGCCCGCACCGGCCAACACCCGCGACCACACCCTGCTGCCCGCCACCCTCGACCGCTTCACGGCCCTGAAGCCGACCCTCGGACCACTGCCGAAGCATCCGTGCCTCGCCCTGAACGGCGGCCACGACGACCGAATGGTCAACGACGGCCTGGCCGTTCGCCGCGGAGCGGCTGTCGAGCTCTTCCTTGCCCTGGTGTCCACCACCATCACCGTCCGCTGACTGATGTGTCGTGCCTGGTCCCGCCACCGCTGGGTCACCCCCCGGCCCCGGAACCCACGCACCCGATGACCCGCCGGCGGACGCCCTTGCCTGGCGGCGGATTCCGCTGCAGGGACGCACACGCGAGGCGGGCCACGGCCACGGCGGCAACACCGGCTCGATCAGCGCCCACAGCTCGTCATCGATCGTCCACGGCACACTTCGACCACCACTAACGGACGAATCCCAGTCGCTGCGGCATCCGACGCGCTGTCAGGCCGGATTCTCCTCGAGATTGGCGACGAGCCTTGTCAGCAGGTCCACCAGGAGATCGATCTCTTCGGCGCTGAAGCCTCGCAACGCCTGATCATTGGTTTCGAACAACACCGAGTGCACCTGTGTGAGCTTTTCCAGTCCGGTCTCGGTCAGCGAGAGCAGGCTGACCCGTCGATCATGCTGGGCGACCGTGCGCTGGATGAGGCCGTCGCGGTCCATCCGGGCGAGCAGCTGGGCCATGGACGGCTGCTCGATCCGGGCCAGTCCCGCCAGTTCCTTCTGCGAGAGCGCGTCGGCCTTGCTCAGCGCCGCCAGCACGGGCATCTGCGCGAACGTCAATCCCAGCGGCCGCAGTCGCCGGTCATTGATCCGGGACAACGCACGCGAGGCGATGTTGATCAACGCGGCGGGCGCGGAACCGAACCTGGAGTGCATCACGCGTCGAGTGTATAGGTTCCTATTGACCAACTACATAGGTACCTATACAGTCCAATGCATAGGGTCCTATGCAGTTGGCTCGTCGGAGCAGAGGGAGAAAATCGTGATCATTCGCAACGTGACTGTCATCAGCGGGCAGGAGGCCGCCCCCATCACCGATGCCGAAGTGGTGGTGACCGACGGACGGTTCAGCGCCATCCGGCTGGCGACTGACGCGGCGCGGCCGGCGACCGGTGGCACTCCCGTGCTCGACGCGCGGGGTGGCTACCTGGTGCCGGGCCTGTGGGAGAGTCATACGCACCTGGGTGGGCACGCCTGGTTCAAGCCCGAGAACGAGCGGGCGAAGTACGTCTCCCAGTTACTCACCGACTTCTTGAGTGCCGGGGTGACCAACGTCGTCGACCTCGGTGGCCCACTGGAGATGGAGCTCGCCGCCCGCGACTACCGCGACAAGGCCACCGACGTCGCTGCCGGGTTGTTCTTCGCCGGGCCGGTGTTCACCGGTGTCAAGGGTTGGCCGGTCCTGGACGATCCGGCACGTGCCCCCATCGCCTACCAGACCGACAATGCCGACGTCGCCTATCGCCAAGCACTGGAACTGGCCGATCAGGTCGACTTCATCAAGTGCATCTACGACGGTGAGCCCGGTGCCGCGGACAAGCTGCCCCTCGACGCCCTCAAAGGCATCGTCGCGGCCGCGCACGAGAAGGGCAAGAAGGTACTCGTGCACGTCCACGAACGCATCGACCTGGAGGAGGCGGTGGCGTCCGGCGCGGACGGCATCGAACACGCCTTCCGGCCGGAGCACCCCGGGAGTACCGCAGAGGCCCTCGACGTCGCCGCACTGCTTGCGGAGACGAACACCTATTACTGTCCCACCCTGGTCACCTGGGAGCAGATCGCGCACAACGGAGAGGCCGGCTACCTGCGGCAGTTGATCGATGATGGCTTCGCCACGCACGACGACATCCCACAGATCACCAGCCGCCCGATCTACGGGCATCAGTTCCCCCGGCATTCCGCGCAGGACGCCCACATTCGTTTCGACTACGCGATGCGCACGTTGGCTCTGATGCACGACGCGGGAGTGAAGATCGCCGCGGGCAGCGACGTGGCCATTTTGATGCCCTCGCCACCCGTCGCCCTGATGCGAGAACTGCACTTGCTGGCAAAGGCAGGCCTGCCGCTGCCCGCGGTCCTGGCGGCCGGCACCCGGCACGCGGCCGAGAAGATCGGTCAGCAGGCGACGACACCGGGGACGATCACCGTCGGATCCGTTGCCGACGCTCTGTTGCTCGATGCCGACCCCTACGTGGACATCGCGCACCTGGTCGACCGTTCCCACCACATCGGGACGTTGCGGGCTGGGCGGCCGAGCTGGGAGATGACGTCCGGCTGAGTGGCGCCCCAGGTCGACGCCGGCGTTCCCATGGCGACCGACATCCGGCAGGGACTCGACGCGGGCCGCGCGAGCTGAAGGCCGCCGCCGAGGCCCGCGCCGACGGTCGACTTGGCTCGTGACCACCGGACGACACCGCCAGGACGAAGTGGACGACCACTCGGGGCGGCAATGGACGATGACGCTGCCCGGTCCTCCCGGACTCCTCAACGACCCTGTCCACCAACTCCGTTGGGAAAAGTACGCGTCAACGGGCCGATCGCAACTACGGTCCGGCAGCCGCTCGTCCGTCGCGGGCCTGACCTGCCCGGGGCGTGGCATCCAGGGGCCCCCGGGCAGGTGTTGAGATGGGGCATCATTCCATTTCCGTCAATGAATCCATGCTGAAGTTGCCATTGCGGCCGCACTGTGACCCTTTGCAGGATGGGAATGCATGGAAAGTGCGACCGGCGAGGCCTTCGTGACCGTCATGACTGCGCCCGCCGGGAACTTCGGCCGTCACCCACCCCCCTGAATGATGGAGTCTGCCTCTGCGGTCAATGAGGTGCTGCGCGTGATCGGGCGTCATCCACTCGCGCTCAGGACCATTTCCTCGGGGACAACCTCCTTCAGCATCAAGCCTTCGGCAAGCAGGGCAGGTTCACTGGTCAGGAAGTCCGTGATCCCCTACGGCAGGACCGCAAATCCGGCTACTACGCCGCATCTGCGGGTCGGTCCAGAGCGATGCAAAACGCGCCGTCCCCACGCCGGCCGCGGTCTGTGACCCCGCAGGGCGTGCGGAATTCGGCTCCCGATCCGGGACACCGTCACTTTGGCTCCGTCCCGCGAACTGATCGCCAGCAGAGCGCGAGCCGAAGCCCGTCAGAAGGCCAAGGCCGTATGAGGAAGAATTCCACGGTTGCAGGGATTGCCGCGGCGTTCAAGATCCTGTTACGAGATCCGAGGAGTGCAAGGATTCATGACCGCGGCCGACGAGTTCGACAAGGCAGTGGAGTTCGCCATGTACATCACCGCCCCGAAGGCCCAGGAGGATGGACTCGTCATCTTTCGGTGCGGCCGGGAGGAAGAGACGGGAACGGCATGTCCGGATCCTTCCTTCGCTCCGGGCCGCAGCGGGGAACGTGAAATCAGCAATTGCGTCGTCACGGTGCTCGGCGCGGTCATCGCCGATGTGCTCAGCACGTCAATCCCGGGGACCTTACGCGGTGTGCCCTTTCACGAGGAGAACCGGGTGGTGGTGCATGTGGTGCGGCGCACCACCCGGTGGTTCGATCGGCGCGACGTCGGCCAGTCGACCGTCTCGGATGGGAGGTTCCCCGTGCACCGCAGCGGCGCTCCCATCCACGAGGCGGCGCGCGACACCGCAGCAAGCGTGCTCATCCTGCCGGCGTCGTCGGTCGGTCCGTTCGGGGGTGATCGGCTGATCACGGGATCGGCCGACGCCCCGGAGACGCGGCTCCTCGCCCACGTCCGGGTGATCGACGAGGTGCTCACCGATCTGGCTCCGGCCGGGTTGAATGCCGGTCGCAACAGGCTGATCGAGTGGGGCGGCGGAGTGGTGGCCGGGCAGCCCGACGACTCCGAGCCGCAGCCGGCGTCCGTCCTGGTGTGCGCGGTGAAGGACATCATCGAACGCCGACTGACCGACCCCGGCCTCTCCCCGGCGGCGCTGGCCCGTGCTCTCAACATCTCCGTACGCACCCTGCACCGGGCATTCGCGACCGCCGCTGCGAACCATTCGGGCATCAAGGGCGGGACCATTGTCGGTAGGGCGGAGACGGTCGCCGGGTACATCCGCGGCCGCCGGCTCGAACAGGCACGGTTCGCCCTGAGCGCCCGAGCCGGGCGGCCCAGCGTTGCAGAGGTCGCCGCCCGCTGGCAGTTCGCTGACAGTAGCCACTTCATCCGGGCCTTCAAGGGCCGGTACGGTCAGACTCCGGCCGCATACGCTCGCGACTGTGACCACGCTGAACCTCCCGGGGAGTGACTGAGCCTTTCCAGAGTGGCCACCGATCGCCTGCCGGGAGCCCCCGATGAGCGCCCTCACGTCCTGCTCGGCTGGATCATCTTCCGGCCCGCGGTGCCTCCGCCGTCCACGCTGATCGACGCCCCCGTCATGTAGGGGAAGTCGTCGGACGCGAGCCCGAGCACGGCCCGCGCGATCTCCTCCGCTTCGGCCATCCGTTCCAAGCCGTCGACGTTGAGTGGTCCCCAAGCCTGTTTGTACTTCGCCCAATCCGCGTCCGGGATGCCCGGCGGGCGGACGAACGGGGTATCGGTGGTGCCGGGCAGCAGGGCGTTGACCCTGATCCCCTTGGGTCCGTATGCGAGGGCCGCGGACTTCACCAGGCCCTGCACCGCCCGCTTGCTCGCGGTGTACGCGGCGCTGTTCGGCCGCGCCTGTTCGGCCGCGGATGACGAGGTGCAGACGATGACGCCGCGCTGCGCCTTGAGCATGTGCGGAATCTCGTACTTGATCGCGAGGAACACTCCCCGGGCGTTGGTGGCCTGGACGTCATCCCACTCCTCGACGCTCATCTCGTGGGGCAGTTTGCCGCCGCCGATGCCGGCGTTGTTGAAGGCGACGTCGATGCCGCCGTAACGGCTCGCGACCCGGTCCACGAAGACGCGAACCTGGTCTTCCACACGGATATCGGCCTCGATGTACGTGGCTTCGCCGCCCGCGTCCCGGATCTCGCGTTCCGCCTGGCGCCCCAACTCGGCCCGCCTGCCGCAGAACCCGACACGGGCGCCCTCCAGGGCGAACGCCTTCGCCGTCGCCCTGCCTATGCCGGACGTGCCACCCGTGATGAGCACGGACTTCCCCTGGAAGCGACCGGCCCTGTCACGGGACCTCGACGGGGAGCCGGCGGCGTGGGCGGTGGCTCCGAAGGCCGCGATGCCCAGCCCCAGAGCGGCCGCACCACCCAGTACGGACCGCCGCCCCCTGGCCGGGGATGCCGCGTCTGCGTCGGAGCTCGTGGAGGTATGCGCATGGGTATTCATGTCGCTCACTCTCGCCGCCCGACCAGGGTCCCCGACTCCCTCCACGGGCCGGACATCCCGGCCGGTGGGAGGAGGCGGCCTCCTCCCACGGCAGGACCCGGGCGCACGGGCGTCCGCCTATCGTGGGAGTGTGAACAGAGCTTGGATCGAGCCTGCGTTCGACGGAAGATTCGCCGGTCTGCGCATCCTGGTGCTTGCCGGCGTCATGGTCGGCTACGTACTCCTCCTGCAGCGGCCGTCCGGGACACGGGACTGGGCCCTGGCCGCGGCCGGGCTCGCGTTGTGCCTGGCCGCGGGGAAATGGGTGTTCGGTGCGCTCCTGGCGCAGTCGGTCCTGCTCGTGGCCGCACACGCGCTGGGCGCGAGCACCGTCGCCTCGTTGAAGGTGCTGGCCGCCGTCACCCTCTTCGAGCTGGCGGTACAGCAGTCCGGACGCCGCCTCGCCGCCGCGGCGACGGCACTGGCACTCGCCGTCGCCGTGAACCGCTTCGAGGACCTGCCCGGCGAACTCCTGCCGGTGCTCTACAAGATGGGGATCGTCGCAGGTCTGCCGCTGCTCTTGGGCGCGTACGTACGCGTGACCCGCGACGCTGCGGTGCATGCCCGTCGACACGCGCAGCAGCAGGAGCTCCGTGCCGAACAACAACTGCTGGCCGCCCGCGCGGCGGAGCGCACGACCATTGCGCGCGAGTTGCACGACCTCGTGGCCCACCACGTCTCTTCCATGGTGCTGCGCGTCGGTGTCGCCCGGCACGTCACCGCGGCCACCAGCACCCCCACCGACCCGCGGATCTCCGAGGTCCTGGACGACCTGCACGCCGGCGCCGGCGCGGCACTGACCGACCTGCGGCGCCTGGTCGCCGTACTGCGAGCCCCGGACCGGACCGGTCCCGGCACCGGCTCTTTGGTCGAGCCCGGAGCCCTGCCGGCGGCTTTGGAGTCGGTGGTGGAACACAGCCGCCAGAGCGGCCTGACGGTAACCGCCTCCGTGGATCCCCGCGTCGCACGGCTCGACGCGGTACGCGGCCTCGCGGTCCTGCGCTTGGCCCAGGAGGGCCTGGCCAACGCGGCCAAGCACGGCGGGCCCGGCGCACACGCCGAGCTGGCCGTACGGGTGGCCGATGACGCCGTTCACCTCACGATCCACGACGACGGCGCCGGAAGGGCCCGGCCACCGGCCTCCGGCCCTTCCGGACACGGCCTGATCGGCATGCGTGAACGCGTGGACCTGCTCGGCGGCCGACTGGATGCGGGCCCCGCCGCCCAGGGCTGGCGGCTCACGGCCGAACTTCCCTCCCTCGCATCCGACATGGAGCCCCACCTGTGATCCGCATCCTCGTCGTCGACGACCAGCAGCTCGTCCGTATGGGACTGCGCATGCTCTTCGAGCAGGCGCGGGACATCGAGATCGTGGGCGAGGCGGACAACGGCGCGGAGGCGGTACGACTGGCGGAACACCTGACTCCCGACGTCGTCCTCATGGACTTGAGAATGCCCGGCATGGACGGCATCACCGCCACCCGCCGCATCCTGACCGCACGCCCCGCCACCCGGGTCGTTGCCCTCACCACGTTCGACGACGACGACCATCTGTACCCGGTGCTCGCGGCCGGAGCCTGCGGTTTCCTCGTCAAGGACACCCCACCGGCCGAACTCCTGGAGGCGGTACGCCGGGCCGCCAACGGAGAGGCGCCCTTCAGCCGGGACGTCCTCGACCGCCTCGTCGCCCAGGCCCTCCACACCCGTTCCTCCTCGGACACTTCGACGGACATGCCGGCGCCGGCCATCACTCCCCGCGAACGGGAGGTGCTCGGACTACTCGGTGTGGGCCTGTCCAACAAGGAGATCGCCGACCGGCTGCATCTCGGGGTCACCACGGTGAAGACGCACGTGGCCAGCCTGATGGTGAAAACGGGCCGGGACAACCGCATCCGTCTCGCTGTCCTCGCCGTCCTCACCGGCATCACACCGAACTGACCCACCGATCCGGCCGCCCCGCCGGCGACCACCGCCACCGCCCGCGCCCCGCCGACGGCCGCCCGATCCCGCTCCGGGCTGGTTGGAGTCGGTGTCGGCAGAGCGGGTTCACGCTGGATGGCGGGCGGTGGGTGGTCTTGGCGGGGGTGGGCGGGAACGTTGCCGCGCCGTACCGGTGGATGACAGCCGGTGGCTTGTCGTCGGTGGCGGGCGTGCCGTCTCGTTGGGGGACGTCGCATCGTGTGGTGCGCCGGGATCGGCCCAGGGGGATCGCCGACGGCCTCTCCGACGGCCTCGCACAGTGGGGCGGACACCTGCGGACAGGGGTGGACAGTCTTCGTCCTCGTGTGGCCTGGCGGGTGGACAGCGGTCTGTCGGAATCTCGAATCACGCCGGAGAGCGCACCGCGAGGGCCGCGCCGAAGGCCCGGGCGAACGTGTTCGCCAAAGACCGAGAAGCGTGAATCGTCGCTTCACACCACGGGAGAATCCGATGAAGCAGCTGCTGTTCCCGAACAACGTCCAGTTCTGGTACGAGACTTTGCGCTCGATGAGTCACATCGCCTACGGCGGCGCCGACTTCGGCGAGGTGGTCTCCACCGGTGAGCGGATCACCGAAGGCGACTACGACAGCTGGTACGTCGAGTGGATGGCCACCGCCGACCGTGTGTCGGGCGAGGCGGAGAAGGCGCTGGCGGCCGGTCACCGCGTCAGCGCCCGGGACGGGTTCCTGCGTGCCTCGAACTACTATCGGTCGGCCGAGTTCTTCCTGCACGGTCACCCCTGCGACCCGCGTCACGACGGCGCCTACGACCGCTCGGTGGCCTGCTTCAAGGCGGCGGCGGCGCTGTTCACCCCGCTCATCGAGCCGGTCGAGATCCCCTACGAGGACACGACGCTGCCCGGCTACTTCTACCGGGTCGACGACTCGGGCACGCCGCGGCCGACGCTGATCATGCACAACGGTTTCGACGGCACCGCGGAGGAGTTGCACTTCTTCGGGGCGATGGCCGGTGTCGAGCGCGGTTACAACGTGCTGGCCTTCGACGGTCCCGGGATGCCCGGCCCCCGCCACCACCAGGGCATGGTCTTCCGCCCGGACTGGGAGAACGTCATCACTCCCGTCGTGGACTTCGCCGAGACGCTCCCCGAAGTCGATGACAGCCGCATCGCGCTCCTTGGTCTCAGCATGGGCGGCGTCCTCGCCCCCCGGGCCGCGGCGTTCGAGCACCGTCTGGCCGCGCTGATCGCCGTGGACGGCCTCTACGACCTCGGCCAGACCTCCGTCCGCAACGTTCCCGGCACCCGCGAGGAGGCCGAACGTCTCCTGCGCGCCGACTCCGCCCCGGAACTCGACGCCGCCTTCGAGCAGGCCATGGACAAGGACCCGATCGCGCGCTGGGCGATCAACCACGGCATGTACGTGATGGGCGTGGATACCCCCCGCGCCTTCAACGCCTCCTACCTCGACTACACCCTCACCGGCGGCATCGCCGAACGGATCCAGTGCCCCACCCTCGTGTGCGACGCCGAGGAGGACATGTACTTCAAGGGGCAGCCCGAGCAGCTCTACGACCACCTGACCTGCCCCAAGACCCTCATGGTGTTCACCACGGAGGAAGGCGCCGGCGCCCACTGCCACCCGGGTGCGATGCGGCTGTCCATCGCCCGCATCTACGACTGGCTCGACACCACCCTCGCCACGACCGCGTAACACCCACCCGACCGCGAACGCCAACCCGAATCCGAGCCCCGGCCCACCACCCGATCCCCCGAGGGAGCCACGACGATGACCCGCACCGGAATCGAAGCCGCCCTCAACGACCTGCTCTTCAACCGCGACATCACCCTGGAGGAGGCCGCCGAGCGCCACACCACCCCCGGCTGCCGCCGGCGCACGGACGGCGAGTGGGCCGACCGCGCGGAGTTCCTCGACCACATCGGCCACCTGCGCGGCATCGTCGCCGGAGGCGAGGTCGAGGTCCACGACGAGCTGTACGACGGCACCAAGTACGCCGACCGGCACACCTGCCACATCACCAAGACGGACGGCGGCACCGTCACCATGGAGGTCTACGTCTTCGCCGACCTCGCCCCTGTTGCGCGTTCAGACGAGACGTGCAGGAGCGAACCACCCCCGCGTCGGCGAGGAGCACGAGCTGGAGCTCCCAGCTACCCGTAACGGGCGCTTCAGGGGCGCGGCCATCCCGGAAGGCTGCGCGGTCAGCGCCGGCCGCCGCCGATGCGGCGGTCGTCGGCCAGTGCGGTAAGCGGGCCGAACTCGCGGGCAAGCTGGTTCCATGTCAGAACCTCGCCACAGCGGGCCGGGAACTCCTTCGGGTTGAACTCGGGCATGGTCCAGTTGCCAGTGCCCCGGTCCCGCAGCCACAGGTCTCCGTCACCGTCGACCACAGTCGGCGGGACCGGTACGGGCTCGGCCTGATCGGTGGGCTCCCATGTGACCCGGCCCGGGTGGGAAACGCGGCGCAGCTCGGTGGTGGCCAGCCGCGCGACCAAGTCTCGGGTGGACTCTTCGGCATCCTTGACCGACGCGAGTCGGAATGCGTCGTCAAGTACGGGCAGGGCTGGATTCTTGCTGCGCTTCGAGCTCATACGCTGACTACCTCCGGTGGGGGGCGTCACATCCGTTATGGCGCCCCGTAGGAGAACACGGTATCCGAGGCGGGAGCCGGGCCGGCTACGACCACTGTCCAGGTGGGGGGCGCCGGCACACCGGGCGGTGGGGCTATCGAGTTTCCAGTCCGGCTGCGGAGGCTGGGGCCGGCGAGCCGCCTCGTTCGCTGATCGTCCGATCGGCCAGGTTCTGCTGCCAGCCCAGCCCAGCCCAGCCCAGCCCAGCCCAGCCCAGCCCAGCCACGCCCGCACGGCATGCCAGCTCTCCAGGCGGGTGGGTCTCCCCGGTGGCGGCCCGCTCCACCCCCACCCCCGCCCTGGCCCCCGGACAGGTGCCGCCGTAGCGGCCGCGGCTTCGGCCGCGGCCGCTGGGAGTCAATGCCGGCAGGACGGCCGGACGCGGAGGAGCTCGGTCCGCAGCACGGGTGTGCCGTCGACCGGTGCCGGGTCCTCCGCGGTCGGCTGGATTCCTCCGGCGGCGGTTTTGTCGAGTGTTGCCAGGCCGTCGGGGCCGACCGTGCCGAACACCGTGTAGTTCGGGCGTAGTGCGGAGTCGCCGTAGACGACGAAGAACTGTGAGCCGTTCGTGTCCGGACCGGCGTTGGCCATCGCGAGCAGGCCGCGCCCGTACAGGCGGCGCGCGCCGGTCGGATCGGTCGGTGCGGGTGGCAAATCCACCGGTAGCTCGTCCTTGTACTTGTACCCGGGCCCTCCCTCACCGGTCCCGGTCGGGTCGCCGCACTGCAGAACCTTCAGCGTCGGATACGCCGTCAGACGGTGGCACACCGTTCGGTCGTAGAACCCGTGCCTCGCCAGGTGCAGGAAGCTCTGGACCGTACACGGCGCCTTGGCCTGATCCAGACGCAGCGGGAGCGGACCCTGGCTGGTCGGAACAGCCATGTCAACCGTGCCACGGCCAGGGGTGCGCCGCGGGTCGGGCGGCAGTGGAACATGACGCGCGGGCGGCTCGTCCGGGGTCTGCGTGTACTGGCAAGGCCCGTGCGTGGTGCGCGGCGGAGCGCCGTCGGAAGCGGTGGCGGCACTTGCGCCGGACACAACTAACGTCACGGCCGCAAATGCGCTGATCAGTGCTCGGTTCATCTTGCGCGCCCTCCTGATGATCGCCAGGTTTTGGAGCGGTCGCAGTCTAGGGCGTGGTGGGGTCGGCGGGAATGGTCAACGACAGGAGGCCGGCGAGGGGAGCTGGTCCAGGACCGCGGTGGTCGGACCTGGTGGCGGCCGCCGGGCAGCGCCCCGACGGCCTGGTCCTCGACGGCGAGCTCGCCGTCTGGGACACCGGGGTCGGCCGGCTGTCGTTCCAGACGTTGCAGCGCCGCCGCCCGCGCCTGCAGCGCCCCGGCCCTGGCCGCCCGGTGGCCGACCCGCCCGGAAGCCTGACCGTCGCCGCCCGGCAGGGGCGACACAGCCCCGTAAGGCCCCTCCCCGCCATCCGGGAGGGGAGGGGGTCAGGTGACGGTGACGCGCAGGACGTACCGCACCGCCGCTGATCGCCTGCGCCTGTCCCCACAGGTCCGCAGGCGAGAAGCCGAGCTGCCCGGCGGTCCGCGCGGGCCAGCAGGGGCAGGATCTCGGCGGCGGGCCGGCCTCGGTGCGTGCGGGCGAGTTCGGCGACTGCCTTTTGGTAGGGGGCGCCGTAGGTGCCGGCGCTGTCGTCGGGGGATGATCCGGCATCCAGCCACTCGCCCTCGACCTGGTGCCTTCGCTTGCTCGCGCTCCACCACGCCGAGTACGCCGCCCTGCCCGCGGCGAAGCGGACGGCCTACGACGAGGACCGGCTCGACTACCACACCCGCCTGCTGGTGGTCCGCACCTCCACCGTCCAGCACACCGTCGCCACCGGCCGGCGCCTGGTCCTGCTCAACCGGCACGCGATCAGCGCCCGCCGCGGGCTGATCGTCTCCGGGCCGGCCGGCACCGGCAAGACGATCGCCATCACCCAGCTCGGCCTGGCCCCCGAACTCCTGGACCGCTCCCGCCATCCCGACGACCTGGGTCGCATCCCGGTCGTCTACGTCACCGTCCCGCCCGCCGCGACGCCCCGCATGATCGCGGCGGAGTTCGCCCGCTTCCTGGGCCTGCCGGTGACCGCCCGGTTCAACATCACCGACATCATCGAGGCCGTCGTCGGCGTCTGCACCGACGCCCGCACCGGCCTGGTCCTCGTCGACGAGCTCCACAACATCTCGCTGACCAACCGCAACGGCGCCGAGGTCGCCGACACCCTCAAGTACTTCTCCGAGCGCATCCCCGCGACGTTCGTCTACGCCGGCATCAACGTCGAGCGTCTGCTGGCGGGCGTCCGCGGCGAACAGATCGCCGGCCGCTTCACCCTCATCCGCACCCACCCCTTCCCCTACGGACCCGAGTGGAAGGGCCTGGTCAGGACCCTGGAAGGCACGCTGGTCCTGCTCAAGCACGAACCGTTCAGCCTGATCCGCCTCGACCGCTTCCTCCACGAACGCTGCGGCGGCATGATCGGCTCCCTCTCCCACCAGATCCGCGGCGCCGCCATCGACGCGATCCTCACCGGCACCGAGGAACTCACCAAGCACGGCCTGGAGGACGTTCCGCTCGACCTCGCCGCCTCGCCCAAGCCCCGCCGACGGACCGCCCGGTGACCCCCGATATGGAGCCGGACCCCGCCGTCTCCCGCCTCCCGCGCCAAGTCCGGCCGATGGACCGCGAAGGCGTCGAGACCTTCATCGTCCGCCTCACCCAGGCCAACCACCTCCAGCCCGCCTACCTGCGGGACTACCTCTGCCCGCCGCCCCACCACCGCGGGAAACCGAGCTGGGGCCGGCTCGCCGCAGCAACCGGCCGTCACTCCGCCGCCCTTCGCGAAGCCCTCGAAGGCCCGGCAACCCGATGCGCCGAGTGCGACGCCCCGCTCCCGCCGAAGGGCACCGCCGGCGGAAGCCCCCGACGCCACTGCTCCGCCCGCTGCCGCCAACGCGCCCATCTGCGACGCACCATCGGCACCCCGACCTGCGGATACTGTGGGATCGAACTGCCCAGGACCCCGGGGAAGAGCACGCCGTCCTGGTGTTCCCCCCGCTGCCGCCGGATGGCGCACCGCCAAGGAGTCGAGCGGCCCCCCGAGCCACCGGCCCCGACCGCCTCCCCGGCGAAACTCTGCACGAAGTGCGGCGAGATCATCCACCGCATCCCCATGAGCCGCCGCGGCCCGGCCGACTACTGCCAGCGATGCCGAGACCAGGACTACCTCCAGCGCCAGCAGAACTCCGCCCAACCCCTCGCTGGCCACAGCGTCCCCACGGGCCCGACATGCGGCTTCTGTCGCACCCCCATGCAGCCGGCCTCAGCGGCCCGACGGTGGTGCTCGCACGCCTGCCGACAGGCCGCCTACCGAGCACGGAAACTCGGTGAGCTCCCGGCGACAGCTCTCTCCCGTCAGAACCGAGCGACCTGAGGCACCAGCACCCGGTTTGACGAAGAAGCCTGCGTTTCGCTGGACCTGCTCAGTGTGTTGCGGACCAATCGGCACTGACCTGATCCGCTACGGAGAAGCCGGTTTCGCAGTCCGGACACGTCGCATCGCCGAAGACGTAGGTCATCGCGCTGGCGACGTCTTGGTGCCCGTCGGCGAGGGCGATGTCGTGGAGCCGTCGGCCGATGCCGTCCATGACCGCGGGGCTGGCGGGACGCAGGGGCGTCGTCTCGACGTCATCTTCCGACAGCGCGTAGTCACCGCTCGTGGAGAAGAACCCGCGCTCGCCGATGACGATGAACAGGTTGGCTTCGCAGCCAGGACAGGAGACCTCGTACTCCTCGTTCACGAGGCCCCAGGCGAGGTCTTCGCCCCAGCCCACGACGCCTTCGAAGCTCAGCATGGATTCCAGGAGATAGGCGTACTCGTTCCGATCGGACGATGTCCGGAGGTGTTCATTCACCACTACCAGCAGGGTCTCGACCTCCGCAGCGTGCTTGGCGCGGACGTCGCCAGCCCCATGCGGCCGGCCAGAGCCCGCCAAGATCGCACCCGCCAGGTTCAAGGCGCTGACCGCCTGTTCCCGGTCATCGCGACCAGCTACGTCGGCCAGCCACGGCAAGGCCGCGAAGCTGGCCGAGTAGACACTGCCTTGATGGCAGAGCGCCGACCACAGATCGTTCCAACGCTCGGGGCTCGGCTCCGAAGCGATCTGATCCAGCAGCACCGGTATGTCTTCCGCCGAGCCGTAGGCATGGCTGAGTTGCGCCCAATCCGTCATGCCGGAATCCAAGCAGGTCAGTCCCATCCGCCGCGACTCCGGCCTTCGGACAGGGAAAGCTTCTGACCTGCACGTTTAAGGTTCGATGTCCCGAAACCGGTAGTCATCACGCTTCGATGGCAAACGAGCAAGATCCGATGGCAGAGGACAGCCCTACGACTCCGAGAAACGGACAAACAGGGACAGATTCAGGGCAGCGTGACACATAGGAGTGGACATGCGTGACAGCTACTCTCCGTCAGCGTGACACCAGGCCGGGCTCTTCGCCGACGCGACCGGGAGCGGCGTCGACCTGCTGCTGCCAGGCCGACAGCCAGGTGGTGAGCTCATCCTCGGTATAGCGGGTCGCCTTCCCCTCCAGGCTTCCGGCCGGCACGGGGATGCCACGCCTCGGCGAATGCCCTCGCATGTACTTGCGCGCCGTGGGAGCTGTCCAGGGAAGGATCTTCTTCGCGCACGCTTCCGTCAGTGAGTACCTGGGAGGAGCCGGAGGCGGCTCGGGCGTAGTCGTGGACTGCTGCGGTCGGCGCTCGTGCTCGATCATCGGTTCCATCGTGGCCAGGATGCGGCGCAGGGGCGCGTCCGGGGCGCCGGCTGCAAGGGCCTGCGCCGCCAGCTCGGCCACGGTGGACCCGGCGGTGCGCAGGCTCGCCACCCTGCGATTGCGTAGCTCCACCGCGTCCGCGAGGTCCTTGAGCAGCTGCGTCCAGTCCATGCCCCGCACAACGTCCGTGGTCGGGCCGGAGTGACGGGCAGCGGCGTGTGGGCAATCGGGTCCGGGCGCGGTGGCGGGGTGCAACGCGGGGGTGCAACACGCCTGCTCGCGTTGCACCGGAGGCGTCTTCCCAGGTCAGGACCGCAACAGGAGGTCTGTTGCAGTGTGTTGCGCGAGTGCGTTGCACAGCAGTGTTGCGCCCTGTGTGCAATCGAGGGTGACGAACGCTGATGTCCTCTGACAGGTGATCCTGACCGATTGACAGAAGATCTTGACTGACAGGAGAACTTGGTCGAACGGCTGTCCCCGCAGGCTGCCCGCTCGTACTCAGGAACGCGGCTCGAAGAGCATCTGAGCGAGCCGACGTCGTACAGCGGGTGATGCCAATGCGTCGCCGGTGCTGAAGAAGGTCACCTGGTCCGACTCACTGATGAGCTGCGGCGCGTAGTACTCCAGCTTGGGGTTCTTCTCCATCACGGGGCACGTCCTTGCATGCGGCAGGCTGTGGCCACCACGCCCGCCGCGGGATGTGCAGCTACTGGTGGTATCGCGCCGACGCCCGCTCTCCGGCAGCGGCGTCACCCAGCCTTCCCCCGCGCAGTCCTGGCAGATGTGGACCTTGGCGGGGCAGTTGCACGCTGCCGTGGTTTCGGCGACCTGGGACTTCATAAAGCGGACGGTAGACGGCACCGCCTGATTCCGTGGTTGGTATCCGGATTCCAGTCAAGATCACTTGTCAATCGGTCACAATCGCGTGTCAGAGGACAGCCGAGGTTGTGGGGCTGGGGCCTCACAGCTCACAGGCTGGCCGACAGGGTGTTGTGAGGGTGTTGTCGTCGCTCACCGTGAACCTCACAGCAGGCGCGGGGGGAAGCAGTCGCACTGCCCGCACTTGTCGCCATCCGGCGCAGTCGAGGCAGAAGGCGAACGGCCATGGCCCGGGGCAAAAGCAGATCGGGTTGTAGTCGGGGGCGCCTTGGCCGGAATAGAGCGGTTCACCGAAGGGCGGCTCGGTCCAGGCGTCGACGGTCCTGTCGGCGCGCAGTTACTCGTAGTGGTGGCCGATGTCGCTTTGCTCCTCCCAGACGGCGACGACCTCCTGGCCGTGGTTCATGCCCGGTTCCCCGGGGTGATGGCGCGGGTGAGGAACGCGGCGAGCTCGCCGGCGGCTTCGGAGTCGGCGGTGGCGAGCCGGGCCGCGAAGGACAGCTGGTCGACGTCGACTCCGGCCACGAGCTGGGTGAGGGCCGCGAGCAGCGCGGCGTGGGCAAGGACCGGCGGGTGCAGGAGGCCGGCTGCGGCTTCGCGGGCGGCCGGGTCGGCGTAGTGCCCGCGGTGCGCGGCGAGGGCGCGGGCGAGCCAGGCGTCGACGTCGGGCTGCACGTACGACCCGGCGCGGCGGGTGAGCTCGTCGCGGACCGCTTCGTCGCCGTGGCGGGGCTCGGTCTGTTCCAGCGTGCCGAGCTCGCGCAGCGCCTGGAGATCGTCGGCGCGGGCCGCGATCCGGGCGGCTTCCTGCAGCTCGGCTTCCCGGGCGACGGCGGCCGCGGCGTCGACGGCGAGCTGGGCCTGGACGACGTCGTCGGTGTCCGGGTCGTAGAGTGCCCGCCGGCGCGGTGCGAGCAGCGCGGCGATGCGCTCCCACTCTGCGAGCTCCGCCGGGCCACGGAGGTCGTCGGCCAGGTCCTCGTACCGAGACGCCTGCCGCGCGTCGAACCGCGCCTCCTCGAGGGCCGCCTCGACGACGCCCGCGTCCATGCCCCTCGCCTGCCGCCGTAGGACGCGGCGGCCGATGCGGGCCGGGTCGACCGGCTCGCGGGGCGCGGCGACGCGCGGGGGGAGCGGGCGCCGGCGGTGCGCGGGGGCGGCCAGGGCGGTCATCATCGGCCTCGCAATCGTGGTCCGGACAGGGAGCGGGCCGCCGCCAGAGCGTTGTCGACGACCCGCCGAATTGAGCCGAAGCACGATAGCTGTCACCGTCGGCCTCCACTGGCCTGCGGCATCCAGCGAGCAAAGCACCGTGGTTGTCACCGGGTCAGCACGCTGCTTGTCACCAGCGGCGCGCGAAGCAGGTTGGATGTCACGGCGCGTTGTGACAGGTCATTGGATCAGGTCGGTGTGCGGATGCTCGGGGGAGGTCGGGCAGACGTAGATCTGCATGTTGTCGGTACTGCCCACTTCCACCTGGGTCGGCTGCGAGACGTCCCGATGCGCGTACCGAGAGCTGGCGGTGGTGTGGTCTTCCTCTGGCACCCAGGTGAGGCTTTCGTCACCGTTTGACTCGAATGAGGCGATTGTCAGGAGGGGGATCATCTGCGCCTCGCACACGGTGCAGTACCGGGGGTACGGGTCGGTGCGGCCCCACGGGGGCCAGCCGCCGACCTTCCAGCCGGGTGCGTCGGCCAGGTGGATGAAGTAGAAGTCGCTCGGATACTCCGCGTAGGAGCTGTCCATGGCGGCGGCGGCTGCCTGCCACCTGTTCCGGTCTTCCAGCATCTGCTGCAGTTCCGGGCTCAGATCCAGGCTGTTGGGGTACTCGGTGATCGATTCTGGCGCCAGCAGGCACGGCTCCGGCACGTACCCCGGATAGTCCGCCTCGTAGGGTTCGGGCGGTGCGGCGAGGACGTCGCCGACCTCTTCGGCGGACCGCCAGAACAGTGCGGTCGCCGGCTTGCAATACGGGTCGTGTTCGTACGGGCACCAGAGGATCTGAAGCAGATCGGCTTGCCCGGGCGGCCGCAACAGGGGTACGTCGCGCAGGTACAACTGCGCGACGGGCAACATCGGCACGGGGCACTCCGCGGGGCTGGGAGGACCGGCTTCGAGCCGTTCGGCGAGCCGCGCGGCATAGCGCTCCCTGAGCGCTTCCTCTTCAGGTGTGAGCGTGGGAGCCGGGCCGTCAGGCCTCCACCGCGAAGACAAGATCCGGCGGAGCCGCACTTCGGTCGGCGACTCGCGGAATCCGGTATCCACATGCAGGTGGGTGTCTTCACAGTGCGGCCACGACTCTCCTGCCGGCCACAGCAACGGTCCGCCGACCGAGCTGTCCCTGACCGACGGCGAGCCCTGACGCGGATGCAGCCGAATCGCCGGGCGTGCCAGCGGCGCCAACTCAGGGAAGACAGCTGTCACCTCGACAGGCCGCCGCGGAGTAGTGCGTACGAAACTCATGCTGGTGATCTTGTCAGCAGCCACCGACAGCGACGCGGGCCCACCCTGCACCCCAGGGCAGACCAACCATACGAAAGGCTCGATCGAGGCCAACTACGACGCCGAAGGCCCGATCTCGCAGGGGGCCCGTCCGGTGGTGCCGGTGACAACACAGTGCCTTGGTGACAACCATCGCGCTTCGGCTCAATACGGTTTATAGCAGCTCCGGAATTCGTTCGCGTCAGAACCGGAAAGCTATCGACGCAACGTGTGTGAGATCCGCGCGCAGGCCCTTGGCTCGGGTGCCCCATCTCGTGAAATAGGACTCGGTGATGGCCTCGGCGACGAGCGGATGCAGGTCCTCGTCCGTCGCTCCGGCTGCCTGGAGCTCCAGGATCTGCTTGGCGTAGGTGGGTGAGATGTCCGTGGTGATGGAGCGCTCGCGGCCGTCGTCCGAGCTGCCCTTGCCGACGAATCCGAAATACGCCGTGACGTCCACCATCATGCCGCTGGTGGTGGATGTCTGTTTTCGCGCACCTGGGCCCTGACCTGCGGTTTCCACTCAGATTCGGTCTCCTCCACCAGGGCGGCGGTGCCGGGAGCGGCGAACAGCAGCATCCGGCCGCGGTGCACGGCGACCGGACCGGAGCCGGGGCCTTCGGCCCAGAGCAGGTCCAGGATCCGGCGCCCGAGGACGAGCGGGACGTTGACGACGTCGAAGGGATCCCCGCAGGGCAGCGTGGCGGGCAGCCCGGGCCGCGCCTCCCACAGCGCGAGGGTGCGCCGGGGCTGGGCGGCCGCGGAGCTGAGCCAGGCGGCGCCCTGCGGGGTGACGTGGGTGGCGGGAGCGGTGCGCGTGCGCTCGCCGCGCGCGTAGAGGGCGGTGCATCCGTGGGCCGTCGTCAGCGTCGTCATATGCCAAGGTCTACCTGCCGTAGCGGTTCGAACCCCCGGAGTTACCGAAAACCGGGACAGGGCCCCTGCGGAACGAGTACGTTGCGCCCCGCATATGCCAGACCGCCCCGCCCGGCGGTGCGGGTGACTGCTGGTGCCGGAGGGTGTCTGCCGGCCGGGGATCAGCGGCGGAGGGCCTCGGCCGGCTGGATGCTGGCAGCGCGCCAGGCCGGGTAGAGACCGGCGAGCAGGCCGGTGGCCAGGCCGATCGCCGGGGCCGCGGCGACCGTTCCCACGTGGATGACCGGAGTCCAGTCGCGGGCGATGGCGACCCCCACCACGGTTATCGTCCCCAGGGAGGTTCCGACCAGGCCGCCGAGGGTGCCCAGGGCGCCGGACTCGGCGAGGAACTGGACGGTGATGTGCCGGCCCCTCGCACCCAGGGCGCGGCGCAGGCCGATCTCGCCGGTGCGCTCCAGGACGGCGACCAGGGTGGTGTTGGCGATGCCGACCGCTCCGATGACCAGGCAGATGGTGGCCAGCAGCAGGAACAGCTGATTGAGGTCGGAGGTGACGTTGCCGCGCAGTGCCTTGGGGTCGGGGGGCGGAATGGCCTTGAAGTACTCCGGGTGGTCGGGGCGCAACGCGAGAGCGGCCTCGCCGGCGACCTGGGTGGCCGCGCCCAGCTCGGTGGAAATGATCATCTTGGCGCGGTTGGCGGCCCCGGGCCCTCCCCAGATCTCCTCTGCGGCCTTGGCCGGGACGACCACGGAGAGCAGGAGGTCGGCCTTGCGGTCGACGTCCTCGATGATGCCGATGATCGTGAAGGGCTGGCCTTCGATGAAGACGGCGGGGCTGGTCTCCAGGGTGGTGATGCCGAGCCGGGCGGCCATGCCGGAGCCGATGACGGCCACCTGCTCACCGCGGTCACCGGCGAAGCGGTCGAAGGTGCGGCCGGTCTTCAGCCGGGGTCCGGCCGCGGCCAGGACGCCGGGGGAGGCGGCCACCACCTGGATCTGCTGGGACGTCGCGTCGACACCCGGGGGCGCGGAGCGGACGGAGGCCCCCTGCAGCGAGACGGTCCAGTACACGCCCGCGGCCCTGACCCCGTTGAGGGCGCCGACGCGGGCGTCGGCGTCGGGCGGGAAGGCGTTGGGAGTGACGACGCCCTTGGTGGCGTCGCCCGCCCCTGCGGTGTCCTCGACGTTGACCTCGGTGGCGGTCAGCTCGTTGAACCGGGCGTCGATCTGCGAGGACGTGGTGGCGGTCAGCCCGAGAATGGCCACGAAGGTACCCACACCGAGGACCGTGCCCAGGGCGGTCAGCGCCGAGCGGGCCGGGCGCTGCAACACCCCGGCGAGGGACTCGGACAGGAGGTCTGCGGCAGCGAAGCGCGACCGGGGCATGTCAGGGTCGCGGGGGCGCGTCAGTCGCATGTTCCTCATGCGCTTGATGTGTCTCATGTGTCTCATGTCTCGATCCGCGCCGTCTCGCTCAGCACACCGTCGCGGATGGACACGGTGCGTCGGCCGCGCCGCGCGACCTGAAGGTCATGGGTGATGACGAGGATGGTCATCCCGTCCGCGTGCAGCTCGTCCAGGAGTTCCAGGATCGAGCCTGCGGTGACGGTGTCCAGGTTTCCCGTCGGCTCGTCGCACAGCAGCAGGGACGGCTCGGCCACCAGCGCGCGGGCGATCGCCACGCGTTGCCTCTCGCCGCCGGACAGCCGGGTCGGCAGGGCGTCGATGCGATGCCCCAGGCCCACACGGATCAGGGCGGCACGGGCGCGAGCGCGGCGGTCCTTGCGCGGGGTGCCGTTGTAGACCATCGCCAGCATCACGTTCTCCAGCGCCGAGCGGTGCGGCAGCAGGTGGAACGCCTGGAAGACGAACCCGATGCGCTGCCCGCGCAGCGCGGTGCGGTCGGCGTCCCGCAGCGTCCCCGTGTCGATCCCGTCGAGTAGGTAGCGGCCCGAGGTGGGCGCGTCGATCATCCCGACCACATTGAGGAACGTCGACTTCCCCGAACCGGACGGGCCGACCACGGTGGCGTACTCGCCCTTGGCCAGGGTCAGTTCGCAGTCCTTGAGCGCGGCGACCGGCGGCGGGCCGGGGTAGGTCAGGCCCACCCGCTCCAGGCGGATGACCGGGAGATCCGTGCTTCCGGATGTTTCGGGACGTGCGGACATGGAGGTCACCGGCCCGGCCTCGAACCCGTTCCGGCGCCGGGGTTCTCGCCGACCAGGACCTTCTCGCCCTCCGCCAACTGCCCGCCCGCGGCGGCCTTGATCTCCACGAACCCGTCGGCCGACATGCCCGCAGTGATCTCCACCCGTCGCTTCGTGCCGTTGTCGGCCAGCACCGTCACCGACGTGCGGCCGTCGGCCCCCGCGGAAATCGCCGAGACCGGCGCCGAGAGGACCGGACCCGAGGAGGCCGCCGCCTCCACCGTCACGCGTACGTCCTGACCCGCCAAGGAGACGTCCAGCACTCCGTCGGGCTTGACGACCAGCTGGTATCCCTGCGCGGAACCGCCGGCCGCCGCACCACCCTGTGCGCCGTCCTGCGGGCCGCCCTGACCTTGCGGCGCGGTCGGCGCATCCGCCACCGAGAACACCGTCCCGGTCGCCCGTACCCCGCTCAGCTCGGACAGGATCTGCACCTTCTGGCCCTGCCGGACCAGGCCCTTCTCGTGCTGGGCCAGCGCCCCCCGCACCACCAGATCGCCCGCGGAGACGGTGAGCAGTTTCTCCCCCACCGCGGCCCCCACCACGGCCGTCACCGCATCCACCCGCGCCGGGAAGCCCTTGAGGAAGACCACCTCACCGGCGGGCACCATCGGCCCGGCCGCCGCCTGTACTTCGGCCAGCTTGGTCCGGGCCTTCGACAGGTCCTCCCACGCGTAGTCCATCGCCCGCCTGCTTTCCTTCACGGGATCGGCGCCGCCGCCGGTCGAGCCCTTCGGGCCCGGGGTCGCTCCGCCACCGGATCCGGTGGCGGATCCGTCCGTGCGGCCCGGCGTGGGAGCGGTCTGCCCGGCCGCCGCCCCGTTCTTCGCCGCTTCCCAGGACTCCCTGGCCGTGGTCAGGGCACGATCCGCCTGCGTCACCGCGGTCTGCGCACCCTCCAGCCGCTCCTTGTCCTGGGGATCGGCGGGAACGACGTCGTAGCCGATCGCGGCGTAGAAGGCCTGCACCGCCGTCTTCGTCCCGGGCCCGAAGGTCCCCTTGGCATCCGATCCCGTCCTGTGCCCCAGCGCGGCCAGGGCCTGCTGCAGCTGCGCCACGTCCTGCCCGGTCGCTCCCGGCTTCAGGTCCCGGTACACCGGCAGAGCACCCTGGAGCGCGAACACGGGACGCCCGGAGGTCTCCACCAGGACCCTGCCCGCGGCGACGGCCTCACCGGCCTTCACATTCACCTTGGTGACTACGGGCTTTGCGCCGCCACCGGCCGGACCGGCTGCCGCACCCGTCACCGGCACGGACTGGTCCGCGGTGACCATTCCGCGCACCGTCACCGTGTCTTTGAGCACGCGCTTCTCCAGCACGGCGGAAAGCACCGACGGCGGGGGCGCCGCCTTGTCCGCGGCAGCTTGTGCCGGGGACTTGATGAACGAACTCACACCGACACCGGCTACGGAGAACAGGGCGGCGG
This sequence comes from Streptomyces sp. CA-243310, assembly GCF_050936775.1. NCBI lineage: Bacteria > Bacillati > Actinomycetota > Actinomycetes > Kitasatosporales > Streptomycetaceae > Streptomyces > Streptomyces sp. CA-243310. The sequence goes on along the minus strand of NZ_JBNJMF010000003.1, from coordinate 48,954 downwards.
CGACCACAACGGATCCGAGCACCTTGCGACGCCGACCGATTCCCGATGACGATGGCGTCGCATCCGCCGCATTCACATCGGTGGTGTCGTCAGGCCCCATCGAAATCCCCCCGGCTCGGTCCATTCCCGCCTACTTCTTGCCCTGCAGGACGTCGTTCGCCCTGACGAGCGCCCGGCTCCACTCGTCCTGTCCGGCGCGGAGCCTGTCGGCGCTGTTCTCGATGAAGACCTTCTGGTAGGCGGCCGTCACCACCGCTCTGACCTGGACGTACTGAGTTGTGCGCTTACAGGTGGCATCCGCGGTGGCCACCGTCTTCTCCTGGGTGGAGGAAGGCACGCCGCCCTTGCCAAGGAGGGCCTTGTCGGTGATCGTGGCCATGGGGTCGGGGTACGAGAACCCCGAGTCCTTCATGCACTTGCTCCACAGGGAAGTCACCTCACGCACGCGGCTGTCGTTGATCGCCTTGCTGTGGGCCTTGCCCTGGAGCTCCTGCACGTACTGGAAGGCCGCTTCGGACTTTTCCGAGGAGAGCTTCTGCTGGCTCTTCCCCTCGCATCCGACTTCTTTCTTGTCGGGGTTTCCGAAATACGCGGCGACCGCGGCATTGGAAAGCTCGGCCGGGGGCGGCGTGTTCGGCTGATTGATGGTGTCCTGGGCGGGCGGGACCTCATAGCCGTGCAGCTTGGCCCATTCGAGATCGATCACGCCGTATTCCGCCTCGATGGGAAAGTCCATACCCTGCTCACGCGGTTGGCCGGGCCAATCCACGCCCAGTTCCTTCATGCATTCCCGGTCCAGGATGTCGAGCGCGCGGAACATCTGGACCCGGTCGGCGCGAGGGGCGTACGCGTCCAGTGGCATCGACAGGGTGCCGCCCGGACGGAATGCGGCTCCGCCGATGTCGAAGCTGATCGGCTTCGACGGATCCCCGGGAACTCCCACGACGCCTGCCGGAATGGCGGGCTCCGCAATGTCGTCCTTTTTGCCGTTCCCGTCCACGCCGCATCCGGCCAGGGCGAGGGAGGCGACAAGGAGGGGGGCAGTATATCGATAGGACTTCGCCCTCATCGTCGAGACCTTTCAGTAGCGGGTGCACTCGCGCGCCGGACCAATTGCCGTCAAGCGTCCAGAGGGTAGCACCTGTGATCTTGAACGTCGTGGTGGTTTGCGGGGCCGTTGGACGTGGCCACCCTCCGCCAAGTGGCCCGAGATGAAGAGACCTTGGGGCTCGTGGTGGACGATGCTACGAGGAATTCCAGGGCAAAGCTGACGAATGTACTGAAGTGGCCGAATCGGGCATATTCTTTGGCGGATTCAAGAGGGGTGTGAAGGGTTTTGCCTGGCCAAAATGATCTTGCCGGCGGGGAACGTGCGTGTTAAATTCCCGGAGCGTTACAAGGCCCTTTCTTGTCGGGGGCTAAATCGATTGACAAACTACGGGGGCGTTTAGGTGTTTGCGAAGCGAGTGGCGTCGGTGGTCGGGGCAGCAGCAGCTGTGTCGACGCTGATAATCGGAGGATCTGGATCCGCTTCAGCCGCTGAAGCTGGACAGGTCACGTGGGAGAACGTGGCCACGGGAAAGTGTCTCCTGCATAACGGAAGTACTCCTTCCACGGGGCAGTGCTGGAGCAATAACCTGTGGGTCGACGTCCGCACGGACGACGGCGTGACCTGGAATGAGATGAACGCCACCCAGGGCAAGGCGCTCGACAGCAATGGGAATGGTGCTGTGTACGAACTGTCTCTCAACAGCGGTAACTACCAGCGCTGGTACGAGCTCAAGGACTCCAGCGGCTGGTACCTGAAGAACAAGGCGACCGCGCGTTGCCTGGACAGCAACAGCGGGGGCAGCGTCTACACCCTCGGTTGCAACGGCGGCAACTACCAGCGCTGGAAGTAGTTCTGTTCCGCCGCCCGCCGACCCGGAGCGTCACGCCGGGTCGGCGGGCGGACCGCAACGGGCCCGACCGCCCTCAGGCCGGGTCGGTTCCGGTGCCGCGCTGGAGGGTTTCGCCGAACTCGATCATCTTGCGGGCGTAGTCCTCGGTCCACTCCGCCTGCTCCGCGATCAGCGCCGGCGACAGCCGGTCGAACCGCCGCGGATCGGCCAGCTGGGCCGCCGCCAGGGCCTGGAACTCCACCGCCCGCTCCTGCGCGGCCCGGAAGGCCAGTGTCAGTTCGATCGCACGGGCCAGCAGCTCCCGCGGGTCCTCGATCGACTCCAGGTCGAAGAAGTGCTCCGGGTCCGCCACGGACTCCGAGGGCTCGAAGAGCAGCGGCGCCGGCCGTAGCCGCCGCTCGGTCCGCTCGGGCTCTGCCATGCGTGTCCTCCTGCTGCGCGTGCGAAGTGATTCCGGGCCACCGTCCATTGTCCAACGCCACCCAAGACCCCTGCGCGACGGGCCGGAACACCTGTACGGCTGATGGGACGCCCGAGCAGACGAACGGGCTCAGTGGCGGGGGAGTCGTACAGGTGGTCGGCCGGCAGGTGGTCGGCCGGCGCCGATCGGGCGCCGGCCGCGGCCTTCGGAATGCACGTCATCCCGCACCCCAAGTACCCGCCGCCGGCACGCTCCTGCGCCGACGGCGACACGCCGGTCACACCGTGACGGCCTCCGCGGCGCGCTGCGCCGCCAGTTCGGCCACGTCGTCCAGGACCGCGGCGAGCTCGCCCGCGAGTGCCTCGGGGGCCTGGAAGCCGTCGGGTCCGATCAGCTTGGGGATTCCCGGGACGGCGACGGAGTGCTCGGCGGGCAGCATGCCGAGGCGGGTGAGGACCGGGAGCAGCATCGCGGCAGCCGGGGCGCCGCCGGTGGGGCCGGCGCTGTAGCTGACGATGCCGACCGGCTTGCCCTTCCACTCGTTGTAGAGGAAGTCGATGGCGTTCTTGAAGGAGGCGGTGAAGCCGCCGTTGTACATCGGCAGGACGAACAGGAAGGCGTCGGCCGAGTCGACCACGGCACTCCAGTCGCGGGTGTACTGATGGGCGTAGTTGCCGGTGGAGGCGTACTCGGGTTCGTCGAGGAAGGGCAGGGCGATCTCGGCGAGGTCGACGGACGTGACGTCGAAGCCGGCACGCTCGCGAGCCTGCTCGGTGACCCAGGCGGCGAGGGGGCGGCCGGAGGAGGTGGGGCGGGTCGCGGCGGAGATGACGTGCAGACGGGTCATGGTGGGTGCTTCCGGTCGGTGCGGTTGTTGATGTGTCACCTGATTCAGCGTGCTTGGTGAGACGTTCAGAGTTCCGCGCTTCAGTAAATGCGCTGACGGGCGTCCGATCCATGCCTGGGATGCGAAGGGCACCCGGCGCTCATTTGCGGGTGAGGAGCGCAGCGCATTCTGGGGGTGGGCTGCCATCGAGATCTTGCGGCACACCGGCATCCGTATCGAGGAACTCCTCGAGCTGGGGCATCACAGCATCGCCAGTTACAAGCTCCCCACCACCGGTCAGACCGTTCCGCTCTTGCCGATCGCCCCGTCGAAGACGGACCAAGAGCGACTTGTCTTGGTCACGCCGGAGCTGGCGGACGTGTTGAGCACGGCCGTCTCTCGAGTCCGAGGATCGGACGGGAGAGTCCCCGTTCTTCGTAGCTATGACCACTATGAACGGGTCTGGAACCCGCCGATGCCTCTCCTGTTTCAGGATCGCTCTGGTGGCTACTTGCGTCCGCTGTCACGAGCGACGATCCGTCGGGGACTCAACATCACCTTGTTGGCCTCAGGTCTGACGGACAGCGCGGGTGACCCCCTCATCTTTCAGCCCCACGACTTCCGCCGGATCTTCATCACGGACTCCATCCTCAACGGTCTGCCCCCTCACATCGCCCAGGTCATCGCTGGTCACGACCACATCGGAACGACGATGGGATACGCCGCGATCTACCCCACTGATGCCATCGAGGCACATCGAGCGTTCATCGCCCGGCGCCGGGCTCTGCGACCTGCCGATGAAGACCGCACCGTCACTCCTGAGGAATGGGGAGAGTTTCTCGGACACTTTGAGCGTCGCAATCTCGCCCTGGGCGACTGCGGCCGCGCATACGGAACTGACTGTGCTCACGAACACGCTTGTGTCCGGTGCCCCGTCCTGATCGTCCACGCGACAGAGCGTCCCCGACTTGTCGAAATCCGCGACAACCTCCTCACGCGCATCTTGGAAGCCGAAAGGGAAGGGTGGCTCGGCAAGATCGAGGGGCTGCAGAGCTGCCTGACCCACGCCGAGGAGAAACTTGCCCAACTCGACGCCCAGATCTCCCGGAAGCAAAAGTCTGTCGACCTGGGCATTCCTACCTTCCGGGAGATCGTTGCTCGCACCACTACGGCGGCACCCCGCCGGGGTTTGCGTGACTGAACGGCTGTCGCTCTGGCGTGCTCAGCGGCCACCGTCACAGAACGCGGCGCTTGGACGAGCTTCATCCACGCGGATGATCTACGCCACCCCGGCCACGCGCCACGTTCTACGGGCGGCGGGCCAGCAGGTGGGTGTCGAGGAAGCCCCGCTCGGACGCCGGGTCGTGGAGCAACCGAGCCACCGTGGCGAGTCCGGCCCCGGCCAGCAACTCGGCAAACTGCTCCGCCGGCCAGCTATAGGCAGGCGCCACCTTGTGGTCGAAGCGGACAGGCTCCGGCCCCTCGGTTCCGAAGAAGGACGCCAGGAGCAGGCCCCCTGGTGCCAGGACACGCACCTGCTCAGCGAGCAGCGCGGGCAATTCTTCAGGTGGGGTATGGATCATCGAATAGTGGGCCAGCACTCCGCCGAGCGCGCCGTCCTCGACCGGCAGGGCCTCCATTCGTGCTTCGTCGAACCGCAGCGCCGGATGGGCCCGCCGGGCGTGGGCGACCATAGCCGGGGAGAGGTCGAGCCCGAAGGCGTCCAACCCCAAGTCGTGCAGCATGGCGGTCAAATGGCCGGGTCCGCACCCGACGTCGGCTGCCCGCAGGTTCCCCGTGCCACGCACGAGCTCGGCGAAGGTGCCGATCATGTTCCGTGCGAACGGCTGCGTCTCCAACCGATTGGCGAACATCGACGCATAAAGGTCGACGACCCCGTCGTAGGCCGCCCTGGTCTCGTCCTGATCGAGCGAGCACTCGACGCCATCACCGCCGAACTCCTCGCAGGCCCCGTCATCGACTACCAGCACCGGCGCGAGGCCCTCGCCACCTGGACGCTGGAACCCGAAAACTGGCAGCACATGCTCACCCAACTCCCCGACCTCACATACCATCGAGAACCCCTCAGCGGCGACCGCCGACGGCTGGCCGTCAGTGCCTACATCTGGACCCGGGCCACCGAAGGCGAGCCCGATTTCGCGCCCTGCCCACCGCACATCGCCCAGGACCCCCAACTCCGCGTCGTCTGGACTCGGGAACGGCACAACGTCTTCCACTGGCTCCGCAAAGCGGACCACCATCCCTACTACGGCGCCCTCAAGCCACTGCTCGAAGACCACGCCGAGCACCTCGCCAAGGAGATCGACCGACGCTGAGCCTGAGCGTGATGGGTCAAGGTCAGGACCGTGCGGTCCGCAACGCGAGATACCGGCTGAAGGCTTCGTGGCTGTCGGGGGTGAAGCGCCACTCCTGCAGGGCCGACCGCAGCTCCGGCTCGGTCAGCCAGCCGTGCCAGGCGACCTCATCGGGATCGGGGACCACGGCGTCCGGCACTACAGCTTCGTGCACGCCGAGCCAGTGGGGGCTCAAGCCGCTGCGGTTGATGAACGTGAACAGCAGGCGCGGCAGCGCACGGATACCCAGCTCTTCGGCCAGCTCCCTCGCGGCGGCCTGTCCATAGGACTCGCCGACATTTGCGGCGCCACCGACCTCGACCTCATGGAGCCCGGGGAAGCGCGATACCTGCTCCGACCGTCGGTGGACGAGGATCCGTCCACGCTCATCACGACACACCGTCACGGCGACTCGGTGCAGCCAACCCTCCTGGATGGCCTGCCGGCGGCTGACCACCATCCCCAGCACACGATCTTGATCGTCGACCCGCTCCACCAGTTCATCCACGACGCACACCCTGGCAGAGCCCACTGACATTGACGCTTCCCTGAGCCCACAGAGGCCGACCCAGGAGAACCAGAACGGGGAGGCCGGACACGGATGACCACAGTTGCGACCTGTCGCGCTCAGGCTCAACCGGCCACAACATCGTCGGTGACAACCAGTCTGCCTATGTGACAACTATCGTGCTTCGGCTCAAGATCTGGTTTATAGCAGGTTCGGAATTCGGCCGGGTCAGAACCGGAAGGAGATTGACGACACGGACGTGAAATCCGCGCGGAGGCCATCAGTCCGTGTACCCCATTCCGTGAAATACGACTCCGTTATGGCCTCAGCGACGATCGGATGCAGCTCCTCCTCCGTCGCACCGGCTGCCTGGAGCTCCAGGATCTGCTTCACGTAGGTGGGCGAGATGTCCGTGGTGATCTGGCGTTCACGGCCGTCGTCGGAGCTGCCCGTGCAGGTGAATCCGAAGTAGGCCGTCACCTCCACCATCATCCCCTTGGAGGTGGACGCCTGTGCGCGTGCCTGTGCTCTGACCTGCGGTTGCCACTCGGATTCGGTCGCTTCCACCAGGGCGGCCTGGAGCCGCTTCTGCGGCTTCTTCAGCTGCCCGGCACGGTAGCGCTCGATCGTGCGGGTCGAGGTGCCCACACGCTCCGCCAGGCTCCTGGCTGACCCCGTCATCCGCGTGAGGAGGAATTTCACCTGGGCGTTGGCGGATTTCGGTGCGGGCCGGGTGAAGACCTTCCGCTCCGCCCGCGCGAGGGCCTCCAGGACCTTGCCGCGGCGCGGGGCCGGCTGCTGCTGCTCGTGATCGCTCATGTCCCAAGGACGCCACGGCGCCCCTGTGGACGGGGGACGTCGTGGGGAGGCCGGTCGAGGTCGAGGCCGCCGTTGCTCTGTGGGGCGGACCATACCTTTCGAAAGTTGCTGCTCGCGCATCCGTGCCGGTGTATGCCTGGGCAATGAGTGCACGCAATCGAGTGACGATCGAAGCCCTGGACACCCCTCAGCCGGCCGGGGAGTGTCCCAACTGCAAGCTCAATGTTGCCTTCATGCACGCGTCCAGGCGCCAGGTCTGGCCCGAGCTCGTGGAGCTCTCCTTCGGGCGCAGCAGCGGAGCTGACCTGCGCGGTCCAGGAGAGCCCCTTCAACAGCCGGACATGTTCCGCGTGGTCTAGGTCGTGTCTTCAAAAGATCTTGAGTGGTGGATCATGGTTGGGTGATACGTCGCCATGAACTGTCTGATGAGGAGTGGGAGTTCGTCCGGCCGCTGCTGCCTGAGTCCTTGCTCGGGCGGAAGCGGTTGGACGACCGGACCGTGCTGAACGGGATCGTGTGGAAGTTCCGGACGGGCACGGCCTGGCGGGATGTGCCTGAGCGGTATGGCCCGTGGGCCACGCTGCATACCCGGTTTCGCCGGTGGGCTCTGGACGGCACCTTCGAGCGGATGCTCCGGGCCGCGCAGGCCCGGGCGGATGCGGCCGGCGACATCGACTGGCTGGTGTCGGTCGACTCGACCGTCGTGCGAGCCCACCAGCATGCCGCCGGGGCCCGAAAAGGGGGCTCCGCAGTCCCGGCCTCGGACGCTCCCGAGGTGGTCTGACCAGCAAGATTCACCTGGCCTGCGATGCCTACGGTCGTCCGCTCGCCTCCGTGGTCACGGGCGGCAACATCAACGACTGCACCCAGTTCACCACCGTGATGGAGGCGATCCGGGTGCCCCGCATCGGCCCGGGCCGCCCCCGAGTGCGGCCCGTCCACGTGCTGGGCGACAAGGGCTACAGCTCCCGGGCCATCCGCACCTGGCTGCGGCGCCGCGGCATCGGCCACACGATTCCCGAGCGAGCCGACCAGGTCCGCAACCGGCTCCGGCGCGGCAGCCGGGGCGGGCGCCCGCCGACGTTCGACAAACAGCTCTACAAGCGGCGCAACGTCGTAGAACGGTGCTTCAACCGCCTCAAGCAGTGGCGCGGCATCGCGACCCGCTACGACAAGACCGCCGAGTCCTACCAGGCAGCCGTCACCCTCGCCTCGCTCCTGATGTGGGCGTGACATTTGAAGACAACTCCTAGCACGTCTTGATGTGCCCGCGCTGTCGGAAGACGTGCGTCCTGCACCAGCACTTCGGTCCAGATCTCCCTGAGGACCTGGAGAAGGTGGGCGAAGCACTCGACGCCAAGGCCAGCAAGGTGCGCTTCACACGGTGCGTGCATCCGGCGGGCGAACCGGGCCAGCTGGCCCCCGAGGCGCCCGAGAGCGTGCGTGGCCTGTTCGCCGAGGGGGCCCGATGCGAGCAGGCCGGGGCCCTGCGCGCGGCGGGCGCCATGTACCGTGCCGCGGTCGAAGAACTCTGCGCGGACCGTGGCGCCAATGGGAGGAACCTGATTGCCAAGATCGCAGACCTCGTGAACCGGGGGGTTCCCGCCGAGGTGGTCCGGGACTTGGACGAGGCCCGGCTGCTGGGCAACTGGAGCCTGCATGAGGGACTCAACTTCTCCCACGATGAGGTCGCCGACGTCGCCTCCCTGATCAGGGAGGCCGTGTTCCTTCTCTACGTTCAGCCAGAGCAGCGCGCCACGTTGCGCGCGGCCCGTCAGGCACGACGCGATGGGCATCGCGCGACACCGCGATGAGACCACACAGCCAGCGAGCAGCAGATACGCGAGCGAGCCCCGGACAGCGTCGGTCCGGGGCTCGCGGGTTGTTCGGGCGGCCTCTACAGCTGGAATCCCAGGTCGAGCACGTCGTTGATCTGGACTTCCTGGAGGGAGCCGGCGCGGCGGCCGCTGTCCTGGAAGTAGACCTCCTTGAGTGCTTCGGCGGTGAGCTCGCGCAGCCGGTCCTCGCTGGCGCCTTGCTCCTGGGCGGTGAAGAGGCGGGCCGCGTACTGGGGCGGCAGGGCGACGGTGATGTGCCGTTCGCGGTCCTCGTCCGTGGACTCCAGGGACGCCCCCGCGTAGCCGAGGCGGGCGTGGACGTCGATCACGATCCCGCCGGTGGTCGCCGCCTTCTCCTTCGCCTTGGCCCGGATCTGCGGCTGCCACCGGGCCTTCACCTCGCGCTCCAAGCGCGCGGCAAGGTCCGCTCGCGGCTTCTTGATCTGCTCCTTCACGTACCGCTCGACGGTGCGCTGGGAGACCCGCAGCATCTGGGCGACGGCCTTGGTGCCCTTGTACTGCTTGACCAGGTAGCGCATCTGCGCGCCGGCCGACTTCGGCACCGGGCGGGTGAACGCCTTTGCCACCACCTGGTTGAGGCCGTCCCCGAACTCCTTGTTCATCGCGCTCCCTACTCCCCATTGTCCTTGTCGGTGAGGTTGCCGTCCTTGATGTACCGGGCCAGGTTGAGCTCAGGCGCCTGAAACTGCTCCCTGGCACCCTCACCCCACAACACGGTCTGCGTGCCCTCGTGCTTCACCAGGCCCGGGTTGACCCCGAGCTTGAAGCCGCCCGGCAACGGCTTGCCCTCGCGGTAGGGCGGGAAGTCCAGCGGGCCCTCGCCGTCGACGGCGGAGACGACGCAGTCGGAGAGGATCGCGACCGGGTACTGCCCGGTGAACGCCGCGTGCTTGACCATCTTGCGGTGCAGGTTGATCCGGGTGCGGGAGATGACCGCCGCGCGGATGTCGGGCCGCCACGTCGGGCGCTCCAGGGCCCGCCACCGCTCGCCGGACGTCCAGCCCTCGCCGCGGGGCCGCTCGCGCAGCTTCCCCAGCCCGCCCTTCACGGTCGCCTTGACCGCACCCACGACAATCGCCATCTGCGGGTCGCGTCCCTTGTAGCCGTCCATCGCCGCGAAGAAGTCCTCGGGCGACAGGTCGGCGTCGACACCGAGGTCGGCCATCGTCGCCAGGTAGGCGTCACGCAGCCGGCTGTACCAGCCGTCCAGGTAGCGGCCGTTCTCGTACCGCACGTACGCCTCGGTCGGCGTCACGTCGTACCCGAGCTCCTGGGCATACGCGACGGTCGGCGTCGCGTACCAGGCCGGCCCCTCGGGCCGGTCGCCCTTCGGCGTGAACGGGGAGGGCAGCAGCGCGCCGTCCAGCTTTACCCACTCCTTGCCGACCTTCACCCGCGACAGGTCGACGTGACTGAGATCGACCAGCCAGCTTCCCGGGAGCTTCGGGTCGAACACAGGATTCTTGACGTGCGTCGGCTCGCTGAGGCCGACGACCAGCCCGTTCGCTCCGGCGGCGAACGCCATGTTGACGTCCAGGCCCACGAGGTGGCTGCGCATGCATTCGGCGTCGGTGAGCGGGCGTGCCCAGTCGTACGCCTCCTCGAACAGCTTCTCCGCCGGTCCCCGGACGTGGAAGCGCGGCAGGTTCGCCAGGAGCGGGTGCCCGTCCGGGTCCTCGCACCGCGCGCAGTCCACCGGGTCCTTGCCGAGCGAGCCGGGGGTCTTGTCGTCGGCCCGCCGCAGGACGCCGGTCTCCTTGTCCCGTACGGCGTAGGTCGGCGGGTGCAGGGCGGTCATGAGCTCGATGCCGGTGACGGCGGTGGAGCCGCGCGGCGTCATCACCCGGGCCGCATACGTGCCTAGCACGCGGGCGAGCTCCGCCGGCGGCAGCTGGGCGGCGGCGCCCCAGAATCGGGCGTCCAGCGCGTTCCACGACGGGATGCACAGCTGGACGCACTGGCGGTCCGAGCCCTGGGCGGCGCGGTAGATCCTCGCCCACGGTCCGAACCCGCGCTTGGTGAGCTGCCAGTCGGCCCGGGTCAGCTGCTTGATGACCTTGTGGCCCTCCGGGATCCGCCCGGCGATCCGCTCCTCCTCGGTGAGGGCCACCGGGAGGCCGTAGCTGCTCGCACGCGTCCGCGCTGAGCACGATCAGCGGGTCGGCCGGCCTGCCCGGACCGGACAGCTTCGGCTGACCGAGCTTCGCCTCCTTGAGGGTCCAGTCCACCAGGGACGGCAGGCTCTTGGCGGGCACGTCCAGGACCAGGCCGCCGACGCAGTACGCGAGCACCTTGCCGTCCTCGACGTCGACGACCGCCAGCGGACCGTTCTCGAACCGCGGGTCGATCTCGCCCGCCGTAGTCGCGGCCGGGGCCGCCTTCTTCGCGCCGGGGCGGCGCGACGTCGACGTCGGCCTGGTGGTGGGCGCCGGACCCGGAGCGGCCTCCGAAGCGGCGGCGACAGGAGTAGGGGGCGGAACTGGTCTGGGTGTTCTCGGTTGCAGTCATGGCCACAGCCTCGGGCGCCGGACCTGTGGACAGAGTCTGGGTTTCCGCCGGGTCGGGCACGCCGGTGAACGTCGCCGGCACCGCAGCGGCAGAGACGGCCACGACTGCGTCCGCTACGGCGGCCGGGGCGGGGTAGAGCTCCGCGAGCTGCGCCAGCAGCCGGGCATACGCCTCGCGCTCCGGCGGCCGCGGCTCCGTCTTGCCGGCCTCCCACCCGGACACCGTGGCCCGGCGCACCTTCAGCGCGGTGGCCACTTCGTCAATCGTCAGGCCATGCGCAGACGCTTGCGCTCCGCCGGGGGCGGAAGCGTGGAGCGGGACGCGACCAGCGCGTCGACCGCATCGAACAACTCGGACATGGGATACCTCCTGACGACACCCTACCCCATGGAGCGTACGAAGTGCGTACATTCACCGTACGAAGTACGTACGTTCCTGGATTAGATCGCGTGAAAGTGCACACTTCCGTAAGCTGGTGTGCATGACGACGGAGAGCAGCACCTACTCGATCGTGGAAGCGCGCGCCCGTTTGGGCGCCATCGCGCGTGAGGTCAGCGCCACCCGGGAGCCGGTGGCCATCACCGACCACGGCCACACCATCGCAATGCTGATCAGCCCCGCCGACGCCCTCGAGCTCCAGGAGCTGCGGGCCCTGGCCGCCTACCGCGCGCGCCAGGAGCGCGGCGAGAACGCCGGCATTCCGCACGACGAGGCGTACCGCCGGCTGTTCGGCGCGGAGGCGTGAGCTACGAGGTCATCTGGGAACCCGAGGCCCTCGCACAGGCGGAGAAGTTCGCCAAGGACGACCCCACCGGGGTGCGGCAGGTGTTCACCGCCGTCGACCACCTCGCCGACGAACCCCGGCCCGAAGGCGCCTTCGGGAGCGCCGACGTGCTGCGCATCCACGTGGGGGTGTACCGGGTGATGTACGAGGTCAGCGACCAGCAGGTCCGGATCAGCGTCATCCACCTCGGCCGCCTGCGCTGACGCGTGCCGAAGGGGGCGGCCTCTGTGCGAGGCCGCCCCCTTCGGCGTTCTTCTGGGTCATCAGGCTGGCGGGGCGCGGACCGGGCCCACCGTCCGGAGGAGGATGCGGAATGAGCTCAGCATCGGGGCCTCCTGACGGCCGGCGCCTTCATAGGCCCGTCTGCCCGCTCGTGTGACGTCCGCGCTCGGAATCGACGAGGCGGTTGAGGCCGCGCTCGGCCCGGGCGAGCAGGGAGGGAGTGGGGACTCCGTAGGCGGGCCGCTGGAGTCCCCACTCGCCTGGGGTGGTGGGGGCCGGCCATACGGTGTGGAGCCGGACGGTTCCCTGGGCGGTGAGCGAGGCGGGCCCGGTCAGGGCCATGGTCCCGTCGATGGCGACGTCGACCAGCAGGCGGCCGCCCAGCGCGTCGACGGTGTAGCGCACGGGCCCGTCCGGCGGGGCCCCGGTGCAGGGCTATGTACCGCGATACCCGTATCAACAGCCTCGGCAATGAACAGAGCCGACCTTGCAGGGGGGCCGACGCCCACTTTCCTGGCCGAACGCCGCCCAGGCGGCTGCGGAGGGGCCTGCAGTAGGCGCAGCGCCCGGGCGGGGACAAAATGGGGCCGTGCTCAAGGCAAGGGCCCTGATCCGGAGGTTTCCTCGGTTTCGGCCGGGACACATGGAACGCGTTGAAACTGGACTCCCGCACGGGGGGCCGGTGAGCGGGAGTCGGCGCTGTCCTACTTCTTGACGTAGAGCTCCTGGAACGGCGTGAACGGGAGTGCCTGGTGGCAGAAGTACGCGGTCCACTTGCCGTCCACGATGCCTGCCTGCCCCGCTGCCCGGCAGGCTGCGGCTACGCCACGGAAGGACTTCTCGTGAACGTAGCCCGCAGGGGGCATTCCGAAGCTCGACGAGGAGGCCGGCGGCGGCGGTGCGGCGGTCGCGGCGAAGGCCTGGGGAGCCGCCGCCGCTAAGGCGGTGGCGAGGACCGCAGCGTGCAGGACGCGTCGTATCGAGCGGTTCATATTGAGTTCCTTTCGGTGGGTGGGGTGGTACTAGATCATTCCTCGCTGCCTTGGCCGGCACCGGGTTCGGCTGCCTGCTCCGGCTCCCACGCGGCAATGTCGCGGAGAGCAGCCAAATGGCGAGCCAGGGCCAGGCGCCCCTGAGCCGTCAAGGAGAGCCAGGTACGGGCCCGCTTGCCGACGAAGGCTTTGCGGACCTTCACGTACTCGGCCTGCTCCAAGAGCGTGATCTGCTTGGAGAGGGCCGAGTCCGAGATCTCGATGGTGTCGCGGAGCGTTCTGAAATCGGCCTCGTCAACCGAGGCCAGCGCGGCTGCGATGGAGAACCGCACCGGTGCGTGGATCAAGGTGTCAAGGGATTTGCGAGGATGCGTCACGGCCTGGCCCCGGGGTTGCGGGCCGCCTTGCGTTCGAGCATGCCGATCACGAGGAAGGGCATGCCGCACAGGACGGCTCCCGGCACCCACCACAGTGGGTCACCCGAGAAGAACACGGTGCCGAGAGTGACGACGAGCGTGTAGACGGCCGCGCCCGACGTCGTCGCGAGGGCGTACAGCGTCCGGTAGTGCCGGGGCAGTACCGGACGCGTTGCCGTGTAGATCACCAGGGTGAAGAACGGAATGAGCAGGACGACTGGAACGGCGTATTGCGTGGATGGCTCGATCAGCAGTCCGTAGACGGCTGTCATCACCATCATCGCCAGGCCGAGCAGGAACACCACTGGGCCGGGTCGCCGGTTCCTTCCTCGCATCCGGGACGCCACCGCGTCCGCCGATGCAAGGGCTTCCGTCGCTTCGTTCTTGTCCATCGTCACGCCTTTCGCTGAGGGATTCCGTCGCATGCCAGTGTCTATGCGCCCTCGCCCTGGCCCCACTTGAAGGTGCGGACGGCGAGGACGACCGCCGCGGCGGTGGTGACGGTGACGACCAGGACGGACAACCACGCCGGGTGGGTCGGCTCGCCCTGTGGCATCTGCGTGAGCATGAGGTCCGCGAAGAAGGACGTGGGCAGCAGGCTCAGCGTGGTACGAACGGCATCGGGCATGAGCTCCAGCGGGAACGCCAGACCGCTCAGGAACAGTGCCGAGAGCTGTACGAGCGTACCGACGTTAGTGGCGGCGTCCGGCGAGGCCAGACGGCCACCGATCAGGTACCCGACGCCCCCGAACATGGCGAGGCCGAGCAGTGTGATGCCGAAGAGCGCCGGGAGACTGCTCGGTTCCACTTTGCCGAGGGCGACCCCCAGCAGGAGCAGGACCGCCGCCTGGACGGTGACCATGAGAATCCTGGCGATCATGTGGGTGAATACGAGACGGGCCCGCCCCAAGGGTGTGGTGCCGAGGAGCCGGAGCGTTCCCTTGGCGCGCAGGCTGGCCAGCGGCCCGGCGGTAACCGTCAGAGCTGCGCTGGTCACGGCCAGGAAGATCGCCATGGGGAAGACCAGTTGCAGGAAGTCCGGGGCTCCGGAGTCCTTGGGCATGGTGAAGCCGAGGGCGAGGAAGATGCCCAGCATCCCGAAGGGGAAGAACAGCGCGAAGTAGAAGTACTTCGCGTCGCGTACGAGCTCCCGGGCGTGCATGAGGGTCAGCTCACGCGAGGACGACGACATCACGCCATCACTCCTTTCGTCTCCGCGGCACCGTGCTCGGCGGGCGGCTCCGCGCCGTCGCCCGCTTCATGGAAAGAGACACCCGTGAGGAGACGGAAAACCGCTTCCAGGCCGGCCTCCTTGATCTGAATGCGACGGGCTCCCAACGGGCCGGCCAGCAGGGCGAATGCCGCATCGGAGTCGCTGGTCCGCATGATGACCTGGGAGTCACCGCCGGAGTCGCGGCTGTGGACATGGGACACCCCGGGCGCGGCACGCAGCCGTGCGAGGTCGGTGCCGGCCGGGACGGTGAAGTGCACCTCGCGTTCGGGTGCGTGGGTGTTGATCAGGTCCTGTGGGGTTCCGCAGGCGGCGACCCGGCCCTTGTGCAGTACGGCGACCCGGTCGCAGAGCACCTCGGCCTCCTCCATGGAGTGCGTCGACAACAGGACGGTTCCGCCGGCCCCGCGGTGCGTGCGGACCGCGTCCCACAGTTCTTGCCGCGCGTTCGGGTCCATGCCCGTCGACGGTTCGTCAAGCACCAGCAGACGGGGGCGGGAGATGAGCGCCGTGCCGACGAGGAGGCGCTGCCGCTGTCCGCCGGAGAGCTTTGACACGCGGACGTCGCGCGAGGCCGACAGGCCCATCCGGGCGATGATGGTGTCCGGGCTCTCGGGGTCGGGATAGAGCGAGGCCCAGACGCGAAGAAGTTCCGCCACCGTCTGCTGTTCAAACACGGCAGCGTGCTGCGGCTGGATCGCGACGTACTTGCGGATCTCGTCCCGCTGCGCCACGGGGTCGTATCCGAGGACCCGGACAGTGCCCCCGGTGGGGCGGCGTAGGCCGACGAGGGTCTCGATGGTGGTGGTCTTGCCGGCTCCGTTCGGGCCGAGCAGGCCAAAGATCTCTCCCGGCCGGACCGAGAGGTCGATGCCGGCCAATGCGACGATGTCCCCGTCGGGGCCCGGATACCGCTTGGTGACGTTCTCCAACAGGATCGCCGCGTCGTGGCGCGGGCCTTGTTCAGCCATGCCGCATCTGCCTCTCATCGGGTTTCACCGAGGTCTTGCCGTGCGTACTGCTGTCTTGCCAGCATGGCATTCACTTTCAAATGTGGCAAGTGGTTGCGTGAGAGGTAACGACAGTCGGAACGGCTCTAGTTGGCGGACGCGAGTACGCCCAGGAGACACTCCTCGGCCGGAACGAAACCCCACCGGTTCATGTCCATGTGCAGGTAGTGGAGGAGCAACTCCGCCCGCGGTACGGGGTTCTTGTCGGCCGCCGCGGCGTCGAGGACGCGCACGACCGTTCCGGTGTGCCGCACCGCGCTCTCCCGGAGAGGGACGTCCAATCGCCCCGCGGCCTCCGCAGTGCCCTGCGCGGCACGGTGGAGAAGGCTACGCAACACTGCCTGGTCGGGTGCGGCCATGCGGAGTTGCCGCCCCCACTGGCGGCGGTGGGCGGTCCAGAACGCCGTCTGTGCCGGAAGGTCGGGGAGCGCCGCCTGGATGAGCATCCTCATGTACGAGAGGGCCAGCGCGGCCCGCTCGAAGAGCGGGGTGAGGCTGCCGATCCGCTGGTCGACGTACCACGCGCAGGAAGCCGTGAAGAGCTCCTCGGCCCTGGCGACCCCGCGTGCGCCGCCGTATTTGGCAAGTTCCGGTGAGTAGAGGCAGCACCGGACCTGTTTGACCATCGGCAATCCCAGTGGCACGGAGCCCGGCACGAGGCGCTCCGAGGAGGCAGGCCGGTCGAGCGCGTGCAGCAGTGTGGCCAGTTCGGGCGTGCGTCCGTAGACGCGGTCGATCCCGTCGGCGGAGCACCTGAGGCGCAGCCGTAGGTGATGGCCACTCATATCCCAGTAGCGGGTGAAGAACCAGGCGGATGCCGCCTCTTCGGCAGCGCGCTCGGCCAGCCAGGGGATCAGCACCCGCGTGGACTCGTCTATGGCGTCCGGGTGCCCCGGGAAGGCGCGGACGTACCACCAGTCAGTCTCCGTGTCCGGAGCCGCTCGGTCCGTACGGTGCACGGTCGGCATCATCCGTTCTCCTCGGGCCAGGCCAGCAGGGCTACGTGTTCGGTGACCCTGGGCCGGCCGAGGGCATCGCGCTGGGCGTGCAGGGGACGCCCGGGAAGTGCCTCCACGAGCCGGAGGTGGCTGGTCTGAGGGCTCAGCCAGTGGTGGAGGACCCCGACCGACAGCGGAGAGGCCAGGGACACCCACATGGGTTTCCGGTCGGCCGTCATGCCGGGCACGCTGCCCGGGCCTCCGAGCTGGTGCACGAAGACCTCCTCGGGAATGCCGTGGGTGCGCCGGAAGGCGTCGAGCCGGACGGCAAGGCCGGTCGCGTCGTGCTCGCCGCCCTCCGGGCGGGGGATCTCGGCGGCCGGCACGATCCACGAGGCGCGCCGGGTGACGAGACGGTGTGCGGGACCGTCGGTCATGCGCGGGAGTTCCACCACGCCGTCGCCGCAGAGCGGCCCCAGCTCGTAGGCCTTCGTCATCGTGTAGTCGGAGTGAAGCGAGCCGTTGACCCAGGGATCGGCGAGTACGGCGAGCAGCCGCACGTAGGACTGGAGCAGATGCTGAGGGATGAGCCCCAGGTAGGCCAGCCCGACAGGATGGCCGTCCGGGTCGAAGAGGGACAGCGTGTCGGTGCGGGCGTCGTGGACGAGCACGGTGTCGTCCAGGGTGATTCCGTTCACGGCCTCGACCTCGCCTGGCAGGACCAACGGCGGCAGTAGCCCGCCGCATTCGGACTGCACGGTGTTGCAGTCGGTCCAAACCACCAGCTCGCGGCGGGTCACGCCGGGCCAGCAGCTTTCCATTTGCGCGGCGAGGCGTTCGCGGAAGCCGTCTCCGAGAAGTCGGCCGAAGCGGCTGAACAGCCCCCCGGTGCCGGCACCGTACTGGTTGACGACGAGCCGGTAGCTGCCCGCCTCGATGTCGGCACGGCTTGCCGCTTCCAGCTGGAAGAAGACTCCGGCGTTCGGCGGGGCACTGGTCGGCCCGACCGGGAGCCAGGCGCGGTCCGCCGGGTCTCGTCGGCTGGCCATGTCCGCGAACAGCGCGCGGTCGAGCGGCGGATTGGCGTCCCGGTCGATGGTGAGGCGCATGAGGAAGCCGAGCGGGTCCCGGCAGACACCGCCTGCGCCGAACTCTGCGGTGAAGCTCTCCAGGAGCAGGTCGTAGAGGTGCGAGCGGAAGAGATACGGCCGCATCCGCTCGCCCAGCGCCGTGAGGTCGGCCCGGACCGCTGGGACGGTCAGTGGGTCGGGCAGGTCCAGGTCCGTCTCCCGGTCCTCGTAGATCAGCCCGCTGGGTTTCCGCTCGCCCGGGTCATTGTGCTCGTTCCACGCGGCAGTGAGATCCCGGAGCTCTGCGGCGGCGGTGACCCGCCCCTCGGCGTCGTGCCGCCACACGCCGTCACCCAGGTCGTGGGCCCGCGACAGCTCGCTGCGCCCGATCGGGGACGCGGCCGTGTCGCCCTGCAGCAGCGCGGCAAGGA
Source organism: Streptomyces sp. CA-243310 (assembly GCF_050936775.1). Classification (NCBI taxonomy): domain Bacteria; kingdom Bacillati; phylum Actinomycetota; class Actinomycetes; order Kitasatosporales; family Streptomycetaceae; genus Streptomyces; species Streptomyces sp. CA-243310. The sequence goes on along the minus strand of NZ_JBNJMF010000003.1, from coordinate 30,664 downwards.
CGGGGAATGGTGCCTCGCTCCTGTCCCATGGGGGGATGGGCTGTAGGACTCCGGTGTCGATCAAGCGGACGAACCGGGCGAAGGGCGGGTCACCGCCGACGGCGGCGAGTAGTTCGGTGAACGTGGCACCGGATCGAAGGCCGGCCAACGCGGGCATGGCGTAGTTGGCCTCGACGGCCCGGTCGTGGCGCCACACGACGCCCTCGGTGATGATCGTCTCGCTGTGGAGCAGCAGGCCCTCGGGTTCGGTGGCGGTGCCAGGGCGCACGGGGGCGACGCGGTAGCGGAGCAGCCCGGCCGTCGACGGGTCGCGCGCGAGCCGGCGCAGCGCCAGGTAGGCCATGGTCGCGGAGGTGCGGCTGCGTACGCGGCCCCGCCCTTGGAACCCGGCCTCGCCGACCGTGGTCAGCCCGGAGAAGGGGCTCGTCTTGACGGCGGCGCGGGCAATGTACGAGTACAGCGTCTTCAGTTGCTTCGCCGACCGGGCCTTGCGGTCGCGGTGCCGGATCCAATCGGGCGCGGCGACCGCCAGGGATGCGGCGAAGTCGGACGCTGCCGCGCCGTCGGCGGTGTCCCCGCCGTTTTCGAGGGTGCGGTGCAGGGCTGCGACGGCGTAGTCCCGGTCCTCGGCGAGTTGGGAGGTCAGCTGTTCCAGCAGCGCGTGCCGTTCGTCGACAAGGCGCACCCAGTCGTCCAGGAGGCGGGCCGCGTCGGGCGGGAGGCGCTCGGTCAGTCGTCGCCGTACGTCCTCGTCCCACGGCAGCGGGTCCAGGCGGTTGACCGCTCGCTTGGCGGCCAGTACCCGGCGGCGTAGTGGTACGTCGTCATCGAGGCGGGGCACGACCGCGAAGAGGGCCTCGGTGAGAACGGGGGCAAGGGAGTTCAGGCGTTCCGCGGCGGCGGCGTGTTCGGTCAGCAGCTTGCGTGTGGCCGGGGCGACCAGGTCGAGGACGTCGGAGGGCAGTCCCGCCACCCGGGTCAGCACGACGGGGGAAATGACGAAGGAGGTCATCGGCCCACCGCCGAGAGGGCGAGGTCCACGGTGACTGGCAGGGCGTGGAACATGGCGTAGGCGAGGAAGCAGACGTAGGCCACGGAGAAGAGTCCGTATGCCATGTGGCCGCGGCGGGCCATCTTGCTGAGGTTGGCGAGGTGCGAGGGGAGTTCCTGGCGCCGGATGGTGTGCCGAAGCAGTGCGAACGCGCGCCCCCGGGCGTTGGTGAGACCGGTCGCCGATTCGATGGCCGTGTAGCCGTCGCTGGGCATGAGCGGATTGAGGTTGATCACCAGCATCAGGAGCTGCATTCCCAGCAGCAGCGCGGCGGTGTCTCTCAGCAGTCCGGCCGAGTTCAGGGCGAACGCGCCCGACAGTGCACAGAACCAGCCGTCGCTGAGGATGCCAGCCATGGCCAGGACGACGCGGCCGCCGCGTCCCCTGAAGCGGTAGGCGTCCGTACGGTCCACGTAGGCGACCGGCATGAAGCAGAACAGCAGCGCGACCCCCAGCCCGCGGACCGGTGTGCCGAGTATCTGGGCTACCAGTGCGTGGGCGGTCTCGTGCATCAGGACGTACAGCAGCATCACGCCCGTGGCGATCAGGAACGCGGGGCCGGCCAGATCCTGCGGGGGCGGCATCGCCGTGAAGAGGGTGTGGAAGCCGAGCGTGTACCCCGTGAGCGCGCCGAGTGCCGCGATCAGCACCAGGAGCGTCGCCGGTGCGTTGCGCAGTACCGCGGCCACGGGTTCGAGCATCCGGGGCAGTGAGCGGGTCAGGATGATCCGTGGCATGAGCATGGACGTACGCACGCGTCCACTGGCCTGCGGCTTCTCGGGCAGTTCCGAGCCCTCAAGGAGCCCGCTCCGGTCCAGGGCGCTGAGAAAGGTGTCGATCTGCTGGGAAACCGCTCCGGCGCGCTCCTGGTCGGCGCGTGAAAGGAAGTGGACGAGGTCGTCGCGGGTGCGGGTGCCGTCCAGATAGGTGAGAACCACTTCGCCGGCACGGGTGATGCGGTGGTAATTCCCGGTGACCGGATCGAAGATCAGCGGGATGTCGTCCATCCCGCGGATGACCTCCAGCTCGTCTCGGAGCTTCGGTGGCGAACTGATCACTGTCTACCTCTCCTGTACTCCCGGACGCCCGGGGCTGGCGGGCCGCGACCCGTTGACCCCGGGCCCTGCGTTGCAGGATGCTGCGAAATGAAAAGGCCGCCTTCCAGCGGCGCCGGTGACGGCGTCGCTGGAAGGGAGGGGCCGTGCCCGGCGGGCAGGTGCTGAATCGGTGTCAGCCAGTGAGGCACCGCCTGCCGGGTCCGGTTACCCGTACGTCGACGCCGTGGTGGCGCTGCTGGCCGAGCTGACCGGACACGACGCGCACGCGGCGGACGTCGTGGTGGAGAAGGAGCCCAGGGCGTTGCCCTGGGGCAGCTCCTCGACCGACAGTTCGCCGTCGAGGGCGTACAGATCGAACGTGTACGGGTCGCTGTGCTGTTTGTTCATTGGGTGTCACCTCTTCTCTTCTTCGCTGGTTGCGGCCTTGGAGGGCCGCTGGGGACGGAACGAATCAGCCGACGCAGGAGGCCGTGGTGGCGCTGCTGGCCGAGCTGGCGGGGCAGGAGAAGGAGCTCGCCGAGGTGGCGCTGGAGAAGGAACCGAGGGCGTTGCCCTGCGGCAGCTCCTCCACGAAGAGCTCGTCGTCCATCGCGTAGAGGTCGATGAGCTTGTCGGTGCTGTACTCGTTCACAGGAGATGTCCCTTACGAGAGTGTGTGAGCGCGCGCGGGGCGGTCAGCCGAAGGTCGACGAGCTGCCGACGCTGGAGGCCGAGGTCGCCGGGCAGGACGCGGTCGACGCCGAAGCGGCGGAGAACCAGCAGCCGAGGGCGTTGCCCTGCGGCAGTTCCTCGATCGACAGCTCGCCATCCAGGGCGTACAGGTCGAATGTGTCCTGGTTGATGTCCACTGGTCGTTTTCCTTTCGGACGGGGCTCTGTGGAGGACGTGCGCGGAGAGGAGGAGCCGGTGGCACCTCCGGGCATGTCAGGTGTAGCTGGAGAAGGACGTGAAGGAGGAGGCGGTGGTCACCGGGCAGGAGGCGGAACTGGCCGATCCTCCGGTGGACACCGACGAGAGGGCGTTGCCCTCCGACAGCGTCTCCATCTCGAGGGAGTCCTCGAGGATGTCATCCAGAACGTAGAGTTCCAGTTCGGGCATGGTGCGTTTCCCTTCTGTGAGGCGAGCCGGGTTCAGCCCGTGCAGTTGGCGGTCATGATGCTTCCGGCGCTGCTGAACGGGCAGCTGGCCGTGGTCGCGCTGGATGTTGTGCTGAAGGTCCCCAGTGCCACGCCCTCGGGGATCTGCTCGATGGACAGTGCGTCGTCGCCCAGGTCGACGCTGTGGAGGTCGAGCTCCCACGCGTTGGCTTCGGACATCGGATCACTTCCTTTTCTTGATGCCGGTCTATCGGGTCACCGGTGGCCGGTCGGCCCCGGAGGTAGTGGGGGCGGCGTCAATGCGCCGCCCAGGGCCAGGGCGAAGAGCTGGTGCCGGCTGGCCCCGTCGCTGCGCAGCGGCAGCCGTACGGAAGCCGGGATGAACCCGGCGAAGACAGTGCCGACGAGTCCGACGGCCACGGCGTCGAGCCACATCGTGTAGGCGGCTGCCGCGGTGCGGGTCATGAGTGTCCGGTAGCCGTGGGCGCCGTGGAGGCGGCTCGCCAGGTCCAGGTCCGCGGCGAAGGAGATGATGGCGGCGGAATCGCAGAACTCCCGCTGGATCGTCAGGTCGTGCAGGGCCTCAGCCGGCGGCAGCGGGGCGACCGGGAGGTAGGACCGCTGCGTACCGCTGCCCGTCTCGAGCACGTACATGCCGGGTTCTAGGCCTGTGAGCCGGAAGGCAACGACGTTGATCTGCAGCGGCATCCGCTCTTGTTCCTGCGGCCAAGACGCACGGTCCGCCTCGATGCCCCGGGCGGCTACGTCGGCGACGAGTGAGGCGTCGACGGGCTGCGGTCCGAAGAAACCGGATGGAGCGGCGCTTCTCCAGAACGGTGAGCAGGGAGAACCTGTCACGCTGTTGGGCGGTGAAGCGGACTGGTGGTCCGAGAGGTGCGGGCGGGCGGGCCGCGGGCCGCGCGGGCGCCGGGACGGTGGCGATGCCTGCGGTCGCCGGGGTTCGGAAGGCGGTGAGGAGCTCCGCGGCAAGGTCGTGCGGGCTGTTCATGCGTCGTCTCCCAGGTCGATGACGGCCGTGACCGGTTCCGTGTCGGGGTTCGTCCCAAGGGCCGTGGCGAGGGCCTCGTCATCCCAGCTGGGGCGCATGGCGAAGCCGATACCCAGGGTGTGCGCCGCCTCCCGGGCGGTGGCCTGGGCGCAGCCGCTGTCGAGCAGGACGATGCGCAGGGCGAAGGCGGAGTACTTCCGGGCGACCTTCGGGAAGTCGCCGGTCAGTACGATGCTGAACGGTTGGTTGCCGGGCAGGGCGTCGATCCGGGAGGACAGCCGGGCAAGGCGGTGCCCGGAGGCGACGTAGCCGTAGACACCCGGGGGGATGCCCGGTGTTTCCCGCACGACGGCGTACGCGGTCACCGAGCCGATGTTGCCGCCGCTTGCCGTCCAACGGGCCACCTTGTCCGCGTTGTCGGCCCTGATCCCCGCCGTGACGGAGAGCAGCAGCGACAGCGTGTCCGCTCCGGGACTTTCCGCGTTGTGGAGCGGAGCGGACCGGTCGAGCCGGTCGTGGCCGGGCGGTGGGAGCTCGACGGCGGGGGCGACCGGCCAGGTCCGGGAGACGCGCTGCAGAGCCAGGTTGGAAGGCTTGTAGTGCATCTGGTGGGCCTTGAGGTCGGCGAACTCCTTCGGCGGCATGGCCACGGACGCCTCGAAGCGCGTGGCCGGGGCGGCACGTTCCACGACGGTCCCCTCGGCCACGGAACAGCGCCGGCAGCCGGGCCGGGTCGCAGAGGCGGCGTCCCGCTGGCCGAGGGTCTCCAGGTCCACCACACGCCAGCGCATCGGCAGGGGTGTGGGGGTGGTCCGGGAGATCGCGGCGAACACGTCGCGGGCGAACAGCGCGGTGGCGAGCTCGTGGTCGCCGGCCGTGGCTGTACGGTCGTCGTCCTCGTCCTCGTCGTCGGCGGTCAGGCAGTCCAGGCACGGCGTGGTACGGGGGTCGACCAGCGGGCCCAGGGCTGCACGGCGACCGCGCACGCTCAGGCGCAGCATCGGGATGCCCTTGTCCCAGCAGTGCTTGGCGAGGAGGTCCCGGCCTTCTCCGCGTTCTGCGCCCCGCGTACCGTCTCCGGCATCGGCCCAGACCACAAGGGTCGCCTGTTCGGATGGGGTGTCGCCGGTGGCGAGGGTGACCCGTACGGAGCCGGTGAGCTCGTCGCGCAGGTACCCGGCGAGGGCCTGATCGCCGAAGACTTCGATGTCGGCGGCGCTCAGGCGGGCTGCGGCCTCCTCCCAACAGGGGTTCACCTCGGTGGCGCTGCCCACCCGGGACAGGTAGTCGGCGAGCCGGTCGTCGACATCCGCTACTGCTTCGCCTTCCGTCGCCCGTGGCGGTCCTTCTTCGACGACGCCACAGGTCCACAACAGCGAGAGCGCCTTGAACACGACCTCTTCGGGCATTCCGAGCTCTGCCGCGAGCCGGTCGTGTGTGCGCTGGCCGTCCAGCAGGGCGAGCAGACCGGGCAGCATCTCCGTGGCGGACCTGCCGCGGAAGAGCTGCTTCTTGGGCGGTCCGGTCACCACCAGCTGGTCGGCTTCGGTGCTGACCACCAGGCCGCGACGCAGCCGCGGCCGGAGGGGGATGCGCAGCTGCGGGTCGAACCGCGCGGCGGAGCCTACGGTTTCGGCCGTCATCATGGATTGATCGCTCACGCTGTCCGCCCTTCGGTGATCGAGACCAGTCGGCGCCACAGTTTCGTCGCCGGCGGCGGGGGTTCGGCACCGCTCGCAGCGGTCCACCGCGATCACGGACGACTTGCTGGTAGCGCCGGTGATTTGGTCGAACTTGCGTACGGTGCCGCCGATTGCCTCGTCGTCGCCGGGGGCGTCCAGCGCCTCCTCGACAGCTTGCCTGGCGAAGGCGGCGGCAATGCCGACGGCATGGACCGGATAGCCGGTGGGGTGGCGGTCACCTGTGTCGGCGGTGCCGTACTCGGGGCGCCTGTGCTGGCTGCGCCGGCGCACGTAGCACTGGTGGCAGGCCGTGCGGCCGGGGACCACCACGGGGCCGCACAACACCTCGGTGGCAGTGGTGTGCACCCCGAACCAGGGAGTGCCCCAGGCGAAGGCGGCACGGTCCGTCGCCTCGTCGATACGGGGCCGTTCATGGGAGGTGGTCAACACGATGAGGTCGGCGCGGGGCCACAGACTCGGGTGGGTGCCCTCGTCGATCTCCATCAGGGTGATGTCGTGTCCGTGGTCCCGGGGGTCGTATTGCAGACGTCGTGCGACGTCCTTGCCGAAGGCTCCCGAGGCGAGTACGAGCAGGTGACGATTCATGACCTACCTCATGCGAAGGGCTGCGGGTCGGGATTGATGCCGTCGATGTCGTGCACGGGATGTCCCATGGCGTGGGGGGCCTCGTAGAGGCGGGGATGGGCCAGGTAGCGGGCTCGGTGGGCGAAGGAGAGCGGCATCAGCTGCGGCACCATGACCCGTACGGCGGTCGCACCCACCTGGCGGGCCTCGTCGGTCGTGATGTCGACGACCACGACCTCGCACCCGGCCCGGGACAACCGCTCCAGGAGCCACGGGAGCTCTTGCGCTCCCGGCGCGGGGCGTGGCAGGTCCGCGAAGGCCCGTACGGGGCGCTCGCCTTCCAGGAGGAACCTGAACCGGTGGCGCTGGTCGGGCTTCCCGGCGAGGAGTGCGCCGCCGATCACACTGACGATGTCCTGCGGGTCGTCGGGGTGCGTGTGCCGGCTCGCGTGGGAACGGAGCGCGATGCGCAGTGAGGCGGCCTCACGGTGCAGTTTGGCGATGGCCTTGCCGGGGTCGGTGTCACATGTGGCGACGACGAGTTGGGCGAGATCGGGGTCGTGGTCTGCCAGCTGCACTCCGTAAATAACCGGAATGCCGAGATCCGTCGTGGCGTCGAAGAGCAGGGTACGGATGTTCTCGTTGGCCGCGCGTTCCACGAACGCCCGGTGTTCCGGCGCTAGGTCGTCGGGGGCGAACTCCAGTCGGGGAAGCCGCAGGCGCTGGAGCCAGGTCAGGGCGATGGAGTCCCGTTCGACGACTTCCATCAGCCCGTTGGCAATCGCGGCCAGCGGGTCGGCATGGGTGGCGCAGCCCGTGGATACCGGGTGAACGAAACGCTCCGCAGCCGACTCCGGTGAGCACTTCAGGTAAACCTGGACGGCCGGAACGTACACCTTGCGGCCGCGGGCGAGGGACCAGCCTTCAACCCAGCGCAGTGGCATGCGCGGGTCGGTGGGGACCAGACCGCAGCGCGGGTCGGCCAGTTCGGCCGGTGCGAGGTTCGGCCATTTCCAGGGCGGAATGGCGTCCTCGCCGAGTTCCTCGGCGGTCGCCCAGATCATGTCCCGCGGGGACCAGGCACACGAGGAGTACCGCTCCAGGGATTCAGCTGCCGCGAGGTGCGCCGCCGTCTCGCGGTCCAGCGCTCCTCCGGCCCCGTCGAAGTTGCCGGAGGAGGCGTCGTGTGTCCACTCCGACTGCGCTGCGAGAACGGCTCCCGGGTTGCCCAGAGATCCGGAGAAGACCGCGAAGTCAGGTTCGCCTTCTGTTACGGGCAGCCAGGTCAGCCTCGACACGAGCCCGTACGGCGACACTAACCTTCCGATCCGGCGCAAGGATTCGGGCACCGCAGCTCCCTGCGGCGTCGCCTGAAGCGTCCTCATTCCCCACCCTCCCCGACCGCCTGAGATCCGGCTGAGCCGCAGCCGATATCTCGACTCATTTGCGTTCGTTGAAGCCGCAAACTGATTCCCCCATTTCGGACACACGTAAGACACTTCGCGTCATCAGGTCAGTTTATTGCAAGCCATGTTGGGTCTTCCGGCCACTACCTTCTGGTCACTAGCGGGAGAGCAGATGACATGTTTGACTCCGTTGGGCGCCATTCGCGGCTGAGGTTCACGATCTGTCGCGAACGGTTGCAACCTTCTACACGTGGTGGACAGGTCGGGGCGCTGTTCGCCATGACAGATAGTTTTGAAACGGGGATGAACAGATTGGACAAGGCGCACGAAGACGACTTCGCACGGCACGTCGTGGGTGTTCGACCAGCACTCAGACGCAAGGCCTTCGTACTGGTGGGGGACTGGTTCGCGGCTGACGATCTTGTACAGCAGACGCTGATCGCCGTCTATCGATCCTGGGAACGGCTGGATCACCACGAAGCACTGTCCGCCTACACCCGCACCGTGATGGTGCGGCTATTCATCGACGAACGACGCAGGCACCGCTGGACCCGTGAGCTGCTGCAGGACTCGTTGCCCGAACCGGAACCCGGCCCCGAGGAGTTGGCCCGGATCGGGGAAAGGCTGGTCCTGCTCGAAGCACTGGCCACTCTCACCCCGCGGCAACGCAGCCTCGTCTACCTGCGCTACTGGGAGGACCTGGGGATCGAAGAGGTCGCGCAGATCATGGACTGCTCCTCCTCGACGGTCCGCAGCTCCACCTCGCGCGCGCTGCGAATCCTGCGTGAACTACTCGGCGAGTTGGGATCCCGCCGACACGAAGGCTGACCCGCGGGCATGCCGATAAATGGGCAAGTCTGACAACCTGGTAGGGGGATGGTGTCCTGACCTGCATGGATGCGGGTATGTATGCCGCATACTCCGGCAAGGTCAGGACACTCTTCCTGTGCGTGGTCCACATCGGGCCCCGGCGCGGCGACGGTCCGCCGAGGACAGTCCGCCGAAGACGGACCCTTGCCAAGGGTCCGGTAGCCCGGCAGTCTTGGGCACGGGTGCGCAACAGCATCGCCAGGCTGCTCTCATCAAGACGGACAGAAATCCTCAAAGGTGCCAGTGGCCCTCGTCGATCTCCATAAACTGCTTATGAGACCAATCTATTCTGCCCTCCATTTCCCCATAGGGTTGATTCATGAGTGAGAATATGCGAGATCAGGCACCAGAACGCGAGAGCGATGATTCGGAGTCACTCCGTGAAACGCTGCGCGCCCTCCTCGGCTCAGCCTCGGCCCCGCCCTCTGTATTGAGCGATGACGAACTCATCGCGACGATCCGCAGATCGGCTGACGACTCCCAGCAAGAGGAAAAACTTCAGTAGCCAGCTACTACCGCACCGTGTTGACTGACGCCCGGACCGCCAGAAATGCCGATCCAGTGGCTAAGTCAACTCGTTCGGAATGGTCAGCTCCGCATCGTGACCAGAGCAACTGCAGTCATCGCCGCCTGCATCTCCCGTATCGCCTTGCGGACGCTCTCGCCGACCCATTGGCCCTCGGATACCTCCCGCATTCGCGGAACGACCTCTCGCGCCGGCCGGTCGGGGAATGCCAGGCGGTGCAGCTTGGCGCCGTGCAGCAGTGCAATAAGGCCGGCCGAGCGGTCGTCGGGCTCGGCACGCCGCAGGACCACTTCTTGGAGCCGTGCACGCAGCTCCCTCTCGACCGTGCCGTCCACCTCGGGGAACCGTTGCACCGTAAAGATCCCCAATACCTTGCGCTGCTCTTGGCTGACCAGGCCGCGCTCCCTGAGAGATGCAACGGTGGCATCCAGCGCCTTGCGGTTGTCCTTGGTCAGCCACGCCGTCACTTTCGGCGGCCGGCGTGTCCCCGCTGCCCAGGTATCGATCGTCCTGAGCCGGCCGTCGAGCAGTCCTACCCTAGTCGGAACCGTGTCGACCACGGTGATCCGACCCCCGTCCACAGAAAGACGGCCTGCCAGCACCAGCTCGAGCACGATCCCACCCGCAACAGCCCACTGGCAGGCCTGCCGCTCACGGACCGCCCCGGCCTCATCGTCCAGCGACAGCAGCATGATCTCTTCGGCCAGTGTCACGATCACGCCGGTCCCCCCGTAACTCGACTCGACGGCTAGGGACGCCCAAGGCGGGCAATCAGTTCCCCTCTACGTCCTCCTACCCCGAGGGCATAGCCGCGAACGCGCGCTACTTGGCAGCCGATTGGCTGACGGCGGTCTCCGTAAGACGTCATCTCATTTGGCGTTGGCAGGTAGGCTGCCGGTCATGGTGGGGATTGTTGAGCGGCTGGTTCCGGATGAGTTGCGGGTGCTGTTCCAGCTGGTGGTTCCGGAGGCGCCGTCGAGGCCTCAGGGTGGTGGGCGGCGCCGGCACGGTGACCGGGAGGTCCTCGCCGCGATCGTGTTTCGTGGCCACGTCGGGTTGTACCTGGCAGCAGCTGCCCACGGCCTCGTTCGGCCCGTCCGGGGCGACAGCCCACCGGCGTTTCTCGGAGTGGAGCAAGGCCCGGGTGTGGGCCAAACTCAACCGCTTGGTCCTCGATGAGCTCGGCGCCCGCGGTGAGCTGGACTGGTCCCGCTGCGCGATCGACTCGGTGAACATGAGGGCCCTGAAAAAGGGGACCTGACAGGTCCGAATCCTGTCGACCGGGGCAAGTTCGGGTCGAAGATCCACTTGATCACGGAGCGGACCGGTCTGCCCCTGTCCGTCGGAATCTCGGGTGCGAACCTTCACGACAGCCAGGCTCTCGAGCCCCTCGTTCGCGGGATACTGCCCATCCGATCCCGCCGTGGACGCCGCCGGCGCAAGCCCGGCAAGCTCCACGCGGACAAGCCGAGCCCCGACCCCAGCACGGGCAAGCCGCCGCCGGGAAACAGCGACGGAGAGGTCCCGAAGTCTCCTCCGCCGTCCGGTACTCGCAGGAAGTAGCGCGACGACATGTACCTCGATGACCGTCGGCTCGCGCTGACGGAAGCCATGGATACCCAGGGCTTGTGGCCGGCGGACTCTCCCTGGGTCCGCCGCGCCATCCTGGAAACCGTCCCGCGCCACATGTTCGCGCCCGAACGGTTGTGGACGTGGGACGGCGAGGCGTACGTATCCGTTGACCGCGCCGTTGACCCTGACCGCTGGGCCGACCTCGTCTACGCCGGCCCCTACGACTCGGCCATCACGCAGATCCTGGACGGCCTGCCCAGTTCAAGCCTGTCCTGTGTCTCCGTCGTCGCCGACATGCTCGACTCCCTGATCCTGGAGCCCAGCCACCGCGTCCTGGAAGTGGGCGCGGGTGCGGGCTGGAACGCCGACCTCCTCGCCGCCCGCGCCGGCGGGGGGCTGGTCACCACCGTGGAGGTCGACGGGACGTTGACCACCGCCGCCCGTGAACGCCTCGATGCCTCCGGCCTCGACGTGGCCGTGCACACCGGCGACGGCAACACCGGATGGCCGACGGGAGCCGCGTTCGACCGGGTGATCGCCACCTATGCCGTGGACGAGGTTCCATGGGCGTGGATCGAGCAGACCAGACCCGGTGGTCGCCTGGTCGTCCCCTGGGGCCGGCTCGGGCACATCGCGCTCACCGTCGCGGACGACGGGAAGTCCGCCACTGGCTGGGTACAGGGCCTCGGAGTGTTCATGCCCAGCCGGGGAACCGACCAGGGCCGCGAGCATCACGCCATCCGCGGCGACGACCCGGCGCTCGTCCGAGAGGTCCCCGTGCAGCAGGATCTCCGCCCGCTCGCCGACACGGATCTGCTGTTCGCCCTGCGCGTCTCCCACCCCGACATTCGCATCACCACCACGGACACCGAGCAGTGCTTCACCGTGCGGCTGCACGACGGCGTGAGCTCGTGGGCGTCGGCCACCGTCGACCACACTGGCACCACCACGGCGAGGGAAGGTGGGCCCCGGCGGCTCCTGGTCGAAGCCGAGGCCGGACGACAACACTGGGACGAGCGTGGAGCCCCATCACTCTGGGATTTCGGAATGACCGTCACGCCGACGGGACAGTACCTCTGGGCCGGCGGGGCTGAGGCCGGCTCTTACACTGCGTCACTGCCGTCCGTGACGAGCGAGAGACAAACATGAGGAGAATCGGATGATGGGGTGGCTGCCCTTTCACCACCACTAATACTGCAACCGCATCTGCGTGAGGGATGTGGTGTGGGGCTCGTTGGTGTATCTGTGTGCCGATGAGCTGACGGTTGAGCAGGTCGAGTCGTGGTTCGAGGGGATGGCCGGGTTCCATGCCCGCATCCGGGCCCTGGGACCTCCGGTTCGGCCCTCCCGGGTACCGCACCGGCTTGCTCCGGTCGGGCGGCGAGCAGTGCGCGGCGGGTCGCCTGCCGGCGCCGCCTACGGTCGCAGCTGGACCGCGAGTGCCTCGGCGATCTTCCTGAGCGACTCGCCGGCCAGGGCCGGGTCGGCCTTGGTGACGGTCGATCCCTGGGAGACCACGAGCGCCAAGTCGCCCTTGCCCGCCACCGCCACCCGTGCGACGGCGGCCGTGCCCCGGCCCGGGGTGACCCTGGTCTGGCCGATCCCGGGCTCGTCCTTGGAGAACGCCATCACCTCGGTGGTGCTGAGGTTGCCGAGGGCGGCGATCATCGGCAGCGCCAGGTTCACCGCCACCCCGCCGTCGGACACGGCCACGAGGTCGATCTCCACCGGTGCTTCCGAAGCCGTGAAGTTGCAGACGACGGACGCGTTCGGCGGGACGGCGGGGATGGAGGGGATCCCGGACGGCGTGGGCTGCCCGCTGGGCCAGGCCTGGGCCGGCCGGCCCGGGTCGACGGTTCCCTGAACCGCGGGGTCGCCGCCGGACGCCGCCGGGGTGACGGTCCGTTCGGCACCGGCCGCCTTCAGCGCCGCCGCCGGGTCGAGGCCGAACGGGCAGGCCGACGTACCCGTCAGCTGCTTCGCCGTCGAGGCGACCCGGTCGTAGGACAACCTCTCACCGCCTGAGGCGGCCCCGCCGGAACTCCCGGACGAGGAACAGGCGCTCCCGGCAAGGGCGATCCCGGCCGCGCCGGCCAGGGCGAGGATGCGGCGGTACTTGGCTGCTGTGCGATCAGCTGTCATCCGGTCAGCCTAATCCGGCCGCATCTGCGTGAGGGATGTGGTGTGGGGTTCGTTGGTGTATCTGTGTGCCGATGAGCTGACGGTTGAGCAGGTCGAGTCGTGGTTCGAGCCAGATCGGCACGTTCCAGGCCTGCCGGCGGTTCGGCAGCGTTCCCTGGGGACGAGGTGCCGTTCGCGACGAAGAACGAGCACTTCAAATGGATGTTGCAGCGCGCGATCGACGCCCGCGCCCCGTTCGTCTGGGTGACCGCGAACGAGGCGTAGGTCCAGGTCAAGTACCTCAGGTCCTGGCGGGAGGAACGCCGCATCGCGCACGTGCTCGTCACCAAGGTCAACGACACCGTGATCACCGCGGGCTGGGCCGAGGTCCGCGTGGACGAGCCGATCGCGACACTGCCGCGGCATGCCTGGAAGCGCATCTCCGGAGGCCAGGGCTCCGACGGCGAGCGGAGCTACGACTGGGCCCGAGTAGCGATTCAGCCCGTGTGGGAGAACGGCGTCGGACACTGGGTCCTCGCACGCCGCTCCGTCAGCGACCCGGGCAAGATCGCCCACTACGTCTGCTACGGCCCCGTCGGCACCCGGCTGAAGGACCTGGTCAAGGTGGCCACCGCGCGGTGGGCGATCGAGGAGTCGTTCCAGGCGGCAGAGCCTGACGGACTCGTGGCCGCACTCGGCCTGCCGCGGGTCAGCGCTCCAGGAAGGTGCGGCGCCACTGGAGCGGCGACATCGTCAGCGCGGCCTCCGCCAGAGCCTGCGCTGAGGCAGTCTTCAGGCTGGCGAGCGAGGTGTCGATCCAGTCCTGGACCTCGGCGTACCCCTGCGCCCGGTACTCCACCGCCTGTACCAGGCACTCCAGCTTGTCGGCATCGTGGGCAACGAGGACTTCGAGGGAGCTTCCGCTCTCGTACTCGTCCACGATCCGTTGCACACCGGCCTAGACCGACGGGTGGGCGGCGGAGACCTGGTCGGCGGTCACGGTCTGGTTCGTGGCGGCGTCGATGTAGCGGCGGCCGATGTGCGGGATGTCGCCGAGGCGGGTCTCCTGCGTGTCGTGGAACAGACACATCAGTGCGACCTTGCCGGCATCCGCGCCTTCCATCATCGCGAGAACGGAGCCGATGATCCCGACGCGGAAACTGTGCTCGGCGATCGACTCCGGGTTGTTGTTCCCGGTGAACCACCAACCAGTGCGCTTCGCGTTCTTCAAGACACCCATCTCGAAGACGGATCCGGCCGTGCCCTGCGCGTTCGCCGTCTCGTCTGCCATGGTGACCTCCGTTGCCGATCATCGGTTCTGGTGCAAAACGTAGTGGATGGAGGCGAGTTCACGTCTGGATCTCGGCGAGATCCCGCCCTCGTCCAAGAGTCTGTCCAGCCGCTCGGCGAGCGACACGGACAGGGACGGGAGGGCCTCGGGCAGCCAGGGGTGCGCGTGCAGCAGGGACCACATCGAATACGTATAGAGGTCGACGTAACCGGGGGCGAAGTGCATGCCGTCGGCGAGGGCCCGTAAGAGGGCGACGGGATCCAGGCCGGTGAGGTCTCGATCGCGCATGAACGCGTCGTCGGCCTGCGGCTGATGGGCGACGCCAAGCCAGTACGCCCAGTAGTTCAGGTTCGCGGCCTCGCCGTCGTCGTCGTCGGCCATCGCCCGCTCGATGAAGTCCCACAGAGGCACCGGGTCGCCCAGACGGGCGAGAGCGGCAGCGGTCGAGCGGGCTTCGGCCCAGCGCGGCGTCCACCCGCGTCCGGCCAGCGCTCCGCGCCCGGCGTGCAGGGCGTGCGCCGTCCATGCGATCGCCTGCGGGGACCGGTCATAGGAGGGGAGATAGAGGGCTTGACGGTGCAGCAGGATTCCGCCGGCCCCGGTCCGGGACGCGGTCTCGGCGGTGTTCCGCAACCGGTCGAAGAAGACGCGCCGGGCGTCGACGTCGAGGAGCGGGGCGGCGGCAGCCGGGCCCCTGCGGGGCGCGGCAAGGAGGTCGGCCACGGAGGATGGTGCGGTGCCGGTGAGCGCCCAGGCGAGCATGTGGGCGGTCTGGCGGTTGTGGACCCACTCGCCGAGGGGATGTGCGGCATCGTCGCCGGAGGCCAGGACGGCCGTGATGATGCGGTCGGCGTCCATCGCGGGGTCCAGGAGAGCGAGGACGCTCGGGCCGGCCCCCAGCACGGCTAGTCGACGCCGCATGCCGAGGAGCCGCCGGCCCTCATGTGCGCCAGCGGCCGGCGCCCCGACTCCCAGCCCTGCACGGTCGTCAGATCCACCGCCAAGAGCTCGGCGAGACCCTGCTGGGTGGCCGGGATCGACGTCCGGGCGGCGCGCAGCACGAAGCCGCTGATGAGACCCGCGCGTAGCGATTTGCTGTTCATGGCGCTCCCCTTGGATGTGGCGCGCTCTACTCGTACCCGCAGTCAGTCCTACTCCACCCCGACCGCTCGTACGGTCAATCCGTGTGATCGGGCGCCGGTCACTGGCAGCCCGGTCGCGCTGGTGACACCCGGATTGGCGAGGAGGCTGCCGTGCTGCCCGTGTCCCCCCGAAGCCGTACCCGTCGAGGGCCGGACGTGCCCGAGGTGACCGTGGCCCGTGCCGACGGCAACCATCGCCACCCTGCCGGTCGATGTGACCCTGATCAGCGAGACCATCTCCCAGGTCCTGGCGTCCCGGGATGGGACTCCCGAACGGACGGTGTGCGCGGCCTGGCATCGCCGGCTCGCCGGACATGTGCATCTCCTCGCCCCGATCGCCGTGGAGCAGGCCCCGCGCTGGAGCGATCCGGAGCGGACCCGCCTGGTGGAGGCGACGGCTGTGGCCGTGACCGAGAACCTTGAGGGCGGACTTCGCGGCCAGAGCGCTCATCGCCCCGTCCCCCGGCTGGTCCAGGACGAGCCCGAGAAGCCCCATGCATGCGCGGGCCACAGAGGAGCGAGGATCTCGCTACGGTGACATCACGTCAGTGAGACGTCTATCCAAGTTTGTTGTAACGGGAGTCCTGAGCCATGCGCATCACCGTGACCATCGAAGAGCCGAACGAGGCGTTCCGCGCCGACCTCCTCGCGAAGCACGCTGCTGTCGTCGAGCTCGACACCGAGTGGACGATGGAGCGAGCCCACCGCTTCTACCAGGCAGTGCCGCACAGAGCCCAGCGCCTACTCCGAGAGGCCGCCGTCAGGGACGGCTTCGTGTCGGACGAGACGCTGCGCGAGGACCTGGACGGCAAGAACCTGCGCGGCCATGCGGGCCCCCTCAAGAGAGCCCTCGAATGCGGTGTCCGCGAAGGATGGTGGCCGGAGGGCATGCAGCCACCCCTCGCCCCGCGGGGCCCCGGCTTCGGCAAGGTCAAGGGCTACCAGATGCCGGAAGAGCTGGTCAGCACCTTCTTCGCGGCCATCACGAACCCGCCTCAGGCCGGGGTCGGCACCACCGCCCCGTAACCGTTACGGGGAGCTCGGAACTGAACGGGCCCACCATCACTGCATGTTTGATGCCGGCCAACGAGTGCGCCAGCACATCGTGGACGTCCCGGGCGATGGCGGGCGCGCTCGATGAGTACGGAGGTACGGGCCTCGGCGCGGGCGGCCCGTTCGGCGGATTCGGCGGACGAGATCATCGCCTCCACGGCGCGCTGCCTGCTGCGGCTCAGGATTCCGGCCACGACCGGGACGGCGACGGTGAGGCCCACGGTCCAGGGCAGCAGTTCGTGTCCGGGGCCGAGGTGGAAGTACAGGACGCCGCTGCAGAGCAGGCCGGCCAGAGCCGCGAGCGAGAGGGCCTGCCCGACGGGGAGCCGGTAGCCGATGTGGCCGACGAGGAAGTACGCGAGCGAACAGGTAGCCGGAGCCGGTTCGGGCGGTGCCCCGAGCAGTGGTGGGCGGCGAGGGCGTGGCCGAAGCGCGGAGGGGGCTCAAGGGCGCCCCACCCGACCCAAGGAGCGTAGCCGTGGACCAGGTGGGACCGAGAGCCGGTCGCGTCCCGGCCGTGGAACCCCTGGCCGGCAAGCGGCGGCCGGCGCACGACGCCGCAGGGGCCGGAGGTGGTGCGTGTCCTGGGATCATCCACTTGGAGGGCCGGTAGAAGGGCACCTTCCGCCGCGCATCCCGCGAAACCGCCCCTTTGGCGCGCAACACCCTGCCGTTCCTGCGCCGCCCTCATGTCACAAGCGATAGGGCAATCTTCCGGAACTTGCTCAACGAGAGAAGGTAATCCTGCTTCCCGGCGTCGGAGGCAGGCAGTGTGTTGACACTTTCGGTCAAGAAATCTTCCGCAGCCAGCAGGAGGACTCCTGCCAGCTCGGAGGGATCGAATCTCCCT
Source organism: Streptomyces sp. CA-243310 (assembly GCF_050936775.1). NCBI lineage: Bacteria > Bacillati > Actinomycetota > Actinomycetes > Kitasatosporales > Streptomycetaceae > Streptomyces > Streptomyces sp. CA-243310. The sequence continues at coordinate 13,351 of NZ_JBNJMF010000003.1, read as the reverse complement.
ACAGGTCCAGAGGGGGAGGAGATCATGATTCCCTTCTTTCCGCTGTGGAAGGCAAGTCGAAATGATGTGTCCACTCCGACGAAGGAAGCGTTCTTCGTGTGACCTTCGAGTACCGGGCGAAGGCAGTCGAGGACGTGCGCGATGGACAGGTGGATCATCATTCCCTGGTCGGGGTTCTTTCCGGTGGAGACGGCTTCCCCCAAATCTCCTGACCAGCGCATGTCTCCCATGTCGAATCCGCTCGGATCTCCTTGGTTCGGTCGGACGGTGAATTCTACGATCATGGGGTATAGCTCTTTCCTACGGGGAAGAAGGTGATGATTTTGTTCCCGTCCTCCGAGTCCACAACCAGACGGAAGCGCGCCCTCATTCCGTTGACGGTCATACGTTTCTCCAACGTCTGTATCCGGTTGTCGGGATCGGAGACGCGAGTTCCCTTCTCTGCAATGTACTCAGCAGCCGCCTCCACCTGAGCTCTTGTGGTCGTGGGAGGCAACAGATCGCCATGCCCCGACGAGTGACTCCCCGAGACGTGGCGTTCGTCGATGTGTTTCCACCCCCACCTCGATGTCCCGTCTTCCATTCTCGGTTTGGCCCTGCACAGCGCCAGACCGAGTGGGTCGATCCATGCCCAGGGATTAGGCCCGTACCAATACGGGTTGGGGCCACCCTCCAATCCGATCGGGTCCGGGGAAAGGTAGCGGGCGGTTTCGGGGTCGTAGGTGCGGAAGTAGTTGTGATGGAGGCCTGACTCGGTGTCAAAGTACTGGCCGGGGAAACGGAGCGGGGTGTAGGCGTCGGCGTCGCGTGTCCAGGTGACGGAGCCCCAAAGGGTGGAGCGTGCGCGCCAGGTGATGGCTCCCGACTCGTCCACCAGTTCGCGCGGAGTGCCGACGAGGTCTGTGACTACGGCGAAGAATCGCTCGTCAGTGGTGCCGAGGATACGTTCGGCCTGAGTGAGCGGGTGCAGGTCACGCCCGGAGCGCCGCGTCATCGGCCTCCACCGCGGCCCACCGCATGACGTCGATTAGGCGCGCCGACAGATCATGCGCCCCGTACTTGTAGGCGACCGCGTCCGCGCAGCGGGCCGCCGCCGCCACGAGCCGGGCCGCGTCCTGTCGCTGCACACCGGTCGAGTAGTGCAGCAGCGCGAGCGTGTCGCGGAGCAGGGCGGGCGCGGTCCCCGCAATGAGCCCGTACTGGGCGGCCAGCCGCTGCGCCACCGCGGCCTCGACCTCGCGCCGCAGCTCTTCCCGGTGCCGAGTCCGGCGGGTCGAGGCGGATGCCATAGCCCGCGATGGCGGCGGAGATCGACGGCAGGGTGGCGTGCATTCGGCGTGCGGTGCCCGCGAAGCCTGGGTAGAGGCGGGCTGGGTCGACGCCGAGGGCGGCGGCGATCGACTCCAACGCGGACGGGCTCGGCGCGCGAGAGCCCTGCTCGATATGCCGGATCATGCCGAGAGACAGGTGTGCGGCGGCAGCGAGATCGCGCTGCGTCATGCGGCGGGACTGGCGCCGTGCCGCGATGCGATACCCCGGGTGGTCGGCCATACGACAACCGTACCGCCCGGGCAAGTGACCCTCTGACGCTACGCGTTGACGATACCGACGAGGTCGTGCAAAGAGTCGATCGACCAATCGGCGGCCGCACGTACCTCCGAGTCGTCCGCCCACCAGTGCCCCCACGGGCCGCGGCGAAGGTGCGCCGTGCGCAGCCCCGCGGCGCGGGCCGGATGGATGTCGTTGGCCGGGTGGTCGCCGACATACAGCGTCTCCGTCGCCGGCGCGCCAGACACCTCCAACACCCGCTCGAAGAACGCAGCCGCCGGCTTCGACACACCCCAATCGCCCGACACCGCGACCACATCCGCAGGTAGATCGAGCGACCGCAACAGCCGGCCGGCCTTCGGCGACTGATTGCCCGCGACGACGACCCGCACGCCGGCAGCCCGCACCGCGGCCAGTGCCGGGCGAACATCCTCGTACAGGTCGCTCTCGTCGAGCTGCTCCCCGCGGCCAGCGGCCCTCCCGAGCGGCATACTCGGCCGTGACATCAAGGCCCGGGCGGAGCAACCGGAGAGCGTCCGCGGTTGTCCCGGCCGTCGACGACGACGGCCCCGACAAGAGCGGACAGGGTGTGCCGTGGGCTTCCGAGCCAGTCGGCCCAGGCCGCCCAGTAAGCGATCGTCTCGGGTCAAGGTTTCGCCGATGTCCAGCACGACAGTCCGAATCATGCTCGTCACCCTACGGTGCCCCTCGCTTGACAACAGGGGTCCCTCTCGCCCGATGGGGCTGGTTGGGTAACAGGTGGTGGGGAAGCCTGGCATGCCCAGTCACAGGGCCTGGTCACCGGCTCTGGGGAGCGATCTCACCGGCTCAGTCACCGGTTGCTGAACTCACCGTTTCAGTCACCGGTGACTGAAACGGTGACTCACCGGCCGGTCGTGGCGCCTGGTCCGAGGGCGCGCGCCGGCCGAGCTGCTGCTCGGGGCGCTCGCCGGCCCCGGCCCCGGCCCCGGCCCCGGCCCCGGCCCCGGCCTCGGCCTCGGCCTCGGCCTCGGTGGGCGGGGGTGTCGGGGTGGGCTCGGCGGCGAGGCGGGCCCTGCGGTCGGTGGTGCCGGGGGTGTGGCGGGGCGGGGGCCCGAGCCGAGTTGGCGGCGTTCGTTCATCTGTCCAGTCTCGCCGTCCCGTTCCGGGACGGTGGCGGGCCCCCGCCGGCGGTACACATGGGGTCAGACATGGGGTCGAAACATCGGGTCGAACATGGGGGGAGTCGGGTCCGGCGCTCCCTCGGCGTCGTCCCTGTTCAGGCCGGGTATCGCGGCCGGTGACTAGCCAGACTTTCTTGTGTGTGGGGGGGGTCTGGCGTGGGGTGTTCGGTTCTTCAGGGCGTGTGCTGGGGCGGTTGGCCCTGGGCTCGGAACAGTTGGGGGGAAAGTTGGGGGGAGAGTTCGGGGATAGATGGGGGGACAGTTGGGGGGATAGATGGGGGAAGACGACTGCTGGGCTTGTGCTCGTTCTCCCTGGTCAGACCTGGGTTTCGGGTCGGTGACTGGCCGGACTTAGTTGTGGGGTGGGGGAGGGTTCGGGGTTGACGGGTCGGGTGGTGGGGGTGCGGCTGGAAGTCGGGGGTTTGTGGGGGTGGGTGGCGCTGGCGTGTCGTGATGATCACGGACGTGGGAGGCGCGGTGCGGGTACGGGGGTTAGGGGTTGCGGGTCTTGGGGTGGGGCTCTGTCTGATGGCGGCCGGGTGTGGCGGGGCGTCGTCGGACGGGAAGCCGGCCGCGGCGGTGTCTTCGGGTGGCGTCGTCGTCGGCGGTGCCGGTGGATCCGCAGGCGGCCGAGAAGACGGCGGTCCTGACGGCGTACGCGGCGATGGCGGCGGCGGAGACACGCTCGTACGCGAACGCGGTGTTGGACCCGGAGCTGGAGAAGCACGCGACGGACAAGGCGCTGACCGACATCAAGGCCACCTTGTACTGGTGCCAGCAACGCGGCACCGTGATGAAGGGCGCCCCGGTCCACTCCCCGAGGGTCGACTCCCTCGACACGGGTGGAGACACCTGGCGGGCGTCGATCACGGACTGCGTGGACTCCTCCGCCTACGACAAGGTCGACAAGGCTTCGGGGAAGCCCGTGACGGCCCCGTCGGCGCCGCGGCGCCACGTGGTGACCTCCACCGCCCAGCGCACCAAGACGGGCCCTTGGCAGGTCTACACGTCCACGATCGAGCGAGACCGCACGTGCTGGCCCGCCCCCGCCCGACCGGCCTCGCGCTCGCGCTGGCGGCCGGGCTGCTCCTCGCGCACGCCGCGCCGGCTCTCGCGGACGACGGAGGAGTCATCTGTCCCCCTCGGGAGTTGGACTGCGACATCACAGCCCAGGACCCGGGCAAGCCCGGACTGGGCAAGCCTGGGCAGGGGCCGGGCAAGCCCGGCGGCGACGGGTCGGGCAAGCCCTCCTGCGCGATCGACGGCACACCCGTGCCCTGCTCCACCCCCGAGATGGGCGTCTTCAGCCCGGCGGACTCCTGCTACTGGAAGGAGACGCCCGGCCCGGCCGGCGGACTCCCGCCCGGCTTCGACACCGGCGTCCCGGCCAGTTGGAGGCCCGGGGATCCGGGTGGATCGCTGTACCTGGTGACCTGCCCCAACAGCGCCGGTGACGAAATCCGCGGCGGGATCCGCTGGTCCGCGACCGGACCGGCCGGTGGCGGCGGCGGCGTCCAGGCCCTCGCGCACCAAGCGGTCGAGAAGCTGCTCCTGGAGGGGCCGGACATCGGGATCGTGCCGCGCCCGGACGGCACGGGGCTGGTCGGGATGCCGGTTGTGGATGTGGTCCAACCCGGGTCCGTCCCGCACGGGTCCGACGTCGGCGTCGGCGTCGGCAGGGTCGGTCACGGTCACCGCGACGGCCCGGGTGCGCACCATCGCGTGGTCGATGGGGGACGGCAGCACCGTCCCGTGCGCCGGCCCGGGGACGCCGTACGAGCCGCGGTTCGGCAAGGATCCGTCCCCGACGTGCGGGCACACGTACATGCGCACCAGCGCGACGGCGCCGGGCGGCCGCTACCCGGTCACGCCACCAGCACCTGGGACATCCAGTGGGAGGGCGCGGGGCCAGACCGGGACGCTGACGGCCACCCGGACGAGTTCCACCAGCCTGGCGATCGGTTGAACTCCAGGTCGTCGGCGCCGGCTGACGACCCGGTACACGTGGGGGGGAAACAAGGGGGAGACATCGGGGGAGACAAGGGGGGATCCATGGGGGGAGACACGGGGGGAAGCGGGTAGAACGCCCCCTCGGTGTCGGTCCCTGGTCAGAACCGGTATTCGCGGCCGGTGACTGGCCGGACTTTCTTGTATGTGGGTTTGGGTTTGGTTGTTGGGTTTGGTTCGTTCGTTCGATCTTCGGTTCTTCGGTCTGTGTCTGGGCGGTTTGCCGGATGGTTCGGTTCGTCGGGTTTCTGGTCTGGGCGGTTGCGGGTCTGGTCGTTGGACGGTGTGGGTGTGCGGTTCAGGTTCGTGGGGTTGTCGGTCGGTCTGTCTGTGAGTCGGGGTGCTGTTCGGTGGTCTCTCTGAAAGTTCCGGGCGGTTCGGTGTCACATCTTGCGACTTGCCCCCCATAACCCTGTTGGCGAACAGAACCGGGGCGCGGGAGGCCTCGGCTCGCCTGTGACGGCCCTCCGGGCCCGCGCGGGTATCCGGTTTCCTCAGGCGTCCTCCGAAGCGTTCAGCGGGCGCTGGGGAGCTTGGCGCCCCCACTGGCGGGAAGTCCCGCGTAACAAATCGGGGTGTCCACCCCATAACTCATCTGCGGGAGAGGGCCACGGGCCCGCCCCATACCTGTGATCGAAGCCCCATTCAAGCCTGATCTGCCATCAAATTCCGCAGGTCAGAAGCATTGAATGGGGCTTCTTTCCGCGTCAGGTTGGCCGGGGTTGTGGAGCTAACCCCCGCCTGAACCACCATCCGATCAACCGCATGCCGACCCCGGATATGCCTGACGAATGGAAGATCCACATGTCCTCCCTCATCCTGGTCGTGCTGCTGCTTCCTGGTCCTCGTGACGCTGCTCCTGGCGGGTGGCTTCGGCTACGTCGTCCACCGACACCCGGTACTGGCCGCGCCGGTGACGGCGGCCGGAACGGCCGTGATGCTGGTCCCTCGCCTGCCTGGCGATCATCGGTGCCCGTTGACCCGGCACAGGGGGCCGCGGTGGTTACGGCGGTGACCAAGCGGAACCTCCTGAGGCAGTGCCTGTGTCGGTGTTCGCCGTTGCGGCTCATCCCTCAACGGTGCCGGTGGGGCGGCCGGGTGGCGGACTGTCGCCCGCCCCACCCGCCAGCCTGTGGGGAGCCCCCGCCACGACCATCGTGCTTTCGCATCAGCTGCTGCCTGTGCCGCAACAACATCCCGCCTCACCGGGGACGTGTTCGCGCCGGATGCGCAATGGCGGCGCCGCTTCCCTGACATTGGTGGGGCCCTGGCCTGCCCGAAGTGCGCTGTGGGCACAACCTGGCGGTGCACGAGTCGTGACGGTCCTTCGTCGACGGACACATCCCCGTGGCCGAAGGCCCGTGCTTCGACGGCTGCAATCACCTCTCTCCCCCCGGCACCCACCCCCGTACCACTGTTTCCCGAGGTGCCGGGTGCATGGAGTCGGCGGTGAGAGGCTCCGGTCGAGCCCGACCGACCCCGTACATTCCAGGGAGCCGCACATCACGATGCCCTCCCCTCCCGTGAGGGAGGGGAGGGCATCGTCTCTTCACTTCTTCACTTCTTCGACGTCAGCCGGCGAGCGCCTCGGTGGCGGTCCGCCGAATGCGCTTCGTCCGGCCCGACTCGGCCAGCACTCTTAGCACTGACGGCTCGGAGACCTCGGCGCCGATCCGCAACTGGAGCCAGTCGCTCCAGCCGTCGACGAGTTCGGCGCCGAGTGTCGGCGGTTCCGCTCCGGCCCGGAGGTCTTCGAGGATTCCCAGCTCGCGTGCCCGGCGTTCGCTGAACGCGCGCACCGAGGGGGCCAGGGCCTGGACCCAGGTCTCCCGGTCGGCGCGGGGCACTCGCTCCAGGGCTTCGCCGACGACGGCCGACGCCGAGCGCGCCGTCCGCCCTCTGCGGTGACCGCGGCCAGCAGGCCCGGCCGCGCCGTATCGGACGCGAGGGCGGCCCTGTACAGCTCCCAGCGCGCGTGTCCGTCGGTCACGTCGGACACGGTCGTGCCCACCCGTTCCTCAAGCTGCCGCAGGGCGTGGCCGGAGTTCCGGGGACACGTCAGCACTTGCCATTGGCCTTGAACCTTTCCATGGCGGCTCGGATGTTCTCCCTGATGGTACGGATGTTGCTGTCGATGACAGCCTGCTGGAGCTTCGTCGGCGGCTTGTCCTCCAGGATCGGCTTGCCGTTTCATGCCGATCCGGACCTCCGCGCCCTTGCCCTTGACATGCGCGTGCGGCGGGGCGTGGTCGTTGGAGTAGATCTGGATGGTCACTCCACCTTCGTTCACGATCGTGCCGACACCCGGGTACTGCGGGCTCGTCGACGCCAACTGGGCCGTCGTGGTCCCCCCGGTGGTGGCGTACGCCGTCGCTGCCGATGCGGTTACCGGCTCCTGCGGGTGCGGCGAACGCTGCCGCCCGTGCTCCCGCGCCGAGCTTGGGCTTGGACCGGGCAGGCGTTGCCCTTGCCCTTCTTGGCGTCGTCGACGATCCTTGCGGAACTTGTCCAGGGTCCGCTTGGCAATGACCGACTTCTCCAGGAAGCCGCCGATGCCGCTGGCGACCCGGACGATCGCCTTTCCCCACCGGACAAGGCCTTCGAGACGGGCACCGAGCTTCGCCAGCGTCCACAGGCCAGCTCTCGATGTCGCCCTGGGTGAAACAGCGCTCCAGGTCTCGGTAGCCGATCTCCTCCAGGAGGATTTCGCCGCCGTTCTTGACCAGCCAGTCGAGTACACCCTGACCGGTCAGAGCCTTCGCCGTGCGGAATTCCTGGACGCACTCCTCGCCGCACTCGCGACGCAGCAGCTCTTCCTCGTTGACCGTGAGGTCGGCACCGGCGTCGGAGCCGTTGGCCTCCACGCGCGCCTGGGCGGCCCGCTGCTCCTCCTCGCGCTCGGCGGCTTCGGTCCGGTCGGCGGCCTTGTCCGCTTCGGTGGCGCTCTCGTGGGCGCGGGTGCCGCGCCCTCCGACGCGGTGGCGTCCTTCTCCGCCTGGGTGGCGGTGTTTCGAGCGCTGCCGGGCGTTCTTGCTCGGCGGCGGAGGCCGCGGGAGCGGGCGGAGGCGGCGTCGCGCTCGGCGGCGGTGGCCTTCGCCGTCGGCTGCGGACGCCTGCGACTCGGCGTCGGACGCGGCGTACGAGGCGTGCATGGCGTCGACACCGGCCTGGGCGTCGTACTTCCTGCGCCTTGGCATCTGCCCGCTTGGCGGCGTCCGCAGCCTTCTGCGCCTCGGCGGCCGAAGCACGGGCCGCAGCCACGTATTCCAGTTGCCTTGGCCGCGTCCGCCCGCGGCAGCCGCGGCAGCTTGGGCCGCGAGCTTGGCGTCACCGGCGGCCTTGTCGGCGAGCGCCTTGGCTTCGACTGCGGCCTTCGCCGCCTCCTTCGCCTTGGCCTCCGCGGCGGCGGCCTGCTGCTCGGCCAGCGGCTTCGCGGTCTGCGCCACCAAGACCGCGAACGCGGCCGAGGCGTTCAGTCTCGCGGTACGGGCTGCCCACCGCGATGGCCTCATTGGCGGTGACGTTCACGGCGCGGGCCGCGTCGCGGGCGCCGGCGGCGGCCTGACCGGCCGCGAAGGCGAACCCGGCTGTCTTGGCCGCCCACTCCGCCGTCTGCACGGCCTCGGCTTTCGCTGCGGTCGCCTCTTGGCGGGCCTTGATGGCCGCTGCCTGCGCCTTCTTGGCCTCGGCCTCCGCCGCGCGGGCGTTGGCCTTGGCGTTCGCCGCGGCGTCGATGGCCTCGGCGGCGGCGGCGTGGGCGGTGGCAGCGGCCGCGTTGGTGGTCTGGTAGGCAGACCACGCTCCGTCGGCCGCCGCGCGGGAAACGTGAGGCTGCCGCGGCGGAGCGAGTGGCGGCGGCACGAGCGTTCACCGCTGCCGTCGACGCGTCGTTCGCAGCCGCACGGGCCCGACCGGCCGCGTCCGTCGCATCGTTGGCGGCGGCGCGGGCCGCGGTCGCGGCTTGCCGGGCCTCGCCTGCGTCGGGTGGTGCCCTTCGCTGGCAGCGGCGGCGGCTTCGAGCGCGGCGGCGCGCGAGGCCTTCGCCTGCTTGTTCCGCTCGGCTGTCTCGGCGGTTAGAACGGCGCGAGTGCGGCGCGGAGCCTCGGCGGCCTCGGCCTGTTCCCGCTCTTCGGCGGCGGTGGCGCCCGACGCCTCTGCGGAGGTGCGGGCCTGTGGCCGCGGCGTTACGTTCGGACTGGGCGCGCTGCTCGGCGGCGAGGGGCCTGTTCTCCCCAGCGTGCGCGGGCGGCTGGGGACGACGGATCGGAGCCACGCTGACCGCCGGCGCGCTCCACGGCGCGCTTGGGCCCTATGGCGGTCGGCCTCGCCGCCGGGTGCAGCGGTCCGCGGTAGCCCGAGGCTGCTTCGCCTCGGCCGGCGCGGCCTTGGCGCGTCTCGCTCCGGCCACGACCAGCAAGACGCGGACGCCTTCTGCACCGGGGGGCTCGCCCTGGGCCGTATCGTGGGCGCCTGGGCGGGCGGGGGTGGCCGTTGGCGGAGGCGGCTTTCCTTCGGCCTGGGCCTTCGGCGTTGCGCGGTGACTGACAGGCGGCACTGTCGCCTGTTTGCGGCGGGCTCCTTCCCTGGAGAACGGGCCCGCGGCCGCCTAGGCGGAACTCCGAGCGGTGTTGAGGGGGCGCGGTAGAGGCCAGCCTGGACGTGCTACTTCGACGTGCAGGGAGTAGCACGGCGTCTTGACCGACTGCCGCTGCGGCGTCGCCTTGGCGGCGTTGGACGGGGGTTACGAGTGGCTCCTGATGGTTGTGGACCGCGCGGAGCCTAGGGACAGGCCGCGTGAAACTCGAGACGGCCGTCTCCGGACACCCGTCACGGCTCGGCGACGCGCCCGACCTGGGTCCGTCGCGCGGTCTGAACTCGGCACACGCTCGGCGAGGCGTCGCGGCTCGGCGTCGACGCGGGTTCCGCACGCGAGTAGGCGACGCCGCACCGCGCGCGATCTGGGCTGAAGGAGCGGCAGCCCCTTAGTCGGCACAGGCGAGCAGGCAGCAGGGCGTCTGTGGCGCCCACGGGCCACCGCGGCGTCATGGGCAGCGGCAGGCTGGAGCGGGCCGGGCAGCGGCGGGGCGCGGGGCCGGGCGCCTGGTGACGGTACAGGAGGGGGAGGCAGATTCGGCCGGGCTGGTGAACACGGGGCCGGCTTGGTGTTAGCGCTGGGACTAGCGGTACGTCCGCTGCTCGCTATGCAGGAACCCAGTACTTGCCGAGTACAGGATCTGGTTTCGCCGCTGCCACGTTTGCGCACCCGCTGCGTCTCGGCAGGGTTCGCAGCTGTCGATTACGAGCAACCTTTAGCATACCACATTGGGGAAAGGAAAGGCAAAGGTGTCGGATCGGGTCGGCGCTCGGGCCCTGGCGCCCAGGAGGGTACGGTCTGAGGCCGCCGCCAGCGCTCGCACATGTGACTTCTCCTTCCTCTGGTGCGACCTGCGCTTCGCGCGCTGCCGGACGCGCGTCGACGTTTATTCCGCCTGCGCGCACAGCTTCGGCGTGGGAAGACGGGCCGCCGAAGGACGCAAGGCAGCTCGGACGAGTGGCGCGCCTCGCGGGAAAGGGCACGACACAGGGGGGAGCCTAACGTCGCCCACCGCACGCCGCCCCGCGCCCGGCGGCGGGATCGAGGGTGGGGGCTGCGCTTCGAGTGCGGATTCTCGCTGTCACAAGTCCCGGCCCCAGGCGCAGCTTTCAGCGTCTCCACTCGGTGGTGCAACGGCCCGCCGGAACCGGCTCGGGGCGCCTTGGTCGGGGGATAGCGACGCCGAAAGCGCAGGAGTTGGCCGTGAGGGTCCACACGATGGACTCGTGCCCGCCGTCCCGCAGCTGCTGCGCCAGCCGCGCCGACGTCACCGCAGGAGGCAGGAGGAGATAGGGTCTCGGTCGGCGGGGCCGGGCGCGCCGGCCGGGCGAGCGTAAGCTGTGACGCTGCGGCCTGGGCGATGCCGCGGACGTCCTCGGACGTCGAGGGGCATGGCAGAGCGCTCGGAGAGAGCACCCTCGGGCCCTGGTCGAGAGCACGGCGGCCTTGCGGGATGCTGACGCCGGCCAGGCTCCGCGGGCCCTCCGGAGGCAGACTGTCGCTCAGTAGCCACGACCCGCGCTTGGTCTATCCAGCAGGATCGGGCACGGCGCTGCAGCGGATCGTGCGGCGACCCGAGCCAAGACCGTCCGCGCGCCGCTTCTCTCGCGGTGCTCCGCAAGCGCGGACACAGGGGCCTTGCGAGAACTCAGCGAGGAATGGGCTTGTTCGCCGGACGTATGCCTGTCTGACACTCGCGATGTGGCACTGCGCCCCTGAGTGCGAGCGCGGCGCAGGACGTAGGGGCGCGCCGGGCCGGCGGTTAGGCGCCACGCGTGGGAGAGTCCAAGACGCTGTTCTCGGGGCCGAGTTATCGCTGCGGTTCGGCGGTGGACGTAGACGTGCCGCCAAGTACCGAATCGCGCGGCGCCGTGAGGCGCGAGGGTGCCGACGGGCGGGGCGGTTCGCAGGGCCGACGAAGAGGCCGGGCGGGCTCGACAGCAATTCGGCGTTGGCGCGGTGCCGCGGTGTCCTAAGGCGTGCGCGGGCCCCGCCGTAGTGAATCGGCGGCCCATCCGAGCAACCGGAAGGACAGGCACCGATCCTTCCGTGTTCCCGGCGGGTGCGCGCACCAGAGACGGGTGTGCGCGTAGAAGGAATACGTTCAGAGCGGGGCCGCTTCGGCGGCAGGGTCGGTTCGGTGGTCCCCCGGCTCCTCGGGCGGGCCGCGGGAACCGCAGTCACCATTGCCCCCCCAGGGGGCTGCCGCCGTCGTTTCACGACACTCGCCAGACGATCCCCACGGGGTGTCCAGCGGCGCGGGCCGGGTCACGAGGCGCGCGCGTGGCGGCGGCAGAGTGATTGCCCTTACGGTGCGACCCAAACAACGCCTATAGATATTTCGGGGCACATTGGCCACAACCCTGTACCGCTCTGCGAATTTCTCGGGTGCCATAGCGGCGCGGAGAGAGGCACGGACCACTACGAGGCGCCCCTCAGGCCTCGGTGGCATAGCGCTCGGCTCCGCCGCTATTGATGTGGCCGCGCGCCGGGAAACGTAGGCGGCGGCCATGGATAGTGCGGCCTCGCGCTCGCAGCACGCGCTCTTCCCGTGCCGGCGGACCGCGCGCGCTGAGCGCACCGCGCGGGACATGCGCTACGCTGTGTCCGCCCACTTTCTGACCGAAAGCTTCGCATTCCGCAGGTGCCTCGGGCACCCGGGGGACCCGGTGCGCCGGCGGAAGAGGATTCCTACGGTTTGAGGTGCGCGAGGTTAGTTGAGCGCTCGCGGGTGGGCCGCACCCTCTGCGGTGCCAACGGCGGCGCGTAGTGATGCACCGGTCGGATGCCATCACGACGACTCGGAACGCGAGGTCGAGGTGCGCTCAGCGGACTGGCCACGCGGGCGGCCGAGGTGCTTGCAGGCTGGGCTTCAGTCGGGCAACAGTGGGTGTTCTCTGCTGAGCTTTGAAGGGCGGAGCGGGGGTCGGCGTTTCCCGTCCTGAAGGTTGTGCTGTCGCGCGTTGTGGACGTGTCTGTTTAACAGGATCATGGGCGCTGCGGACCATAGCGTTGATGGGTGATACCGTGGGGACGACGCCGCCCGCGAGTACAGATGCTCGAGGGCGGCGGATCGCCTTCGGGCTATGGGGCCGCTTTCCTCAGAGAGCGGCGAGGGGTGAGGGTGCCCCGGGGGAACCTGGACCTCGGGACAGGCGAGGCGCTGGAGCAGCTCGACGTGAGGCCTGGCTCGGCTCGCACGCCGCGGGGTTCTCCCCTCGCCAGGAGCATGCGTCGTTTTTCGTACGCTCGCGAGGGTGGGTTCCTCGGAAGGCTCGGGTCATGCTCTGCCCCGGCAGGTGCGGCGACGCTGCTTCGCCCGGCGCGCGCGGGAATCGCGACGTTCTGGATCCGCGCCCAGGGCGGGCCGAACGCCCGCCGGTTGCCCGGCCCCCACGGTCACTGGTGCTCCCGAGTCACGCCCCCACTCGCTCCCGGCGCCACGGGTCGCGAACGACCTGAGACGCCGGGCCTAGGCGAGCGGCAAAAACCCGCCACTCGCTTCGCGCCAAGTGCACGGGCGCCGGCCGCACGCTCCCACCTACCGCGTCGCGGCGGGCGCGTCCTCCTGGTCCGCGAACGATTCCGAACCGCGGCTGCTCACAGCAGCTCTCGCGCCGCGAGCGAAAGCGCAAGAGTGTCGCGACGCAGCGGGGATGGTGCAGTGCACGGGCCCACAGGCTCAGCGGTGCGGCGGCCACGGTTACACCGCGACGAAGAAAACCGGCGTGGCGCCGGACCCCGTTCGAGGCCAATCTGCTGGCCGCGAAGCTCGGCCCGGACGCCGCACCCCATCGCGATAGCACGCGGGCGCGGTGAGGCCGGCTGACGCGTTCCGGTCGAGGGGATGGCGACGCGTCTCGGTCGTCGGGCTCGAGGTCGCGCTCGTGCGGCGGCGCAGACCTTGTTGGTGTCGGCGATCAGATTCCGTCCGCCGTGACCACTCTACCCACCCCGGGTCGTTGCAAGAGCACTATCTGCGACGCCGCGCGACCGGCCTTCGGCCGGTCCCGAGGATGAGGTCCGACCCTGTCGGCGG